>JAHDQE010000105.1 GCA_018433975.1 Ornatilinea sp. | reverse complement strand
TTTCCGGAATCATCTCTTCCAGATTCGGCGGCAACAACATGGGTTGATTCTGTGTGTATGGTTTGAAGATTTGTGTTTTCATCCCCTCTATTATATTAAATTTTTTGGGGGCTGTCCCAATTACTTTTGGGACAGCCCCTTTTCACAGAACAGAGAGGCAGGAGTAAGATAAGATATTCAGCAAATGGGGTGCTGAGATTTTATTTAATGTTTCTAAGACTTGATCCTGGCCAGGATATCACTGCCTTCCATCAGCAGGAAATCCTCACCATCAAATTTGAACTCGGTTCCGGTATATTTGGGGAACAGAACCTTATCATTAACCTTCACAGGAAGATCTTCATCGTCACCAACGGCAACGACCAGTCCGGTTTGCGGTTTTTCTTTTGCTGTTTCAGGAAGCAGGATACCTGAAGCGGTGCGGTCTTCCTGCACCAGGGGTTTGATGAGGACACGGGTGCCTAAAGGTTCAATCCGAATTTCCTTCTCGCTCATTTTTAAAAATCTCCTTAATATCTGATAAAACTTTTTTGAATTGAATATTAATGTGTGTTTTGGTAAGTTTTTATAAAGGTTGAACTTTTCTAAACCCTATAGATATGTGGAATGTGTGGGTTATCTCAATCCCAGTAACCGGTCGATTTTGGGGCGATCAAAACCAACAATGATTCTTCCGCCAATGTCGATCACGGGGACGCCCTGTTGGTGAGAACGGCGAACCATGTCGCGGGCTGCAGCAGGGTCGCGGCTCACATCGACATCACGGAACTTAATTCCCTGTGATCGGAAATATTTTTTGGCTGCGTTGCAGTAAGTGCAGGTGGGTGTTGAAAAAACGATGACATGAGGTTGTTTTTTGTTTTTGAGATCTGTTGTCATAACGGGTCTTTCTCTTTTCGTGTAATTTGTTCTCTAAAATCTATCTGTTTTTTGGATGCGGAAACGGAAAAAAAGTTACATTCTCCGTTAGAATATTGTTGAGCTGGTCGAGCGAAAAATTGAACAGGAATTATGCTCTGGAACCAGAACCTTGCCTGTAACGTCTTAAACCTGGAGGTGAATCTGATGAAAAACCTGATGAATTGGATTTTGTTGTTTTCCATTCTGGGATTGAGCGCGTGCCAGGCAGTCGATCAAAATGCTTCGCCGGATATCAAGACGAAAGTTCCGGTTGAAGCAATAACGGATTCGCCGGAGCCAACCCGGGAGGATATTGTGGAGGTACCCACCGGTTCAGATGTGGTCCAGTCTTCCGTGAAGCGGCTGGAAGCCCCGGTTGTACCGCAGCCGGATATGGAAGCATTAATTGCGGGGAATACCGTTTTTGCCACGGATCTTTACCAGCAGTTACGGGGAGGAACTGGCAATTTGTTTTACTCCCCATACAGCATCTCGTTGGCGTTGGCAATGGTCTATGCCGGTGCAGGCGGACAAACCGAAGCGGAAATGGCGAAAGTGATGCACTATACGCTTTCACAAGATGCCTTGCACCCGGCCTTTAACGCGCTTGATCAGGAATTGGCCAGCAGGGCGATGGATCCGCTGGATGGAATAGGGAAGGGGTTCCAGTTCAATGTAGCTAACTCGTTGTGGGGTCAGAAAGATTATGCTTTTCGTCAGGAATATCTGGACCGGTTGGCACTGAACTATGGCGCCGGGATGCGGCTGGTTGATTACATCCATAATACGGAGGGTGCACGATTACAGATCAATGAATGGGTCAGCGACCAGACGAAGGAAAAGATTCAAGATTTGATCCCGCAGGGGGCATTGAGTACGGAGACTCGTTTGGTGTTGGCAAACGCAATCTATTTCAATGCCGCCTGGGCCAGGCAATTTGAGGCCGCAATGACTCAGGATCGGCCCTTTACCCTGTTGGATGGCAGTGAGATGACCGTCCCGTTGATGAACCAGACGGAAGACTTCCGCTACGCATCCGGTGAGGGTTGGCAGGCGGTGGAACTGCCGTATGAAGGGGGCAAAATGTCGATGGTGGTCCTGCTGCCGGAGCGTGAAAGTTTCTCGGATTTTGAAGCCGGGCTGGATGACGTTGAACTGGAAGCCATTCTGGATAAGATGTCTTCCGTGAAAGTGGACCTGTATCTGCCGAAGTTTACTTTTGAGTCGGAGTTTGCGCTGAGTAATACCCTTCGTGCAATGGGGATGTCGGATGCGTTCTCGATGGCGGCTGATTTTTCCGGGATGACCGAAACGAATGATTTGTTTATCAGCGAAGTGATTCACAAGGCTTTTGTGGACGTAGATGAGGAAGGCACCGAAGCTGCTGCCGCAACCGCCGCCATCATGGAAGCCAAAGCGATGCCGGTGGAAGAACCGGTCGAGATGCGCGTTGATCATCCATTCCTCTTCCTGATTCGTGATGAGACGGGCACAATCTTGTTCATGGGGCGGGTAGTGAACCCGATGTAGTACGATCAAACTGTAAAGCGTGGAAAGAGCATTGAGCCTTTTCCACGCTTTTATGTTTAATTATTGTGTCAATGCGGTATGCTGCGAAGATTCCCGGAGCGGGTCCAACGTAAAAATTTTCTTCGGTGCCGGCCAGGGCACATTGTAGAGCGCATCAATTTGTCCCATCAGGTTCTGGCAGATCCGGTTCTGTTCGTTTTTATAATCACTTTCGGGCCTGTACCGGACGGCTTTGCCGACACAGATGGTTTGCTGATGCGGGTTGATTGCTACAGGAACAAAGGATAACCGCTTTTCGGTCTTCCGAAAATAAAGTTTTGTCAGGTAAATGAAGCCATTGAAAAATTGACGGACCCGGCTGGAATAAGGTTCAACTTCTCCGTTTTCGGGGAAGATCAAGAGGTTTTCCCCGGCCATCAGCGCATCAATGCTGTCGTTAAAAGTTTGTGCAATGTGGTGCGGATCCTGACGGTAAACCGGGATGGGGCGTGTGCTGTGCATGACTTTGAGCAAAGTGGGTTCGATGCCCTTTGAAATCCATGCGCTGATGGGGGGGACTATTTTCAGGCGGGCTTCGAAAAACTCTTCCCGGATATATTCACTGCATACTTTGGGTTCAAGCATCCGGTTAATGATCCAGGGGCGGTAGCTTATGGGGAAAAACAATTGCATGACACTGGGTCCATAATTCTTTTCGTGGTTGGCAACGAAAACTACCGGCTCACCAAGATCCAGCTCGGATGAAAAAACGATCGTTGGTCTGGGATAAATTCTTTTTGCAAAATTCAGAAAAGTGTAATTTGTTGTATTCATTTGTGTAGTTCCTTGTTTATTTTGGTGAATAGAGTCCGTCTTGCAGCGGATTCAGGAGATATTCTGCATCAGCAAACGCGAAAGCAGCGACTGCCATTGGATGTGTTTCAGGGGCATCCGCCGGGCGCTTTTCTCTGCCTGCGAGATAATTGCATCCATGATCTGGCCGGAGACCCGGCGAACATGTTCACGGTCCTCAACATCTCCATCGAAGTGAAGTGCTTTACCAACCGTCAGGTAGTAGTCGCCCCGGTAAGCCCAGCGTGCGGTGTTTTCATAGTGAGATGTTTTTATGGTTCGCCGGAGGTAAGCACCTTCACTGAGGTGGATCCCTATAGGAATGATGGGAGCCCCGCTTTTGATTGCGATTCGGGCAGCCCCGGTGCGTGTTCTGGAGAATTGTCCAATGGATGGGCTCAGGGAACCTTCCGGAAAGAGGCCGATGGTCCCGCCCTGTTTTAATCGTGCAACGGCTGCGTCTACGATCTGCTCTCCTGAATGGTTTTTCGATACGGGGATATGCCCGGCGCTCGTCAGGAGGCTGCTGAATACCGGCACTTCAAAGGCCATCTCCGTGATGAGCATATAGATGGGTTCATTCCCGATTAACGGGAGCAAAAATGGATCTGTTGTGGTTGGGTGATTGGCTGCGATAATTTTAGGGCCTGAGGGCAGCGGCTCTTCTACCAACAGGTCATAATTCAGGAATGTCCGGGCGTATCCACGGATCAGAAATTTATGAAGATTGAAAGTGATTTTTTCCAGGTTCATGACTGTGCCTTTCAGAGAGATGGATTTTTCTTGTCGCTCTGATGATAGGCAAGTCCGGTTGGGCTTTGTAGTGTGCCCGGTCATTCCCTGTGGGACCGGTTGGATAATTCTCCCGGACAGATTACACGTGAAAGATGGATCTTAATTCGTGACTTCCGGATAATTGAATTTAATGAAATCGGTGCTATATTAAATTGAGTGGAAATGGTTAACGATATTCGCGGTTTATAATTTTTATTGGACAGATGATGAAGGCTTTTAGAAAACGGGCAAAGCGGATCAATCTTAAATATCTGGAACAATCCTTGCGTTATCCGGTCGCAGTGATTTTCCTTTTAATCCTCTTGATCCTGCTGGCGGAAAAGATTCTCAGCCAGGGGCTGATTGAAATTTTTACGGTTTATGATTGGGCGCTTTTGGGTGGCGGATTTTTGGGTTTGTTCCTGACCGAATGGTTGGAAAGCCGCTTCTATCCACGGCACCTTATCCTGCCAACCCGTCTGTTGTTGGTTGGAGTACGGATTATCTGCGTCGCCGGTATCTATCAGGCGGATGTAACCCTGTCGACTCTGCCGGTATTTGCAGTGGTTCTATATGCGCTGTATTTTTATTTTGGAATGGTTCCAACCGTTTTAGCGCTGGTGCTCAGTATGGGAATCATTGTGCCTTTAGCCAATGTGTTGGGTATAAACGTGCTGGAAGAAATGGCTTATATGATTTTTATGCTGATCTTTGCGGGCTTGATAAAGCATGATGATAAGATCCGGCTGCGTAATCTGGATCTATACCGGGAGTTGGATAATTATGCGTCTCATTCCACCTCGCTTGCTAAGCTGGATGAACGTAACCGCATCTCGCGCGACCTGCATGATAACCTGGGGCATTATCTGGTGGCGGTGAATATCCAGCTCCAGAAAGCGGTGGCTTACCGTGAAATTAATGTCGAGGAGAGCGATACTGCAATCCGGCAGGCTCAGGAAGCCACTTCGGAGGCAATGAAAGAACTGCGCCAGACGCTGAACAATCTGCGGGAGATGGAAGATGACCGGGTTTCTTTTCGGGAAGAGGTTGAGAAATTGGTAAAGGGGGTTGAAGCAAACGGAATCCCCGTGACCTTATCCGTTCAGGGGGACGAGGAAGGGTATTCGGACATGGTGCTGGTCACTTTGCGCCAGGCGGTCCAGGAGAGTTTGACAAACGTACAAAAACATGCTCAGGCCAGCGGAGCAGAGCTGTCAATCCATTTCAACAGGAAGCGGGTACAATTGATTCTCAAAGACGATGGGATTGGTTTCTCGCCTAAAAAGGTGGATGCTACCCGAAGCTTTGGATTGCGCGGTTTGCGGGAACGGATTGATCTGTTAGGCGGTGAGATGGAAATAAGATCGAGGAAGAATAAAGGGACAACAATCCAGATTGTTATTCCTAAACAGCTTTACACCTAAAGGGAGGAAGCTTGGAAGATACCGTAAAAGTAATGGTGGTAGATGACCAGGCGTTGGTACGGGAGGGGATTGCTTCGCTGCTGGCCATCCAACCCGGCATTAAGGTGGTGGGTACAGCGCAGGATGGCGCGCAGGCACTGGAAATTTTCTCTGAAATTGAACCGGATGTCATTTTGATGGATATTCGGATGCCGGTAATGGATGGGATTGAAGCCGCCGGGAAAATCTTATCCAAACAACCGGAGATGATCCTTCTAATGCTGACCACTCTGGAAGATGATGAGTATATCGTGAAGTCTCTGAAAGCCGGAGCGGTCGGGTATTTGCTGAAAGATATGCTGGCAAGCGACCTGGCGCAGGCAATCCGAATGGCGTACCGCGGTGTTTTTCAATTGTCCCCATCTGTCGCGGGCAATTTGATCCGGTTGACGGATGCCAGACAGAAACCGGCCCGGGAGGATGAATATACAGATCGAATTGCAGAGCTTACACCGCGTGAACTGGATGTTTTGAAGTTAATTGCGACCGGCGCAACCAACCGTGAGATTGCCCAGACACTTTTCTTGAGTGAGGGGACGGTTAAGAATATTGTTTCACGGATATTTTCCTGTTTGGGGGTTAATGACAGAGTGCAGGCGGCGGTAATTGCCATTCATCAAGGTCTGGGATAGAACTGAATCCGGAAACCTGAAAAGGAATGACGTGTCAGGGACATCCACCTAAGAATACAACGAATTACGTTGAAAAGCCGCTGCTGCCGAATCACGGGCAGTGGTATCATATTATTTTAAAGGTTTGTGCTGCCCCCTTTGTCCTTTTGAAGGCGGGGCATTAAGTTTTATAAATTGTCTGCACGTTGTGCTGTAGAAGGTAACAAAGGTGAGAAATGATGTTTAAGAGATTATTCTGGATTTCTGAAGAACGCCGTCCTGGAGCGTTGTGGCGAATCGGGCTGCAAATTGCCTTGATGATCGTTCTGTATAGCTTCTTTAAAACGGTGATGATCATTTTGCCCCAATTCCTGGGGAGCCATCTCAGCGCTTACTGGCCGCTGCTGGAAATTCTCCGGTTTTTGAATCAGTTCGTCGTATTGATCCCAATCCTGGGAAGTATATGGTTGGTGGGGAGATTTCTGGATGGACGGCCGTTTTCGGATTTTGGCCTGCATCTGAACCGGGATTGGTGGTTGGATTTTGGGTTTGGTTTGGCCCTGGGCGCTTTTTTAATGAGTTTGATTTTTCTGACAGAATGGTCTGCAGGATGGATTGCCGTCACAGGGACCTTTGCCACTCCTGCCATCAGTTTCCCTTTTTGGCTGGCAATCTTTTATCAATTTGTGCAGTTTATCAGCGTTGGGATTCAAGAAGAGATGTTCATCCGTGGTTATCCCCTGCGGAATCTGGCAGAAGGGTTTGCGAAAATCCCGGGACTCTCATCCAAAACAGCGATCCTGCTCAGTCTCATTCTCTCCTCAATTATTTTTGGATTGATTCACCTCGGTAATCCGAATACGACCTGGGTAAGCACCCTTGATATTGCTCTCGGCGGGATTTTGCTGGGATTGGGATATATTCTGACCGGCGAACTGGCAATCTCGATTGCGCTGCACATTACCTGGAATTTCTTTCAGGGGAATGTGTTCGGGTTTCCTGTCAGTGGAATAACACAGGGAGTCAGCTTTCTGACAATTCAGCAGGGCGGTCCGAGTTTATTCACCGGAGGAGCGTTTGGACCTGAGGCCGGCCTGGTTGGGCTGGCAGCGATTACGTTGGGCAGTGTGCTGATTGTGGTTTATGTCCGTTGGCGCTACGGGACGGTGAGCCTGCATGAAGCTTTAGCTGTGCCGAATTTCCTCCCGCGAAAGCAGCAGAGACTGGCGATTCGTGCCGGAGAAGTGGAACGAGAGTCCCCTGCGGATGAAGAATCAGAGAGCTCCGCTAAGCTTTGACGGGCGTTTGATCTTCTTTAGGAGGCTGAAAATACTGTCCGCAAGGGTATCTTCCCTTTTAAGGTGGTTTTAATATGGTTGTAAGCCAGGTTTGAAGCCGCTGATTGGGTATACTATTATTATTCCCAGAAGGCGCAAAGCTCTATGATGGGGGAAAATCGTCAGACTGGCAGGAAATTATCAATGAAGAATGCTGAGTGGAATTCGGAAAAGTGGAAAGTCCCCTTTTTTACAATCTGGTCCGGGCAGTCCGTATCGCTGCTGGGAAGCCGGATTGCTCAGTTTGCATTGATCTGGTGGCTGACACAGCTTACGGGTTCGGCTACCGTGCTGGCGACCGCCACCTTGATTGCTCTCCTGCCGGAAATTTTCGTGGCACCGCTGGCCGGAGCATATATTGATCGTTGGAACCGCCGATGGGTGATGGTGGTTGCGGATGGGGTGGTGGCACTGGTATCACTCGGCCTGGCCGTTTTGTTTTGGTCAGGAGTGATGCAGGTCTGGCATGTTTATGTGGCTATGTTGATCCGGGCAGTGGGTAACAGTTTCCACTGGCCTGCCATGGAAGCTTCAACGGCTTTAATGGTTCCTAAAAAACATCTGGCTCGGGTGGCAGGTCTGAATTTAACCATGCAGGGAATACGCAATATCGCGGGCCCACCGCTGGGTGCGCTCTTCATGGAAATGATGCCCCTGCAGGCCGTTATGATGGTGGATGTGGGGACTGCGCTGGCGGCGATTCTGCCGTTATTGTGGACGGCCATCCCTGAGCCGCAGCGGGAAATCTCTGCCGGACATTCCCCCAGTATTTGGGCGGATATGCGCGATGGGATGCGTTATCTGTGGGGCTGGAAAGGACTTGTGGCTTTTATTGGTGCTGCGATGATCTTTAAAATTGCCCTGACGCCGGCTTTTTCCCTTTTCCCGTTGTTGGTGAGCGAGACGTTTCAAAGGCAGGCCGCGGATTTGAGCCTGCTTGAGGCGCTGAATGGAATAGGGGCTATTTTGGGCGGGTTGATTCTGGGTGCCTGGGGTGGTTTTCACCGGAAGATTTTCACGGCGCTGATGGGGATGATTGTGCTGGGAGTCGGTTTTATTGTGATTGGGCTGACACCGCCGGATATGTTCTGGTTGGTGCTGATTTCCAGCTTTGGGATTGGAATGATGGTCCCCATGGTGGACGGCCCTTTCATTGCGATCCAGCAGGAGACGATTGCGCCGGAAATGCAGGGGCGGGTGTTGTCTTTGATAGGGAGTTTGCTGTGGGTTACTTCTCCTTTCAGCCTGGCTGTTGCCGGGCCCATCAGTGATGCATTTGGGTTGCAGGTGTGGTATCTCACGGCGGGCATTCTGTGTGTTGGGGTAGGTGTGAGCAGCTTCTTTGTTCCGGTCATTGTGCATATTGAAGAGAATAACCGGAATGAAAAACAGATCAGTGCTCTGGGTGAGCCGGATATCGAAATGAACCCGTGAGGATGCTGCAAACACGATCAAGAAAGCGTGTGCTTTTCTATGAATAAAATGGAACGTTATCGTGAGACATTAAAATCTCTGACGGATTGGGAAGAGTATCTGATGTCCGAATCCAACCTGCCGGGGCCGCGGGGAAACCTGGAGTTAGTGGCGGCGGTGGTTGCGGAAGGGACCCCTGACCGGTTCGAAAAATTGAGAATGTATACTGCCGACCGCGCTCCGGAAAACACGCCGGAGTCGTTTTTGTGTGTATGTGGGGTGGCCGGGTTGGGAAAGCTGCTGGCTGAAGGTCAATTCGCGTATCTTCCCGAGCTGCGCAGATATGCTTCGGATCCGAGATGGCGTACCCGTGAAGCCGTGGTGATGGCGCTGGAAAAATTGGGGCGCGCGGATATGGACCGGCTGCTGGAAGAGATGAATGTGTGGGGGCGGGGTACTCTTTTAGAGCGGCGCGCGGCGGTTGCCGGGCTTTGCCAGCCGGAAATTCTGGATGAAGAAAATGTACTCGGGGTGTTGGAAGTGTTGGGAATGGTGACCGCTTCTCTGCTGAACGAGCCGGACCGTAAATGCTCCGAATTTAAAACACTGCGGAAAGCGCTGGGCTATTGCTGGAGCGTAGCTGTTATATTTCGCCCCGAAATAGGTAAAGCCGCTTTTGAAAAATGGTTTGATTCTCCCGATCCGGATATCCGCTGGGTTGTCAAAGAGAATTTAAGAAAGAAACGTCTGGAGCGGATGGATGCTGCCTGGCTGCTGGTCTCTCAAAAACGTCTGGGCTTGGTTTGACCGGCTCTTCCGTTCATAGACGGAAGTTTTTCGGCCCAGGATATCCTTAAGATAATAGTCCCTGGTTTTAAAGAACAATTTATATCTCTTGTGCCTTTATGACGGCTGTATGGCAATGGATAAATCGACATCTTGCTGATAGGTTCAGTCAACACAGAACATATTCTCAACCTGTGAACTTTATCTCAAAAAAATCGCAACTTTTTCGATTCTTTTGTGTTATGATCTAATGATATGGTTTCTGCAGGCTGTGTTAAACCACAGCCTCTGGACATCTTTTCTCCTTAATGACAGACCTCCGATGGGTTTCGAATCGGAGGTCTGTCGCTTTTCATTCAAATGTGGAACCGGATCGGCCGGTGCGCATTTGAAGGATGAGGAGGGCGGTTCTATTCGTACTTAAGGGCTTTTACCGGGACCAGAGTTGCAGCCCGTAAGGCGGGGTAGATGCCGGAAAGCAGCCCGATCAGAGTGGCAAAAACGATGGCGAAAATAACCAGCCATGAAGGTGTGTAAACCGACAGCGAGGGTGGGCCGCCGCCGCTTTCGGCAGCTTGCTGTGCCATGTATGCCAGGCCCAGGATCTGGATGATATGACCGCCGGCCCAACCGATTAAAGCCCCTCCCAGACCGCCGATAAAGCCTATTCCGGCGGCCTCACCCAGAAAGATCGAGAGGACATCCCGGTTGGTCGCGCCCACGGCTTTCATCAGGCCGATTTCCCGGGTGCGTTCTAAAATGGCCATAGCCATGGTATTGGCAATCCCAATCGCGGCTACCAGCAGAGCGATTGCACCCACTCCGCCAAACATCACCTGAAGCACAACATAAAAGCTGTTGATGCCTTCCACAAAGGATTGTGGGGTGTAGGATTGGTAGCCCAGGGCATTGATCTGGTCGGACACATCCAGAGTCTGGCTGACGTCGGCGACTTTGACGATGACGTTATTGTACCCCTCGCGATTCCGGTTAATGCGCTTGCCCTGAAACCATTCGTTCCAGGCAGTTACGTCTTCGAGAGGAACATAGATGGTCCAGTCCGATTCCCCCCTGGACTCTTCGAGCACACCTGCAACCGTAAGTTGAATAGTTTTGGTGATGGGGGTGCCTTCCTGGTCCCATTTGGTCAGTTCTGCGCGTATGGTTTTTCCCATCAATTCAGGAGGGGCCGGCATCTCTTCTCCGGGGCGCATGCGGGGGTTGTAGAAATTCAAAGGAACCTGACTGCCGATGATTGCAGTGCCGCGTTCCAGGTTGAGCACCCCTTCGCTGGCCGTTACGCCGAGGATGCTTAAATCCTTTGTGTCAACACCCATAACGGAACTGCCGCCTTCCAGCCGGTTGTATTTAAGTGTGATGCCTCCCATCAGATAGTCTCGTGGGATGACGGCTACCACACCATCCATGGCGGCAAAATCTTCCAGAGATTTAGACGTGATGGGAGTCTGCGGGCCGCTATCCATGGAACTGGACATCATGATCATCATGCCTTCTTCCATGTTGTAGCCGGGCGAGACGTTGATCAGGGTCAGATCGCCGATGCCGTACAGGCTGGCCGTGGCGCTTTTTTGAAGGCCCATTGCCAGTGAAACCAGCACCAGAATCGCCGCCGTGCCAATCACAACACCAATGGCTGTGAGCGCGACTCTGCCCTTTCGACGGGAAAGGTTCCCCGCAATAATGGAGAGTAAATCCAAAAATTTCATGAGCTTAATTGTCCAAAAGTGTGTACCGCTTATCCAATCGGTACAATTATTTCTTCTTTGACGGGTGGTATTTCCTCAGGGAAAATTTCCTGGGGATAATCCCCCGCGCCGGGTTGTTTTTGCCCGCTGTCTAATCCAATTAATCCCTTAATGAAACGCCATACTTTTTGAAAGAAAGTCTCCGGAGAGCTTTCCGGCATCATCATGAAATCAGGCGACATGGCAGGGTCTTCCCCTGGCAGCATCTCCGGACCGGTCATTTCCATTTCTTGTACCTCAATGGGCAGTACAAGATGAATGGTTTGTGGCTGGTTAAAATCGTCGGTGTAATCTACTTTGATTTCCAATTCCATCCGACCGGCCTGCTCGGGGAAAAGCGTGGCATCCAGGGTGTAATACCCACCGGCTTCCAGCGTCCCCACCAGGATGGTGTTGTTTTCAATCTGCGCGTTGGGGGCGGTCACGGTGAGATTCCCCAGCACGATGCTGCTGCGTCCCAGATTTACAATCTGGATGGGGAGAACATTGGGCTGCCCTACGAAGAATGGCCCCGCTGTCCGGTAAAAATTGACATCCACTACAGGCGGTGAAAAAACCAGGAGCGTGATGACCTGATCATCGATACGGGAATTCCCATTGGGGTCGGTGTACACGAAGGAAATTTTAAAGGAATAGGCACCGGGTTGGATGGAGACGTTCACAATTAGCGGCTGGTTGCCCTCCACACTGGCACCAACCGGGATACGCCCCAGGGACTGGATGTTGGATACCCCCAGAGGGGAGAAATTAGTAAAATCTCCTCCTGAGCCGGAGATTTCTCCAGGTGCCTGGGAATTATCCGTGTCTGTGGAAGTGGACGTTGAGGCACCGCCGGAGACCATGGTCACCTGGTTGGCATCCTGCGTGCCCAGGTTGGATACCTGAATTTTTAAGTTGAACTGCGTGCCCGGTTTGAGCATTTCTGCGTCCACTTCGTACCCGGTAATCACCAAACGTGGGCGATCTGCCGCGCTGGGGGTGGGTGTGGCAGTGGCGTATCCATACCCTGCATAAGCCACGTTCAACGAGATGGTGAAAGTCTCGGAATAGGCGGTTCCCTGTTCGTCCGAATAGTTGATGGTAATCTGGTAAGGCGTATTATTGAAGCTGCTGATAGCGTTGTTGACGATCATATTTTGCGTCAGTTCTTTCTCTTTGCCGGAACCCAGTGCGCCAACTGTGGCGACATTTCCTGAGCCCAATGGTAGAAAATCTCCGGCAGAAAAGGAAACGATCACATTGGTTGCTTTGGTCTGTCCGCGGTTTTCCAGGTTGATGCGCAGATCAAACTCTTCACCAATGGTCAGGGAAGCCGGGTCGGTACTGTATGATTCGATCACGATCACCGGCCGTTCATAAGAGGGTGCGGCGGTAGCTTCTTCCGTGGGGGTGGCTGACGGTGCGGTGGTGGCTGTCGGTGTAGGTGTCGGTGCAGAAACCGTGAGCGCATTCGCGAGTTCTGCTTGAGTCGTATCGGGGTTGATTACTGTGATCGTATAGACCCCGGCCGGGAAACCTGCCGGAAGCTGCGCGGTCAATGAGTTTTGGTTAACAAAGGTGGTGGAAAGGTTGGTGCTGTTGACCCGCACCACGGCCCCATCCACAAAACCACTGCCGCTGACTGTGAGTGTATTGGCAACATGGTTCTGAACAGCGTTGGGGGAGACTCCGGTCACTGCCAGAGTATCCTGCGCAGCAACATTGGAAATTGGAGTTGCCAGGATCATCAGAATCAATAAAAGTTGAAGCGGTTTGCGTCGTATTTTCATTCGTTCTGCTCCTGTTGTTTTTTGGGATCAGATATAGTTGGGTTAGTTGACTCGGGTGATGAGTCATTGACGATTTTTCCATCCAGGATTTCAACTACCCGGGTGGCATAAGGAATCAGGCGGGGGTCGTGGGTAACCATCACGATGGTAGTGCCTGATTGGTGCAGTTCGCTCAGCAGTTCCATGATGCTCTCTCCGCTGGCCGTATCCAGATTCCCGGTGGGTTCATCCGCCAGGATCAATTGGGGCCGGTTGACCAAAGCACGGGCAACGGAAACGCGCTGCTGCTGTCCGCCGGAAAGTTCAGTAGGTTTGTGATATGCGCGGTTAGAAAGCCCAACCTGCTTCAGCAGCCGCACAGCGGTCTCTTTGCGCTTCTGGTTGGGGACCCGGGCGAAGCGCATCGGGAAGATTACATTCTCAAGGGCAGTCATGCTTGGGATCAGGTTGAAGGTTTGAAAGATAAAGCCGACTTGCTTCCGGCGGAAAACGGCCAGAGCATTTTCGTCCAATTTTTCAAGGTGATCCTCGCCGACCCGGATCGTTCCGGCGGTGGGGCGATCCAGACCTCCAATCAGGTTCAGCAAAGTACTTTTACCAGAACCGGAAGGGCCCATGATCAGGCAGAAAGCATTTTCTGCTACGCTCAGATCCACTTTGTTCAACGCGCGAACGCGGACCTTGCCCATGTTAAAGGTTTTATCCAGGGCGTGGATTTCAATAAAAGAAGATGTCATTGGGACCGTATCGTGTTTAGAAGAAGAAAGTACCGGAAGCGCCGATACTGCCCAGCTGGGCAGTGCCAAAGCCCACCAGGGCCCGCAATCCCGAGAACAGGACAATGATCACCAGTACCCCCAGAATGGTTTTGGAGAGAGGAAGCTCGCTGGCCTGCCGGCAGCCTATGACCAGCAGGATAATTTGCCAGATAAAATAGATATCAATCAGGCTTAAAAATGCGCTCAGAAATAGTGCCAGACCGCTCCCGTTAACCGGGGCAAATCCGGAAAGACCGGGATTTTGGATGGACTGATGGGAAATCAGCACTGCCGCTGTACGGATCAGTTCGCGCAGTCCAAGCGGCAATGTGGCCCATGCGGCTACATTGATGGTAATGCCGGTATCACCACGCCCCCCTAACAGGGTGAGGAGCAGGTGGATTCCGCTGCCCAGCACTAACCAGCCCAGCCATAACCCTGCCAGACGGGTTAACAGTGGAAAAATATAGACAAACACCGGGTCGGTAGTGGCTTGCATGGCCTCGGTGAATTGGTCCTGCATCTGCGGTGAATAGTATTCATAATCAGGGGGAGTCACCTGACCCACCGACGAGGTAGCAGCCTGCGCGGAGCCCGCTGCCAGTACATTCAAGACGATTAACAGACTTAATAGAAGAAGGGGTGTTAACCATACCGCCTGGTTCTGGGATGTGATTTCGGCGAATGCTTTTTTGGGGTGAAGTAACACTGGCAGAATCCAGTTGAACCGAAAGCGTTTAGCAGGATGTTCAAGCGTCTCATTCTCATTTAGAGAGAGTGGTTCTTCAAAGTTAAGGTTTTCAGACATATTCAATGCTCCTGGTGTGACGATCCTCAAGTTCTGAATATTTTGGATTTTCTGCATGCGCACAGAAATAAATGGAATATTTCATCCAATTTTCATCTTTAACGATGCCTAACGAATAAAAGTTCCCGGATTGGGAAAGCTGAGCTGAATTAAGGCAGTAAAAATATCCTTTGGCATTATATAGCTTTTTCAATTTAATTTACAAGAGGTTGAGGTATTGGGAACGCGGCTGGGTAAGGCGTGAATACATCCCGGCTGCTGCCGGACTGCCGGTGGAGGCGGCTTAAGGACACGTTTTGCAGACTGATTGCTGTCCGAATTTAGTCCGAAGGAATGCAAGGCTTTTATTGTATAATGATTTAAATCATGGGACACAAAGGTGAATCAAAGCGGGGCCCCGTTTATATTGTTTTAAAGGGCACTTGATCCTCCGAGGAATATTCACCTCATCACAACAAGTCGGAGCAATGATTGAATGATCGAACTGACTTGGGGGAACAATGACAGATTCAATGCACCTTAACGATAGGTATCAAAAACAATATGCGCTGTATGGCCTTTTGGTAGGCTGTGGATTTTCCGCTGCTAATTTACTGTTTAGCGTGATCAATGATAGTTCTCCGGTGAACTGGACGGGGCTTTGGAAAACGTTCACCATTCATAATTTATTCTGGTCTGTGCTGCTGCCACCGGTTGTTTTAGGATTGGTGGGAGCGATTCTGGGAAAAGACCGCGATGGTTACCAGAAAGATCTGGAAAGCCGAATGGATCAACTGGTCCAGGACAATAAAGCGCTCCAGCAGGAAAATCTGGACCGGAACCGACTGGAGAAAATTATCAGCCGGGGCAAAAGAGAATGGGAAGCAACGTTTGATGCTGTGAAAGACGCCATCATCGTGGCCGATGGAGATGGGAATATCGTCCGTTTGAATCTGGCCGCCACCCGGTGGCTGGGAGGAAGTTTTGAACACCTTATCGGGTCTTACATTGAAGATGTAATACTTCCAGAAGAAATGAGGAATAAGGGGGATTTTCAGGAATTTATGGGAGAAACGACCATCCCCGGGAGAGACGGGTGGTTTGATATTACCAATTATCCAATTCATCTGGGGGATGACCTGCGGGGAGAAATTTATATTATCCGGGATATTTCCGATCGTAAAGAAGCCGAATCGACCATCCGGCAGCAGAAAGAGCACCTGGAAGCGCTGGTCAGCAACAGCCCTGTGGCTATCGTTACCCTGGACCTGGATGGTGGCATTACCTCTTATAATCCGGCGTTTGAGCGGTTGTTTGGATACCCCAAAGAGGAGGTTCTGGGCTGTGATCTGGATAAAATCCTTTCTTTTCGGTCCAGTGGCGGTAAAAAGAACACCCTTACCCGGCGGATTTTGGATGGAAAACCGGCTCAATATATCGGCGAACTACAGCGAAAGGATGCCCAGTCTGTAGATGTGGAAATGTTGGGTGTTCCAGTTATGGTAGAAGGTCTGATGGTGGGCGCGCTGGTCATGTTCCATGATATTACCGAGCTGATAGAAGCGCGCAGAGCGGCGGAGCAGGCAGACTATGCCAAGAGTGAATTCCTGGCAAACATGAGCCATGAAATCCGCACCCCGATGAATGGGATTGTGGGGATGATTGATCTGCTGCTGGACACCGAGATGAACGGCGAGCAGTTTGACTTTCTGATGGGTGCACGGGAAAGTGCGGATGCCCTGATGAGTGTTTTAAATGATATTCTGGATTTTTCTAAAATTGAAGCCGGTCAGCTTGATCTGGAATCGGTTGATTTTGATCTCCGCATGGTGGTGGAAGGTGTTGTGCAGATGCTTGCCAACCGTGCTGAATCAAAGGGGTTGGAACTGGTTTCCGAAATTGCAAAGAATACCCCGCCATTGCTTAAGGGGGATCCGGGACGTTTGCGCCAGATTCTTTCTAATCTGATCGGGAATGCCATCAAGTTTACTGAAACCGGGGATGTTTCCATCTGCGTGGAACCTGTGGAAGAGACCAGCAATATGGCAGTTTTGCGGTTCAAGGTTTCGGATACCGGGATCGGCATTTCGGAAGACCGGCAGCTTGCTATATTTGAACGCTTTACTCAGGCAGATAATTCGGTTTCCCGCCGCTATGGAGGGACCGGTTTGGGCCTGGCGATTTCCAAACAATTGGTCAAAATGATGGACGGAGAGATCGGCGTGGAGAGCGAATTGGGCAAAGGCAGTACTTTTTGGTTCACAATCCAATTTGAAAAGCAGTCCGAGTCTTCCGTGGAGGATTTCCTGCGCCAGCGGATCAATTTTCAGGGCCTGAGGGTGCTGGTTGTGGATGATAGTATCGCCAACCGGATGATGCTTACCCGCATGATGGAAAACCTTGGCAGCAGCGTCTGTGCAATTCCGGATGGCAAAGGGGCGGTTCCAATGTTGTTAGAGGCAGTGTTGGAACATGATCCTTTTGACCTGGTGCTGCTCGATATGCAAATGCCGGGGATGGATGGCGCTGACACCCTGCGGGCAATCCGGGAAGAGTCGCTTCTCAAGAACGTAAAAGTCGTTATTCTGACCTCTTTGGGACACCAGACGGACCCTCATCGATTGCTTGAAATGGGCAGTTCTGCCTGTATTTATAAACCTGTCAAACAAATGCAGTTATTTGACGCGATCAATGAGGCTTTTGGTCGGAAAAGCAGTGCGCGGCAGCAGCACAAACGACAATTTGATTCGCAAGACCAATCCGGAAAACGAGAAGACATTGAAATTCTTCTGGTTGAAGATAATCCTATCAACCGGCAGGTGGGTGAAACCCTTTTGCGAAAACGGGGATATTCCGTGACGTCTGTTTCCAATGGCCGGCAGGCGGTAGAAGCTTTTAAACAGGGCCGCTGCAGTATGATTTTGATGGACGTTCAAATGCCCGAGATGGATGGGTTGGAAGCCACACAGATGATCCGTTCACTTGAGCGGGAAGATGCGCATATTCCTATTATCGCGATGACAGCTCATGCCATGAAGGGAGATGCCGAGCGCTGTCTGGAAGCAGGCATGGACGATTACCTTCCCAAGCCGCTTGACCCTGTCCAGCTTTTCAAGCTGCTGCAAGAGTGGGGACGGAGCGTTGGAAAGTCCAACAAAGAGGTGGCTTCGAAGGAAGTGGATGCCGTTCCCATTCCTTTCGACCCGCATGCGCCGATCAATATACGAGCTGCGCTGCCGCGGTTCAGCAATGACCAGCAGTTCTATCTGGAGATGATGGGGGCTTTTCTCAACGCAATGCCTCAGAAACTGGATGAACTGCGGCAAGCGGCCAGGGCAAAAGATGTGCAGACTCTCGCACTTGAAGCACATAATTTAAAGGGCGTGGCAGAAAATTTCAGCGCGCGCAAGCTTTCTGATCTGGTCGTTTATCTGGAAGTGCAGAGTCGCGAGCGGCAATTTGAGAATATTTCTCATACCGTTGCTTCGATTGATCAGGAAGTACAGGCAATTCGATCTTATTATTCGAATCTGATCAGGTAGTTAATGTAATCGGAGTTCTTTAGGGGGACTTGCATTTTTCCTCAATCAAAGGTTAAATGGTTAATAGCAATTTATTGGGTCTTTATTTACTGCTACAGGAGTGAATTGAATGCCTCGTATTCTGGCAATTGATGACGAACCGCTTTACCATAAAATGATCGAACATGCCCTGAAACCCCTGGGTTATGAAATAAGTTTTGCCTTTGAGGGGATGCAGGGTTTGAATGCCGCCTCTGCAATTGAGCCCGATGTGATTATTACGGATGTGATGATGCCGGGGATGGATGGTTATGAAGTGGTTCGGCGTTTGCGTAAAAATCCCCGATTCATGTATTTGCCCGTCCTGGTCCTGACAAGCAAGGCAGAGCTGGGGGATAAACTGGCGGCTTTTGAATCCGGCGCGGATGATTATATGAGCAAACCGTTTGAGCCGGAAGAATTGATTGCCCGCCTGGGTGTTCTCTTGAAACGGGCAGAGATCAACCAGGTCTATTGGGAACGCGAAAAAGATAAAATCTCGGAAGCACAGACCATTGCCGTCCACAGCCTTCGGGGAGGGGTTGGGACATCCAGCGTGGCGGTGAACCTGGCGATCGGTCTATGGGAGATCTGGCGGAGCCCCACCCTGTTAGTGGATGCGGTCCTGACGGCGGGGCAGGTGGCTTTGATGCTGAACGCACCTCTTAAACGGACCTGGGCTGATTTATGGAATATTGCTCCGGCTGACCTGGATCATGCCGTTTTGAACACCGTCATTGGACAGCATAAAAATGGCCTGAATTTCATCACCGGGCCCACTTTACCCAGCGATGCGGAGATGATCACGGCGGATCTTTTGCGTTCGGCGCTCAACCTGTTGCGAGGGACCAACGAATATATTGTGGTAGACCTCCCGCATGACTTCAGTGATGTTGCTGTGAATGTGCTGGATTCGGCAAATATTATTTTGATGATTCTGGCTCCTGAAATGGCCTCCATCCGGGCGGCAGCGGTAGCGTTGGATACCTATCGCAAGCTGGGATATGATGAAACGAAAATCAAACTGGTATTGAATAATGTTTTCGAGAACGGCGGCTTGAATCGGAAGAAAATTGAAGAGGCCCTGCGCATGCCAATTTCTCTGGTGGTGCCTTACGCTTCTGCAGATTTTGTCCGGGCAGTGAACGTGGGGAAGCCGCTTCTTTACGGCAGTTCAAACGTGGCACTCACCGGTTTGTTCGAAAATCTGGCGTTTAATCTCAGCAAGGACGAGCATAAAAATATTCCGCCTGCTCATCCGACTGTGGCATGGCGGAATGTATATAAGCGGCTCTCCGGACGGGAAGGCTGATTTAAAATTTCGAAAAGCCGGGGAACTTTGCAATTTCTTTACAGGGCATTCCACATTGCTGGTTGGAAGCGAATTCACGTTGACACTGGTTAATGAATCTGATAACTTTTAATAGATGCATTAATGGTTTTCTAAAACGGTGTTGTCTTTTTAACCCCGTTTTTCTGATATTTAATGTGGGGTTTGTCCAGATTTCTTTGGGCCGTGGTAGACTGCTCAAAGAGTTATCCCATTAAGCTGTTTGACGGTTTCACCATAGTCGTGTACCTGAATTGTGGAACGATTGTTGCATTAACCAATATATTCTCAGATGAAGAAGCTGTATACAGCCGGGTTGCGAAGGAATGACGATGTTGTCAGATGAAAAAACTCGAGAAGAATTGATTGAGGAACTCAAGCATGCCCGTGAGGAACTTACTCAACTGCGTTGGTCTTTGGGAACTCAAGAACTGAAGACAACTTCCGGAGTATTCCCGGGAATGGTGAGCGAACGACGTTACCGCGGGCTTTTTGAAAACTCGCCGGTTCCGATTTGGGAAGAAGATTTTTCACAGGTAAAAGAGTATTTTGAGCGGCTGAAGCAGTCCGGGGTGCATGACTTCCGCAAGTTTTTTACCGGAAACACAAATGCAGTGCTGAAATGCATCAGCCTGATTAAAGTTCTGGATGTAAATGAGGCTACCGTAACGCTCTATCAATCCGGTACCAAGAAAGCTTTTTATAAAGGGCTAAGCCAGATTCTGCCGCAAGAATCTCTGGGGGTTATGCAGGAAGAATTCATTGCTCTTGCGGAAGGGAAAACAGAGTTTGAGGCGGAAATTGTGCAGCGCCGTTTTACCGGTGCAAGAATGGAAGCCCTTTTGAGGCTGGCGATTGCGCCCGGACATGAGTATGACTGGTCGCGAGTGCTGGTGACCATTGTTGACATCTCCGAAAGGAAGCAGGCTGAACGGGCTGTCCGGAGAAGCCGGGAACGCTTTGAATTGGCAGCCAAAGGTGCAAATGATGGCCTTTGGGATTGGGATCTGGTGACCAATAAAGTTTATTTCTCTCCCCGGTGGAAAGAGATGATTGGTTACCGCGACGAAGAATTCCCGAACACTTTTAACGCGTTTGAAAAAACGATTCATCCGGCAGACCGTGACCGGGTGCTCTCAATGATTAAAGCCTATATTGCCGGCAAACAGCCCATTTTTGAAACGGAATTCCGTTTCCGCCATAAAAACGGCACTTACCGCTGGATCCTGACCCGTGCGGCAGCGACCTGGAATGATGAAGGTAAAGCGCTGCGAATGGCGGGTTCTCACATGGATGTTACGGATCGGGTGGAAACACAGGTCCAATTGGAGCGGCGGGCGCGTGAGCTGGAGACGGTAACGGAAGTATCCACTGCGATTTCAACCATACTGGAACTCACTCCGATGCTTCAACGGGTTGTGGATTTAACCAAAGAACGGTTTGGCCTGTACCACGCTCATGTCTACCTGCTGGATGATGCCGGGGAGAATTTGGTGCTTGCTTCTGGCGCCGGAGAAATTGGAAAACGGATGGTGGCAGAAAACCGCACAATTCCCTTGAACGCAACACGATCTCTTGTAGCGCAGGCCGGCAACTCCCGCCAGGGTGTGAGAGTGAACAATGTCAGGCTGGTGACGCATCATTTACCACACCCCTTACTGCCCAACACCAAATCAGAAGTAGCCGTGCCCCTGTTAGTCGGAGACCAGTTGATCGGCGTGCTGGATGTTCAGTCTGATCAGGTTGACTATTTCACGGACCAGGATGTAAAGGTCCAATCCATCCTGGCTTCTCAGATTGCGGTAGCTATCCAAAACGCGCGGCAGTATGCTGAAATTCAAAAATCGGAGGAAAAACTGGCCGAAGCCTTGAAGATCTCCGACATGTGTAATTGGGAAATTGATTTTGAGCGGCAAGTCATTCAGGCCAATGACCAGTATTATGCCCTGTACCGCACTTCGGCGGCAGAGATGGGAGGGTACGAACTCCCGTTCGAGAAATATGTGCAGACTTTTGTGCATCCCGAAAGCCGTCGGGA
>JAHDQE010000116.1 GCA_018433975.1 Ornatilinea sp. | reverse complement strand
GGGATCCTCTGTATCGCCCACAATATTGCCAAAGTAGCAGCTCAATAGCTATTGTTACTTTTTCTTTTTTTATTTTTACCAGCTAAAACACGAATTTCTTGCATTTAATGCAAAAGAGGCTGCCCTTTTTGGACAGCCCCTTAAAAAATCTCTTCATCTAGAAGAGATTTTTTAACGGGTGATACAATTTAGCTGCAAATACGAAACGAAGAATTAAAAACGATGACTCCAAAAACCGAAACCCCTGTTTTTTTTCTCGGTAACATTCCAGTTAAAGGGAATGTGGTACTGGCCCCTATGGATGGACTTTCCGATTCTCCATACCGCAGGATTGCCCGTGCTTTTGGATCCGCCATAAGCTATTCCGAATTTATTAACGCACAAGAAGTCTTCACAAACTCACAAAATCTTGACCACCAACTCTCGTTCTCCGAAACAGAACGCCCCATAATTTATCAAATTTATGATGATGAGCCGGACCGCATTCTGTCGGCCGCAGAAAAATTGATGTCCTTTCATCCGGATGCCATCGATGTGAATATGGGATGTTCAGTGAAACGGGTCTCACGGCGCGGCGCAGGTGCAGGCCTGCTCCAATCCCCCGAAAGAATTGCTCGGATCATAACCTCTTTAAAAAGCCATTTGTCCATCCCGGTCACCGCAAAGATTCGTCTTGGGTGGGATGAAGAGCAAAAAAACTTTCTGGAAATCGGGAAACTTATCGAAGAGTGCGGCGCGGACCTCATAGCAGTCCATGGCCGCACGAAAGAACAGGGGTATCGTGGTAAAGCCAATTGGGATGCCATTGCAGCCTTAAAAAACGCGCTCTCCATTCCAGTGATCGGGAATGGAGATGTCCAATCCGTTGAAGATATCGAAAAAATGCTGCGGCACACCCAATGTGACGCTGTAATGATAGGCAGGGCAGCCATTGGGAATCCCTGGCTTTTTCAAAAAATTAATAAAGAAAATATTCCTTCTCAAGAAATCTATAAGGTCATTCAAACACATTTCAACCTCTCTATCGAATTTTATGGCGCGGAAGATGGTCTGGTCCGGTTCAGAAAACACGCCAAAAGATATCTTGACCATTTACCGGTTTCTAAAGAGTCCTTGTTGCAGTTGCTTACCTCCACAATCCCCGCACAATTTCTAATCCGCCTGGACCGTATTTTTTCCTCGTTATAACACAATGCAAAACCATGGCTTGTAATGTAGGAATTTCATTAAATTTCCCTCAAAAACTCCCACAATTAACTGTATCCTGCACAAGATTGTTGTAAAATTAAAACAGATATTAATAAATCCTCAACACAAGGAGATGTGAAATGCTCGTTGGAAATCGAATGTCAAGCCCAGTGATTACGGTTCACCCTGATACTCCTATGGAAGAAGCGTTAAACATAATGCACCATGAACGCGTTAGAAGGCTTCCGGTTGTGGATAACCGCGGAAAATTGATTGGTATTGTTTCAGAAAGGCAGCTCTTAAAGGAGCACCCATCCGAAGCAACGACACTAAGCATTTGGGAACAGCGAGATATGCTTCGAAAGATCACCATCAAGAAGTTGATGACCCCGAATGTCTTTACCGTAACAGAAGACACAACCTTTGAAGAGGCCGCGAAAATCATGGCCGAAGAAGGTATCTCCGGGCTTCCGGTGATGCGGGGCGACAAATTGGTCGGCATGATCACGGAAAAAGATGTCTTCAAAATTTTCCTTGAACTGATGGGGTCTTACGAGCACGGCATCAGGCTCACCGTTTTGGTGGCAGACCAGCCTGGCGTCCTGGCGCAACTGGCGCAGAAAATCTTTGATATCGGCGGAAACATCACCGCTCTCGGGACTTTCCTGGGAGAAGATTCGGAAAGCAGAAAAATGACTTTCAAAATCTCAGATGTTGACAAAAAGACACTTGAAGAGGCAATCCTTCCTCTGGTGCAAAAGATAGAGGATATTCGGGAAAGCCCGGCGGGATAATCAAATAAGAATCATCACAATTGCAAAGGAGCGGCAAAACCGCTCCTTTTTTGATGTTCCCCAACCTCACTTTTCCTGACGTTTTAAATCCAGGGTCTCAACAGCGTGTCTCAAATGGGGGATTAAAATGCTTCCGCCAACCACCAAGGCAACATTAAAGGCCTCAAACAATTCCTCATCCGTATATCCCGCCTCAACACACTGAAGGATGTGATAATCGATGCAGTCATTGCATCGAAGCACCATTGAAGCGACTAAGCCCAGCAGTTCTTTCGTTTTTCCGTCAAGCGCTCCATCGGTATAGGCACTCGTATCCAGATTAAAAAACCGCTTAATCCCCAGATGATCAATCTGAAAAATGCGCGAATTCATTCGATCTCGATATTCATTAAACTCATCCAGACGAGAAAACATATCACCTCTTTATAAAATTTTTTCCGGGCTAAATTATTGTGTAATGATATTTCTGCCAATTTCAAAGGCTTTAAAATTAATTGCAATATGTTTCTCGGGAACGCGTTTTTGAATAGCATCCTTCCAGGCCTCTGGTCCCTCGGCAATAAATTCGGACAATGCCCCCATCAGGATGATATTTGCAGTTTTTACATTGCCCAATTCTTCCGCCAGGTGAGCGGCGTTAATCCAATAAACATTCCCGGTTTTTGTGCTCATTTCCGTTTTGAGAAGCGCATCGGTGGGGTAACCTGCGTTTCCCGCGCTGACAGTGATGGGTGATAATTTCTGATCATTTACCAGGGCAATTCCATTTTTAATCAGACTTTTCGAAAATCTTCCGGCCTCTAATTTCTCAAAAGCCACCAGGAAATCGGCCTGTCCTTCAGGCACGATTGGAGAATAGATTTTCTTTCCCCATCTCAATTGAGAAATTACACTCCCACCCCGTTGAGACATTCCATGAATCTCTGCTTTCTTGACGTCAAACCCTAAATTCAACCCTGCTTCAGCCAGGATGTTGCTGGCCATAATCGTTCCCTGTCCGCCCACGCCAACCAGTAAAAAACTTAATCCCTTTTCCAGAATTTCTTCTTTGGTAAAACGAAGCATTATAAAAGCCCCTCCCTTTCTTCCATCACTTGCTCCCGAAACAGGATTGCATCTCTCGGGCAAACCTGTGCGCAGATTTCGCACCCCGTGCATAAAACAGGATCAATCTCTGCCAGCGGACGGTGATAGCGGGCATCTTTCTGCTCGGATTTTAGAATGGCAGGGCAGCCTATCCTGAAGCACAGCGTGCAGCCATTGCATTTATCACTCTGAACTTGAAGAGGCAGCCAATTTTTTCGGGCAGATGGCAATAAAGCACACTCTTCTTTTGTAATCAAAACCGCGGGTTCAGGTTCTTTCAGCCATTCCCGAAGCGTTTTTTCGATTTTCTCAACATCATACCCTTCAATGGTTGCCACCTTTTTAACACCAAGGGCCCTGACCAGCTCTTCCAGATCAATACGAATCGTTTCCGCATTTTGCAAAGTTCTTCCCGTACCCGGATTTTCTTGATGCCCTGTCATCCCCGTAACACGGTTATCCATAATAATGGTGAGCACGTTGCTTTTGTTGTAAACAACATTGATCAATGCCGGAATTCCCGTATGGAAAAACGTAGAATCCCCGATGACCGCAACATGTCGCTCCGAACTCCCTGCTACGGCGGCTCCATGCGCTACTCCAATACTCGCGCCCATGCACCCCACAGTATGGATTGCGCTTAAAGGTGGCGCCACTCCCAGGGTATAACACCCAATATCCCCGGTTACCGGCACCTTTAATTTCTGCAAAATATAAAACGTGCTGCGGTGTGGGCAGCCCGGGCACAACGCCGGAGAACGCACCGGATATTCAACCTCCGTCTGAGGTTCATCCTCCGGAGGGACGAATCCCTCCAGCAATCCGTGCTCCATGCCCGCCCGCTTAACAACAAGGGGGTCCAGTTCCCCTGAAACGGGGAAAATAGATTTGGTATTGGGATACTTCACGGCAGTGCTGGATTTTTTTGCCTCTGCCGCGCTGTATAATTGGATTCCCATCAACCGCACCTGATCCTCCAGGAAAGGATCCAGTTCTTCAAGCACAATTAATCGGTCAACGCTCTTAGAAAACTCCCGGATTTTATTTTGTGGCAGTGGATAGGTCATTCCAAGTTTCAAGATACTTGCTTCCGGGAACACTTCACGGGCGTATTGATAAGAAATTCCTGCCGTGATAATTCCCAGTTCGGTAGAACGGTTCTCGATGAAATTGACCTGGAAATTTTCTGCGAAATCGGATAATGCCAGAATCCGGTGCTCAATAATCGGATGTCGTTTACGCGCATTCGCGGGAGTCATCACATATTTCGATAAATTACGCGGGAATACAAGCTCTTTTTTCGGCTCAATTCGTCTTTCGTCCAGTTCTACCGGAGAACTGGTGTGACAGATTCGCGTGGTAAGCCGCAACAGCACCGGTGTATCAAATTGTTCACTGAGGTCAAAAGCAATAGGCGCGAAATCTTTGGCCTCCTGACTATCCGAAGGCTCCAGACAGGGAATCCGGACAAAACGTGCGTATTGCCGGTTATCCTGTTCGTTTTGCGAGGAATGCATAGAAGGGTCGTCCGCCGAAATAATCACCAGTCCGGCTTCAATTCCGGTCATCGCAACATAAAAAAGAGAATCAGCGGCTACGTTCACCCCGACGTGTTTCATCGCGGCGAAAGACCTCGCACCGGAATAAGCTGCGCCAACCGCGACATCCAATGCCACTTTTTCGTTGGTCGCCCATTCAGCGTAGACACCCGGAAACTTTGCGAAGGTCTCCATGATCTCGGTGCTTGGCGTGCCTGGATATGCCGATCCAACCGTAGCACCGGCTTCCCAGATCCCTCTGGCTACGGCTTCATTCCCGGATAATAAACGCCTCATTAAATGCTTCCTCCCTGAAGAATAGTTCTGCCGTCAAGGGCCAGCACACCTTCCCCTGCGCTTCTCACCAGAAGCGGGTTGATCTCAATTTCCTGTATCTCCGGAAAATCGCAAGCCAGCTGGCCGATTCGCAAAATACAATCCACTACAGCGTCGATATCTGCCGGCGGCTGGCCTCTGAATCCCTCAAATATTTTGCCGGCTTTTGTTTCCATGATCATTTCCCGGGCTTCGTCATGGGTCAGGGGAGCAATGCGGAATCCGACATCTTTAAAAAGCTCAACATAAATTCCACCAAGGCCAAACATCAACAGCGGGCCAAAGGAAGCATCCCTCTGCATCCCAATAATGACTTCACTTCCTTGCGGTGCCATCGCTTCAATGAAAACCCCTTCAATTTTCGCTTCAGGGTTGTAGCTTGCAGCGTTTTCCAGAATAGATTCGTACGCTTTCCGAATTTCTACCGCTCCGGAAACATTCAACTTAATCCCTCCGGATTCTGATTTATGCAAAATGTCTGGAGATACAATTTTCATCGCGACAGGTCCCTCGATGTTGTTTGAGATGTCCACAGCTTCTTCGGAGGTGGACGCATGTGCGCCGTAAATCACCGGAATGCCGTAAGCGCGGAACAATTCACGCGTGGCAACCTCTCCTAGTGTAGAGCCTTTCTTCCCATGCAAAATCCTCTTTACCGGAGTTTTATCAATATCCAATGAAAAAGACTCCCTGAGAACGCTTTTTTGTTTGAATTCGCGGTATTCTTTCATCCTCTTCAAAACGGGACCAACAGACGATGGGAACGTAAAAACGGGGATCCGGTTTTGATGGAGGAATGAACGCGCCTGGATGACGCTCTCCTCTCCCATCAGACAGACCAGAACGGTCTTTTGAGTATGGGCTGCTGCTTTTGCGATCGCCTCAGCCACTTCCAGCGGGTTAACAAGGGCTTGGGGAACCAGTATGGAAAGGATGACATCCACCTGCGGGTCCGACAGCAGGGTCTCAACGGCAAATTGATATTCTTCCGGAGAAGCTCCGCCCAGCATATCAATCGGATTGGAAACCTGGGCACTTGGATTTAAGACGCTTTTCAATCGCTCCTCAGTGGAGGCATCCAAACCTGCCAGCCGGAAGCTGTTTTCCGACAGGCTGTCCGATGCCAACGCTGCCGGTCCTCCCGCGTTCGTCACAATTGCCACACCTTCCCCATTGGGAAGTTCCTGAAAGTCAAACGCCATTGCAATATCAAATAACTCGGCTGCATTTTTGACTTCAATCACACCGGATTGTTTAAATGCCGCCTGATAAGCAGCGTGTGATCCTGCAATAGAACCGGTATGGGATGAAACAGCTTTTGCCCCGGCCTGTGTCCGCCCCGCTTTCAGCAGCACAATGGGTTTTTTCCGGGTTATTTGTTTTGCAGTTTCAAAGAAACGCTGTCCATCCTGTATCCCTTCCACATAAGTCGCAATAACCTTTGTGTGGGCATCCTGGGCAAGATATTCAATAATATCGGTTTCTGTGACATCCGCTTCGTTGCCCAGGCTGATAAAATACGAAAAACCTACCCCCTTCTGTTGAATATAATCTATCGCTCCTCCACATACCGCTCCGGATTGAGAAACCAACCCAATCCCGCCGGTTGCCGGAACCCCCTGAATAAAAGTAGTATTTAATCCCGAGAAGAGGTCCATGGTGCCCACACAATTGGGTCCGATCAATCTCATATTATGGCTGCGCGCAATTTCCGCACATTCTCTCTCCAGAAGAGTTCCTTCATCGCCCAATTCTTTGAATCCCCCCGAAATCACAATGCAAGC
>JAHDQE010000012.1 GCA_018433975.1 Ornatilinea sp. | reverse complement strand
TGCAGGTGTTTTCTATGAAGCAAGGTTTGAGTCCAAAAAAGATCTCCTTTGCCCATAGGCTATAATTGCAAAATCTCAATAATCGGTTCAGTTGAGCAATCCATCCGAAAGATTTCGGATAAGCTGCTTTTTCATACTTTTTGGAGCGTGTCCTTGAATTCAGATAATCCCACTCAATCCAGCCAAAGTCCAACAACTTTGATTACCCACATGGGCGATCAGATACGTGAATTCTGGAAAGCATTACGCAATACACCGGAAGCATTCCGTCTGGTGTGGTCGGCCAGCCGGTCTGCCGCGCTGGTGGAATTTGGCCTGACGCCGGTCGCGGCGATCCTGCCGGCGGCACAGGCCTGGGCAGGCAAGTTGATCGTTGACGCAATTGTGTATGCTACGGAGCAGGGCATGGAAGCTGCTGCAGGGCTGGGTTACGTCATGCCATATCTTATATTGGAACTCGGATTAATCCTGCTGGGCTCGCTGGCAAGTCAGGTACGTTCTCTTTTTGATCGTATCCTTCAATCGCAGTTGACCAACCATGTCAATACGTTGATTATTCGTAAGGCGATCAGCCTGGATTTGCAGTTTTTTGAAGATCCTGTCTTTTATGATACCTTACAGAATGCGAGGCGCCAGGCGGATGTCCGCGCGCTCAGTATTGTGAACTCGACTTTACAAATGGCCCAGCAGGTTATTACGCTGGTTTCCTTGATTGTCTTGCTTTTCCGGTTCAGTCCGTGGCTCGCGGTCATTGTTTTTCTCTCCTCCATCCCTGCTTTCCTTTCACAATCGCAATACGCCGAACGGGCATTTCGTGCGCTTACCCACCGTGCCCCCGAATCCCGCCTGTTGAATTACCTAGAGATGTTGCTTACAGGGAACGACACGATCAAGGAGATCAAGCTTTTCGGATTGGGCGGGCCGCTGCTTGAACGCTATCAGGCATTATTCACACGGTTTTACCTTGAGGACCGTGCTATCGCCGAACGCCGCACCATTGCGGGGTTGGGTTGGGGAATGCTATCCAATCTGGTCTATTATGCCAGTTACGCCTGGATCGTCCTGCGCACTGTCGCCGGAGGGATCACTCTGGGTGATATGACCATGTTTCTGACGATTTTCAGGCAGTCCCAGAGCTCGGTTCAATCTCTCCTGGACAGCCTGAATCGCCTCTATGAGAGCAATTTATTCCTCGATAATTTGTTGACTTATCTGGAACTGCAACCAGCGCTGGTTGCGCCGGATAATGGGCTTACCGCGCCGGCACCTATCCGCCACGGTATCGAATTCAGGAATGTCTCGTTCCGCTATCCGGGCTCTGATGTTGATGTGCTGCGAGACATTAATCTGCATATCCGGCCGGGTGAACGCATTGCGCTGGTTGGCCTGAACGGAGCGGGTAAGACCACGCTGATCAAACTGCTTACGCGGCTTTATGACCCAACCAATGGACAGGTGCTGCTGGACGGCGTGGACCTGCGTGAGTACGACCTGACAAGCCTTCACCAGCGGTTTGGTGTTATCTTTCAGGATTTTGTGCGTTACCAGTTTACCGTACAGGAAAATATCGGGTTTGGTCAGGTAGATGCTCTGGATGACCTGGCCCGTATCCGGGATGCAGCCGACCGTGGTGGGGCGGGCCCGGTTATCGAGAATATGCCTCAGGGATATGACACCATGTTGGGACGCCGCTGGGAGAAAGGCCATGAGTTATCGGGCGGGCAGTGGCAGAAGATTGCGTTGGCCCGTGCGTTCATGCGGGAAGCCGAAGTGCTGGTGTTGGATGAGCCGACTTCTGCATTGGATGCAGAGGCGGAGTATGAGGTCTTTCAGCGGTTCGGTGAGCTGATTGAGGGGCGCACTGCCGTGCTGATTTCACATCGTTTCTCGACCGTCCGCATGGCGGATCGGATTGCGGTTCTGTCGGCGGGCAGGATACTTGAGTTGGGAAATCACGCCGAGCTGATACAACTGAATGGTATTTATGCACGTTTGTTCAATTTGCAGGCAGAGGGGTATCGGTAGGCAGCAGGTTGAATCGGTTATAGAGAGTGTGAAAGTATCGCTTTTTATTTACAGCGGCTCTAATCTGTATTTTCAATGCGTTGTGTGACTTTGGGGAGGATTGGATGATTCGAGTAAATCTTTCCTGGGAAGCAACTTTTAATTTATTTTTCCTGTAGCAAGTGTGGTAGGTGTATTTTGTCATAGGGAGCGTGTAAAAACCTTTGCACGCTCCCTGTTGGGTAAAAGAAAAAGTTTTTAAGGAAGATCATCCAATGGGTCACCGGCCTGGTTGGCGGCATCCAACGTGTTAATCAGGTCGAGCAGGTCTTCTGCCTGAGTGTCATTGGCAGAATCCGTGGAGGGGTCTTCAACCGTTTCTGGGGCGTTTTCAATCGCCGCTGATGTGGGCGCTTCCATAGTAGGAAACGTAGTCGGGGGCGCGGTGTTAGATGAACTCTGCTGTACTTGAGGCTGCTCGGAAGTTGGAACGGTCCTCAGCCTTTCTCTTCCTGAAACACAACCGCTGAGCACGAGGGCGAAGAGCAAGATGATGACCCAATAGATGGTATTTGAGAATATCGTTTTCATCGATCAAGTCCTTCTCTCATTTATTGGGCCCGGTAGATCTGGACGGCCAGCCGCAGGTCGAGGGTGGCCTGGGTGAGGGTCAGATGTGCCTGACGCAGTGACCGCCCTGCACTGCGCAGAGTCTGCAGTGCCACGTTCCGGTCGATAACCTGACCCGAGGCATCGAACCCGGCTGGAGCAGCCAGCAGGTTGTTGGCGGTGGCGTGATCCACCTCGGCCTGGCTGATCGCCTGGGTGAAGGTGCTTAAGGCACTCTCCAGAGTGGATACATTTTTCCCGGCATTCTTCTGATTATCAATGAACGTTTGAGTACTTACGGCAACGGTATGCGACATCTCCAGGCGGGTTTGCTGGTTCCCCAGGGCCAGTTTCTCGCGGATCAGCAGGTTTTCGAGGACGGTACCGTCTTGTGTTGGCAGCGCAGACAGCGTTTCACGTACCGGGGCAAGAGTCTGTTTCCAGGGCGCCGGGGTTTGTTCTGTGGCTAGGCCTTGAGCGGCGCCGGGTGAAACGAAGAGTCCAAAGGTCAATATACCGAATACGAGGATGGATATGGCAGATACGAGTTTGGTTTTCATAACAACCTCCTTGATTTTTGTCCGTGGTGGGCTGGTTGAAACCTCCGGCTCACCAACGGGTAACAACTTGAATTTGAACATCCTTATCATCTCACCTCAGGGTAAGGGGGGTATGATGGCGATGTAAAAAGGATGTAAACGTTATCCCGCCGCAGCGATTCTGCTTTAAAATAAAATACCTAGAGAGAGGGAAGGCTTGTTAAATGAAGGGTGAATTGATTCTGATTATTGAAGACGAGGCCAATATTGCCCAATTAGACCGTCTGTATCTGGAACGTGAGGGCTTCGCGGTCGAATCTGCAGCGGATGGAAAAGCTGGTCTGCAAGCGATTGAGCGTCTGCGCCCGGCTCTGGTAGTGCTAGACATCATGCTGCCGGTGATGAACGGCCTGGCGGTGTGCCAGGCGCTGCGTGCGGCCAGGAACCCGGTACCCGTCATCATGGCCACGGCCCGCGATGAGGATATTGATAAGATCCTCGGGCTGGAATTGGGAGCGGATGATTATCTGACCAAGCCGTATAATCCACGTGAACTTGTAGCACGTGTAAAGGCAGTGCTGCGTCGTACTGCGTCTGGTGAGGATAAAACCGGGACATCCGGTGAGTTGCTGCGTTGCGGTGATTTAACATTGGATGCTGAACGGCGCGAGGTGCACGTCGGCGCAAACCTCGTTCCGTTGCGCACACAGGAATTTGCGGTGCTGGAAGTGTTGATGTCGCACCCGGGTGTAGTTTTTGACCGTGAACGGTTGTTGAAACTGGCATGGGGATATGATTTTTACGGCCAGACGCGCACCGTGGATGTGCATGTGGCTCAATTGCGTAAGAAGCTTTATGCCAGTCAGGTGAAGATCGAAACCGTGCCCGGCATTGGGTATAAATTGGTGGTCTGAATGGCAACCTCTCTGCGTACGCGATTGCTGCTTTCCTATGGCATGTTGATTGTCACACTGATGTGTTTGTTTAGTGCCGGTTCGATGGTTAGTTTGCTGCGCAACCCGCTGGTATATGAGAGTGCTGCTCAACAACTCCGTACGGCTCAACGAGTCGTTAACGCTAATCCCGAACAGATGGCTGCCCTTTCTGCTATCCCGGATGCGGAACTGGTGGAACAGGCTGCAAACAGATTGGATGTGCGGGTGGTGTTAGTACGGGGCGACGGGACAACGCTGACCGATTCGCGGGCAGCGTTGTCTCCCCCTTTGCGCATTCGCCCCGTGTTGTTAAAGGTTTTGGCGCAGCGCAACGAAATTGCTTTCCAGCGTGATGAATCAAATCGCCTGTGGTTGGTACTGCTTCAGCCTATTGATGGGGAAAACTATCTGGTGCTGGCGGTGAATCGTCCACGATTAAAAGTTGTTCAGGTGTTTACCAGCGAATTTTTCCGCCCCATACTGCTGACGGGCCTGGTCGGTCTGGCGCTGGCAGTACTGATCGCTTTGGGTCTGGCCCAATGGATTAACGCACCTTTAAAGCATCTGGGTCGGGCGGCGGATGCAGTGGCTGCCGGAGAGTATCAGTCAATCCCCCTGAGCGGCCCAATTGAGGTGCGGCGTCTGGAAAATTCGTTTAACCATATGACACGGCGCGTGCAGGATGCCATGCAGTCACAGCAGGACCTGGTTGCCAATGTTTCGCATGAACTAAAGACCCCGTTAACCTCCATTCAGGGCTTTGCTCAGTCCATTCTAGATGGCGTTTCACAAACTCCGGACGAGATTCGTCAGGCCGTAGAAGTGATTTTTAATGAGGCCGGACGGATGAGGCGTCTGGTGCAAAACCTGGTGATTCTGGCACGGTTGGAAGCCGAAATAGCCGATTTACAGCGCGGGCCGGTTGACATTAGCCTGTTGGTGCGTGACGTAGCCGAAAAATTCCGCCCGCAGGCAGATCAGGCAGATGTGCAGCTCGATCTGGATGTTCCAGATCTGCCCGGGTTGGAAGGGGATGGGGATCGACTGGTGCAGGTCATTACCAATCTGGTGGATAATGCGATTAAGTACACTCCTGCCGGGGGAGTTGTTTGCATTGATGCCTTCCCGTGCGGCAGCGGCGTTGAGATTCGTGTGGTGGATACCGGCCCGGGTATTCCATCTGCCGATCGCGAGCGCATTTTCCGGCGCTTCTACCGTGTTAACCAATCACAGCCGGGTACAGGCCTTGGACTGGCGATTACCCGCCAGATCGTAGTGGCTCATGGCGGAACGATCCGAGTTGAAGATAACCACCCACAGGGCAGCGTCTTTATTGTCGATCTACCTGCTGCGGCGCTGTAGTGTCCGACATATAGATAGGTCAAGGGAAAGCGATCAAACAGATGAATGATTCGGTTTTGGACATTTTCTTTGGATGCTGAGGAGGATTTATGGAAAAGAGTAAAACAAGTTTTGCATCTATTGATGAATATATCGTGACCTTTCCGGAGGAAGTGCAAAAAAAGCTAGAAGAGTTGCGAGCCGTGATAAAGGCCGCTGCCCCGGATGCGGAAGAAAAAATTAGTTATCAAATGCCTACCTTTGCTTTGAAAGGTAACCTGGTACATTTTGCCGCCTATAAGAATCATATTGGTTTTTATCCAACGCCCAGTGGAATTGAAGAATTCAAAGATGAACTGTCTGCTTACGAGGGTGCAAAGGGTTCGATCAGATTTCCGCTGGATAAGCCCATTCCTTACGACTTGATTGCCAAAATTGTTGCATTTCGGGTGAAGGAAAATTTAGAGAAAACAGAAACAAAAAGTAAAAAGAAGAGATAAAAAGTAGCTTCCAACCCTGCGCGTCTTCAAAAGCTAATTGGGAAAGTAAACCAGAAAGGTAATCTGTTTGCAATTGGAAGATGGCCTTGTTGCCTGTCCAGTTGACTGAATTGGTGTATTCTTGCATGAAAAGCATGGTGCCCCGTATAATCATCTGTGATGAATATTCGTCTGCTTATCACCAAATTTCACCTTCCGACCTGGCGCGATACGGATGTATCCCGCCCACGCCTTCTGGAACGGCTCACCAGCGGCCTGCAAGAAAAGCGCAAACTGACGCTGGTATCGGCCCCGGTAGGATACGGCAAGACAACGCTCATCAGCGAGTGGGCGCGTTCACTGGCAGACAACATTCGGTTTGTCTGGCTGTCGCTGGACGAACATGATAATGACCCACAGCGGTTTCTGTATTACTGGTTGGCGGTTTTTCATCAGGTAGATGAATTGATCTATGAAAAAATCAGGCCTCTGCTGGACCTGCCGCAGCTTCCGCCGGTACATATTGTCCTGGATGCACTGCTTAACGAACTGGCTGCGCTCCAGATTCCGGTTGCGCTGACACTGGATGATTATCATATCATTACCAATCCGCAAATTCACGAGGCATTGGAATATTTTCTGGATCATCAGCCTGCTCAGGTTCATCTGGTGATTACCACCCGTCAGGATCCACCCCTGCCTCTGGCACGGATGCGTGCCCGCAGAGAAATGACCGAAATCCGCGCGCATGACCTGCGGTTTTCAATGACGGAAGCGCGTCAATTTTTTGTCAGCTCTATGAAGCTGGAACTTTCAGATGAGGATGCCAATGCGCTGGAGGAACGTACGGAGGGCTGGGTGGTCGGGTTACAACTGGCGGGACTGGCGCTTCAGAACCAGGCCGATCCGCATCGTTTCATCGAAACTTTTCGCGGCAGCCACCGCTACATATTGGATTTTCTGGCAGAAGAAGTTATCCGTCAGCAGGAAGAAGGGGTTCGTGCCTTCCTCATCCAGACCAGCCTTCTGGATCGTTTCAATGCCGGCGTCTGTTGCGCCCTGACGGGACGGGCAGATGCTCAGGCAGTCATTGCTCATCTAGAACAGGCTAATTTATTCATTGTTCCACTGGATGACGAACGCATCTGGTATCGCTATCATCGCCTTTTCTCGGATTACCTCCGCACTTTACTGACTCAACCTGAGCAAATTGTGTTGTATCAAAAAGCATCGGCATGGTACGAAGCCAACGACCTGATCGTTGAAGCGGTGCAGTATGCGCTTGCCAGTGAAGATTTTGATTTTTCCGCGGATGTTATCGGGCGGGCATTAACCAATGATGCCATCTGGTCGGGTGGAAACATTACACTGTTGTCCTCATGGTTGGATGCGCTCCCCGCGCAGACTCTTCACAACCGTCCCCAATTGAGTTTGGACGCCTCGCGTATTCTGTATCTCTTGGGATGTTTTGAAGACGCGGAAAAGCGTATTGTGCGGACTGTGGAATTCCTACAGTCTCTGCCGGAGACACCCGAGACCGAACAGATGCAGGCGCTTGCAGCGTTATATCGTGGTTCAATCGCTTCTGTACGGGGAGATGTTCAGCAAGCTATTGAACAAACAATTTATGCTCAGGCGCGTATTCCCCGTAAAAACCATTTGCCCCATGCGCGCGCATTTTTCAGTCTGGGGTTGGCATATGAAATCTCGGATAAAACCGAACGAGCCGTTCACAATTATTTGAAATCCAGTGACGAGGCCCTATCCGCTGGCGTGCTTTTTCTCGCGGTACATGCGCGCTGTGCGGCGGCACAGGTGATGATTAAACAGGGACATTTGAGCTTGGCAGAACAGACCTGCCAGGCTACTATTCAACTGACAGAAGGCGAACGCATTCCCCCGTTTGGGTTGGCTGGGATTGTTCTGGGAGGAATAGCCCTGGAGCGAAATAACCTGGATGACGCAGAAAAACTTTTGATAGATGGGATTGCGTTATCCCGCCAGGGCGGTTTGATGGATGATGTCGTCTTAGGACTGTCACATCTTGTCCACCTGCGTGTTATTCAAGGCAACTCGACCGACGTTTTTATCATCAATCAGGAAGCCGGCGCTGTCCTGAGAGGGTATGGTGTGCCGCGCATGGCTTCGCTGGCCGACGCTTATCTGGCCCGTATTCAACTTTACACAGGTCAGAAACAAGACGCCGCGCAATGGGCCGCAGCATATCAGGACATGCGCGGCTCATCCCAGCAGGAGTTTGAAGATCTGACCCTGGCACGCATCCTGCTGGCAACCGGCGATCTGGATACGATCCCTTCCATTCTGAAGCCGCTTTTGGAAAAGGCCAACGAAGCGGGGCGGATGCAGACGTGTATTGAAGTCATGCTGCTGCTGGGATTATTTCACCAGGCAAAAAAAGATATAGCATCCGCGCTGGACTGGCTGGGAAAGTCCCTGAGCCTTGCGGCTCCCGAAGGCTATGTCCGTGTCTTTTTGGATGAAGGCCAACCACTGCTGGATTTGCTGCCTAAAGCACGTTCTGCTGCGCCTAATTTTGTAGATTCCCTGCTGAGTATCAGCCAAACGAGCGACACGCCTATCATAGAGCAGTTACTTGATCCTCTCAGCGAACAGGAATTGCGGGTGCTGGACCTGATTGTGGCGGGTAAATCCAACCGGGAGATTGCTGAAAAGCTTTTCATCAGTGTGGGGACTGCCAAGTGGCATGTTCACAATATTCTGCAGAAGTTGGGCGTGAGCAACCGCCCGCAAGCTATTGCCCGCGCCAGGGAGTTGGGTTTCTGATCCCTGGTTGATTGAGCATTTAACACGAGCCGCGAAAGCGGTTCTTTTTATTTAACCCTCCAAACCTACCCTCTAGACCTATCCTGGGATAGGGGACAACCTGATCTTTGAACGATAAACTCTGACTGTAAATTGAAATCACTTAAATTATGAGGAGTTTATATGGCAACGCAATTTTCAATCAAAGATAACAGGCCCTGGAAAGCCCGTTTCTTTACCATTTGGGGTGGACAGGCACTCTCGATTTTGGGCAGCCAGTTGGTCCAGTTTGCTCTCATCTGGTACCTGACCGTACGGACCGGCTCAGCGACGGTGCTGGCAACTGCTGAATTTGTTGGGATGCTGCCCGGTGTGATTTTGGGACCTTTTGTGGGAACCCTGGTGGACCGCTGGAATCGCCGTTGGATCATGCTGCTCGCAGACAGCCTTATTGCCCTGGTCACAATTGTTCTGGCTGTTTTATTCGCTTTGGATGCTGCCACGATCTGGCACATTTATGTGGTGATGTTCATCCGTTCCCTGGCCGGCTGTTTCCATGGGAATGCCATGAGCGCTTCAACTTCGCTGATGGTCCCGGTCGAAAGTTTAACCCGTATTCAGGGAGTTAACCAGATGCTCAACGGCGGTATGAATATCATTTTCGCTCCCCTGGGCGCCCTGCTTCTGGCGGCACTGCCCCTTCAGGGCATCCTGGCGATCGATGTGGTCACAGCCTTATTTGCGATTTTGCCGCTGTTCTTTATCCGGGTTCCACAGCCGGAGCGCATTGAGCGTGGAAAATCACAGAACGAAGCACAGGCGACTGTCTGGCAGGATTTCAAAGCAGGCTTCCAGTACATTTTGGGCTGGCCGGGGTTGTTGATCGTCAGCCTGATGATGGTAGGAATTAACTTTACAGTGATCCCTGCTTTTTCGCTGCTGCCCCTGATGGTCAAAGATTATTTTGGCGGGAGCGCAATCCAGTTGAGTTGGGTGGAATCCATGATGGGGATTGGCATGCTTGTCGGAGGGGCGCTGCTGGGTGTTTGGGGAGGTTTCAATCGTAAAATCCTGACTTCGATGGTGGGGCTGATGGGGATGGGATTGGGTACATTGCTCCTTGCGTTTGTGCCATCCACGGCGATGCCTCTTGCAGTCGGCGGTGCGCTGCTGGTCGGCCTGATGAGCCCTATCACGATGGGCCCCTTTTTCGCGATTGTCCAATCCACTGTTGAGCCGGATATGCAGGCCCGGATCTTCTCGCTTCTGAGCAGTGTGGGCGGTGCAATGGCACCGCTTGGGTTGATGATTGCCGGTCCGGTTGCAGATCGGGCAGGTATTCAGGCCTGGTTCTTACTGGGCGGGTTGTTGTGTATCTTGATGGCTGTGGCCGGTTTGTTTATCCCGGCTGTAATGAATATTGAAAAGAAATGCGGTGTGTCGTCCGATCCACTCAACATAATTTCAAAGCAAACTGTCTAAATAGGAATACTCACTATGATTATATGCGTAGAACAGAGAATACTTGGAGAATCAAACAATGGTAACCGCTATTCAAACTAAACACTCCCAATTGTCTAAAAAACAACGATCCTTTTCCCTCCCTCTTTATCTGCTGATCATTTTCGCACTTTCCTGGCCTTTTCAAATTGCCTATGCTCTGTGGGGAAATACCCCCACCACTGGCTATCTGTTGAGTTCGCTTTCGATGGTCATGGTTACAGTAGGAACCTTCATCGCCGGGCGCTATGTTTTTCGGGACGGATTTCAAAATGCCGGCTGGCGCTGGGGCAAACCGAAGCATTATTTTGGAGTCTTTGCTCTGGCGTTGCTTATCTTTGCGGTTCCTGTTTTGCTTGAATTTATTCTTAGGCTGCATGCCCTACCTGTTGGGATTTCAGCCAGCGCTATTCTATTTAGTTTTCTGACCAGTTTCTTATGGACTCTTGTTCCGGGTTTTGGCGAGGAGTTTGGCTGGCGGGCTTATATGCTGCCACACCTGACACAGCGGTATAGCCTGCGAAAAGCCCTGCTGTTGCACGGACTAATCTGGTGGGCCTGGCATATCCCGGCTCTGGTCCGAATTGGGACACAAATTGAAGGTGCTAAAGCAAATCCCTGGTTGTCGATTTTGCTGACACTGCTTATCAGTCTGATTCCGGCTATAATGAACGCTATTCTGTTCGCTTACGTCTGGACGGAGGCCCAAAGCCTGGCAGTTGCCAGTGTCTACCATGCCGCTTATGATGAAGTACGCGATGCGCTTGAAAAATCGATTGGTTTTGGCCCGCTGGTAAGTATCTGGGAAATGGCCGTCACGACTATTTTTGGAGCTATTCTGTTGTGGAAAGCAGATTGGAAACCTTTGCTTTTGCTTGTACGAAAAAATGCAAATTGATTGGTTGTGAAGAGGAAAATTGACAAAAGAACATATTTTTGAAACAATACGGTCTTTCAAGACGCATCTTTTACATACTCCGCTTCTGTTAGGCTGGGTGATTCTTGGATCGCTGGTGGCATTTTATCGGGGCGGCTGGATTGGATTGGCTTTCGGTTTGGTGAATATTGTCCTGATTGGTGGCTATGCTCTCTTTATCCGTCTACAAACACCGGATACTCCTGCTCCGGAGTCTGTCAAACGACCTGTTCTGGAGCTGGTCTTCGCTCTTGGTTTATTCAGCCTGTTCCTGGTTATCCAGCTCCTTGATTTTGGGATATGGAATATCGAGCCCTGGCAGGGGTGGGTCCGTAACTTTTTTCTGGAAATCGGGCGATGGACGTATGGTTTGACGGTGCTGCCTGAGTGGGCAAAACAGGACACCTATATTGCACTCTCCAGTACACTCAAACAACTGGTTCCTACAATACTGGTTTTTCTGCTTTTGGGTTATCGCGGACGTTCAATGGGATTGACACGCCCATATTGGAAGCTTTCTGCTATGCTGGTGGGTATTACCGCTGTGTTTGGATTGTTTACCGGGGTTCTTTCCCGCGTTCCCCTGACACGGGTGATCACTCTATATTTTATCGGCATTCTGGTGAACGCCCTGCCCGAGGAGCTTTTCTTTCGCGGGATGCTGCTCCCCCGGCTGGAGAAGGTGTTTGCGAATCCATTGAATGCCCTGATGGTATCGGCTCTTTTCTTTAACGCCATGCATTTGCCCATAGCCATTCATAATGGTGCCTCGCTGCAAACGGCCGTATTGGATATTTTCAGCATTGGTTATCCCAGCGGCCTGATTTGGGGTTACCTCTATTTGCGTACCCGCAGTATTCTGCCTGGTGTATTCTGGCATGCTGCCAATGTTAATCTGGGTTTTGTTTTGATGAGTTTATAGTGGAGCATAAGAAATACTAACAATAGAAGAGGTCTAGTATGTTTGAAATCATTGATTTGAGTCAGGAAATTTTTTCAGGTATGCCGGTGTTTCCTGATCTTCCAGAGGTGGAGATTGCTGTTCATGTCTCACACGAACAGTGGGATAAGATTACGGATAGTGATGTGGTTTCACCCGCAGTGAATCGCCTGAAAATGGGTGAACATACCGGAACTCACGTGGATGCGATCAACCACATGGCGCGCCAGTACCGGGGGCAGTCAATTGACACCATGCCCCTGACAATGTTTTATACGGAGGGTGTTTGCCTGGACCTTTCCGATAAGGGGTTGCGAGAATTGATTGAGCCCTCTGATTTGGAACGCGCTTTATCTGTGGCAAATTTAGAGATTAAAGAGGGGGATACGATACTGCTTTATACGGATCATTATCGTCGCGCATATGGGACGGATGATTGGTACAATGGCCCCGGGGTGAGTGTTGAGGCAGCACGCTGGTTGGGACGGCACAAAATCGCGGCTTTTGGTGTGGAAACGGTGGCACCGGGCGTGCTGCATGTTTCAAACAAGAAAGTGCATCATATCTGCGGCGAGTTGGGGTTTACACATTACGAAAATATGGTTAACCTTTATCAGCTAATTGGGCGGGGACGGTTTCGTTTCATCGGTTTGCCGCTCAAGATACGTGGCGGGACGGGTTCACCTGTGCGGGCGGTTGCTGTCTTTGAAGGATGAGACAACCCATCCACTTTAACAAAATATGAGGTGGTAGTAAAATGGCTCCTCACGAAGCCGTGAGGAGCCATTTTTTATTAATCGTAATAAATTTTAGATACCCTTATTCAACAGACCCAGAAGAAGAAGGGCAAAGCCAGCGACCACAAACCAGAAGGAATAGGCGCTGATAAAAGGAAGGGCTTCAAAGTGGCCTATCAGACCGAGAACTCCGAGAACAACTGCAATCCAGAACGTATTCTTTTTAGGTGGTGAAAGTTTCATTTTATTCTCCTTGTTTTCAAGATAATTCTATAGTTATACATACCTTAGAAATATTTACATCTCTGTAAAGCATCAAGCGTTTCCAAAAAGAAGATGATATGGGTTTGATTAGAGATTGTTAAATTAATGCTATCACAAAAAGAAAAGTTTCCTATAGAACCGTACAGCGATGTCGTCGTGGTCATTAAAAGTTCCCGTTATGAAAACCTCAGTGTGGTATTTGGCTCAAGGTTTGACCTTACAGACTGATTAGAAATGTTCCCCGGATTTTGCATGACGCACTTATTGTGTTGGAAGTAACCTTATAATATATAAGGCATTAGTTGGTGGAAATACTATTAACCTCTGCATATTAATGGGCAGTTAAAGCAAAAAAACTCTCTTATGGTCTGGCAATATATCTATCTCTTTGTGATCTTTGCAGCAGTAATCATTACCTTTTGGATTGCGGTTTATGCCTGGCAGCACCGCAACAGAACAGGTTCCTTATTGTTTGCGGGGATGATGTTGTCCGTCAGTGAATGGTTGTTTACCTCGGGTATGGTTTCCATGAGCAGGAGCCCGGAACAGGCCCGTTTTTGGGTCGACCCACGTTATTTTGGCCTGACGGCTATGCTGGCTTTTTTTATTACCTTTGTGGTTCAATATACCGGACATGGAAAATGGCTTACCCGGTTGCGGTTTGCTATTATTTTTGCTGTTCCAATTGTCACCCAGATCATCATCGAGACCAATTCATTGCACCATTGGTTTCTGGTATCGGTTGATTTTTCTCAGGATGGTATTCTGATGGGTCTGGATGCTGTTCGTTATGGCCCGTTATTCTGGCTTCATACCGTTTATAGTTATTTACTGGTTTTGTTTGCTATTGGTTTGATTGTTCGAATGTCCATCCGGAGATTTTCAATCTATCATGAACAGGCTGTGTTTATGGTGTTGGGCGTTTTGCCGCCACTGGCAACCAGCGTGATAGATGCTTTTCTATTAATTCCCGGTTTAAAACATCCCCTTGCACCGCTGGGCTTTGCGTTGATGGGAATATCTTTGGCTTATGCGATGTACCAGCATCGTATGCTGGATATTGTCCCGGTAGCCAGGGACCTTGTAATTGAAAGCATGAGTGATGCTATGATCGTATTGGATTCGCGTGCTAACGTGGTAGATATTAACCCTTCCGCACAACAATTTCTGAGGCTGGATTCTTCCGAGATCATTGGCAAACCATTTACGCAGGTATTTTCTCCCTGGAATGAATTAGCAAAACAGTATCAGGGGAAGATATTTGCTCAATCTGAAATCGTGGCCCATGTCGCTGGACAGGATCGCTGTTTCGACCTGCGCATTTCTCCTCTGAGAGACCATCGCAAACAGTCTAATGGGCGTGTTATCGTTCTGCGTGACATTACTTTGCGTAAGCAAACCGAAAATCAATTGCATGATACGCTGGTTACTGTTAAAACTTTACAGGAACAACTTTATGAGCAGGCCATCCGTGACCCGCTAACCAACTTATACAACCGGCGCTTTTTGGACGAGATCATTGGCCGTGAAATGGAGCGTGCCTCTCGTTTAGGGCATCCGGTCAGTATTGTGATGATGGATGTTGATTCTTTTAAAGTTGTTAACGACACTTTTGGACATGAGGCAGGCGACTTGGTGCTTACCCGGCTGGCAGCTATTCTGACGGAATGCACCCGCACCAGTGATTATGTATTTCGCTATGGAGGTGAAGAATTTCTGGTCCTTTTACCTGCTACGCATCCCCAGGACGCATACCGGTGTGCCGAACGCTGGCGCTTGACGTTACAAAAAAACAGCATGTCTTATGCCGGTCAAAAAATTTCGGTAACCATGTCGGTTGGGGTTGCCGGAGTTTTACCGGGTGGTGAAACTCCCGAAGATGTATTATCTGCTGCGGATAACGCCATGTATCGTGCCAAAGTTAATGGGCGAAATTGTGTAGAAATGTTCAGGTCCTATTCGTGACACAAGTGGTGACAGATTCTTTTTTATAAAGCATCCCCTTGCTCCGTTAGACTTTTATACTCTTTATGTGTGGTTGGGTTAGCAACCCTGAAAAATCGAACAGGAAAAAGTGCTCTGCCTGGATCTGCTTGGAGAAAAGTTGTAGCGGATGGGGGTTATATTGCAGAAGATTTATAATAGCTCAAGATGCGTTGAAGAATCATTCATGCCGGGAAACCTTCATGGCCTTTGTTAAAATACAAGAGAATTGAGTTGATAATTAATTTGCTTGGAAAGGAGGCTGTTGTGGCTGCTATTGGGACAGCCTCTCACTAAAATGGAAGGGAAACACATGGACACAAAAAAAACCTTATGGAAATTACTTTGGGATTATGACCCAAATGGACTTATCGCTGTGGATCCGCATATGATCATCCAGATTGTAAATCCGGCATTCTGCTCTTTGTTCCAGGTTGACCAGAATAAAATTATCGGAATGCACGCAGCAGAAATTCTTGGAGATGTCTCGGATTTTCAGTCCGCATGGCAAAACAACCAGGTGGTTAAAGGAAGTGAAAAGGAATATCCACAATATGGCCTGTATGTACGGAAAGTGATCTTCCCGATTCAGGACGAGAATATTGTGGCATGCATTATGGTTGATCTTACCTTTGAATTGCAGCATCAGAAAGAAATGCGCAGGATCAAAGAAGAAACTCTTGAAAGGGTGAACAAGGTCGTTGATAAACAAATGCAGGTGGCCCAGGAAATTGCCAGTCTGTTAGGAGAGACTACAGCCGAGACCAAAGTGAGTTTGTTGAAGCTGCGAAAAATGTACGAATAGGAGATGGATTGCCTTGAAGAGCTTTGCGGATATTAGTCATATCAGTTTGAATAAAGCCGGGGAGGAATTGTGTGGGGATCAGGTTCGCATCCTGAAAATGGATGATAAAACGCGTGTTGTCCTCTCCGATGGGTTAGGGAGCGGTGTCAAAGCTAACATCCTTGCAACGCTTACATCAGAGATTATCATTACGATGCTCCGTGAAGAAATTCCATTTGAGGATGTCCTTGAAACAGTCATTGGAACTTTACCGATTTGCAAAATTCGTCAAATTGCTTATTCCACTTTTTCAATACTTGAAATAGATCATGTCGCTTCCAGATTCCAGGTCATTAATTTCGACAATCCATTTCCGCTTTATTTTAAAAAAGGGAAAATCACGAAGCTTCCTGAGAAAAACACTTTGGTTTTAAATAAAAAAATTCAGATTTCGGAGGGGCCATTGGAAGAGGGGGATTTCCTGGCAATGGTCAGCGATGGAGTTTTATACGCTGGCCCGGGACAACTATATAATTTTAATTGGAACCGGGATAACCTTGAAGGATTTCTGAGCGAAATCCTTCAAAAGAGAGTCAGTATTGCAAGGAACGTTGTTAGTAAGGTAATGACTCATACTGATGAGCTTTACGAGGGATATCCCGGAGACGACGCTACCATGGTTGGAGTCTATTTCCGTCCTCGCCGGTCTGCGATGGTATTTACAGGCCCGCCTCTTAAGAAGGAGGATGACGAAAAATGTGCGAGAATGCTCCTTGAATTTGACGGTCGTAGGATTGTTTGTGGTGGAACAACGGGTGAAATTGTTGCCCGTTTCAGCAACCAGGAAATTGAAACAGATAATTCCACTTTATACAAGGATGTCCCTCCCGTTGGTTATTTGGAAGGTGTCCATCTGTTGACGGAAGGCGTTCTGACCCTGGTAAAAACGGCGGATGTGATTGAAGCGGCAGAAGGCGAAATTTCTAACCTGCCGTGGAATCGGAGCGCTGCCGTTCTTCTGTCAATCGAGCTGCTTGCCGCGGATGACATTACTTTTCTTGTTGGACAGCAGATCAATTCATTCTATCAAAATCCAATCCTTCCAATGAGTGTTTCCATCCGAAAGAATCTGGTCGAACGACTTGCCGGATATTTGCGCAAACTTAATAAAGATGTTGAGATTTTGTATTTTTAAATGTACATCTGAATTTTGAGCGGATATCAGTTTGCCGTCATATTTGCACACACTACTCAAAAAACTCTTTTGTGTTGCTGGTATCAAGAGAGCATGGGTTGTTGAAAGAGTTAGTTAAGTTTACTGCTGGCTGAATTAAAAAGTACTATGTTTTAAGATTTTATTCTCAGTATGAATCAAGTATCTTCGCCGGAAAGGGGGATGGTTACCGGCTTTCTGGAAAGTTTCATGAATGTTTTACCGTTTTTAACGGAAAGGATTTTCTATCCTTAAAAGGTTGTTCCTGTTTTGTATAAGCTATTTTGGGCCTGAATAGGTGAAATATTATCCGGAATCTATTAGAATGAATTTAGATAGTGAAATTTGAAACAAACTATACGAGGTAGTCACCTCATAAAAATAGAACAAAGTAAACGCAATTTTGAACAAAGAGGAATAATTAAGGAGGCAGTAAATGAGCAAATATACAGCGGTTATCATCGGCGCTGGCCCGGCAGGCCACACCACGGCGGTTCGAATCTCGCAACTGGGAGGAAAGGTTGCAGTTGTGGAGCGGGATTATATTGGTGGGATTTGTACGAATTGGGGATGCACTCCTAGCAAGTCGATGATTGAATCTGCTAAGATCGCTCGTAATGTTAAAGAAAGTGGGAAGTATGGTGTTCAGGTTTCCAATTTCTCGATCGATTTTAAACGCGTCGCGAACCGGCGCAATGATGTGATCTACCGTACCCGTGAAGAAATCACGGAGCTTTTAAAGCATTACGGCGTGGATATTTACTATGGTGAAGCTGTAATTGATGCACCGGGTAAAGTCCGCGTGAAAAAGGGGAAGCTGGATATGGATGGGAAAACCATGCATTATGCCAGTGAGGAAGAAATCGCCCTTGAAACCGATAATATTGTGATTGCTACAGGTTCGAAGCCGTTGATTCCCGGCTTTATTGATGAAACAGATCCTTCTATCGTCAGTTCAAATCGACTGATCACCATTGAAAAGCTGCCAGAAAAGCTGACAATTGTTGGGGGCGGTGTGATAGGCCTTGAGTTCGCAACAATTTTCTCCAACCTGGGGAGTAAGGTGACCATTGTTGAATTCCTGGATCGGGTATTGGCTCAAATGGACCCGGAAATTTCGGAAGAAATTACCCGGCAGATGGAAGCAAATGGCGTCCAGGTATTGACATCACATAAAGTAGTTTCTGTTAAAGACGGTGTGCTGCGTGCTGAAAATCAGAAAAATAAGGAAGTTGTAGAGGTAAATTGTGATTTGACCCTTGTCGCGATCGGTCGGTTAGCGGTAGTACACGAAGCAGATTACACCCGGTTGGGCCTTGAGTTCACCCGTCGGGGGGTGGACGTTGACGATCATATGCAAACCAATATATCGGGAATTTGGGCGGTCGGCGATGCCACGGGGAAATCTATTCTGGCACATGTGGGCATTCAGCAAGGCATTGTGTGTGCGGAGAACCTGATGAAGCTCCAAAAAGGTGAGAGTGGCCCTTTGCGTGAGATGAATTATGATGTGATCCCCGCAGTGATTTATACGCTCCCCGAAGTGGTAGGTGTGGGAACAGTTCCTGAGGATTTAAGTGATGTAAAAGTTTACAAGGTCCCCTTCTCGGCCAATTTGCGGGCGAGTATTGAGGACTATGAGGCCGGTTTTATCAAAGTATGGGTCCGGGATAATTGCGTTATTGCAGCTCAGGCAATTGGGCATAATGTTTCAGAGGTTATGCAGGAATTTGCCAATATGATCGCGTTGAAAACGGATATTCGCGATGTGGCACAGATTATTCATGCTCACCCAACTTATGCTGAAATTTCGCGTACGGTTCTTGAATTCGCTCTGGATAAAGCGATTGATTATTATGTATAACGTTGAGTAAAAGCGTTGCGTAGACTGGCCAGGGCCGTTGAAAGCCCTGGCTTCTTGTTTAAAAAAACGAGAATTTGTTCGATTATTTTGGTTTTTCCCATGGATCAGAAATAAAATGGGGTATATTTTAGGATAAATCTTTCCAAATTGACTTGCAAACCTCTTGAGGATGGGGATATAATAAGTAACCTTAATATATTAAAATGGTATCCTGAATAACCCCGTTATCTTTCGAATAGCTTTTTATCAAGGGTCAAGATAAGTATCGAGGCCTTGCTCTTTTTTTATATAAATTCAAGGTTCAATTAACTGTTTATTTTTTTTGAAACACGATGGGGAAAATTTTATTGTTTTTTTAATTATGCAAAAAAATTAAATTAAGAAGAAACTTTTTATTTAAGGAGGTGATGCGTACTTCAAATGATGAGTTTAATTAGACGTTATGCTTTAGCAGCTATTTGATATTTAAGGAGAACAGAAGAATGAAATCTAAAACTTTATATGCACTGATCGCAGTTTTGGTTCTGGCCAGCATGGCGTTGGCAGCATGTGCGCCTGCCGCCACACCAGCTCCTGCAGCTGAAGAACCGGCAGCCGAAGAACCAATGGCTGAAGAAACCGTGGCCGAAGAGCCTGCAGCCGAAGAGCCAATGGCCGAAGAAGCTGCTGGTGTTCCGGATCGAGAATTCCTCTGGACCCAGCCGCTGCGCCAGGCAGTTGCCGCGGCCATTGACCGTGAAGTGATTGTTGACCGTGTCTTCGAAGGCCGCAACATTCCTGCTTACCACATGGTTCCATCTGGTTATCCTTATGCCACAGAACCTTTCCTGGACAAATATGGAACACGTGATCTGCAACTGGCCATTGATCTTGTTAAAGGCGAAGGCTACTCCGAAGAAAATCCATTTTCATTTGTCCTGTGGTATCCCCCCGAACACTACGGTACCACTACCGCTGATGTAATGCAGGTTATCAAAGAACAGCTTGAAGAGACCGGCGTAATGAAGGTCGAACTCAAGAGCATGAACTGGGCAGAGTATGTGGACGGTTTTGTTGCCGGCGAGCTGCCTTTCTTCATTTTGGGTTGGTTCCCGGATTTTGCTGACCCCGAAAACTGGCTTTCCCCGTTTGCGTCTTGTCTGCAATCCCCCGACAATGGCGTATTCTACTGCAACGAAGAAATGGACTCGCTGTTACTTGCTGCGGCTTCTTCCTCTGATCCTGCAGAACGTGCAGATCTCTACAAGCAGATTGGTGAGCTTTACGCCGAAGATGTTCCAACTCTCCCGTTGTTCTGGGAGCCGGAATTTGTAACCTATCGCAATGGTGTGGAAGGTGTCGTTGTTGGCCCGCCATTTGAATTCAATTACAACGTTCTTTCCTTTGGTCCGGATGCTCAGCCTGCTTCGGGCAGCACCGATACCATTATCATCGGTACGACCGACGAAGTTAACAGCCTGGATGCCCAGGATGCCTACGCTACCCATGACTGGGAAATTCTCAAGAACACCGGTATGGCACTCCTGTCCTACACCCCCGGTACCTCGGAACTCGTTCCCGGTGCTGCGGCCGCGATGCCGGAAGTCAGTGATGATGGTTTGACCTACACCTTCACACTCAAAGAAGGTCTGAAATTTGCTGATGGCACTCCTGTAACCGCTCAGACTTATGTCGATTCCTGGAACCGCCTGAACACACTGGAAGGCCAGGTTTCTGGTTTGATCCAATTGTATGTGGATAGTGTGGAAGCAGTAGATGACCTGACCGTTGCCTATCATTTGAAGTCAACCTTCGGGTTCTTCCCCGCATTGGCAGCAACCGCTCCGTTTGTTGTTTCTAATCCTGCCGAATTCGCAGCAGATGCGATCAACCAATTCCCCGAGAAACTGGATGGAATCGGCGCATACCGCATGGTCTCGCATGATCCTGGACAACAGATGGTTCTCGAAGCCAACCCCGAATATCTGGGTGAAGCTCCTGCTATCAAGACCGTGATTATCCGCTACTTCGCGGACCCGACAACTATGTCCAACGCGATTGAAAAGGGCGAGATTGACGTAGCCTGGCGGACCTTAGGACCTGTGGAAGCGATTCGTCTGCAGAGTGTGGATGGCGTGACTGTTGATAAAGTGGATGCTCCTGCTTTACGTTACATGGTCTTCAACCACCAGTTCCCTTATGGTGAGTAAGTCTTCAACAGATCTCGCTTGATGGTTTCAGTTGGCCTGAATTTGTTTATAAATGAAAGTCAAATGGAACCTGGTTAATCCAAAGAAGTATTTGGGATTGGGGGCGAGGGAAACCTTGCCCCCATTTTAGTTTTATTTCAGTAATTGGAGTTTTATACATGTCGGCTTCTTTACGAAGATTTATTATCACCCGCTTGTTATTAACGATTCCGATGGTGCTGATCCTTGTGACGATGATTTTCTTTATCATGAGAATTCTCCCGGGGGATCCTATTCGTTCCCAGTTGGGGCCAAGGGTGAGTGCGGAACAGGCAGATGCACTCCGTGAGCGGCTGGGTTTAAACCGTCCGCTGCATGTGCAGTATTTCGATTTCCTTTGGGATATGGTGACATTCAACTTCGGAAACGCTCTTACTCAGGGCGAACGCCCAATTCGGGACGAACTGGGCGAACGCCTTCCGGCAACGATTGAACTGACTATTCCCGCGATTGCTTTGACAGCCTTGATCGGTATATTTTCTGGCGCTTACGCTGCTAAGAACCGTAAGAAGCCTGTCGATTACATTATTCGATTGTTGAGTATTGCTGTTTATTCCATTCCGGTCTTTTTCATGGGGCTATTATTTCAAATTCTTTTCTCGGTACGGATACCGATTTTTCCACTTGCCGGACGGATGGATACGCTTTTGTTGACCACTTTTGATTCCCGAACCAATTTTTATGTTCTGGATGCGATCTTGTCTCAAAACTGGCCGGCGCTTGGCTCTGCTTTGCTGCATCTGGTGCTGCCCTCACTGACATTGGGGCTTGCGCTGACCGGTGTGTTTGTCCGCCTCACCCGTGTGAATATGATCGAGATGCTTCAATCGGATTTCATTACTGCTGGAAGGGCACGCGGTATACCGGAAAACAGGTTGGTTTACAAGCACGCTCTGAGGAACACATTTATTCCAATTCTGACCTTGCTTGGACTGCAGTTTGCAATCCTGCTGGCAGGGGCTGTCCTGACGGAAACAACATTCTCCTGGCCAGGAGTGGGCCGGTATCTGGTGGAACGCATTCAACTCCGAGATTATACGGCAGTCCAGGCGACGATTGGCGTTTTTGCGATGTTTGTGGCTTTTGTCAGCCTTTTGATGGACATCTTTTATGCGTTTATCGATCCTCGCATCCGTTATTAACATCTGCGTTGTAGAATTTGAGAGATAATTTATGGAATCTGAAAAGAATATTACATCATCGTCTGAGGAAGTACCGGAGTGGATGCTGGACCTGGACCGCGTTGGATTTGTTCGACGCTTGTTTCTGGCACGAAAATGGTATGGGGGCGATTGGTGGTTTGTCGCGATCAGCGGTGTTTTACTGCTTTTTATTATATTTGTAGGGGTTTTCCCGCAGTGGTTTGCTCCTTATGACCCTAAGGCGGAGGTTGGTCCTTCCCTGCTGGAACCGGGTCAGGCGGCTTCTGAATATGTGCTGGTGTCACAAGTTGAAAAAGGAAAAATTACCCTTGTTGATATTGCCGATAAAACCAATAACATCGGTTTTATCATTGGCAGCCCGGCCAGCCAGGCGTTGCGTGAGGTTCTCACCGAGTTAAATGACACCGCGCCAGAAGGGGTGCGTTACCAGCCCCGGCAGCGGCGTTATGAAACGCTGGAAGAAGGGTTGGCTGCATTAGAGACCGGGGATCTGGATGGCTTTGTGGTTGCGCCGGATGCGTTGGGGGATTCTCTGGATGTGTTTTCGGATTTGCAGGTTGCCGGAACGCTTCGGGAGCAGGGCAGCTCAGGTTTTGTGATGGGCACCAACCAGATTGGGCAGGATGTTTTCAGCCGGATTATCTGGGGTACCCGGATTGCCCTGATTGTGGGCATCAGCTCCGCGCTGGCCTCGTTTGTCCTGGGTGTCCCTTTGGGTCTGGTCAGCGGTTTTGTGGGCGGACCTTTTGACCGGATACTGACCCTCCTAATGGATAGTCTGTACTCTTTTCCCGGATTGATCCTGGCCATTTCCATTGCAGCTGTTTTAGGGCCAGGTATAGGGAATATTATTGTTTCCATTGCTGTGTTGTATGTGCCGACTTATTTCAGAATTGTGCGGGGCCAAACTCTGCAAGTGAAAGAAGAACTTTATGTTGAAGCGGCACGCAGCCTGGGAACAAGCTGGTTTACGATTTTGACAAAATACATCTTCCCCAATGTAATTCCTTCCGTTGTGATCATTTTTTCTGTGAATGTGGGAGATGCAATATTGACTGAGGCAGGATTGAGCTTCCTGGGATTTGGTTTACCGCCGGATACTCCCGATTGGGGCATCGACCTGGCACGTGGACAGGATTACCTGCGCCGTGCCTGGTGGCTGATTACTTATCCCGGTTTGATGGTGACCATGGTCACGCTTTCCTTCAGTATGCTGGGTGAAAGTCTTTCCGAAATTTTAAATCCTCGCCTTGCGGAGCGGTAGCTTATGGATGAAAAAGAAGTGTTGATGCAGGTTAAAGACCTGTCAGTGACTTATGAAACCCGACTTGGTCCGGTCAGCGCAGTAGACAGCGTTTCGTTTGATATTTTTAGAGGCGAAATTTTAGGTCTGGTGGGCGAGAGCGGTTGTGGAAAAAGCACCATGGGGAAAGCCCTGATGCGGATGATCCAGCCTCCGGGTTGGATCAGTGGAGGTCAGCTTATCTTTGAAGGTGAGGATATCATGGCCTACAATGAAGACCAGATGAGGGATTTCCGCGGCCGCAAAATCAGTATGATTTTTCAAGATCCGATGACTTCTCTGAACCCTGTGCAGCGAGTGGATGAACATATTGTAGAAGCTATTCAGGTTCACGAACCAAAAACTGCGATCGAGAATGCTCTTGAGCGGGCTAAAATATTGATGCAAAGACTGGGTATCCAGAAGAGGCGCATAAACAGTTATCCCCACCAGCTTTCTGGCGGAATGCGTCAGCGTGTAATGGTTGGCCTGGGTCTGGTCTTGAATGCTAATTTGATTGTCGCGGATGAGGCGACCACTTCTCTGGATGTGATCGTGGAAGCAAAACTGGCTGACCAGTTAAAAGAAATCCGGGATGAATTTGGCGTTACGCTGTTGGTGATTACACACAACATCGCGCTGGTTGCGGAACTTTCCGATCGCGTGGCTGTAATGTATGCCGGTCATGTTGTCGAGTTGGGACCGGTTGAAGAGATTTTTGATCATCCACTTCACCCCTATACTCAGGGATTATTGCAGTCGGTTCCTAATATTAAACTGGATGAGCGGGAAGAACTTTACAAAATGGGTGGTGAACCCCCAAATCTGACCCATCCTCCCAGCGGTTGCCGGTTCCATCCGCGTTGTCCTGTGGCAATGTCGATCTGTGAACAAAACGAACCTGCCTTTCAGGAGGTAGTTCCAGGTCGATTTGTAAAATGCTGGTTGTATCAGGATCACCCCGACAAAGAAACTCCAACGATTGAGGTGGCCGAATGAGCGAAAAAACATTGAATACCCCAAGTGATGAATATCTGGTTGAAGTTCGAGACCTGAAAAAATGGTTCCCGGTACAAACCAGCTTTATTGATCAAATGTTTTCGAAACAATTGGACTATGTCCGTGCAGTAGATGGTGTGAGCTTTAAAATCCGGCGGGGCGAAGTTTTGGGCCTGGCAGGTGAAAGCGGTAGTGGAAAGACCACGATTGGACGGGTGACGATTGGGCTTGAAGAGAAAACAGAGGGGGAAGTGTACTTTGACGGCATGGATATATCTGCTTTAGGATCAGAGGACCTGCGTAAGCTGCGACGACGGATGCAGGTGATTTTTCAGGATCCACTGGCTTCGCTGAATCCCCGTATGTCTTTGGGAGAAGCGATCATGCAGGGTCTTAAGATACATTACCCGGAGTCTGCGGAACAGCATCGGGATATTGCGCTGGAAATGATGGAAAAAGTGGGTTTAACCCCTGCTAGGTTTTACTTCAATAAATTCCCTCATCAAATTTCAGGCGGTCAGCGCCAGCGGGTGGTGATTGCCCGGGCGTTGATCACCAAACCCGATCTGGTGTTGGCGGATGAGCCGATCGCAATGGCGGATGTCAGTGTACGGGCTTTGCTGTTGGATTTGATGATCCAATTGAAAAAAGAATTCAACCTGACCTATCTCTTCATTACCCATGACCTGGCAACTGCCAAATACATCTGCGACCAGATTGGTATTCTCTATTTGGGAAGGATCGCGGAAATGGGTGATTTGAGGGATGTGTATTCTGTACCGCTGCATCCGTATACCCAGGCGCTTCTGGCTGCGGTCCCGGTGCCCGATCCGCATGAGCGCCGTACGCAGCCCATGCCCAAAGGTGAAATTCCAAATCCGATCCGCCCCCCTTCAGGCTGCCGGTTTCATCCACGCTGTCCATTTGCTCAGGATATCTGTTCTCAGGAAGAGCCTCAATTGCGGGAACTGTTACCGGGCCATCAGGTTGCCTGTCATTTTGCGGAAGATTTTATGAAATAATGGGTGTGCCCGAAAAGATTTTCCCGATGGTGAGCTGGTTGATATCACATCAACCAGCTTATGTTCGTTAAACTCACCTCTTAACTGATGGGTCTGCCGGGTGTATACTCAATTTATCAATATCATCAGGAGGAAATTATGAATATTCCGGAATATGTAACCTTAGAAGAGGTGAAACGGGTTTGCAAAGAGTTGGGTATACGGGATTGGACTGCGCTGATGGACAACCATGTGCAGCTTGAAGAAGCCCGCGTGATTCTTAAAGAACTGGATGTCAAAGACATGAAAATCGGTGATGAAGATTTTCTCCAGGGACTGGAAGTGGAGCTTGAGCATGGGGTGGTTTTCCCGGACAGTAATGTGACGAACAATCATCCGCTCTTGACGGGGAAAATTGTTCTGGCACATTTCAAAGAAACATTGGACTATTATAAACGATTGGAAGTCGCCGAACTGGAAGGGGATTTACTGAAGGCTATTCTTCGAAAAAATCCTGAAAAGATCAAGCAGGTGAATATTAAACTGGCAGAAGCCAGAAAGATATTAAATGAATCCGAAAAAGAACAGTTGGAATTACAGGGTTAACCACTTGACGCTCTCTGTTTAGTTCTTTATACTGTGAATAAATACCTGTACCCGTAAGACATCATTAATCACGGTAAGGCTGTATTGTAGACTACAGTCACATTTTTGAATACATACTAAACCGTTCGCTTTTTTGCGAGCGGTTTTTTGTTGGATGTTCTGAATTGTCCCGGGTACGAATCAGTGAAGGAGGATGAAATGGTAGATTACAAAAAGAACTATGCGATGGGATGGGTGCCGGATTACCCTGATTTTCGTGATTATTCGGTCGAGACGGATCAGGTTTCTCTTGGCTTAAAGCAGGCCGGAGAAAAAGGATCCATCAAGGATATGCTGTCTGAAGTGGGGGTGCTGGAGCCTTCTAAATTGGAGATCCCTGACAGCAAGGATTTAAGGGAAAAGTTTTCGGAAATTGAAGATCAGGGAATGCTGGGCTCTTGCACGGCACAGGCAGGGGTAGGCCTGGTTGAATACTTCGAACGGCAGGCATCTGGACGGCACATTGATGCTTCACGGTTGTTCCTTTACAAAGTGACACGCAACTTGTTGAGCTGGAGCGGGGATCGTGGGGCTTACTTGCGCACGACCATGGGCGCCATGCGGTTGTTTGGCATTCCACCAGAAGAATACTGGCCTTATGATATTCAAGAATTTGATCAGGAGCCGCCAGCCTTTTGTTATGCCTTTGCTCAAAATTTTCGGACAATCCAGTATTACCGCTTAGATTTACCGTTGACAACGAATAAAACCTTATTGAGCCGGATCAAAGCATATCTGGCTGCTGGTCTGCCATCCATGTTTGGTTTCACGGTCTACAGCTCAATTGATCAGGCAACGGAAACGGGAAAAATCCCGTTCCCTTCATCCGGCGAGCGGGTGCGCGGGGGGCATGCTGTTGTTGCGGTTGGATTTGACGACCGGATGAAAATTACCAATGAGACTTCCGGAAGTAAAGGGACAAAAGGCGCACTTCTGATCCGGAATTCCTGGGGAAAAGATTGGGGCGAAGGAGGATACGGTTGGCTGCCTTATGAGTATGTTTTAAATGGTCTGGCTGTGGATTGGTGGTCTCTCTTGAAAAATGAATGGATTGAATTGGGGAATTTTGGCTTATAAATAGGACAAAATATAGCGGAATTACCTTGTGGTCTGCTACAATGAATTTGTACGGATCAAAAATGAAATTTTGTACATTACTATGCATATATAGGAGGTAATTCAACGATGCGAGGATTTAATGCGAAAGAATCGATTAAGCGAGCTCGCTATTTTAATGGACAGATTATTTCGCCGGAGGATTTGGCGGCTGAGCAGGAATATTTCTTAAGGAAGGCGCGCCGTCACAATCGCAATTTACACGGCTCGGGAATTGTGGCAGGTCTGGACGTGGCTTTTCAAAACGGGTTGGTCGTAGTTAACCCCGGCTATGCTTTGGATTGTGTGGGAGATGAAATTTTCATTGAAGAACCGGTTGAGCTTCATTGGCCGGTGGATCAGGAACCATGCTATTTGATCGTGCGGTACGTGGAGCGTTCCAGAGATCGCGTTCCGGTGCCTTTTGGTGATCAAGAGAAGTTTGAAAATTCTCGAATTGAAGAAGGCTATGAATTGATCTTTATGACTGAAGAAGCCTGGGCCGAACGACAAACGGAAGAAGGCTGCTGGACTCCACATGGAAAACGACAGGGTATTCCGTTGGCAAAATTGCTTTTTAAAAAGGATAGTTGGAAAATTGACGATTCATTTGTCCCCCCCAGAGCGCATTAGGAGGTCTGTGTGAAGAAGATGGACGGCTCAGGAGAGTGCCGCCGGGACTGTTTTTTAGGAACACCAACGATTTCTTAAATTGTTGAGAAGGTTGGAATGAAAAATGGGGCAGGAGGTTGACCATGAATACCGTCAGACACATCTTGGAGGTAAAGGGATTCGATGTCTGGGCTATTTCTCCGAACGTTGTGGTGCTTGAAGCGCTTCGATTGATGGCAGAAAAGGATGTGGGAGCGCTACTGGTGATGGAAGGAGAAAAACTCTTGGGTGTTTTATCCGAAAGAGACTATGCTCGAAAAGTTGTGCTTCAAGGCAGAGCGTCGAAAGAAATCACGGTTCGCGAAATTATGACCGAAAAAGTGTTCAGCGTTCATCCGGATCAAACCGTGCATGAAGTGATGACATTGATGACCGAAAAGCGTGTGAGGCATCTGCCTGTTGTGGAGGATGACCGCGTAATTGGTATGATTTCGATAGGGGATGTTTTAAGAAATGTGATCTATCTTCAGAAACAGACCATTCGGGGATTGGAAGACCTGATTTTATCGATCGGTAAGTGAAAAAATCCGGTGTAGCTATAAATAAGAAAATTATCGAAGGGTTTCTCTCTTCGATAATTTTTAATTTGCGGGGTTCCAGACTTGCTTACCTGATAAAATGGTATGAATTAAATCGATCATTGAAGTTTACTGTGGTGTTAAATGGCTTATCTGGTTGGAATAGATTTGGGTACAACGAACATCAAAGCAGTCGTATATGATACGGGGGTTGGAAAGGTTGTAGATATTGCTTCCCGGGCAACCCCGGTCCGTCACTCTCAGTCCGGTTGGAGCGAGCATGATCCGGAAGAGATGTGGAATGCCGTGACATTCTGCTTGCGTGCGGTGATCAAGGGACGGCATATTGAAGGGGTTGGAATCAGCAGCATGGCCGAAGTGGGGGTTGCAATGGATAAGGACATGTATCCGCTTTACCCCATGATTGCGTGGTTTGATCGCCGTACCGAAGCGCAGGTAGCGTGGTGGGAAGAACAGCTTTCTTTGGATGAAATGCATGCCATCAGCGGGCAGCGCGTCAGTACGTCGTTTGGGGTCACAAAATGGATGTGGATTCGGGATAACTTGCCGGATGCCGCGGCGCGGCTGGACCGGTGGCTTTCACTGCCGGATTATATTCTATGGCGGTTAACAGGTGAAGTGGCGACGGATTATACCATTGCTTCCCGAACACTGCTTTTTGATCAGGGCAGCCGTAATTGGTCGGACCGTATGTTAAACCTGGTAGGTCTGGAGCGGGGCCAATTGCCGCCCGTTTTTCCCGGGGGAACGGTGGTGGGAAAAGTGACTGAAGAGGCACATAAAGTGACCGGCCTTCCGGAAGGGACTTCCTGCGCTCTGGGAGGACATGATCATCTGTGCGGTGCGTTTGCAGCCGGCCTGCACCAACCGGGAATGGTGATTGATTCGAGCGGTACTGCGCAGGCTGTGTTAATGCTGCTGCCGGAATTTTTGACCAGCTTGAAAATGGCGGAGCAGACCTATGCCTGTTATGCGTATGTGCTGCCGGGGTTCTATACCCTTAAGGGGGGACTGAAAGCTGCGGGGGCAGGGATCGCGTGGATTGCAAAGCAGTTGGCGGGATTAATGCCGGATTCGAACCGGCTGCCCTACGAACAACTGGAAACCAGAGCTCGGATGGGTGTGGGAAAACGGGCAGGGCCGGTCTGGTTGCCCCATCTGAATGGCGCAGGCTCACCGGAGGGAGATCGCTCCAGCCTTGGAGCAATGGTGGGTATTAAATTGGACCACGATCAGGGTGATATTTTCCGCGGCTTCTTAGAATCTCTTGCATTCTGCTTAAGGAAAAATATGGAGGAGATGTCCGCGATCAGTAAACAAAGCATAAGCCAATTGATTCTGGTAGGTGGGGGAGCTCGTCTGGATCTGCTCTCACAGTTGAAATCGGATGTTTTGGGTATTCCAATACAGATTCCGGAACTTCCGGAAGCCAGCGCGACCGGCGCGGCGCTCTTGGCGGGTCTTGGTACGGGAGTTTTTTCCGGTCCCGCGGAAGCAGTTGGGTCACTGCGTTTTGAGAAGCGGAGTCTGGAACCGGCGCCTGATCGAGTGGAATGGTATGATCGTTTATATCGCGATGTTTATGAACCCATGTTTGAAACTTTGCGTCAGACGCATCATGCTTTAAAAGCGATTCAAATGGATACCGGGCCGGGTAAAGAACGCTGATGCGAACGGTTTTCTGCTGTTTTATCGCAATCGATTCATTCTTGTTTACCATGCAATAATCTGCAACTTTCAGGGCTTCCCTTTCTCCAGATGCCGAATTTTGGATTTTAAAAAACATACCGGGGCTGTTCTACTGTGCAACAGTCCCGGCCGATAAGTTCGTGTTAAATCTCTTCTTTAAAGAGATCTCGCCTGGAAAAAGGTGCTGAAAGGAACCGCCAGATGGTTTTGGGTGGAGTAAGCCATGCGATTGTGGCGCCGTGTTTTGTGTTTTTCAAGACCTGATCCGCGAGCCAGGGGGTAACGGTTTCAACCCGGTCCGCCAGAATGTTAAAAATTCGTTTGGCTTTTTCCCATTCTTCTGGCGTGCGCTCTGAATGTCCAACCAACAGATCCGTCACCACCATACCCGGACTTAATGTCCCTACTCTGACAACCGTATCTTTTGTCTCATGGATCAATGTATTATTCAAATAGCGCAGCCCGTATTTTGTGGTGCCATATATTGAAAGCCCCTGAACCTGGCGTCCATCACTTCCCAACCCTTCCATGTTGAATAGCGAGCCGGTACCCTGTTGCAGCATTCCGGAAATGGCCGTTTTTGAGCCATTCATTGCCCCGATCAGGTTGGTTTGGACTACGGATTGGAAGGTTTCTGCCGGGATGTTCCAGAAGAGATCCTGAGAGTGTGAAATTCCAGCGTTGTTGATCCAGATATCCACTTGTCCAAAGCGGCTTGCCGCGCTTTCCCATAATGTTTGAGTTTGGGCGAAATCTGAAACCTCACAGGGTGCCCCGTGAATTTGTTCTATAGGGAAGTGTTGGGCGAGCTCTGTCATGGCTTTCTCGACGGTTTTTTGTGATCTTCCGCTGATTGTTACGGTACAACCGCGTTCTAAAAACGCTTTAGCCAGTCCAAAACCAATCCCTCTGGTACTTCCGGTGATTACAATTGACTTCATAATGTCCTCGTTCTAACCCTGTAAAATTTTTCTTGGATGAGACCCCAAAAGAGATTTTACCTTGTTTTTGAAAAAGGTCTTTGGGCTTGTGCATTGAGTGAATCCTTGGCTGGTGGAATTTGCCCTTTCATGAGCCTCATCGTATAATCAGAAGGGATATAGTAGATCTCTTGATTCGCTTTGAAAAGGAAGGTGAATATGTCTGGACCACGAGTGGTGCGTGCGCCACGAGGAACAAATCTTACCTGCAAGTCATGGTTGATTGAAGCACCTTATCGCATGATCCAAAACAATCTGGATCCGGATGTCGCTCAAAGACCTGATGAATTGGTTGTGTATGGAGGGCGTGGTCAGGCCGCTCGCAGCTGGGAAGCGTTTGATGAGATACTCGAAACGCTTAAAGGGATGGAGACCGATGAAACCTTGCTGGTTCAATCCGGAAAGCCTGTAGGTGTGTTTAAAACGCATGAGGATGCCCCCAAAGTCTTGATTGCGAATTCAAATCTGGTTCCACATTGGGCCACTCAGGAACACTTTGATGAACTTTTCGCTAAAGGTCTGATAATGTTCGGACAGATGACTGCTGGCTCGTGGATTTATATTGGAACACAGGGGATTCTTCAGGGAACCTATGAAACACTGGCCTCGCTGGCTGTGCAGCGCGGTTGGGAATCCCTGAAGGGAAAATTTGTGTTGACGGCGGGTCTCGGAGGAATGAGCGGTGCGCAGCCACTGGCGATTACGATGAATGAAGGGGTTGGTCTTATTGTTGAAGTAGATGAGACGCATGCGCAGCGGCAGCTGGATATTGGATATCTGGATGTCATTGTTAAAGACCTGGATGAGGCGCTGCGCCTGGTTGCAGAAGCACAGCAGCAGGGAAAACCGACTTCAATCGGGTTGATTGGGAATGCGGCAGATGTGTATCCCGAATTGGTGCGTCGTGGAATTATGCCGGATATTGTTACCGACCAGACCCCGGCGCATGATTTTCTGATGTACGTTCCCAGTGGATTATCTGTAGAGGAAGCGGAAGAATTGCGCAAATCTGACCCCAAGGCATATCAGCAACGTTCGGTGGATTCGATGACGGTTCATGTCGAAGCGATGCTGGCAATGCAGAAGCAAGGTGCAGAGGTCTTTGATTACGGGAATAATATCCGCCAGCGAGCCTTTGATAACGGTTTGAAAAACGCTTTTGATTTCCCGGGTTTTGTGCCGGCTTACATTCGCCCGCTGTTCTGCGAAGGTAAGGGACCTTTTCGCTGGGTGGCTTTATCCGGCGATCCGGAAGATATCTATCGCACGGATGAAGCGATCATGGAGCTGTTCCCGGAGGATGCCCATCTGCATCGCTGGTTGAAAATGGCTCGTGAGAAGGTGCCTTTTGAGGGACTGCCTGCGCGTATTTGTTGGCTTGGATATGGCGAGCGTGATAAAGCCGGTTTAAAATTCAATGAACTGGTCAAAAAAGGGATTGTCAGCGCTCCGATTGTGATTGGACGGGATCATCTTGATTCGGGCTCGGTCGCTTCTCCCAATCGCGAGACCGAAGGAATGCGCGATGGCACTGATGCAGTCAGTGATTGGCCGATTCTGAATGCCTTGATCAATGCGGTGGGTGGTGCCACCTGGGTTTCTTTCCATCATGGCGGCGGGGTTGGGATTGGTTTCAGCCAGCACGCGGGCCAGGTGATTGTGGCTGACGGTACTGATGCGGCTGCGAAACGCTTGAAACGGGTGCTTACAACCGATCCTGGGATGGGTGTGATCCGACATGCTGATGCCGGATATCCAAAAGCAATTGAGACCGCGAAACGGCTAGGGGTTAAAATTCCAATGATGAAGGATAAAAAGACCGGTGCAGGCTAAAAGAATTTTCTGGTTTGTCGCAAGTATTGCTGTTGGATTAGCCCTTGGGCTGGCCTATGGCTGGTTGGTTCACCCCTTGTTCTATTCTGAAATTCCTCCGGATCGCTTGCGTATGGATTATCAGGCGGATTATGTCCTGATGATTGCCGAGACTTATGCGAAAGACCAGGATATTCAGGAGTCGGCACAACAGCTGGAAGTTTTAGGAAACCGGCCTGTTTTGCGATATGTCCAGCAGGCCATCCTGACAGCAACAGATTTGGGCTATAGTTCTCATGATATCGAACTTCTGGCAAAGTTGTCAGAAGGATTACAATCCTGGATTCTCGATCCGTCAGGGGGAGAATCATGAAGCGTAGTCGTGGACCATGGTATCTCTTGACCGGACTGGTGATGGGTCTGGCATTGGGCTTGGTTTATGCCTGGTTCCTTGATCCGATTGAATATTCAAACGCTTCTCCTCAGTCTTTGAAACCGGATTATAAGGATGACTATCGCAGTCTGATTGCGCTTTCTTACCAGGCAAATGGGGATCTGGGACGTACATTGGGACGGTTAGTGCTGCTAAAGGACGAGGATATGGTGCAGGCGCTCAATGTACAGGCTCAACGCATACTGGCGAGGAACGGAGATGAAAATCAGGCCCGGGCCCTGGCTGAACTTGCAGTTGCTCTGGAGGGAAAGTCGGTCGCGGCATTATCCACGCAGTTGGCAAATAGCAGTTCATCTGCACAACAACAGCCCTCTGAGCAGGCTCCGATCTCCGCTGAGACAAGTGAAGCGGGTGAGGAAGTCGTTCTGACAGAGACAAAAACGCCTGTTGCTTCTCCTCAACCAACTTTTACACCCCGGGCCTCTGCTTCACCCCTGCCCGGGTCTGATGTGGCGTTTGTGTATGTCGGGGCGGAAGAGATTTGTGATCCTGAACTTCCCGAGGGCCTGTTTCAAATTTATATTGCGGATCAATCCGGTGAGGGTATGACGGGAGTACGCCTGCATATTAGCTGGGAAGGTGGAGAAGAATACTTTTTCACGGGCTTATATCCCCAATTCAGTCTGGGTTATGCGGATTATCAGACCGACCCCGGTGTTGTTTATGCACTCCGTGCCGGAGAGAGCGGGGAGGCCGTTAGAGACCTGACAGCGCCGGTCTGTACGGGAGATGATGAGGAAGTATTCCTCGGAGGATTGTTGCTGCGGTTTACGGAACCTTAAAGAAAACAGAAACTGGTTTAAAAAGAAAGTCCGGCGTTCAACGCCGGATTTTCCCTTTAACTTTGAGGAGAGAAAAACCTTTCTGCTTTTCGACAGAAAGGTTAGTTCACGAAAATAAATTTATTGTGCCATTGGGTTGCTTTCAGCCCATTTTGTTCCCAGGATAACCACAACATCTGCGTAGGCATTGGGGTCGTACCGGTTGTAAATGTGGCTGACCGGAACATCCATTAATTCCGAGAGATATTTAATGGTATAGGGTTTGCCGTTGTAGATAATAATGGTTGTAGTGTTATAAATCTGATCGGCGTTTGTTTCTTCAATGATATTTAAACCCTGAGAACGGAAGAAATTGCCGGTTGTTTGTGCCAGTCCGGGGTCCTGAGTTCCATTCTGCACAGAGATTCGAGCCTGTTCGGACTGTGCTAACTGGGCAGGATTACTTTCTTCTTTAGTGTTTTCAATCACAGAAATTGGACTGGCAGAACCACCGGTGGAAAATACATCATCGCGGATCATTCGGATTTCATCCGGGATCGGGATGAGAATAGATAACCCATCCGGAGATGAGCCCTCTGTAACCACGTCAGGGGTAATAATGCGGTGTTTAATGGCTTTCCTGTCAATGGAAATGGCCAACCTTGCCAATTGGATGGCTTCAGTGAGGTTCATGTTGGTCCGGATGCCGCTGGAAACTTCATTGTACAGCTTGGGCGCTTTTGCAACCAGCGTGGGCAGCATGTTGAAGGTGGTAATCTGTTCCAGGGCTGCCAGAACAACTCGCTGTTGGCGGTCTGCGCGATCAAAGTCGCCGCCGTCTGTGTAACGAGCACGGGCATAAGCTAAAGCAGTTGCGCCGTCAATGTTTTGCATACCCTGATAAAGGATTACCGTATTGCCGGGGCCAAGGGGGTCCACTGTAATACGTTCCTCTATCACATTCAGGTCTAATCCTCCGATTTCGTCAATGAATTTCACGAAAGCGGCAAAGTCTACCTGAGCGTAATAATCGATCTGGACACCGAGGAATTCTTCGACGGTTTGTACTGCAAGCGCCGGCCCACCCCCAGGAAGATTATATACTTCTCCTAAATAGTAGGCAGTGTTGATCTTCGCATGGTCAAAACCGGGAATGGTCACCCACATATCGCGGGGAATGGAAAGTAATCCGGCCTTTTTCGTGAGTGGATCAATGGTGAGCAGCATCATTGTGTCGGTGCGGGGTGTTTCCCCTGCTTCCCAATCGCGATAATCCAGGCCCATTACCAGGATTGTAACCCGGCTGGTGCCATCCCAAGGCTCGGCTTCAGGGCCGTCCGCGGGCTGCAGAGGCTGGTCTAGCGGAAGATCTCCGGAAGAAGCCATCTCCAATAAATCTTCTGTGCTGGCGGAACTTTCTTGAGGGGCACCGGGAAGGTCAGTCATTTTCCAGGAACTGACCAGGTTCCGGACTACTGAAAAAGCGACGATTGCCGTAATGATAGCCACGATTCCGAAGGCAATTAACAGACCTAAGGTCAGCCGATCCATGGATTGCCGTCGTCTTCTGGGTTTTTGAGTAGGTGAAGGTGTTATGGACATAGTCTAATCAATTTACCTGATACAACAGATAGAATTTCTCTCAGTTAAGTACTCTCGTTGATGCAAGAAGAGTACCAGAAAGCGCTTCTTTTTATTTTGATAAGGTTATTCTACCGGTGGAGGGGGTACGGGAAGGTCTTCGGTCACGGTGTTGATCCATTTATCTCCTTCGTCAATGAGCATGACGGGGATATCTTCGATAACTGGATATTTACGGCTGCAATCTGTGCAGATCAGCCAGCAATCTTTTACAAAATTAAGATTGCCTTCTTTCCCTTCTTCACGCACACACACCGGGCATCGCAGAATTTCAAGTAGTTCTGTGCTAACCATTCAGCCTCCAACCAGGAAGAAATATCTTCTTATTGTACCATAACGCTAAATTTCTCAAGAATAGTTTCGTGTGGAATCAATCCGAGTCTTCTTCATTGTTTTTCTCTTTTTCAGGAGGCATGCCTTCTGAACCGGGACCATATTCGTAGATTGCCCGCCAGGGTTCATAATGCGTAAAAAAGGTGTCTTTGTATAGAACCTGATCGTCACGATAAACTGTCCGTTGAACGGTTACGTCGGCTCCATCGGCTTCCCAATCCACCTGTTCAACCTCATCTTTTTCAAGTTCAGGGTTTTCCCTGTAGATTGGCTCCGGTGCTTCAACGATATTGGTGGGGCCCGTAGTTTCCCAATCTACGGTGCGATGGTCCGATGTGGAATAGAATTTCCAGATAATCGTTCGGTAGGTTGGGTTGACATAGGTTTCCATCAGGAGCCAGTTTGACGTATCGTTGGTAAACTTGAAGTCCACAATTGGTACGTAAACCGTGGCGTCCAATCCGGCCAGCCGGGTGTCAATTTGATTGCCGGCATCTTTTTCATAATAAGAAACCCGGTAGGCGTGCGCGTGCCGCTCCACGATGGGGAACCCGCTGAAGAATGCGGTCCGGAACAGGGTAGTGCTGACCTGGCAGACACCGCCGCCTACACCGGTGATGGTTTGGTCTCCGTAAATAATCAGTGCTTCTGCGTAGCCGTTATCCAGACTGATATCTCCCAGAGCTTTTGCCATTGAAAAAGTTTCCCCGGGCGCAACCAGAACACCATGAAACCGGCTTGCGGCAGCCGAAATATTCTGAATACGCGGACCGCTGGAGCCGAAAAAGTATGAGGTCTCAGAATGGATCAACTCCGTGATGCCCAACTCTTCGGCCTTTGCATCATCGCGGATGGGCGGCGGCGTAAAGGTGAACTCTAAAGAGATATTGTGTTGGGCTTGAAGAGCCTTCTCTTGAATTTTCTCAAGGCTTTTTTCAAGGTCGAGTTCCCGTCCAACAATAGCCGACTCAATCAGTTCCAATTGTCTGGTTTCGTCATTAAAAATAAACCGCGGATTCTGGGATTCGATTTTCAGTATCGGTTCGAGCTGAGAAAGGAAAGCCCGTAAAGGTTTGCTACTGAGGGCAACCTGATAATAAGCATCACCGTTTTGTTTGACCGGCTCGAATTCAATCATCTCAGCCAGATCGGAGGGGCTGAAAACCCAAGGGCCCAGATTGTCGGATTGACCCTCCGGCATTGTGAGCTTGAGGGGTTCACTGAGGATGTTTTCAACCAGTTGGGCCTGTTCTTTAATGTTTTGGATTTGTGGGTTGGTTTCTGTAATGATGAGTGGAACGATCCCGTCTTGAAGGCTGCGCATTTGAGCCGCCAACAAGTCCAGGGTAGATTCGATATCCACCTGATATCCGATCTGTCCTTCTTGAATAAGAACGTCCGTCCCGTTGATCTCGAGACTGGGCTCAATGACCGGAGTGTTCACCTGTTGTGCGAGATGGTCAATGTAATTAAAGGCCATGCGCTCGTCAAAAATCATTGCGAGGGGTAAATCTTGCCGGTAATACCAGGCGTTGAACTGATGACTCAATCGCTGGAAAATGCCGCCTGTGCGGCCAATTTCGAATGCGCTTTGCGCTGCGATTTTCGGGTCCAGGAATAATCCCAGTTCGGCAGGAGATGCCAACCAGTTTTGGCTCTGGCCGGCGATGACAATTCGTCCGATTTCAGGGAAACTGATTTCCTCGCTGATTCGATCTGCGGCAGCAGAGGGGGAAAGCCCACCAACATCCACGTTGGCAATGGAGACACCCGGATAAATACGGCCCAGATAAAGTAATTCAAACCCTATTAAAAGGAAAAAAAGGGAGATCACGAATAAGGCTGTGCCGGTAAGGGCAGCCATAAGAAGCTGTTCTCCACGAGTTGACCGCACTTTGGAGGGGTAAGAAATGGTACTCATAATGATTTGTATTATACCAAAACGGTCTGTTCTAAACCTTTCTGGCATCGTCTCAGAATTGATTCTACTTTAGAAAAATGAAGAACAGCGGCTTATAAAGAGAGTTTCTCTAAATTTGAATATCTTGCTGAAGGGGGAGGTTAAGATGTTTTCCGTTGAGGATAAGTATTGAATCAAAACAGCGTGTCTTATCAAAAACACGCTGTTTTGCAATTAATAAAATATTTTCTGAGTGAGGCTGTTGAACAAAGCACGGCTGGTTTTTATATCTGCCTAGTGGATGCCTCGTTCAGCCTGGATCGTCATGGCTTTGTTATCCGCCCGTGCTGCCCACCTCGCTGGACATATCCGTTTGTAAAGCACCATCCTGAAGGGTGTAACTTTGTGCCATTTCCTCGGTGGGTGAAGCCATATTGTCGTCTGGCCCCTGGGTGAGATAGGTCAGGTTGATCATTCCATCATGGATTGCAATACTTTTTACTTGAATTCGATCCCCCAGATAGATCGGGTCAGAAACCGTGAAATTGCCATCCTGACTGTTGACACCCACCAGATCAAAAAAGGTACCGCTTCCGCCTGTTTCACTGATCAGAATTACAGCTGCGTCTTGCAGCCCGTCGTCGTTTAGATCGCCAAAAGCATACTCTCCTACTTTAACTGTTATCATGCTGGCAGAGCCCGGAGATGCTTCCTCACTGTACTGTCCGTCTACCATTGCAGCTGTACCGTCGCTGGTATAAGTCGAGGGGTAGGTTAAATTGAGTAACGTGGATTCCCGTACTTCCTGAGATGGTATTGCAGAAGCTTCCGGCAGTTGAGTCGCCTCCATGGATTCTTCAGGTGTTGAAGCTGCATTTTCTGTAGTTGCAGCGCTTGGTGTTCCCCCGCAAGCAGCTAATCCAAAAACGACCATACTTGTAAGGAGAAGTTTTCCAAAATATTTTTTAATCATTATCAGACACTCCTTTTTTACTAATAAAATTAAAGGCAGGGTTCAGAGGTTTTTGCAATTAAGCCCTGTCTGATTTTGGTCATTATAATCCTTAAGATTTTGGAATAAATAAACAAATCTCACCTCTACAAGAGTAAAACCTCATTTCTTGGTTTTCTTCGGGCTGGATTGTCTGGTTCAAAAGCAGCTGCGGTTTAATTTATTCCGGTAAAAATAGTGCAGCTTCGCCCCGAGCCATTTGCCGGGAATCATTTCCACAACTTTCATAATCGCTTTATTCCTTGTCGTACTCCGGGTTATCCTTTTTGTCTTCACCCTGACATTTTTATTCGTGAATAACAACTTGAATTTAGTCCCTTGACATTATTCTGATATGCAGTATAATCCTTCTTCGCCGCTAAAAACACGGCTGATCTCGCCACCGAGAGGTGGCAGATACATCAAAACGAAATAATTTCTCTGGCCATACAATGCTCATGAAATTTTGTTGAGTGAAAGCGGGTTCGCCGAAAGAAACACAGGAATTGGTTGAACCGCTCCCTTGACAATAAGAGAAGCCTCGAGTAGAATATAAGTCCTCGAAATGAGCAGGCGATCTTGTGGAAACACGGATCGATTACAGGAAAACCTCCTTGAGGTGTGACCCAAAGGGTTGTCGCTTAAGCGGCCGATGCGAACTGGAATACCAGGAAGACATCGGCGGTTTTTTCTGAATAGGCAACGTGGTTTTTGAAATTACCTCTTGGACAAAGCAATAACCGGAACCTTAACAACTGAAGAGTGATAGGAAGAAGACAGAAACCTCGTTAATTTTTTTGTAAATCCGAGACTGAAACATCTGAAAAAGATGAAGAAGTTAATATGCGGAGAGTTTGATCCTGGCTCAGGATGAACGCTGGCGGCGTGCCTAATACATGCAAGTCGAACGGAGATCTTTCGAATTCGTTTGAGAGATTTTAGTGGCGAACGGGTGAGTAACGCGTTGGTGACCTGCCCCGAAGAGGGGGATACCAGTCCGAAAGGATTGCTAATACCCCATAATGTCAAATGGATTAGAGGCCATATGACGAAAGGAGAAATCCACTTTGGGAGGGGCCTGCGTCCCATCAGCTAGTTGGTAGGGTAAAAGCCTACCAAGGCGATGACGGGTAGGGGACCTGAGAGGGTGGCCCCCCACACTGGAACTGAAACACGGTCCAGACACCTACGGGTGGCAGCAGTAGGGAATATTGCTTAATGGGCGAAAGCCTGAAGCAGCAACGCCGCGTGTGCGATGAAGGCCTTCGGGTTGTAAAGCACTTTTTGGAGGGATGAGGAAGGACAGTACCTTCAGAATAAGCCTCGGCTAACTACGTGCCAGCAGCCGCGGTAAAACGTAGGAGGCGAGCGTTATCCGGATTTACTGGGCGTAAAGCGCGTGTAGGCGGCTCGACAAGTTGGATGTGAAAGCTCCTGGCTTAACTGGGAGAGGTCGTTCAAAACTGTCGGGCTAGAGTATGAGAGAGGGAGGTGGAATTCCAGGTGTAGTGGTGAAATGCGTAGATATCTGGAGGAACACCAGTGGCGAAAGCGGCCTCCTGGCTCAAAACTGACGCTCAGACGCGAAAGCTAGGGTAGCAAACGGGATTAGAGACCCCGGTAGTCCTAGCTGTAAACGATGTGGACTTGGCGTTGGTGGTGTTAAATCCATCAGTGCCGGAGCAAACGCGTTAAGTCCACCGCCTGGGGACTACGGCCGCAAGGTTAAAACTCAAAGGAATTGACGGGGGCCCGCACAAGCAGCGGAGCGTGTGGTTTAATTCGATGCTACACGAAGAACCTTACCAGGGTTTGACATGTTAGTTGTAGGGAACTGAAAAGGGACCGACCCTTCGGGGAGCTAACACAGGTGCTGCATGGCTGTCGTCAGCTCGTGTCGTGAGATGTTCGGTTAAGTCCGCTAACGAGCGCAACCCTCGCCGTGTGTTATACGTGTCACGCGGGACCGCCGGTCTTAAGCCGGAGGAAGGTGGGGATGACGTCAAGTCAGCATGGCCTTTATGTCCTGGGCTACACACACGCTACAATGGCCAGTACAATTGGTAGCGAAGTCGCGAGGCGGAGCCAATCCGTAAAAGCTGGCCTCAGTTCAGATTGCAGGCTGCAACCCGCCTGCATGAAGATGGAGTTGCTAGTAACCGCAGGTCAGCAATACTGCGGTGAATACGTTCCCGGGCCTTGTACACACCGCCCGTCACGTCATGGAAGCTGGCAACACCTGAAGCCGGTATCCTAACCCGTAAGGGAGGGAGCCGTCGAGGGTGGGGTTGGTGACTGGGACGAAGTCGTAACAAGGTAGGTGTACCGGAAGGTGCGCCTGGATCACCTCCTTTCTAAGGAGAAATGAGAGCGAGTCTGAGGACGAGCGATCTAATCCAAAGAAACAAGAGAACCGAAATAAAATCCTCACTGCGGTGGTGAGGTAAGACGAAGGTAGAAAAGAACTTCCTATCACTCTTCAGTTGCTAAGGAAAAGGCAGGGGCCTGTAGCTCAGCTGGTTAGAGCACTGTGCTGATAACGCAGGGGTCAAAGGTTCGAGTCCTTTCAGGCCCACCATGTAAAAACTGGGGATGTAGCTCAGCTGGGAGAGCATCGCCTTTGCAAGGCGGGGGCCAGGGGTTCGAGTCCCCTCATCTCCACTAAAAAAGTCAGTTGTGGAGAAGACGAGTAAGTGACAAAAGAAGAACGCGGAAGCGGATAACAAAGCGGAACTGACTGGGAGAAGCGAAGAAAGAGCGGCCCGGCGGTAAGCTGGGCCGTAATGCGCGAAGGGTGAAGTTGACCGGTGCTGTGTGGAGCTGACGTTTTAGGGGGGTGAGCTGCAGACAGGGCTGGAAAACCAGCCGCAAAAGCACCTTAACAAACAAATAATGATGTAGGCCAAGAAAATCTAATAAGCCATTAGATAGAAGTAAAAGAAGTAAAGTAGAAAGAACCCGAACGAAGCAAAGAGTATCAAGCTCTCTGCATCACGAAGAAGAAGCTACTAAGGGCTTACGGTGGATGCCTTGGCGCCAAGTGCCGAAGAAGGACGTGGGTCACTGCGAAAAGCCCCGGGGAACCGTGAACAGGTTATGATCCGAGGATGTCCGAATGGGGAAACCCGCTGTAGAGAACCTACAGCATCAGCAGCTGAACACATAGGCTGTTGAAGGTAAGCTGGGGAACTGAAACATCTAAGTACCCAGAGGAAAAGAGATTATTCCCAAAGTAGTGGCGAGCGAAATGGGAGAAGCCCAAACCGGTAGAGCATGCTCTATCGGGGTTGTAGGGCCCGGCAATAAGGAGTAAAAAAGAGGAAAGCTAGTAGAATGGTGTGGGAAAGCCAACCAAAGAGGGTAAGAGTCCCGTATACGAAAGCTGGAGACCTCCTGCTGGGTACCTGAGTACTGCCGAGCACGCTAATTCGGTAGGAATCTGGGGAGTCCACTCTCCAAGGCTAAATACACTTGGCGACCGATAGAGAACAAGTACCGTGAGGGAAAGGTGAAAAGTACCCCGTTGAGGGGAGTGAAATAGAACCTGAAACCGTGAGCCTACAAGCAGTCGAAGGGCTAATAGCGTGTCGGTGTTCCGGAGAAATCCGGGTACGCGGCGCTAGGCCTGACGGCGTGCCTCTTGGAGAATGAGCCTACGAGTTAATCTCTGTGGCGAGGTTAAGGGAGAAACACCCGGAGCCGAAGCGAAAGCGAGTCTTAATAGGGCGAATAGTCGCAGGGATTAGACACGAAACCAGGTGAGCTAACCATGGCCAGGGTGAAACGGGTCTAAACGCCCGTGGAGGCCCGAACCTACTAACGTTACAAAGTTAGGGGATGAGCTGTGGTTAGAGGTGATATGCCAAACGAACTTGGAGATAGCTTGTTCTCCCCGAAATAGCTTTAGGGCTAGCGTCATGCGTTTAGTACCGGAGGTAGAGCACTGAATGGGCTAGGGGGCTTAGAGCTTACCAAACCCAATCAAACTCCGAATGCCGGTATTCCAGAGCATGGCAGTCGGACTACGGGAGATGAGTTTCGTGGTCGAGAGGGAAACAGCCCAGACCATCGGCTAAGGTCCCAAAATCCAGGCTAAGTGGGAAACGATGTGGGGTTACTGAAACAACCAGGAGGTTGGCTTAGAAGCAGCCACCCTTTAAAGAGTGCGTAATAGCTCACTGGTCAAGTGATCCTGCGCGGAAAATTTAACGGGGCTAAGTCTGGTACCGAAGCCATGGGTCTCAGCGCAAGCTGGGGCAGTAGGGGAGCGTTCTGTCAGCGGAGAAGGTGTACTGAAAAGAGCACTGGAGCGGGCAGAAGTGAGAATGTAGGCATAAGTAGCGTAAAAAACGTGAGAATCGTTTTCGCCGTAAATCTAAGGTTTCCGACGCCAGGTTGTTCCGCGTCGGGTTAGTCGGGACCTAAGCCGAGGCCGAGAGGCGTAGGCGATGGACATCCGGTCAACATTCCGGAACCGCCTGAATGGAGCGAAGGGGGGACGCAGCGAGGTAGGCCAGCCTGTGAATGGTAGTGCAGGTGAATGCGACGTCAGACGAAGAGGTTGGTAGGTAAATCCGCCGACTGAGTTGAGGTCGTGTTGCGTACCCAAGAGGTTGAAGTGAGTTGAGCCTTGCTGCCAAGAAAAGCCTCTAAGCGATGAAATTTAGGCGCCCGTACCGCAAACCGACACTGGTAGATGGGTAGAGAATACCAAGGCGATCGGGAGAACCTTCGTTAAGGAACTAGGCAAATTAACCCCGTAACTTCGGGATAAGGGGTGCCCCTAGAGGTGATAGGAAACTAGTAGCCTCGGGGGGTCGCAGTGACCAGGCTCTGATGACTGGTTAACAAAACCACAGGTCTCTGCTAAGTCGTAAGACGATGTATAGGGGCTGACACCTGCCCAGTGCCGGAAGGTTAAAGGGAGAGGTTAGCGCAAGCGAAGCTTTGAACTGAAGCCCCGGTGAACGGCGGCCGTAACTATAACGGTCCTAAGGTAGCGAAATTCCTTGTCGGGTAAGTTCCGACCCGCACGAACGGTGTAACAATCAGAGCACTGTCTCAACGAAGGGCCCGGTGAAATTGAAATGGCTGTGAAGATGCGGCCTACCCGCAGCAGGACAAAAAGACCCCGTGGAGCTTTACTGCAGCTTGACATTGAGTTTGGGCATGATTTGTGTAGGATAGGTGGGAGTCTGAGAAACTGGGGCGCCAGCCTCGGTGGAGACATTGGTGAAATACCACCCTGATGATGTTTAGACTCTAACCCCACGCCGTAATCCGGGTGGGGGACCGTGTCAGGTGGGCAGTTTGACTGGGGCGGTCGCCTCCTAAAAGGTAACGGAGGCGCCCAAAGGTTCCCTCAAGCTGAATGGAAACCAGCTGAAGAGTGCAAAAGCATAAGGGAGCTTGACTGCAAGACCAACGCGTCGAGCAGAGACGAAAGTCGGGTTTAGTGATCCCACGGTACCGAGTGGAAGGGCCGTGGCTTACCGGACAAAAGCTACCCCGGGGATAACAGGCTAGTGAGATCCAAGAGTTCACATCGACGATCTCGCTCGGCACCTCGATGTCGGCTCATCGCATCCTGGGGCTGGATAAGGTCCCAAGGGTCGGGCTGTTCGCCCGTTAAAGCGGTACGCGAGCTGGGTTCAGACCGTCGTGAGACAGGTCGGTCTCTATCCGCTGTGGGCGTAAGGGACTTGAGAGGAGCTGCCCCTAGTACGAGAGGACCGGGGTGGACAGACCTCTAGTGTGTCAGTTGTCGTGCCAACGGCATTGCTGAGTAGCTACGTCTGGCAGAGATAACCGCTGAAAGCATCTAAGTGGGAAACTCGCCTCAAGATAAGGTCCCTGTTATCCTGTAAAGGGAGTAAGGTCACAGGTAGACTACCTGTTTGATAGGCAGCGTGTGGAAGCGCAGTAATGTGTGAAGCTAAGCTGTACTAATGACCGAGGGCTTCTCGAGTGATGCAGGGAACTGGATACTCTTTCTTTGAAAGAATGGCAAGAAAAGCGGCATACATCATTATTAGGTGTGATAAAAACAGAATAAGTAAAAGCAGTCTCTTGGTGATTGGAGCGACGAGGGTACACCCGGTAACATCTCGAACCCGGAAGTTAAGGTCGTCAGCGCCGATGGTACTAGGGGGGCGACCCCTTGGGAGAGTAGGTCGTTGCCAAGAGACTTTTTTTTACTTTAAAATCGTATTGTATGGGCAATTCACCCGGTTAACAACTGCAGATCTGTATCCACTAAACTGGATAGGATGGTGAATTGACAGGTTATTATGATGCGTGTATAATTTTCTCGCAATTTGGTAGTGGTAAGCCATAAGAATGAGCGCGGGGAGGCTGCGGTTGTAATATGTTAGGGAAATAAAATTATTTCCTGAAGCAAGACTCGGTTTTGAGGCAATCCCCGCAAACCGGGTTTTTTATTTTAAATGAATACCCTCAAAAGAGGGGAGGTGAGAAAAAGTTGCCGACAGTTGTTTTACGCCCAAACGAATCTCAGGATGTCTTGCTCAAACGGTTTCGCAAGAAGGTCATCAAAAGTGGTGTTTTGAGCACAATCCGACAGAAGCGATGGTTCATTTCTAAAAGTGAACTGCGCCGCGTTGAAAAGAAAAAGGCAGCCCGACGTTTCAAACGACGCCAGTATGACGAGTAAAAAGAGCCTTTTTTGTTGTTTTGGGTGGTTTAGATTTGGAGGTGTGAATGGCGAAAGAAGAAGATAAAGTAACAGTAGAAGGCACAATCGTAGAAGCCCTGCCGGGAACTCAGTTCCGGGTGCGATTGGATAATGGACATGAAGTGCTGGCTTATTTGTCCGGAAGAATGCGCAAGTATTATATTCGTATTCTCCTGGGAGATCAGGTGCGTGTTGAAATGTCGCCCTATGATCTGACACGTGGCCGGATTGTCTATCGCCAAAAGAAAAATTCTCCTGTTCACGCCGTCGAGTAAACACTCATAACTTATAGCATCTTTTTCTTATTAAGCCCTCTCATTCTTGAACGGGTGGGCTTTGTTTTATTAAAAACGATCATTTAAAAGAATACGCCCTCGCTACATTGGTTTGTAGCGAGGGCGTATTGATTATCTCCGGAATCTATCTGACTTTTTCGTCGTAAGAATTGAGCGCTTTCATGTAATTTGCGCGTTCAAAGGCTGCGGGCTCAGCAACTGCTTTCTGGCTCATACTTCCTTTCATTTGTTCAATGGAACTATATTCATTATTCTCCATCCAGACTTCCAATTCGGCGAGGATCTCACCAAGACGTGCCGGGCCTTTTGCAACTAACTCGGAGGCCATCATGGCCACATCTGCACCTGCCATGATGGCTTTGACAGCATCTTTTCCATTATGAATGCCGCTGGACAGCGCAAAACTTGTATTGAGACGGCTGTAAAGTATTGCTATCCACCGGAGCGGAAGCAGCATATCATTGGAATTGCTTAGTTTCAGGATGGGTTCAACCTCAAATTCATCGATGTTCAGATCGGGCTGGTAGAAACGGTTGAAGAGCACCAGACCATTGGCTCCTGCATTGACCAGCCTCCGGGTAAGATTGGGTAATGCGGTAAAAAATGGGCTGAGCTTTACTGCCAGGGGAATGCTGATTTGCTTGCGGACATCCGTTACAAGATCGACATGAGCGTTTTCCAGCTCTTCACTGGTGGTTTCAAACTCGGTTGGAATATAGTAGATGTTGAGTTCAAGTGCGTCAGCGCCAGCCTCTTCAATCTTTTTGGCATAATCGAGCCATCCGCCGGTCGAAACACCATTCAGGCTCCCAATCACGGGAATACTGACCGTATCCTTCAATTTGGCAATACGTTCCAGGTAAGTTTCCGGGCCCATGTTGTAGGTTTCCATCTCGGGGAAGTAGGACAGTGCCTCTGCGAAAGATTCGGTTCCTCTGTTAAGAAAATAATCTAATTCGCGGCTATCGTGATAAATTTGTTCTTCAAACAATGAATACATGACTACAGCACTGGCACCTGCGTCTTCCAGCCTTTTAACACGGTCTGCTTTTTTGGAAAGGGGAGAAGCTGAAGCAACCAATGGGTTCTTCAGTTCAAGACCTAAATATTTTGTACTTAAATTGACCATTTTTCCCTCGCTTTTATTCAAGCTGTTGTACATAATTTATTATTAATTCAAATTGGCTTATGTTCATTATATACGGAATAAAAAATCATCGACGAGGATTGTCCAACCTTTGTAGAGAACAAAAAACGGGTGGGCGATATTTCGCCCACCCGTAATCTCAAAAATGGTTTTGCTATTCTTTTGCAGGGGCTTCGTATTGAATTTCAGCCATCTGTTTGTACAGGTTCCAGCGTTTTTCTGCATCAGAATTGGCATGTTTCATCAGAAGTTCTGCGCGGGCTTCATCGGATTGCAGCAGCATCCGGTAGCGGGTCTCGTTATAAGCATATTCCGAAACCGGGATAGAAGGCGCTTTGCTGTCGAGTTTGAGCGGGTTCTGACCTTCTTTTGCGAGATCGGGGTTGTAGCGGTACAGCGGCCATGCGCCGGACGCCACAGCAAGTTTCTGCTGTTCCAATCCCTGCCGCATGTTGAACCCGTGCTGAGTACAGGGAGAATAAGCGATGATCAGGGATGGCCCATCGTATGCGTCGGCTTCCAGGAAGGCTCTCAGCGTCTGGCTGTCACTCGAGCCCATGGCAACTCTTGCGACATAAATGTATCCGTAAGACATGGCAATCATGCCCAGGTCTTTCTTGGAAATGTCTTTACCGTTGGCGGCAAATTTTGCGACGGCTGCCCGTGGTGTTGCTTTCGAGGCCTGTCCACCGGTGTTGGAGTAAACTTCAGTGTCAAGGACGAGCACATTGATGTTACGGCCGGATGCCAGGACGTGGTCCAGACCGCCGTAACCGATATCATATGCCCAGCCATCGCCACCGACAATCCATACACTCTTGCGAACCAGGGCGTCTGCCAGGCTCATCAGGTTTTTAGCTCGGGCATCTGTTGAACCGGCCAGTTTTTCCTTGATGGTCGCGACTCGAGCACGCTGTGCTGCGATGCCCTCTTCAGAGCTCTGGTCGGCTTCCAGGGTTTCTTGGGTCAGCTGGTCGCCCAATTCGCTCGCCAGGTCCTTTACCAATTCTTTGGCGAATTCCTGTTGTTTATCCAGAGTCAGCCGCATACCCAGACCAAACTCGGCGTTATCTTCGAACAGAGAGTTCGACCAGGCAGGACCACGACCTTCAGCATTGAATGTCCACGGTGTTGTGGGAAGGTTACCGCCATAGATGGAAGAACAACCTGTTGCGTTTGCAACAACTGTGCGGTCACCATAGAGCTGTGAAAGCAGTTTAACGTAGGGAGTCTCACCACAACCCTGGCATGCACCGGAAAACTCGAAGAGCGGGCGCAGGAGTTGAGAATTCTTGACTGTAGTGTGGTTGAATTTTGTGCGATCCGGATCGGGTAAGCTCATAAAGAACGCGAAGTTCTCGGCTTCCTGTTCGCGCAGCGGAGGCTGTGGCGTCAGGTTGATCGCTTTACGTCCGACCTGTTTCTTGTCTTTGGCGGGGCAGGATTCTACACATAATCCACAGCCTGTGCAGTCTTCTGGAGCGACCTGAACGGTGAAGGCCAATCCGGGGATATCTTTGAATTTGGCATCTACGGATTTGTAAGTTGCAGGAGCGTTTTCAAGAAGAGCAGGATCATAAACCTTTTGCCGGATGGCTGCATGCGGGCAGACAAAGGAACATTTGCCGCACTGGATACAAAGATCGGGTTCCCAAACCGGAATTTCAAGGGTGATATTGCGTTTTTCCCATTGCGTTGTGCCGGTGGGGTAGGTTCCGTCATTCGGCAGCATGCTGACAGGCAGTGCGTCGCCTTCTTTACCGATCATAGCTCCCAGAACCTCTTTTACGAATTGGGGTGCTATCGCTGGAACCGGATCGCGGCGGGAGAATGTGCTGCTAACTTTGCCGGGTACTTTTACTTCATGCAAATGCGCAACACTGGCATCCACTGCTTTGTAGTTTGCCTGAATAACTGCTTCACCGCGCTTGCCATAAGTCTTTTTGATGAATTTTTTGATCTGGTCGATGGCTTCTTCACGCGGCAGGATCTCGCTGATGGCGAAGAAACAGGTCTGCATGATGGTGTTGATGCGGTTGCCCATATCGGTCTGTTTGGCAACTTCATAAGCATCCACAACATAGAATTTTAATTCTTTCTCAATGATGTCTTTCTGGACTTCCTGGGGCAGGTGTTCCCATACTTCTTCCGGACTGTAGATGCTGTTCAGTAAGAAGGTGGCTCCTTGTTTGGCATATTTGAGCATGTCAAACTGTTCCAGGAATGCAACCTGATGGCAGGCTACAAAGTTAGCATCACCTTCCTGAATCAGGTAAGGCGCGTGAATTGCTTTGGGGCCAAAGCGGAGATGTGAAGTGGTTACTGAACCGGATTTCTTTGAGTCGTAAACGAAATAACCCTGAGCATCATTATCGGTTTCTCCACCAATGATTTTGATAGAGTTTTTGTTCGCGCCAACCGTTCCATCAGAACCGAGCCCGAAGAAAACACAGCGTTTGGTTTCGGGAAATTCAATGGAGAAGGTGGCATCGTAATCGAGGCTTGTGAAGGACAGGTCGTCGTTGATACCGATCGTGAAGTGATTCTTGGGTTTATCCTTCTTTAATTCATCCAGAACGCCCTTAACCATGCCGGGTGTGAATTCTTTTGAAGAAAGGCCATATCGCCCGCCAACCACTGCCGGAGCAGCATCAAAGTATCCATTGCCGCTCATCATATCTTCTGCTATTGCGGTGACCACATCTTGATAAAGAGGTTCGCCGGCGCCGCCGGGTTCTTTGGTGCGATCCAGAACGGCAATTTTCTTGACGGAAGCAGGAAGAGCTTTCAGCAGGTGCTCGGTAGAGAAGGGGCGGAACAGGCGTACAATGACCACACCGACTTTTTCGCCTTTGTCCATCAGATAGCGAACAGTTTCTTCTGCGGTATCAGCGCCGGAGGCCATCAGAATGACGACACGTTCGGCATCCGGTGCGCCGACATAATCAAAGAGATGATAAGCTCTTCCGGTCAGTTCAGCGAAGCGATCCATTGCTTTTTGGACAACTTCCGGACATTTTGTGTAGAACGGGTTAACTGTCTCACGTGCCTGGAAGAATACATCCGGATTTTGGGCGGTGCCACGAATAGAGGGATGGTCTGGAGAAAGACCACGGCCGCGGTGTTCCAGAACGTATTTGTCGTCAATCATGCCCCGCATTTCATCTTCGGTGAGCATCTCGATTTTATTGATTTCGTGTGAAGTCCGGAAACCATCAAAGAAGTGGATGAAGGGAATTCGGGATTCGAGGCTGGCTTTGGTAGCGATGAGCGCCATATCGTGTGCTTCCTGCACAGAGCGGGAAGCAAGCATGCCGAATCCGGTCGCACGCGCAGCGGTGATATCCGAGTGATCCCCAAAAATAGACAGTGCTTGAGCCGCGATCGATCGAGCGGAAACATGGAAGACGCTGGCGGTTAATTCACCTGCGATCTTGTACATGTTTGGAATCATCAGGAGCAAGCCCTGTGAAGCGGTGAAGGTGGTAGTGAGAGAGCCGGTTGTCAATGCGCCATGCACTGCGCCGGCGGCGCCGCCTTCTGCCTGCATTTCAATGACGTGGGGAACGGTACCCCAGATATTGGGTACTTTTTTAGCGGACCAGGCATCGGCATACTCACCCATGGGCGAGGATGGGGTAATTGGGTAAATCGCAACGACCTCATTCAGACGGTACGCCGTATATGCTACGGCTTCATTTGCATCAAGTGTTCTTATTTCATGCTTCATGAATATACTCCTCAAAGGGTTATTCGACAAAGGGATAAAAAAGGTGTTTATACCTTTGTTTGTAACAAATTTGTTAGAAATGCACCAAAATAGACTTCTTGCATAGAATTTGATGCATTAAACCACACAAAGTTTATCTGGAAATGCGATTTTAGTGTAGTTATAATGGTCATTGAATCTCCTGTATCCTGTCATATTCTGCCAATGACCTGAAATCAGGTATAAATGACATGCACATCTCCTGTTGAAATGACATTTATTTGCCCTTATAAGCCGCTACAGCAATAATAAATTAACCAATAAATCTTTTTGCTAACAATAAGGCGGCCAGCGTTTTTGAGTCTTTTATTTCGCCCTTTTCAACTATTTTATAAACTTCCTTGACGGGAATGGCAACAGTATTTATGAATTCATCCTCATCAGGCTGGAGAGGATCGGTATGTAAATCGGTTGCCAGGAATGCATACATAAACTCGGTCGAGTACCCCGGAGCCAGGTAATATTCCCCCAATTTTTGTAGTTTTCCGGCTGAAAGTCCAATCTCTTCCCGTACTTCCCGCGCTGCGCCGGTTTCAGGTTCTTCGCCATTATTTAGTACACCAGCGGGAAGTTCTAGTAAATTATTCATGGATCCCAACCGATACTGTTCTACAAACCAGATATTGCCTTTTTCATCTATTGGCAGAATGGTCACCGAATTGTTGTGCTGAATCAGGTCATAGGAATTGGTTCGCCCATCGGGGAGCCTGGCCTCAACGCGTTCGACGTTAAAAGCCCGTCCCTGATAGTGAGACTCTCGGTGAATGATCTCGAAATTCATAAAGGTTTCCTGTTTTCTCAATGAGGTTAGCGTAAGTGGTATGAACAATTCCCCTCTCTATTTTACCTTATTTTGTGACCGAATCAATAAAAAAAGGTGGGGAAAATCCCCACCCGGTGTGTGATGTGAAATGTGAAACAGAGATGTTAGCGTTTAGGGTATCTGGAGGGTCTGACCAACTTCCAGAGAGTCTGATTTACCTAAGTCGTTGAGATAGAGAATTTCCTCCGGGTATACGTCTCCGTAGAGGCAGGCGATCGAGTAGACCGTCTCTTTACCGGATTGAACAGTATAGGTGTCGGGATGTCCGCGAAGACTTCTTGAGCCCGAGTTCCATTCACCGGATTGGGGCAGGGTGAGGCGTGTGCCGGGTCCTACCATTGAGTTCACACCCAATCCATTGGCTTGCAGGAGGGAGGCGATATTCAAGTTGTAGCGTCTGGCGATACAATAAGGAAATTCTCCTTCCTTTAACACGTAAGAATCAGGTGTCTCGGGTTTGGTAAAAGCTTCTTTTGTTTTTGTTGGTTTAGCTGTGGGTTCGACAGTTTCTTCGCTGGGTGCTCCACCACCTACATTTGCGTCATTCTCACTTTTTTCCTCAGCGTTGGCCGTTGCCTGCAAGGCATCCTGCGTGCTTTGGATCGCTTCACTGATAGTGTCTGGCTGGGTAGCTACGGGGCCGATAGGGGATTCGTCTCCAGCGACTTTAGCGTCTGCTGGCGCGGTGGTTGCCGCTTTTTTGCAACCAGAAAGTGCCAAACTCAGAATGATGAAAACCATCAAAAGGTTGAGGATTTTTTTATTCATTGCAGGCTCTCCTTCGGTACTTCTGTTTCTGGGTGTTTTGTGTAGATATTTATTTGGGATATACGCAATTTTAACATTTCTAATGATGTTAGCATATCCGACAATCTACGTCAAGCAGGCTGTTGCAGTTTATGTGCCAGCTACTTTCAGGAAAATATTTACCTATAACTGGCGGAATTGTCATAATGGAATTAAATTAATTATACTACTTCTCCCCTGAACAGATTTTGAGAAAACACTGGGGAAGTAAGCTTTTTAGGGCCGGCAAGCATTCCCTGCTGTAGAGTCCAATTTGATGGGTTTTTGTTTCTCTGTTTGTGGAATCTTTGCTCTGCCACAGTTTCTTTGTAAGAGTTTTGGCCAAAAAAATTGCTAAATTGCTTGATGAATTGGATGATTTTATCCGAGAAATTCCGGAAATAGAGGCAGCCAGTTGGTAAAATCAAAGCAGGGATCTGCTTTAGAATTTATCAAACGGTGCATCTGATCGATTTTATGATGGAAATATGAATGGGAAGGTGTCTATGGAAAGTTTGGAAGTGATTGGACGCTGGTTAATGGTTGTGGGTTTAATAGCTATCGTTGTGGGTGGATTGTTGTGGTTGTCAGGAAAGTTCCTGAAAATAGATACTTTTCCAGGCACATTGCGTTTCGAAGGTTCCGGATTTACCTGTGTTTTTCCAATACTGCTTTCGATCATTCTGAGTCTGGTTTTGACCCTTGGGTTGAATATTGCCGCCCGGTTGTTCCATAAATAGCCGGCGGGTGTTTTGCTCTTTGCGGAAGTTGTTGTTATGCCATCATCAATTCAAAGGATGTGGTAATTTTAGCCGTATCGCGAACCGCAGCGGCTACAGGACAATATTTTTGCTCTGCCACCCAGATAGCCCGTTCTAAACCTGATTCGGTGATTTCTTTAGCGCTCACTTTGAAATTTAGATGAATATGGGTGAATGCTCTGGGGGGATCCGTCTTCCTTTCACCCTGTGCTTCAATTTCCAATTTTGTAATGTTTTCTTTTTGCTTGTTAAACATCATAATTACGGTAACGGCTATGCAGGAAGCCAGAGCGATCAGGACCAGATCGATGGGTTTGGCCCCGACCTGATCCTGTCCTGTAGAGATGACGACAGAGTGATTGCCTGAATCCGTGCCGACAAACTGCTCCTGGCCTATCCATTGTAAAGAGATTGAACTCATAAAATTACCTGAACCGGTAATCCGGATATCGAAGAAATAACTTTTTAAGACTTACTTTTCAAAGGGAAGAATCTCGTATTCCGTTACGATTTCAGCTTTTCCCCGGACGGTGGCTGCTACAGAACAATATTTCCCCTCTGAAAGCTCGATGGCAGTGGAAATATCCTTATCGGTGATTTTTTCTCCGCTGACAAGATATTTAACTAGAATTTTTCGGAAAGTCCACGGGGGATCTTGGTCCTGTTCTGCGCTGACCTGAATTTCCAAACTGCTGAGTGGTACACGGCGCTTATTCAAAATTTCAACTACATCTACGGCTGTGCAGGATGCCAGAGCAACCAGCAGCAGTTCTGAGGGTTTCATGCCAATGCCCTCATCCGGTGTAGAAAGCACTACCGAATGGTTTGTAGAGTCGATTCCAATAAACTTTTTTTCCCCTATCCAACGCACGGTTGCTGAGCTCATTAAATTCCTCCAACTTGAGAATAAAAGCTATGAAGCTTTTCCTAATAAGATGATCAGGTTTTCCAGGAGTTCCTCTCGTTTTTGTTCGTTGTTTTTTTCTTCGATGTTGATAATGCATGAGGTTGCATACTGCTTGAGAAGAAAGAGGCTGGCAGATTGAATGGCGGATCGAAGCGCGGTGAGCTGTTGCAAAACCTCACTACATTCCCGGTCGTCTTCAATCATGGACTGCACGCCGCGAGTCTGGCCTTCTATGCGGCGCATTCGTGTCAATAAATCTTGTTTCGTTTTCTCGTTTTTAAATAACATGATCTTTTATTTTATGACAAGTATAGCGGGACTGCTCCGCAGTCCGATGGATTGATTATCCTCAGCGAAATGGCCCGGAAGAGGCGCAACTGCTTCCGGAAGGGCTGCTGTTGCCCAATGAAGCGATTCTGGAAAGCAGTCGCTTCGTTTCATTGCTGTGACACTTAGGGCATTCCTGTGGCTTCCCAATTTGTGAAAAACGCACCATCTTTTCAAATTCTTTTCCACAAGAATCGCAATGATATTCGTACAAGGGCATTTTTAAAGTCTCCTTGGAGATAAGATATATACTATACAGGAGTATAGCATATCGCGCAAATCTGTCAAGTTTCAGATTATTTAAATGATGATTTGCAGAGAACAGGGAATGCAAAAAAGGTTTAACTTAAATGTTAAAATCGCTTGACACAGAACAGATGTTCGTGTATTATATTACTAGCACAAATGACCGATTAATTTTTTGGGTCTGGCAAGGAGCATGTTATGGCAAGAAAAAGCGGCGGCCCCGGTGAACGACATCGAAAAATAATGCGTTTTTTAACGGATTTTCAGACAGAAAATGGGTACTCTCCTTCCATTCGGGAAATTGGAGAGAATATTGATGTAAGTTCAACTTCTCTGGTTGATTATTATTTAAAGCAGCTTGAAGACTGGACTTATATTGAACGGGATTCCCATGTTTCCCGCAGTATTCGGATATTAAAGCCTTTGTCTGAGGGTGTCATGGGCAAGATGAAAGGTGCAGTCCGCGATGTGGCGGCTGCTGTCAATGATATTTTCACGATCCCACTCGCAGGCCGGATTGTTGCGAGCGCGCCAATCCCCGTTCCAGCATCCGATTTGAGCTATTTTGATCCGGAAAGTACGGTAGAGATTGCGCGCAGCATGCTTCCGATAAAGGAAAATATCGAGGAGCTGTTTGCTCTTGAGGTGGATGGAGACTCCATGATTGATGCAATGATCAGTGATGGAGATATTGTGATTATGAAACGCGCGCAGCAGGCCAATAATGGTGAAATGGTGGCGGTTTGGCTGGATGATTCAGATGAAACCACCTTGAAATATTTCTATAAAGAGAATAAGCGCGTGCGCTTACAACCGGCAAACCCGATGATGGGGCCAATTTATATTGATAACCCGGAACGGTTGCGTATCATGGGGAAAGTGGTTATGGTAATCCGCCAGGTAGATAGTGCGGTAATGTAAGGATTGAAACTCTAGTGAACTATAAAAGAAGTGCTTTGGAATAACTTTTCCGAAGCACTCTTTTGATTGGTGAAAAAATATAGAAAATACGAAGTAAATAAAAACCACCTGTTCCGAAGCCGGAACAGATGGTTTTGTGATGACAAGTTTGTCGAAGACTACGCGAGTTCGATAACTGCGCCGGCTTCTTCAAGTTTTGCTTTTGCATCTTCTGCTGCGTCTTTACCGACTGCAGAGAGGACCTTGGAACCGGGGGTCTCGGCCATACCCTTGGCTTCTACGAGGCCAAGGTTGGTGAGCTGGCGGATAACCTTAATAACGTTGATTTTCTTGGGACCAACGTCTTTGAGGACCACATCAAACTCGGTTTTTTCTTCTTCAGCTTCTGCGGCGGCGGCAGGAGCGGCAGCGGCAACGGCAGCTACGGGAGCAGCGGCAGAAACACCCCATTTTTCTTCCAGGGCTTTCACCAGCTCAGCAGCTTCCAAAACAGTAAGTTGACCTAATTCTTCAACCAATTTTTCGAGATCAGCCATTTCTAAAAACTCCTTAAATCTTTCTTCAATTTCTTTTTATGAATTTTATTTACAAAAACACGCATTTTGTAGAATATAAACGATTAGCCAGCGACGGGGGCCGCCTCTTCCTTTTCGGAAAAGGCTTTGACGACAGCGGCCAGACCACGAGCCGGTTCTGCGATGGTGCGAACCAGTTTCGAAGCGGGTGCCATAATGGTTCCCAAAAGCATTGCCTGCATGACAGACAGTGGTGGCAATTCTGCCAATGCTTTGATTTCTTCGACAGAAAGCTCTTTTTTATCCAGCAAACCACCTTTCAGGCTGAAAGAATCCGCTTTGGTTGCTTCGCTGAATACTTTAGCTAATGCAGGCGGATCTTCAAATGCGAAGCCGACCAGGCTTGTGCCTTCGAGGGGCTTGTTAAATTCGATTCCAGCATTCTTCAGAGCGATAGAGATCAATGTGTTTTTGACAACGTGAGCTTCTCCGCCTGCCTCTCGAACGTTCTTGCGAAGTTCATCAATGGTTTTCATGTTCATATTGGAGAATTCCAGCATGAACATGGCGTTGCTGTTACTGAGCCATTTCTCGTACTTGGAAATGATTTTTTCCTTTTCCTGTTTCGTAAAAGCCAATGAATATCACCTCCTTCCAGAGTAAAAATATAAAAAGTCTTTGCTGGTTTGTTGCCCGGCAAAGACTTTTCACCCCTGCTAATTTACAGGAAGTTGTTTTTGGTGATTAGCCTTCACCTGAGCAGGAAATTAAGCCGTTTGGCACCAGCTGTCTTGGGTGAAGCGAATTATGTTATTAATTTTTTTACAGGGTGTAATTATACCCTAAATTTTATACTTCCAGGTTCTGCGCGGTGATCAAATCGACTTTGATCGCGGGACCCATGGTGGATGTCAGTGTGATGCGGCGAATGTAAGAGCCCTTTGCAGCGGAAGGTCTGGCTTTCTTGATAGCTTCCATCAACGCCGCAAAATTTTCATACAATTTGTTTGAATCGAAGGAAACTTTTCCAATCGGAACATGCAGGTTAGCGGTTTTATCCAACCGAAACTCTACACGACCGGCTTTCACTTCGTTAATTACGCGGGGCAAATCTTCGGCCTGAACAACAGTTCCGGCTTTGGGGTTCGGCATCAGGCCGCGGGGGCCCAAGACACGGCCTAAACGGCCAGCTTTTCCCATCATATCCGGGGTAGAAATGGCGACATCAAATTCGGTCCAGCCATCCTGAATCTTCTTGATCCATTCGTCATCATCCGCAACATACTCTGCTCCGGCTTCTTTGGCGATATTTGAGCCTTCACCCTGAGCAAAGACCAGTACACGAACGGATTTCCCGAGGCCGTGTGGCAAAACGACAACATCACGAACCTGTTGATCTGCTTTTCGGGGATCGAGTCCCATCCGAAAATGTGCTTCAACTGTCGCGTCAAAGTTGGTGAAGCTGGTCTCTTTGACAAGATCCATGGCTTCTTTGGCATTGTAAGTCTGACCAGGAGTGACTTTTTTCTTTGCTTCTAAATATTTCTTACCATGTTTTGGCATTTCTGCTCCTCTGTGGTGCAGACGGGCGAACCAGGTCCACCCTCCCACGAAACTAATCTACTACTTGGATACCCATATTGCGGGCTGTACCTTCAATCTGCTTCATCGCGCCTTCAATATCAATGGCGTTCATATCTTTCATTTTGGTCTGAGCAATTTCCCGGACCTGGTCGCGGGTGACTTTTCCAACTTTGTTGCGGTTGGGTTCACCGGAACCTCTGTCAACGCCTGCTGCTTTTCTAAGCAGGACAGCGGCAGGTGGCGATTTCAGAATGAAAGTGAAAGAACCATCCTGATAAACAGTAATTTCAGCAGGAACAACATCGCCAACACGATTTGAGGTGCGAGCGTTATATTCCTTGCAAAATCCCATAATGTTAATCCCATGCCCGGCGAGAGCAGGACCAATTGGGGGGGCTGGATTGGCTTTACCAGCATTGATTTGTAACCTTACGACTGCTTTAACTTTCTTTGACACAATTAGCTCTCCTTTGTGGTGGTAGCGGATGATTCATTTCATCCTCCCACAGATTTCATTCCTCCACAAATGGAGGAATGTTGTTACGCTTTTTCTACTTGCAAAAAGTCCAGTTCAACAGGGGTTTCGCGCCCAAAGAAATTGACCATTACGCGGACTTTTGTACGGTCCATGTCAATTTCAGCCACAGTGCCGCGAAAATCGTTGAAGGGTCCGTCAACGATACGGACACGCTCACCAACTTTGAAGCTAACTTTGATGTGAGGCGCTTCAGCTTCCATCCGCTTGAGAATCTGAGAGACCTCTTCAGGCCTCAGAGGGGTGGGATCGTTTCCCATTCCGACAAACCCGGTCACGCCCGGTGTATTCCGGACCACGTACCAGGATTCTTCGGATAATACCATGTTGACAAGGACATAACCGGGGAAAACATGGCGTTCGACAACCCGCCGTTTTCCGTCTTTAACATCGATTTCTTCTTGAGTGGGAATGACTACATCAAAAATTTCGTTTTTCATCCCCATGGTTTCAATTCGCTGTTCAAGGTTATGCCGTACTTTAGTCTCATACCCGGAATAACAGTGAATGACGTACCAGGCACGTCCGTCTTCGTCTTCAGAGCCCTCTATGGTTGTCTCGGTCGGTTCGGTTTCTGCTGAGGTCTCTTCCACCTGTGACGCGTCAATATTCCCTTCACCGGTCAGAGTTTCTTGATCTGTACCGGTGTAAGTTTCTTCCTCTTCATTGAATTCAGAATTGAATTCGTTCTGTGCGTCCATTCATTTACCTCTGCTAACACTGCAAACCGGCCGCTCTCAGGTTTTAGGTGAGAATCAAGCCGATTAATTTTGAAAAGACAAAGTCTAAGATGCCCAGCATGGTGGACATGACCACCATAACAGCGAGAACAATTTTTGTCATCCGGACGGCTTCCTGTGTAGTAGGCCATGAGACTTTGCGAAGTTCGCCAGTTGTTTCTCGCCACCAGCGTTTTACAGCGTTTGGCTTTTTATCCTTGGCTTTTTTAATGGTTTTCTCTGCCACGCGTCACTCCTTGTCTTTATGTCTAAAACGCCGCCTCAATGGACGGCGTTGCCAAACTTGAGGCAGGCGAGGCAGGAATCGAACCCACAACCTACGGTTTTGGAGACCGTTGCTCTACCAATTGAGCTACTCGCCTGAGTTAGTTATCGGATGCTTCTTGCGCCAAGTTGCTGGCCTGCATCCGATAACGATTGTATCATAATCTTATTTATTTGGTTTCACGGTGCAGCGTGTGAGTGCGGCAGCGTGAACAGTATTTGCTTAATTCCATTCGCCCCGGATCGTTTCGACGATTCTTTTCGGTGGTGTAATTACGTTCCTTGCACTCTGTGCAAGCTAAAGTAACCACCGGGCGAACACCCTTCTTTTTGGAAGCCATAATTTAATTGCAATCCGTTATCGGATTGACGCTCCTTTACTCCAGAATCTTGGTGATCACACCTGCGCCAACGGTCAGGCCACCTTCGCGGATAGCGAATTTGGAACCCTGTTCCAGAGCAACGGGCACAATCAGTTCTGCGGTCAGATTGACATTATCTCCGGGCATAACCATTTCTGTGCCCTCGGGCAGGTGAATGGAGCCGGTTACATCCATGGTCCGGATGTAGAACTGTGGGCGGTAGCCATCGAAGAAGGGCTTGTGACGACCGCCTTCGTCTTTCCGCAGCACATAATCCTCACCCGAGAATTTGGTGTGGGGGGTAATGCTGCCGGGTTTGGCAATCACCATACCGCGTTCCACGTCGTCACGGTTGATACCGCGCAGCAGCAGTCCGCAGTTATCACCTGCCATACCTTCGTCCAGTGTCTTGTGGAACATCTCAACACCGGTACAAACGGTCTTGCGGGTGGGTCTCAAACCAACGATTTCAACTTCATCACCGGTGTGGATTTTGCCACGGTCTACACGACCGGTCACCACGGTGCCACGGCCTTTGATCGAGAACACATCCTCAACCGGCATCATGAAGGGTTTGTCCACTTCACGGATCGGATCCGGGAAGTAATTGTCGATGGTGTCCAGCAGCTCTTTGATGGAAGCATATTCCGGTGCATCCGGATCGGTGGATTCGGACTCCAGAGCTTTCAGTGCAGAGCCTTTCACGATCGGAATGTTGTCGCCATCGAAATGGTACTCAGTCAACATTTCGCGCAGTTCCATTTCCACCAGCTCCAACAGTTCGGGGTCGTCCATCTGGTCGGTCTTGTTCATATAAACCACAAGATCGGGGACTTCCACCTGGTAGGCCAGCAGCACGTGCTCTTTGGTCTGCGGCATGGGGCCATCGGGGGCGGCAACTACCAGAATTGCGCCGTCTACCTGGGCAGCGCCGGTGATCATGTTCTTGATGTAGTCCCGGTGACCGGGCATATCTACATGGGCATAGTGCCGTTTATCGGTTTCATACTCTACGTGAGCAATGTTGATGGTAATACCACGCGCTTTTTCTTCGGGAGCATTGTCGATCTGATCGTATGCCCGAAAATCTGCGTTACCCTGCATCTGGCAATACTTGGTGATTGCGGCGGTGAGGGTGGTCTTACCATGGTCAATGTGACCCATTGTACCCACGTTCATGTGCGGTTTAGTCCGCTCGTACTTCTGCTTTGCCAT
>JAHDQE010000080.1 GCA_018433975.1 Ornatilinea sp. | reverse complement strand
TGTGGTGATCATCACGAACCACAGCGGGTATAATTATGGGTCGATCCTGGAAGGGGCGCGGCTGATTGTGGATACACGGAACGCGCTGGGGACTCTGGGACGAGATCACCCCAAAGTTGTGAGGTTGTAATAAAATAAAAAAGGGGAGGCGGTTTTTTGTTTTTGAAACTATATTACTACAATAGACTATATAGTGAATATAGGCGGAGGCGAGGGATTATGATTGAAGGCTTGATAATTTATATTGTTGTTGGCTTTTTTGCTCAAATGATTGATGGCTCACTGGGAATGGCTTATGGTGTCAGCGCTACCAGTTTCTTGCTGGGCGTTGGAGTTTCACCCGCAATTGCTAGTGCTAGTGTTCACACCGCTGAGGTCTTTACAACCGGTGTTTCTGGAATTTCTCATTGGAAATTCGGAAATCTGGATAAGGAATTGATTAAGAAGCTGCTTGTTCCGGGAGTTCTGGGAGGGATTTTGGGCGCCTATGTTTTGACAAACCTCCCCGGAAATGCATTGAAGCCGTTCATAGCACTTTATTTACTTTTGATGGGTGTCCGGATTTTGTTAAAGGCTTTCAGCAAGTCTCCTTTTCAGGGATTAAAGACTCATTTGACAATACTTGGTTTAACAGGTGGCATATTTGATGCCATTGGCGGCGGAGGTTGGGGGCCAATCGTTACCTCAACTTTAATTTCACAGGGTAATACACCCCGCACGACAATTGGCTCTGTGAATTTCACTGAATTCTTTGTGACATTTGCTGAAGTCGCCACTTTTATTGTTACGATGACCATCGGTAAAGATAACTGGCAGGTGATTGTTGGCCTGGCTTTGGGAGGCGTTATTGCGGCTCCGTTAGGTGCATATTTAACCAGACGAATTCCTGCGAAGACCATGATGATCATTGTAGGGGCTTTAATTATTTTCTTGAGTCTGAGGACAATCTATTTAGCCTGGTTTTAGTCTAAACCTTGTTTAGAGTATTTATTCTTGTGAAACTGCTTCAAAATAAGCGAGAAAAGGGGCTAATGCCTTTTTTGGTATAATAACTTGCATTTCCCCAACAGAAATGGTTTTAATGATTGTGATGACAAAATATATCCGCCCACATCAACATTCAACAGACAGACAAAGCCGTAGTGAACTAAAAGGACACCACGCGGCGGTATTATGGTTTACTGGTTTGTCAGGCAGCGGTAAATCTACAGTTGCCAATGCGGTTGAGAAAGAATTAAACCAAAAGTATCACGCACATACCTATCTTCTGGATGGCGATAATATCCGTACGGGATTAAATAAAGATCTTGGTTTTTCAGCTGAAGATCGTACTGAAAATATTCGAAGAATCGGAGAAGTCGCTAAATTATTTGTCGATGCCGGGTTAATTGTTCTGACAGCATTTATCAGCCCATTCAGAGAAGATCGAAAAACGGTTCGGGATTTGTTGGAAGCCGGGGATTTTGTCGAAATTTTTGTTCAATGTCCACTTGAGGTGTGCGAACAACGTGATCCCAAAGGGCTATATCAAAAAGCCCGATTGGGTGAAATACAGAATTTTACAGGATTGAATTCTCCTTATGAAGAGCCGGAGTCACCAGAATTAACTTTGGACACTTCGGTTTTAACGGTAATGGAGTGTGTAGAACGGGTTATTCAATACCTTAAGGACCAAACTATATTAAGAGATTGAAAACCCAACAAAGAGGTAACTATTTATGATGGATCATCTTCAAGAATTAGAGAATATCAGTGTTCATATTTTAAGGGAAGCTTACGCAAACTTTAAAAATTTGGGTATGTTGTGGTCAATGGGTAAAGATAGCACCGTGTTATTATGGCTGACCAAGAAAGCGTTTTTCGGTCATGTACCTTTTCCATTGATTCATATTGATACTCATTTTAAGATCCCTGAAATGATTGAATATCGAGATCGTCTGACACGGGAATGGCGCTTGCCAATGGTTGTTGGTGCGAATGATGATGCCCTTGCGCAGAAGCAAACTTTCCCGGATGGTAATGTGGATCGGATTGCCTGCTGTGGTTTGTTGAAAACCGAAGCTCTTCGCAGAACTTTGACTGGCGAAGGAAGGCGTTTACGTTTTAATCACACTACGCAACAATATGAAGAGGATCCACATCCAGAACCCTTTACAGGTGTAATTGTTGGTGCCCGGGCAGATGAGGAAGGGTCGCGTTCTAAGGAACGATATTTCTCCCCCCGTGACAAGCAAAATGAATGGAATATTGGTGAACAACCCCCTGAGTTTTGGAATCAATATAAAACCGACTTTGCTCCCGGTACAAACGTCCGAATTCATCCTTTGCTGGATTGGACGGAGTTGAATATTTGGGAGTATATCCAACGGGAAAATATTCCGACAGTATCTCTTTACTATAATCATGGCGATGGAAAACGGTATCGCTCTCTGGGATGTTACCCCTGCACTTTACCGGTTCAATCCGATGCGCGCAATGTAGATGAAATTATTGCAGAGTTGAAAGTGGGTAAGTTTGCTCACATTGCGGAGCGTGCCGGACGTGCTCAGGACAAGGATGATGGGGGTGGTCTTGAGACGCTTAGACGAGAGGGGTACATGTAATGGTTGAGGCAATAGTGGAAAACAATTTTGAGGTTGAAACCCAAGAAAAAATGGATATTGTTTTTGTTGGCCATGTAGATCATGGAAAGAGTACTGTAATTGGCCGGCTGCTTGCAGATACGGGAACACTACCGGAAGGTAAGCTTGAGCAAGTCAGGGAAAGCTGCGAACGAAATTCAAAACCATTTGAATATGCGTATTTGATTGATGCGCTGAAAGATGAACGGGCGCAAAGCATTACCATTGATTCGGCACGTGTATTTTTTAAATCACAAAAACGACATTACATTATCATTGATGCTCCTGGCCACATTGAATTTATCAAAAATATGGTCACAGGGGCATCCCGCGCGGAAGCGGCTGTTCTGGTGATTGATGCGTTGGAAGGAATCCAGGAAAACTCGCGACGCCATGGTTATTTATTATGGATGTTGGGAATCAAGCAAATTGTCGTGTTGGTGAATAAGATGGACCTTGTGGATTACAAACAAGAGGTGTTTGATTCGATCTGCGCAGAATATAATGGATTTTTGAGGGAGATTGGGGTGCAGCCTCTGTGTTATATCCCGGTCAGCGGCAGGATGGGAGACAATGTTGCCAGTTTGAGTGAAAATACACCCTGGTATGAAGGATATACTGTTCTGACAGCTCTCGATAGTTTTGAGAAGGCAAAACCACTTACTGACAAACCCTTCCGTATGCCGGTTCAAGATATTTACAAGTTTACTCTATTTGGAGATAATCGCCGTATCGTAGCAGGAACTGTCTCCAGTGGAACGATGCGTGTAGGGGATGAACTTGTTTTTTATCCTTCCGGTAAGAGCAGTATAGTGAAATCTATTGAAACTTTTTCTGCCCCTGTAAAGGATAAGGCATCCAGTGGTGAAGCGATAGGCTTTACCCTGAATGAGCAGATCTACATCCGCCGGGGGCAGATTGCTGCCCGTGCTGATGAACCTGCCCCGAAAGTTGCCACCCGGCTGCGGGTCAGTCTTTTCTGGTTGGGAAAACATCCCATGCTCCCCAAAAAGCAATATATTCTCAAGTTAGGAACAGCCCGGGTGAAGGCACAGATTGAAACGATTCATCGCATTATTGATGCCTCTGATTATTCAACTCTCAATGATAAGAACCAGATAGAACATCATGATGTGGCTGAATGTACTTTAGCCCTCAGCCATCCACTGGCTGTTGATCTTTCAGAAACCATGACGGATACCAGCCGGTTTGTGATTGTGGATGATTATGAGATTTGGGGTGGTGGTATAGTTCTGGAGGCAATTGAAGATGAAAGCGCCGAACTCTTGGAAGAAGTGGTTAATCGCGATCGAAAATGGATCAAATCCACTGTCACCATGTCCCAAAGAGCAGAACGCTATAATCAACGGCCCACGTTGCTTATTGTGACCGGGCAGAAAGGTATAGGCCGTAAGCCCTTTGCCAGCACATTGGAGCGACAACTGTTTGAAAATGGAAAATATGTGTATTATCTGGGTATTGGAAGCTTTCTATATGGGGTTGGAGCAGACTTGAAGCGGCAAAATCCCGGTGATAACTGGCATGAACATATCCGACGTATGGCTGAAGCAGCTCATTTGTTTTTGGATGCGGGTATGATTTTAATAATGACAGCTGTTGAATTGACCCAGGATGATTTGAAAGTTTTTAAAACCATCATTAATCCTAACCAGATTGAAACCATCTGGATTGGTGACCAGGTAACTACGGACATTAACTATGATCTTCAGGTGATGGGGGGGGAGGAAAACCTGGAAAGGTCTGTGGTTCAGGTGAAGCGGATGCTTCAAGACCATGGAATTATTTTCAGTCCGTAATTACAACAGGAAAGATAATTTATTCCGGTCTCAGTTTGTTGTGAATACCTCATAACAAACTGAGACGGATTTCTATTAGTGAGAAGAGTAATGATTGATTTGAGTAATCCCAAGGTCAGTTTTGCGTTGGAATCTGTGCGGCAGGCATCGCGTTTGGTTCAACAAATCCAGTCTGAGATGGTTTCCCCTGCATTGACAAAGGACGACCGCTCGCCAGTTACGGTGGCGGATTTTGCGGCGCAGGCCTTGATCGGAAGCCTGCTCGTTGAATCCTTCCCTGATGATATATTGGTAGCAGAAGAAAGTTCTTCGGCTTTAAAGGATCAGGGAAATCATGCGGCACTAGGGCAGATCACGTCTTATGTTTCCAGAATCGCCCCGCAGGCTACTGAGGATCAGGTGTGTGATTGGATTGATTTGGGCACGGCCGATCCACAAAAGCGCTTTTGGGTTTTGGATCCGATCGATGGGACGAAAGGCTTCCTGAGGGGTGAACAATACGCGGTTGCCCTGGCACTGGTTGAAGATGATCAGGTGCAAATTGGTGTGTTGGGCTGTCCTAACCTCACTAAGGCACGAATACCTGACTATCATGGATCTGGTTCTTTGGTAATCGCGGTCCGTGACCAGGGGGCCTGGGTAACTTCGATGGGTGGCGAAATGGAGTTTGAAAAGCTTACTGTTTCACCTCGAAAAGAGGCTTCTGAAGCACGAATTTTACGTTCCTTTGAGGCTGCTCATACTAATACAAACCAGATAGACGAACTGGCGCACAGCCTTGGCGCCAAAGCCGAACCGGTGCGGATGGATAGCCAGGCTAAATATGCGTTATTAGCGGCTGGTGAGGGAGATCTGCTGTTACGGATGCTCTCCCCGGAACGAAAAGATTACCGCGAAAAAATCTGGGATCAGGCAGCTGGATCGATTGTGGTAGAAGAAGCCGGTGGTATGGTAACGGACCTGGATGGCAAGCTCTTGGATTTTTCGACTGGAAGAAATTTATATAAAAACACTGGAATTTTGGCAACAAATAGCTTAATCCATGAAGAAGTCTTGAAGGCAATAAGAAAGCTCGGCGATTATGAATAATAACTTGGTAAAACGGAGCATGAGCTCTGTAAAATGGAACACCTTTGTAAATATATTTTTAATTGCTTTTGGATTCGTTGAATCGGTTGTTTTAGCACGCTTGTTGCCAGTTGAGACTTTTGGATCTTATGCGGGAGCAAATTCAATCATAGTTGTATTCAGCGCTTTTGCGCTCTTTGGCTTGAAGAGTGCCATGCTTCATCGTTGTTCTGAAACCGCTGATTTGGATAAGGCGGCTTCTGCTCATTTTACAATTCAATTGATCATTATTATTGTCTGGGCTTTTCTAATGCTGATTGGAGGACTACTATTTATTAATAGATCCGATCCTGATTTCTGGTTAGCATATATTGTGATTGTTCTTAGTAATGCTGTTTATTATCTGACGAATACGCCAACAGGAATTTTAATAAGAAAAGTTGAACATCGACGATTGGCTCTTGCAAAAATTTTGAATAAGGTTTTTACTTTGGTTTTTGCGATTATTCTTGCATTGCAAGGATATTATATTTGGGCGCTTCTGGTTTCCAATTTGGTCGCAGCAATAGTTTATATATTTGTATTGTATATCTGGAAACCTGTTTGGCGACCTAAATTAAGTTGGGATATTTCAATAATTCGATATTATCTGCGTTTTGGTCTAAAGCAATTAATAGCAAATTTGTTAAATAATGCGCTTGATGAAACTGATGATATTTGGATTAAAACATATTTAGGCGCTGGGCCACTTGGATTTTATTCAAAAGCTTATTCTTTTGCGCTTTATCCAGGAAAAATTATCGCCAACCCTGTGTATCAAGTGATTGGAGGTACTTATGCAGAGGTCTCGCATGACCGTGCGCAACTTTCAGAGGCGTTTGAGCGTGTGAATGGCATGCTTATCCGATCTGGATTCCTTTTGGTTGGCGGAATTGCATTGATTGCCTCTGAATTTGTGGCCATTGTTTTGGGAGAGAAGTGGTTACCCATGGTGTTAACCTTTCGTTTGATGTTACCATTTACATTATTTGATCCGATGAAAAACACTATGGATAATCTTTTTGTCGCTGTTGGAAAACCAGAAATTAATGTAAAGATTCGAATTGCTCAATTTTCAGTAATGGTGATCGGTCTTTTCATTTTTGGTCGGATTTGGGCCATTGAAGGTGTGGCTCTTGCTGTAGATTTGATGATGATATTAGGGATCATCTTGATATTGTCCCAAGCGAAGAAATATGTTGATTTTTCACTCCGAAGAATGTTTGCAATGCCGATGGTAGCATTATTTATTGGGCTTATATTCGGTTGGGGTATTTATCAGATTTTTCCAATGAGCTCTTTAATTCTTGGAGCACTTATGAAGGGCAGCGTTTTTACGTTGCTTTACATTGCTTTCTTGGCAGTTTTTGATAGGGAAGAGTTTCAAATTTTGATCAGAATTTTCCGAAAGCATATTTTTAATCGGAAAATGATAAAATCTAAACGGGAAATTTAGAACTAAATTGAATTGCATTTTTATATTCTCCCGGAGATTAGAAGAATAGGTTTTAAATATGGAAGCCCCTATATTTATTCTTGGATGCCATAAATCTGGTACATCATTGGTTCGAAACCTTTTAGATGGTTCTCCAGAGTTATTTGTTATACCTATAGAAACTCATTTTTTTGAGTTTAGCGGTTTTGGCGTGAGTTATGCGCTTAGGAGAGCTGTTCCGAAGCGTCTCAAGTTTGAACAATTTGTAGAAAAAATTGTTCAAATAATACAGAAGTCAAAGCAAAAAAATGAAATAACTGGAACCAGAGGGGGAGACAGTTTAGATGCTGGTTATTGGAATGTCCAAGTATTTATTAAATATTTACACAACAAAGGAAAAGAATTCTTTGAACTGGGTGATTTGCAGAGTTTATTCAATGTTTATGTGGAAGGACTTTATATTGCACTATATGGTGATTCTCTACCAGACTTAAGGTTTGTTGAGAAATCGGTTGAGCATGCAGAATTTGCAGGTTTCTTGAAGAGTCTTTATCCAGAAGCAAAATTTATTCATGTTGTACGTAATCCATATGCAGTATTGGTATCGAATCGCAAATTTCTGATGAAGGGAAAGGAAAAATACCCTTATCTTGGGCCCGTTTTGGAATCGATGGAAAACAATTACTATTATCTCTATCAGAACCCAAGATATATTCCTGATTATCTGGTTTTAAAGTATGAGGATGTAATTACTGAAACTGCTGACAAAATGAGAGAAGTTGCTACTTTTCTTGATATTGATTTTTCCGAATACTTATTAGAACCTACAGTGTTGGGTAAAGAGTGGGGTGGGAATAGTATGAGTGGAAAAGATTTCCAAGGGATTTCGAATTATCCACTAACTTCCTGGCAGAAGGACGTAAATTCTTTGGAAATCGAACTAGTGAACAAGACTTTTTTACATGTTTTAAGTGATTATCAATACGCCAGGATGGAACAAAAATTCTCATCTTTTAAATTTCTCTCTAATGAAAAGCCCAGTGTATATATCCTGAATCGGCTTCTTCGGAAACAATTTGAGATGAAGAGGTCAAAATAAAAAAGATAGTAAGTTTTCTTTAAATTGAATAAATTAGGTTTCGAATCCTTGAAGGTTATTAGTTTTATAGGGTTTAGAGTATATCAGGTTATTGTTGAGAATTGTTGAGATATTTATTAATAATTCAGGCAGGTGAGAACGATTTATAAAAATTGGTTTTCTCTATTTTGGGTAATGAGTATGCTGATTTGAATTCCGAATCGTAAACTTTTACTTTGGGAACATAGATCTGCTAAATTGTGCCACCCAACTAAAGTTTGGGAGATTAAGGCTTTTTTGAATTGTGGATAATAAAATGGGATATACAAAAAAATATCGTTATACGCCAGTTTTTCAAGCAAGGGTTGAAAATATGTGGAGCGGTATAGTAAGGAAATTGTTTAACCAATATCCTTTATCTGATCATAAAGGTACACTCAGCTGTCAACCAGTATTTATCATCAGTGCTGGACGTTCAGGTACTACTCTGTTGCGCAGTATGCTTGCCGCAAGTTTTCAAATAGCGATTCCTCCCGAAACACAAATTATTCATTTGTTGGCAAATAAGTTTTATACAATTCAAAACCTACACTGGAAAGATATCTGTCGGTTGGTGGTTTCCAACTTTGAGAGCCATCAATTATTTCCTTTGTGGGATTCGGATTTATCCTCTGCATATCAGAAAGCGTTTGATATACCTGAAAAAGAACGGTGTCTCGCGAAAATCATTGATGAAGTTTTTAAGACCTACGCCGAACAGCATTTCCCGGATGCTTTTTGCTGGGGGGATCAGTCTCCCATTCATACATTTTTCTTGCCAACTATTCAATCGGTCTTTCCAACTGCAAAGTATATTCATTTAATGCGTGATTCTAGGGATGTAGTCTCTTCATTTATTACTCGCTTTGGCAATGAAAAAATTTATGAGGCTACCTATCGCTGGGTAGAAAGTATAAAAAGAGTTCAAAAATTCCAATCTAAAGCAAATGCTGATCAAATGATTGAAGTAAAGTATGAGGATCTTGTTGAAAATCCCGAACCGACACTGACACAAATTTGCAATTTCGTGGGAATAACTTATAGATCTTCCATGTTAGATTATTGGAAACTTCCAACGACAATTGAACATAAGTACCAGAGCTATCATCAAAATATTGGCAAGCCAGTTTTTACGTCCTCAATTGGGAAGTGGAAGGAACGATTAACCAAAGAGCAGCAAACGTATGTGTTTTCCCATACAGAATATTATTTAAAGTTAAAAGGTTATCTGGATGATTATGACGGTGACTTATGAAAAAAATTAATCATCCTCATGTTGCTATTACGCAGCCAGCTGTTATTTTAGGAGGCCGTTTTCAAGTTATTCTCTCGGTCGTACAAGCACTGAACGAATTGGGAATTGAACCTGACATATTAACGTTTGGCATGAATTTCAAACCGGAGGATATTTTTGAGAAATATGGGCGTGCTTATAAAATGAATTTTCGATTAATTAAGCCCGGATTTCTCTATGGGGTTTCACAGGATATTTCGATAATAATTTTTAATTATCTTTTGAGATTTTATGGGAAAAAGTACGATCTTCTAATTGATTCTGGTAATAGTCAAATCTTCCTTCCCCAGAAACAACAAGTTCTCAGTTATGTTCACTTCCCTCGTGAATGGAGGATTCTTTCCAATTCCAGAAGTATACATGAACCGGAGGAAAGGATTAAAAAGTTTTCAACGACGTTTTTCTTTCGCAAAGTTTTGCGCTTGATATATTGCCTGAGTAAAATACCCTCTGGCCGCACAATTATCTGCAATTCAGTGTTTACTTATCAAGCTCTTGAAGAAGTCTATGGTGGCTTTATGCCGGAACCATACATTATTTATCCCCCTGTTGATATTTCTAAGTTCCCGAGAGACGTTTATAAACGTAAAAACTCAATTGTTACTTTAGGTAGATTTACACCAAGTAAACGACAATTGGAGCAAATAAAAATTGCTGAAAAGGCGCCCGATACTATCTTCCATTTAATTGGGTTTATATCCAGCCCCAATTATTTTAAAAAGTGCCAAGATTATATCCAGAAGCACAGTATTCCGAATGTCCATCTGCATCCGAATGCTCCTTATGAAGAGGTTATTCATATTTTACAGTGTTCGAAATATTTTTTACACACACTAATTAATGAACCTTTTGGGATTACTCCAGTTCAAGCAATTTCAGCGGGATGTATTCCAATTGTTCATGATTCTGGTGGACAAAAAGAAACGGTACCAGTAACCGAGTTGCGGTATCGTGAGCTCGATGAAATTGTAGGTATAATTAACAGTTTGGAAAAGAAGGCCCCGGTTGAGATTGAAAACCTTATGTCAGGTTTGCAAGAACATGTGATGAAGAATTTTGATCAAAGTGTGTTTCTTAAAAAGATTACAGAGGTTTTAAAAAAACAATTAGTTGAAGTGAGCTTCGATTTAGAATGAGTTTTTATTTATGAAACGTCCATTTTCTCTTTTCAGTATGCGATATTGGTGTCCACCTTTATGGTTTCGTATACTTATGAAAATTAATGGAAATATCTACCGATCAATGTTTTCTCGATATCCATTATCAGATCATTCCAATTCATTGAGTTGTGATCCTTTGTTCATTATTGGTGCTGGTCGGTCGGGCACAACTTTACTTCGAAGTATGCTTGTGGCAGGAGGACAAATATCTATTACTCCTGAGACACAAATAATTCACAATCTAGCAACAAAGTATCCGATTCTACAAGGTCTTGGTTGGGAAGATTTGAGTTGTTTTATAGTTTCTATGTTTGAAGGTCATGTTGGTTACGAAATGTGGAATATAAATGTCTATCCGGTATACCAGAAGTTAAAAAATTTACCAGAGAAGCAACGCTCTTTGGCAAAAATTATTGACGAAGTATTCCGGTTTTATGCGGAGCAGAAGTTCCCGAATGCTCAGCTGTGGGGGGAGCAGTCTCCAATTCATACATTTTATTTGCCTTACATTCATGCAATATTTCCTCGCGCAAGATATTTACATTTGCTGCGTGATGGTCGGGATGTTGTTTCCTCTTGGGTAAAGAAGAATGGGGATGATTATTTGCCAGAAGCTGTTTATCGTTGGCAAATTAGTGTGGAGCGGTTTCGTGCATTTCAGAAAAAGATGAATCCAAATCAAGTAATTGAAATCCGTTATGAAGACCTGGTTCAAAATCCTGAAAAGGTGCTGAAGGAAATATGCCTGTTTGTAGGCATTGATTACAGTAGCGAAATGTTAGATTATTGGAAGTTACCTTCTACAATTGAATCCAAATATAAAGAACATCATCGTAATTTGGAAAAGCCCGTTTTTACTTCATCTATTGGAAGGTGGAGAGAGAGATTATCTCTCTCTCAACAAAAGGATGTGGAACAACTATTATCAGATACTCTACGGGATCTGGATTATATTTCTTAGTTGATTTCCAAAAATAAAATCTCAGGGAAAAATTCCTTATGAAAAAAGTATGCATCCTATGTTTTGAAAATATGGCTTGGGATCGGCGGATTTTGCGGCAAATCATTTTTGCCAGTAAACATTATGAAGTTGACGTTATTGCCTATGATGGATGGTCGCCTATAGAGGGAGTACGTTTGTTGCCTGTTACACAAAAAGCTCCTCCGGCTTATATGCGGTATGGAGCTTATGTAGCGGGAAAGTTGGCACCAAAGCTTTGGGAAGAAATGTACTGGCGATATCAACAGCATCAAGAAGCTTATCAGATTTTAGTCGAAAATAAATATGACATAATCCATGCAAATGATTGGGATGCGATACCAGTTGCAGTTCGCGGGGCCCGAAAAACAAATGCAAAAGTTTTGTTTGATGCCCATGAGAATTATCTTGAACAATATGCAGAAAATAAAATCTGGAAATGGATGATTGCGCCCTTCCGGAAGTATTTAATGCATCAATATGATGATATTTCGGGAATGATAACAGTTTCGAGAGCATTTAAAGAATTCTATAAAGAAGAATTTGGATGGGATGGGCAAGTAATTATGAGTGCTGCTCAATATCTTGAGATGCCTTTCCGTTCGGTTAATTCTGAAAGAATTGAGATCGTACATCATGGCATTGCATTAAAACAGCGCCATATTGAGAAGATTATTGATGTTGTTGCATTATTGGATGAACGTTTTCATCTAAACTTGATTCTATTATCCGGGAAACGCTCTAACTGTTTACAAGAACTAAAGGATCATGCAGAAAAAGTAGCTGAAGGTCGGGTTACATTCTTAGATCCAATACCTCCAGAGAAATTGATTTACTCGTTAAATAAATTTGATATTGCAATACCCTTTATGTATTTTAAACAGGGAAATTATTTTTTGACATTGCCAAATAAATTCTTTGATGCAATTATGGCCGGGTTAGCAATTATTGTTTCTCCTCAACCCATGATGGCCGAAATTGTTCGGCAGAATGATATTGGCTTAGTATCTAGAGATCAATCTCCCGAGTCAATGGCAGCTTTGTTGGATTCTCTCTCTGCGAAAAAAATAGATGAACTTAAACGGCATTCTTTAGAATTAGCAAAAACGATGAATGCAGAGATTGAAATGGATAAACTTATGAAAATATATGCCGATTTAGTCAAAGGGTAAATTTTCCCATTTTATTGCAAAGAAATTTTTGAATAATCACTGCTTCTGAAAATTCCTTAATGCGAAATAAAAAAGAGTTTTAGATTCTGAAAAATAATTTTCCTGTTTTAGAGACTTTTTTAATGCACAGAGCTGTTCAAAAGTTGACGTTGGACATTTTGTGAAATGGTTAAATACATATTGTGGGTAACGCCAAAATGTCTTCTGGTCCGGGTGGCATTCTAAAAATCAGTGAAAGTTGTGAGGCCAGACAGGTTTTAATAGTTGATGTCAAAGTAATTGCACAATATATTCATTCCAGAACATTGTTAGTGATTTTTTTGTTTTAGTGTGTAGAGACAGACAATAAGGACAATGATTTATGAAAGAGTGGTGGCAAATGCTTGTTAGGTGTGCGAGATTATTAATAATTTTTGATTTCGATCTGATTTGAGCTTTATGAAAATTCTGTTAGTTTCTTTTCGATTTCCCCCCTATAATTCTGTTGGCGCAGTGAGAGTGAGCAAGCTGGCTCGCTTTCTCATGGATCATGGTCATGATATTCGAGTGCTTACAGCCCGTGGTACAGTTCAGCCAGCTACATTAGCAATTGAGGTGGATGAATCGCTGATTGAGCAGACGAATTGGTTCAACGTGAATTTTTTACCGCAATTATTCTTTGGTGGTAAAAAGCAAATTACTACAACTGGGTACTCCACAAAGGTTTCTTTTGTGAAAAAGTTAGGAAACTTATACCAAAACTTGTTTAATCTTCCAGACGATGCTATTGGTTGGTATCCCTATGCAGTTCGTTCTGGTAAACGACTTATGGATTTTTGGAAACCGGATCTGATTTACACCAGTGCTCTCCCCGCGACAGATTTATTGGTGGCACGATCTTTAAGTCGGTTAAGTGGCGTACCCTGGGTGGCAGAATTACGCGATTTGTGGGTAGATCCTTCTCGTTATCCATATGGTAAATGGCGTCATCACATAGAAACATGGTTGGAAAGCAAAGTGTTGAGTGCGGCTAATGCGATTGTTGTGGTTTCTGAGCCTTGGGCAGAGTATCTGCGGGGCCGTTTTTCTTGTCCAATTCAAGTAGTCACAAATGGGTTCGATCGCAACGATTTTGTGGGGCTGGAAGATTTATCTCCCCCATTGGAGGATAAACTCCGAATTGTGTACCCCGGGGTGGTATATCCAAATTTCCAGAATGTTGAACCGCTTCTGGCTGCTTTGGGGCGGTTGGGGTCCGAGGCGGATAACGTGCGAGTTGTCTTTTATACCCGATACATGGGGACCGTGATGGCCCTGGCAGAAAAACATGGTGTGGCACATTTGATCGATTCAAAGGGACGAGTTTCTTATCATGAATCGGTCAGAGCACAAATGGAAGCGGATGTCCTCTTGCTCTTGGCCTGGGCTGACCCGGAGTTTCCGGAAGAACGTGGAATCATTCCAGGGAAGTTGTTTGAATATATCGGAGCGCGCCGACCAATCCTTACCTTGGGGTTTGGCTATGATGTAGCATCAGAGATGGTGCGTGATCTAAAAGCGGGGTTTGTCTCTAATGATCCAGTGGCGATCGCGGAACAATTGCGTGATTGGATTCGGATAAAGCAGGAAAATGGTCAAATTCCAGCGTTGCCAAAAGATATACAAAAGGGAATGACACGGCAAGAGCAATTCGAGATTTTAGAAAACTTCCTTGAGGAATTGATAATAAATTCTTAAAACGGGTTGTAAACACTTCTGGTAGAATCCTTATCCAGAAGGAATTATTTCCTTTTAAACGGGATGTTATGAAGAGATTATCTAATTCATTGCTGCTGATTGGCAGCCAGATGACAACAGGAGGGGCTCAACGGGCCTTGTTACAACTTGCTCACTGGTTTCATGATCGCGGTTATGTTGTCAAAGTGGTGTTCTTTTATGATAAAGATGGATTATATGAGAGCTGGCAGGCATCTTGCCCATTTGAATTGGTGAACTTGAATGCCTGGAACCGAAATTGGTTTGGCTTGTTTAAGCCATTGGGTTTGTTATGGAGCCTGGTTAAACTTTATGCTTTGATGAGACAAGGTGATTATTCTTATGTAATTGCTTACACTCATCACAGTAATTTACTGGCAATACCCCTGGCCTGGTTGGCGGGCGTACCGGTTCGATTGGGAGCACACCGCGGTAGAATTTATGGCTTTCCACATTGGCAGGAAAAGCTTCATGCAAAGATGGTTAACTCCGGTATGGCAACGGCGCTTTTGGCAGTTTCGGAATCGACACGGCTGGATGCGATTGAAGAAGGAGTTGCACCTGAACACATTATTGTTATACCAAATGGAGTAGATCTTCCGAATATGGATAAAAAGGTTGGTGAGGAGGTGCGCCAATCTTTAGCTCTAGAATTTAATCAATGTATGTTTTTTTATGCCGGTAGATTAAATTATGAAAAAGGCCCGGATCTACTCCTTCAAGCTTTTTCTGAGGTGATAAAAGTAGTCCCAAATTCCAGGTTGGTGCTGGCCGGAGATGGCCCGTTGCGGCAAGAACTCAGTGACCGGGCTCAACAATTGGATATAGACGAAAAAGTTGTTTTTCTTGGTGTTCGGAATGATGTGCCAGAAATAATGATAGCTGCGGATGTATTTGTACTTTCATCCCGTACTGAAGGAATGCCCAACGCAGTTTTAGAGGCAATGGCATTATCCATACCTGTTGTGGCTTTTAATGTGGGGGGTGTAAAGGAATTATTGCAAGATGGTTTGACCGGACGATTGTCATTACCTGGTGACCCCGATTCGTTAGCAAAAGTGATGATTGAACTGGCAACTGATGAAGATGAACGAAAAAAACTGGCATTGGCAGGTAAAAAGTTTGTCGATGAGAACTATAAATTGGATAAGATTTGTAAAAAATATGAAGACTTGCTGTCTTCATTGCTCCATCAGGAGGCAGAATCAAATTGAAACAAAAAACTCGAAATTTAGTAATACGATTTCTAATAACCGGATTGCTCTTCATTTTTCTGTACAAAGTAGGCCAAGAAATTGATGCGTGGTTTTCCCCATTATTGAAAGAGGCAACAAGGATATCCTATTCGCTTTTGGCAACCATAGGGTTTGCAGGAATCGTAAGTATTCTTGCGCTGCTGGCGATTTGGAAATCGTCTGTTTTTATACCACTGCATAAAATTCGCAATCGTTTAGGGTGGCTAAGGTGGTTCCTGATTGGTTTGCTGGCCATTGGACTGGCAGCATTCTTTTCAATTACTTTCAGTGACATCTTTGGCAGTACATATCTGCGTTTGCTTTTAATTGGTTCCTTTTTCTCCATTAGTATTTGGGTTGCTTCTGATAACACCGAGGTTGGGTTTATCTGGTCGGGGGTAATGGTTGGGGGTATTCTGTTTGGAGCGATTTTTGCTCTGGCTATTTCTTTTCGGGAAGCAGTAGGTTATCCTTTTTCTTTAGGGTGGTCAGAGGGTAACCTTCTCTGGGACTATTCTCTCCTATATGGCAGGAGATTGTATAACTATCCTCTGGAAAATTCTATTCCTTCTCTTCTGGGCAGGGGACGTCAGAGTTTATGGGGGTTGCCGTTTTTATTGGGAGCAGTGCCTATTGAAGTGGTTCGCTTCTGGAGTGCTTTTGTTTTTACAATTCCTTATATTTTCTTGGGATTTTATTTGTTTCCTGAAGAAAGGAATCATTTTGGGGAATGGCTTTTGTTGGGATTGTGGAGCTTCTTGTTTTTAAATCAGGGACCTATTTATACGCCTTTAGTGTTGGCAGCTATATTGGTTGCTGCACAACGTAGAAGAACCTTGTGGTTGGGTTTTCCACTTGTGGCATTGGCTGGGTATTATGCTCAAATAAGCCGATCCACTTGGTTGTTTGCTCCTGCAATGTGGGCTGTGCTTATGACCTTTCTGGACCCAGCACTTTCAAGTGATGGGATGAGAAAAAAACGTTGGATGCGTTCCATCATTCTTGGAGTGGCTGGTCTATTTGGTGGTTATGTGCTTCCTGAAGCGCTCAAAAGGATTCAAGCCTCTGTAAATAGCAAAACATTGAATCCGGGATTGCTGAGTGTTGAAGGTATTTCTAGTAAGGTAGGTAGGCAGCCACTTTTGTGGTCCAGATTGCTTCCAAATGCGACCAATGGAATGGGAATATTGCTTGGGCTTTTGCTTGCTGTTGGACCGCTTCTGATTCTGTTAGTTTATCTTATTGTCAAAAAACGTTGGCGTCTAGATGTTTGGCAAAAGCTGGCTCTGGGTGGCATCTTGGGCGCCTTTATGGTTGTGGGGTTGATCATTAGTGTGAAGATTGGTGGGGGAAACAATCTGCATAATCTGGATATGTTCTTGGTCGGCACACTGATTGCTGCTTGTCTTGCATGGGAAGCGGGTTTGAAACAGTGGGTAATTTCTATTAATACACAATCCATTTGGATTAAGCTATTGACCCTAGCTGCTGCGCTTTATCCCGTTGTACAACCAATGATAAGTGTTCAACCTTTTATTCTTCCTTCAAAAGCTGAAACACAAGAGGTATTAACTTCTGTACAAAATTATATTTTGGAAGGGAACAAAACTGGTGAAGTTTTGCTCATGGATCAACGGCAGTTGCTAACCTTTGGGTTTATCCCAAACATTCCTTTGATCCCTGAGTATGAGAAAAGAAATATGATGGATATGGCAATGGCAGAGGATGTTAATTATTTTGAACAATTTTATCAAGATATTGCCAGTCATCGATTTTCAATGATCCTTAGTGAACCGCTTCATACGGGTTTTCAGGGGGAGCAGTATGAGTTTGGTAATGAAAATGATGCCTGGGTGAAGTGGGTTTCTATTCCGCTTTTATGTTATTACGAACCCGTAGAGACTTATCCGGTTTTTGGTGTACAAATACTGGCACCAAAGGATTTGGAGGCACCTGTTGAAGGGGTGTTATGTCCAGCCTTTGAGAATTAGTGTTAAGACTTTGATTGTCCAGAAAAATTGCCTTTGGAGGATGATTAATGATTGCGCTGCTTCGTCATAGTAGTTCCATTCCATTGTTTCTTTTGTGGAGTTTCTTGTGGATTATGGGTGGTTTGTGGATTGTGCGGAGTTCTTTTCGTCTCTATAAGAGAGAAGAGACTCTTGCGGGAATTGCGGTTGGGGCAGTCTTGGAGAATTTCTTTACCAATTTAATCGCTCAGGTAATTTCTTTGGTTCCCGCGATTTGGGTCGCGTCCAGCTTGGTTTTTGTTATTGGTGTGGCGTTTTCTTTCCCGTTTTCAAAAGAAAAGTTGAAAGGGATGTTTCGGTTCTCTATTTACCCGGGGCAAATTATTGTTCTATTGGGGTTGACATACGTCTTAACTATAGTTGGACGTGGAATGGCAATTCTGGATGATTATCAGAATTTGCCCATAGCTTCGGTCCTAGCAACGGGTGATATTCCTCCCCATTTTCCACTCGATCCGAGTGTACAGATGAATTATCATTATTTCGATTTGTTGTTTTCTGCGCAATTAATGCGTGTGTTGGGATTAAATGTCTGGACAGCTGTTGACCTTGTGCGTGGTTTCGGAAGAAGCCTTTCTGTAGTCTTGGCTTCCCTTTGGATTTGGCGGATTACGAGGAGTGGTTTGGCTGCTTTTATTGCTGGAAGCTTTGGTTTATTTTCTGGGGGGACCCGTTGGTTAATGCTTTTATTACCAGTTGGATTGTTACAGAAAATTTCAGCTAATCTTCATATGATTGGTACTGGTGCAGCTACTGCCCCGGACTTCTTCACTGCGCTGACAAGTCCTACGGGTATTGATGGTGCTGGTTCTTTTCCCTTACCGTTTGCCTATTTTAATGGAATGAATTACCCGAGTGTATGGCTTTATCACGCAGGGGCAGGGGCTATAAGCGGTAGTATTGGGTCGTTTTTGCTTCTTTCTTACAACCGCTGGCGGGATTGGCGTGGTGGAGCAGCATTAGTGATGTTATTAGCCGCAAGGGCGATCAGTACGGAAACCTCAATTGTTAACCTAGCATTAGGATTGGGTGTTGTAGCTGTGATTTATATGATTGTTAACAGATCTTTTAAAATTCCTTCAACCTTGTTGAAATGGACTTATCTCCTTATTCCTGCTGGCATTATTATTGCTTTCCAGGGTGGCGTGTTGACAGGGGTGGTATCCGGTTTTCTTTCCAAATTAGCTGGTCAGGCTAGTTCTTCTTATTTCTCGTTTACTTTCGCGATGTCGTGGCCGCCTTCTTTCCTTTCCAGTCATCTTGGTGAGCTTTCTTTAGGAAATCCGTATCAATTAATTACAGCTTTGTTTGAAATTGGTCCGATGATTATTGTGCTTCCGCTGGTGTTTATTTGGGGTTATAAGGCTTTTCGTGCTGGTAGATGGTATGAAGCTGCGGTAATTGTTTTGCCACTTGTTTATATCCCAATACTCTTGATTCAATACACTGGTAATGCAGGCCCTACAGCCTTGAATCGCTTGCAGAGTAAACTCTATGGGCTGGCAAGTGGTAATTTCGCTATTGCAAGTCTCTGGCTGTGGGGGAAGAATCGTAAAGAATGGGTGAAAGCTGGAATTGCTTTTCTTCTTTTCATTGCGATGTTTGGGGGAATAGTACTTTTTGGATTGGAACTTATATCCGCGCCGAAGCCGGTGTATTCTTATTATCTTTCCTCTCTGGATGCACAGATGGAAGCAAAATACTGGGATAAGCTCGAAAAAGATGCTGTGATTTACGATCCCATCACTTCTCGACCAGCAGTTGTTTTTGGCCGTCCAACCGATTCCGGAATTACATGGTACGAAAACAAACCGGAGTGGGAGGTGCTTTCGAGTCATCCCGACCCGGTCAAGCTGAGTGATGCGGGTTTTGATTATGTTTATGTTGGATTTGAACATTGGGATAAGCATGAGGCTGAATATCAGCGGATGTTAGAAACTCCATGTGTAAAACTGGTGGATGAGGTAGTGTTTGACGGTTACCCATACGACTTCCGCAGGTTGATGGATATCCGGGCCTGTAAATCTTCTCCATAAGGATTACATATTTCGAAGGTGAGGTATCAATAGAAATGGAAAACCAAGAACTGGCAGCGGTTTTTGAACGGATAGCTGCCTTGCTGGAAATAAAGGGGGAAGTTGTTTACAAGTATCTGGCTTACCGCAGAGCTGCTGAAAGCCTCCGATCCTTGAGTGAGGATATTCAGATTGTCGCTCAGGAAGGGAGATTAAAAGAAATTCCTGGCGTTGGAAAGGCAATTGCGGATAAGATTGAGGAATTGCTGCAAACTGGCGAACTGCAATTTTTGAGAAAGTTGGAAGAAGAAGTTCCGCCTTCTTTATTGGATATTCTCGAAATTCCAGATGTCGGTCCTAAAAAAGCTGCGCTGTTCTGGCATGAGGCAGGAATTACCACCATCGAGGAGCTGGCTGTGGCTGCAAAGGCTGGTAAATTGCGTGATTTACCCGGTATCGGTGAGAAGTCAGAACAGAAACTTATAGAGGGCATTGAAGCGCTCTCAAGAAGAACAAAACGGATGTTACTAGGGACGGCTCGACCAATCGCGCTGCACTGGCTGGATTGGGTAAAGGCACAGGAAGGTGTCGACAAAGCGGAAATTGCGGGCAGTGTTCGCAGGTGGAAAGAGACTATCGGAGACCTTGATCTGGTCGCGGCTTCGGATGTCCCGGAACGGATCATGCAGGCATTTGTAAACCACCCGGAAGTGGTTCGGGTGGTCGGGCATGGAAAGAGTAAATCCAGTGTCGAGTTAAAAACAGGCTTGAGAATACAACTCTGGATCCAACCCAATAACTCATTTGGGAGCTTGTGGCAATATGCGTCTGGTTCGCAGGCTCATAATGTGCGGCTACGAGAGTATGCCCAAAGACAGGGGCTTTCTCTGTCTGAACATGGTTTGCAGGCTGAAGATGGGACCTTGCTGAATTGTTCCACAGAGGAACTTGTGTACCAGCAAATTGGGCTTCCATGGATACCGCCGGAGCTACGGGAAGATCGTGGGGAAATACAAGCTGCTGTCTCCAGAAATTTACCGGATTTGATTCAGCTTTCCGATTTGAAAGCGGACTTGCATACCCACTCAGACTGGAGCGATGGACACGCTTCTATTGAAGAGATGGCCAATGCGGCGATTCAAAAAGGATTAAAAATTCTGGCTGTCACGGATCATTCACATGGAATGGCAATTGCCAATGGATTAAGCATTGAAGAACTTCGGGCGCAAAAGAGAGAAATTAACGATGTGCAGCAAAAGCTGGGTGAAAAAATCCGCCTTTTACAGGGTATTGAGCTGGAAATTCGCTCGGATGGAGAATTGGATTATCCGGATGAGGTGCTGGCCGATCTGGACATCGTTGTGGCTTCGTTACATACCAGTCTGCGCCAGCCCAGGGAAGTTATTACACAACGCTTGGTAAAGGCGATTCGGAACCCCAATGTTGATATAATTGCTCATCCTTCAGGCAGGTTGCTTCCCAACCGGGAAGGAGCTGATCTGGATTGGGAAGTGGTTCTCAAAGCGGCCCAAGAAGCAGGAGTTGCGTTGGAGATTGATTCTCATCCCTCGCGACTTGACTTGAACGAGATTTACGCGCGCCGCGCAGCAGAAATGGGAATCCCGATCAGTATTGACAGTGACGCCCATGCTTCGGATCAATTCGATGTGTTGATTTATGGAGTTGGAATTGCACGCAGGGCCTGGATAGAAGCCGGTCAAGCGATAAATACCTGGAGTTATGACCGTTTGATGGATTGGTTGTCGAACAGAAAATAAGTGATAAGTTCTATTGGAGCAGATTAAGTGCGGATAAAATCAGTTTTTATCGTGTTTTTAGTTTTAGTACTCGTTTCTCTGGCATGTACATTTCCAACTGAGACGCAGTCTGTCCCAGAGCAAAATCAGGTTTCTTTAGATTATCCGGATTCGCCCGAAGGTGTGGTTCGCGCGTTTTTGATTGCTTATCAGGAAGGTGCGGAAAATCTCGCTCAATATGTAAAGGGATCTTCCTCCGGCTCTGATGCGGTGTATATGCTGGATATTAATGGCATGATGATGAGCTTTATCATTCAGTCGGCTTCTGTCAGGCCGGACCCGCCGGGAGCAACGATTGAAGTTGGAATTAATCTGGGAGACCAAGAAACGGTCAGGGTTTTTAACCTGTCCAAAGAAGATGAACAATGGGTTATCATTTCGATTGAAAATCTTCAGAATTAAGTTCTTCGGTAAGAGTTAGAAGAATCTTAGAAGAATGCTTAAGGTTTCTTCATAAATAACCTTGAGGTTAATAAATGTGTTATACTCCGTCGCGAATTGAATTAGATTAAACCGGTTTAATTTCTGTTTTTAAAGAAGATTTGGAGTTGTTATATGGATAATATCAGACGAGAAGTCCCCAATACCTTTGATTTGCCTGAAAAGATCGAACGGCTTGGCGAACTTGCTTACAACCTGTGGTGGGTTTGGAATCCGGAAGCTCAAAAATTGTTTTCTCTCATTGACGTGGTTCTTTGGAACCAACTGGCACATAGTCCGGTTTCTTTCCTTAAACAGGTGGAGAGGACAAAATTGAATGCAGTAGCTAGTGATCCGGAATACATGCAGCGTTATCAGCTTGTGATGGAAGAGTTTGACCATCACTTGAACCGAAAAGATGCCTGGTTCTCCAAGACCTATCCGGAATTAAAAGATGAGCAAAAGCAAATTGCTTATTTCTCCTTTGAGTATGGACTCCATGAGTGCCTGCCGGTTTATGCCGGTGGTTTGGGTATTCTCTCGGGAGACCATTTGAAAGAAGCCAGTGATTTGGGGCTGCCACTGGTGGCAGTTGGCTTTATCTATCACCAGGGCTACTTTTCTCAGAATATCACAGAGGATGGCTGGCAGGAGACCCGAGACTTCTACCTTGAATTCTCTGAAATGCCCATCACAGCTCTTTATGATGAGGAAGATAAACCTGTAACGATCTCCGTTTTTCTTGCAGAACGTGAAGTTTTTGCTCGTATATGGCAGGTTCAGGTAGGCACGATCTCACTTTATTTGCTGGACACCAATCTGGAAGAGAATTCTGTAACAGATCGTCAGCTTTCCGCTCGGCTTTACAGCAATGATCCCGAAGTGCGTATTTCTCAGGAGATTTTGTTGGGAGTCGGTGGCGTACGTGTGCTGCGACGGTTAGGTTATAAACCTACTGTCTGGCATATGAATGAAGGCCATTCGGCGTTTCTGACCCTGGAAAGGATTCGTGAATTGGTTGCAGTGGGCCTTTCTTTCGATCAGGCTGAAGAACAAGTTCGGAAAACGAATATCTTTACAACACATACTCCTGTTCCGGCAGGGAATGACCAGTTCCCTATCTGGTTGGTTGAGAAATATTTCTCACATTATTGGGAGAAACTGGGGCTTGACCGGGACCAATTTATTAATCTGGCACGCCATACACAGCCCTGGGGCGAAACTTTCTCCATGCCGGTTCTGGCCCTGAAACTTTCGGACCAGCGCAATGCTGTATCTCAACTGCATGCGCATGTTTCCAGAAAAATGTGGAATTTCCTCTGGCCTGACAAGACGGAAAACGAAGTGCCGATTTCTTATGTGACCAACGGCGTGCATACGGGAACCTTTTTAGCGAGACGTACCCGTGTTTTGTATGAAAAATATTTCGGGCCCGATTGGTTTGAGTCGCTGGATGATCCGCAAATGTGGGCCCAGATTGATGATATTCCGGATGAGGAGTTGTGGGAAGTCCGACGTCATCTGAAACGAAAGCTTTTAATGTTTGCGAATCGTCGTGCCCGTCAACGCTGGGTCAGCCAATCCGTCCATCCGGTTCAGGTGATTGCCGGAGGCGCGATGCTGGACCCTTATACTCTGACCATTGGTTTTGCGCGGCGCTTTGCGACATATAAACGGGCTTATTTGATCTTCCGTGACTTTGACCGCTTGCTTCGGATCATTAATAATGAGCAAATGCCGGTTCAGATTGTTTTTGCCGGAAAGGCCCATCCTGCGGATGAACCTGGTAAGTTGATTATCCAGCAGGTCTACCGGGCTGTTAAAGATGCTAAAACCGGTGGGCGTCTGGCATTTCTGGAAGATTATGACATGAATGTTGCCCGCCATATGGTGCAGGGTGTGGATGTCTGGTTAAACACCCCGCGCCGGCCCAATGAGGCGTCGGGAACTTCCGGAATGAAAGCTGCGTTGAACGGTGTTTTGAATTTCTCCGTGTTGGATGGTTGGTGGCACGAAGCCTATGACGGTACAAATGGGTGGGCGATTGGAGATGAAAAGGAGTACAGCGATCCCAACGTGCAGGATGATAAAGATGCAGAAAGCCTGTATGACGCGCTGGAAAACCAGATTGTGCCACTGTACTACAGCGGGCGTCCAGGGGATAATCTTTCCCATGAATGGATGAAACACGTCAAGGCCGCTATTCGCACGTTAACCCCACAATTCAGTACGAAACGAATGGTGAAAGAATACGTGAAAAATCTTTATTTACCTGGAATGCAGAGCGACCTGGATCCTTCGGAAAAATCATAGAATGGGTTTTGCCCGATAAAAGGAGAGGACAATGGCCTATTTAATGGCACAGAATCCATGGGTGATCGCAATAAGTATATTTATCCTTCGGGCGTTAAATATTTCGATGGATACGATCCGGGTGTTGTTGATGGTGCGGGATCGGAAAATTTGGGTCTGGATCTTGGGCTTCATCCAATCTGCCATCTTTGTGATTGTGTTTGGATCTGTTTTGAATGATCTGGATAATCCCATAAACCTTGTGATGTATTCTGCCGGCTTTGCAACCGGGAACATTGCGGGAATGTGGCTTGAATCCCGGATGGCATTGGGGCATATTCAACTCAGTATTGTGTCTTCCAGCCTCGGCCCCGCCATTGCAGATCAGCTTCGTTCTCATGGTTTCGGTGTGACAGAAATTGCGGCTCGCGGCAAGAACGGAACTGTGACGGTTCTCCATTGCGATGTCTATCGGAAGGATATGGATGACGTGGAAACCATCATCCTGGAGACAGATCCGGATGCTTTTATTACCGCCGAAGATGTTCGACCGATCCGTTCGGGTTTTTGGAGAGAAAAATAATTCTCAAAATGTGTTTTTTAAACCTCTTTACACTCGGTTTTTTGTAAAGAGGTTTTTTATTTTCTGTAGGTCAAATTGTTCCCAAATCTCAGTCAGTAGCTGTTCTATTCACAACAGAAAACGTTTCAATCTCTGAACAAAACCATCTTCAAAGGTAAAATCCGTAACCACTGAATAGTTTGCAGGCTTATGCCGGGGATAAGATTGTCAGTTAATACCCCGTGCCGGAAATTCTCAAAAGAATTTAGCATATTTTTAGAAAAGGAGGATTGACAAAAACCAAAAGTTTTATATAATGGTAACTACAGTGCACTAGGTATATAGTGTGCTAGTCTAATTAAAAAGATCACATAACTCTCTGGCTTGGTCTCTTTTTCTAATTGGCTGCAAAAGGAGAGATATTATGCAAACTCACTCTGTAAAGAATATGCTTGAATCAAAACAAAAACTATCAAAATCAAAGCACTGTCTGGTTCATGAATTGTGTTCAATACCGCGATGGGAACCATTGAAGCGCTGTGAGCGGGAAGCATTACTGCTGGTGGATGTGCTTGAAAAATCCTATCTGGAAACGGTGTACATCCTGAAACAATCGAAACGTGGCGTTGCGCTCGCCCTGGCAAAAGGCAGGTATAAATTGACCCGCGTTATTCCAATCTCCATTCAGAAGAGCTATCCAAAGAGGCGATGAAAGATAAATAGGAGCTTGATGCGACACAAAAATTTTTCCATCTTTATACTGTTTTTGGGGTTGTGCCTGTTGGCGGCCTGCCGTCCAATGACCATATCCTTTCCGGTTCCGGCTACAGTTGAGACCAGTCCATTACCGGAAGTTGCGCCTTTCAATCTGCCCACTCAACCGACTGTAAGGGTTTCTGAAAAAATAACTCCAACGGTTCATGCCACTTTGTATATCGACAACGCATACACTGAAGTGAGTCCATTGACGGATCCAGTCAAAATTCAACAGATTCTCGATCAATTTCAACAGTATCAACTGGACTGGTTCTCCAATATTGGATGGATGCATTATACGCTCATAACAGCAGATGCCAGTGATTTCACCCGTATTGAACACTTTTGGGTGCATGTCACCGACAAGAACCTGGGATGTGAAGAACAATTTGTCTATTTTGAACACGATGGAGAAATATTACCTTATACCATCCGACTGGCAGATGGCGTCACAGGTTCTATTCAGCCTGTGACGGAGGGAAAGTTTAATGCTGATTTTATTCATGAGACCAGTCCTGTCTGCACATTAAAAAGTGACTGGATTGTCACACTTAGCGAAAGAGAAGATAATTATGGATTCATTCTTCATGATGAAGCTGGTCGGTTTCGAACATTCATGAACCAGGAGGTTCCCGGTATTGAGAAACATGTGCAGGCGTGGACGCAGGAGGTGGATGGTAAGCAGACCTTCGTAATTGAATATGAAAAGAACTATACAAACCCAACGATGGCGGGCATGGTCTACGATGCACGTGCGGGAATATTTAATTTACCTGCTCGGGAAGTACAGTGGGTTTTCATTGACACTGAAAATGGTTTACCAGTTCAAGAACGGGTAGAACTTCATGACCAGAATGGGCAACAGTTGAATATCTGGCGCTCAGGTACGGATATCGGGATTCTCTATTTTTACGAATTTCACGAATCACTCCCGGAGCCTATTGCACAGATCTATGAACAATCCGCAGAAAAGCTAAGGATATTTTTACAAGAAAATCAACCGTGAATCTGTATGGAGGAGAATCTCCTTTAAAACACCATTTTGAGAGGAAACGATGCAAATGAATAACGATCCTATCATCTTTGTAAAGAACATTCGCAAGCAATTCGGTTCAAAAACCGTTCTGGACGGGGTAGATTTCGAAATGCCTGCCGGAAAAATCTACGCCATTTGCGGCGTCAATGGTTCAGGCAAGAGTGTCTTCTTACGTATTCTTGTTGGGTTGATGCATCCCAACCATGGACAGGTCACAGTTTTTGGGCAGCACATCGGTAGTGAAGTGGAATTTCCGGCTGCGACGGGCGCTTTGATCGATCACCCCGGCTTTTTGCAGAACGAAAGCGGTCTCCGTAATCTGCTGCTGCTGGCTAAAATCAGCGGCAAGGCTACCCCAGAAAAGATCAGCGAGACGCTGCGTTTTGTTGGTCTCGACCCGCATGATCAAAAGCCATTCAAAACATATTCAGTCGGTATGCGCCAGCGCCTGGGGCTGGCCCAGGCGATCATGGAAGAGCCCCAACTATTGATTCTCGATGAGCCAACGGCCGGGCTGGACTTCGACGGCCAGCGTGAGATCTACAATTATCTGATCGAATTGCGCAGACAGGGCAAAACCATCCTTATCACCAGTCACAGTCAGGGGGAAATCAAGCTGCTGTGCGATAAGGCCTTTCTGTTATCGGATGGCAAGCTGGAAGTCATGAAAGACATCCGAATAGAAGATCCTGTGGAGGAGGCCAATGGAACCCGAATTTGATCCCAACCAACCGATCTACTTGCAGATCATGCAGCGACTCTGCTCGAAGATTTTACGCGGTGATTATGCCCCCGGCGATAAGCTGCCCTCGTTGGTCGATGCCGGTTTACAGTTTAACGTCAATCACAACACCATTGCGCGGGTGTACATGGAACTGGCGCGCCAATGCATCGTTGAAGCTAAACGCGGGGAGGGCACGTTTGTCACGGAAGACCGCTCCGTGTTGGAAGCGCTGCATCATTCCATGCGCGACAGCTTGATGGAGAACTTCTTCACCGAAATGGGCCGCCTGGGTTATTCAATTGAAGAGATGAATGCTTCTTTTCAGGAATACATCCACCGCAAATCTCAGGCAGCTAACCTATCCAAGGAGGACCCTTCATGAAAAAGATATTCAACGAAGAGTTAGATCGTGCTTTTCATAATCCACGTTTTTTCATTGTCCTGGCTCTGGCCCTGGCGAGTTTTTTTATTGGCACTTATCGTTCACCTATCCCCACGTTTTCCCCAAATATTGTTCTCCATCCGGTTAACCGGCTCATTCATAACCTCTATTATGGCGAGTTTGGTTTTCTGGCGGCTTTACTGGCTACCCTGCCTTTCGCCGATACTTTCCTGGAGGATCTCAACCAGGGGTTTCTACGTCTGATCGTCCAGCGCACACCATATCGCAAATATTTGATAGCGAAAATCCTGGCGGTCGCGCTGGCTGGGGGTCTCAGTCTGCTGCTGGCGGTACTGATTGTTTTTCTGGCTGGCTTGAGCAGCCCGGGCGATTGGAAAACGATGACCAGTTCATCTGGCAGCGCTTTTTACGTGGGAGAACCGCAAGGGCCCCTGGGCTTGTCGTATACTCTGAGCCCTATTTTCTATCTGCTTTACCTGCTGGCATCGGCTTTCGGGTTTGGCGCCGTATATGCCCTGATGGGCCTGGCTATTTCTACCTTCATTCACAACCGGTATGTTGTATTGGCTGCGCCACTGGTTTTCGTGCAGGTGTTCGGTTTTTTGGAACAGCGTTCGCTGCGCCTGACCCCGGCGCTTAACCCACTTAATGGACTGCTGCCGTTTAGCGCCAATTTCTATGAAGGAAATTTTACTCTGGGTGCCCAACTGGCCCAATTTGGATCCGTGCTGGCCATTTCTGTATTTTGTTTCTTGATCCTGGCGCGTAAATCGCGCATTGTCCTTTAATTTAAAAAGTTCAAAAGAGGCCTATGATGCGTTTTCTCTCTTTCGTAAATTACCAACTGCGTTGGCAATTGATTCGCAGGCGCTGGCTTTTACCCCTACCGCTACTGCTGTTTTTGGCTTATCGCAGCTTCAACTACCTGACCCAGCCCGGTCTGGCCGGACCCATGCAAACCACTAACGCCTGGGACCTGATTTTTCTGATCTTTGGCAACCGCTTCAACATTTATTTTGCCCTGGGCTTGCTTTACCTATATCTGGTGTGCGACCTGCTGCCCGAGCCCGACCTGGGCCAGCTCGTGCTGCTGAGGCTGCGCTCGCGCAAAGTGTGGTGGGCCGGCAAGGTGACAACGTTGCTGCTGCTGACCCTGGTTTATGTGCTCGGTTCGGCTGTGATCCTGACCGCATTGGCCGGGTTGGTACTGCCCTGGGAGACCGGCTATTCGCAGCAGGCCCAGTTCATGCCAGAGACTATTAATTTGCCGATGAATTTCTTTCGTGTTATTCAGCCTCCTTCTCCCCTGACATTCCTTACCCAGGAATTGGCATTGTTGGTGCTTGGACTGTTTGGCTTTGGAGTGGTGATGCTGGTGATCAACCAGGTAACTAAACGCTATTATTATGGGTTACTTGCTGGTTGCGTGATACTTTTTATCAGTCTGATAAGCATCGAGTTGAGTGGACCTCCCTCCTGGGCGGCCTGGCTGCCCGGTTACCATCTGACTTATCTGGCCATGATTCCGGTCCGCACCACTCTGCTGGGGTATTCTTTCCTTTATTGGGCGGTCTGGATTGCAGGTTTTGGGTTGACAGGCTTTGTTATCAGTCGCAGGCAGGACCATTCATCTGCGCAGGAATAAGGACTATGTGAGAGAAATGATGAGGAAAATAGTTGCCTACCCCAATGGCAGATACTACTTCCGGCTGCAATCCGGCGCTCATTTTTCCCCAAAACCTAACCAAGGAATAGCTAATCTAAGGGGAACTGAGGCTGTTCAAGAGCTATCATCCACCCTCTGGGTGCGTTTGCTTTACTTTTGGAAACGGTCAAAGAAATATGATTGGATATCTTGGATATTCCTTGCATAGAAGATGCCCTGAAGACAAGCCACTGACTCATCTGGAAAGGATATTAAAAATTCTGGATCACCTGCAAGCACGTGAGCCAGCCCGATTTTCTCCTCCATGCCGGCAGTTTGCCTCATTTTCTGGAGGTGGCAATAATTACGCCAATAATAAGTATATTTAGACTCATGCCATGATAAGAAACTTAACCTGCCAAGAACAATTCATCTAGACGAGCTGCCTTCGATAGATTTATTTTTGGTTTTATTAATGAAATAAATTTTTAACGCAGGAAACGTCCCCAGTTGGAGAGAGAAACCTGGCGCGAAGTGAGGAATATATGCACTTCCTATAAGACGTTAATGGTTTTCTTGTAAAAGAATTCTATGATAAGAAGGAGAGGTAAAGGATTAACACGGAGGAAAATTGCTCATGGGAAAAATTATTGGTATCGATTTGGGAACCACTAACAGTGTGGTCTCTGTTATGGAAGGCGGTGATCCCATTGTAATTCCTACTGCTGAAGGTTCCCATCTGTGTCCATCCGTGGTTGCGTTTAACAAAAATGGGGAACGGCTGATTGGTTTTCCTGCCAAGCGTCAGGCGGTTGTTAATCCGGATAATACTGTCTACTCTATAAAACGGTTTATGGGACGTCGTTATAACGAAGTGGAACAGGAACGTAAGATCGTTTCTTATACGGTAATTCCAAGCTGGTCCGGTGATGCCAGGGTGGATATTCCATCTAAAAAACGGGTTTATACTCCCCAGGAAATCTCGGCAATGATCCTGGCAAAGCTAAAAACAGACGCAGAGGCTTACCTGGGCGAGCCAGTTACACAAGCGGTGATTACAGTTCCCGCATATTTCAATGACAGCCAGCGTCAGGCAACCAAAGACGCGGGGAAAATTGCAGGATTGGATGTCCTTCGGATCATTAATGAGCCGACGGCTTCAGCTCTTGCGTATGGTCTAGACAGCAAGAAGGATGAGAAAATCCTGGTCTTTGATCTGGGAGGGGGAACTTTTGATGTCAGCATTCTGGAAGTAGGAGAGGGCATTTTTGAAGTTAAAGCGACCAGCGGTGATACGCATCTGGGAGGGGATGATTGGGATGAAATCATTGTCCAATGGGCTGTCGAGAATTTTTCGAAGGAGCAAGGCCTTGATCTTCGGAAAGACCGCCAGGCGCTACAACGGCTGCGGGAAGCGGCTGAGAAAGCGAAAATTGAACTATCCAATGTGATGGAGACTGAAATCAATCTGCCCTATATTACTGCGGATATCAGCGGGCCGAAACATCTTCAAATGAGGTTAAGCCGTTCTCGCTTTGAAGAAATGTCTGCAAAGCTTGTAGAGCAATTGAAAAGGCCTTTTAATGCAGTTCTGAAGGATACCGGTTTGACTCTGCCCGAAATTGACGAGATCGTGCTGGTGGGTGGCGCAACCCGGATGCCGGTTGTGCAGAGGCTGGTCCAGCAATTAACCGGAAAAGAACCCAATAAAAGTGTCAATCCCGATGAAGTTGTTTCGGTTGGAGCTGCCATTCAAGCCGGAGTTCTGTCGGGAGAAGTACAGGATGTTTTATTGCTTGATGTCACCCCGCTTTCTCTGGGTCTTGAGACCATTGGCGGCGTCATGACTCCGTTGATTGAGCGGAATACAACCATTCCTGTGCGAAAATCACAGATATTTTCAACTGCTGAAGATAATCAATCCGCGGTGGACATTCACGTCCTTCAAGGAGAACGTCCAATGGCTGCCGATAATGTTAGTATGGGGCGTTTTCGACTGGATGGTATTCCGCTTGCTTTGAGAGGAATGCCCCAGATTGAAGTCACGTTTGATATTGATGCAAACGGTATTCTTCATGTTGTCGCGCGGGACCAGGTGACACAGCGCGAGCAAAAAGTGACCATAACAGCTTCTACGAATCTGACTTTGCAGGATATTGATCGGTTGATTCAGGAGGCCGAGCAGCATCGGACGGAAGATGAACAGCGGCGGAAATTGGTGGAGGTGAAAAACCTTGCGGATACCGCGATTTATCAGGCTGAAAAGATGTTTCAGGAACGCAGTATAAAAACTTCTTCAACATTGTGGTCAGAGGTTGGGGATAAGATTGAAGATGTGAAGAAGTGGATGGAAGGGAATGATCTATCTGGCTTGAGGGATCAAATTGAAAAACTGAATCAATTGGTCTCTCGCGTGACACAGGAAACCGTGCGGATAGATTCGAATGATTCTGATGAAGAAAAAAGTGATCCTTCAAAAGGTGATACGGTCGAAGGCGAATTCCAGAAATTCTAATCCCGGCAGCGTTAAAAGTTTAAGAAGACTGTAAATTTTTTTCAATCATTTGAATGACAAGTTTCTCGGTTTCTTTCATTCCCGGATCATTTAAAAGGCCAAGGTTCATGAAGCTCTCTTCAATGGTCTGACCGAGAATGCCATTCCCAGAGGAAAGATAGGCTCCATCCATCGCCAACTGTGCGAATTGAGCGGCCGAGCCGGCCACTGTGGAGACTTTATAGGAGCAGGATTCTTTGGCGCCATCACATAACATTCCTGAAAAAGTGCCTATCACGGACTGCATGGCGTGAAGCATATCTTCAAATTCTCCACCGAGCAGATAAACGCCTGCTGCAGCAATTCCTGCGGCTGGTGCGATTGCACAGCCGCAATAAGCGGTTAACCGGGAAGTAAATCCTTTGATATACACAGTGACCATTGATGAAATTGCCAATGCGCGTGCCAGAGTCTCCTCATCTGCGCCCAGTTGTTTGGCAAAAACATAGGTTCCCAAGAAATTGGTGATTCCGTGATTCCCACTCCCTGTGATGGTCATAATGGGAACTTTCAGGCCCTTCATTCTTGCTTCGCTGGCAGCACCGGTTAAAGTTTGAACCTCGTGAATAATTGTGAAGGGGACAGGAAGATTGTTGGGCATCTTGCGTAAAGCGGGGCCAAAACGCATGGAAGAATTTTCCAACCCCAGAAGGGCGGCTTCATAGTTGATTTTGGCCGCTGCCACCAGGAAGTTCAGGTCTGAAGGATCCATTGTACGGACGAAACCGATCAGGTCCCGAAGGCTGTATTGCTCCAAGATGTTTTCTGGATTTTTTTCATTGTTCTCGGTGAAGGAATTGGAAACCCGAATATTGCCGTTTTTTGTAACCTGTGCGATGAAAGAATGTTCATGAAGGATTTCCACGCTGGTTTTTTCTGTGAGGTTGGATGTGTTAACCTTTACGTATACCGGATCGGTGTCCGTTTCAACAGAAACGGTTATCCTGCCTTCAGAAACATAGTTTTGGGCCTGGAGGATCAATTCATCGTCAATATCATTCAGCACATCCAATCCCGGATTGGTTCTGGGCAGCAGACAGCCCAAAGCTGCAGAGATTTTGATGCCGCGAAGCGAGGTCCCCGGCACACCGACATTGGCGGCATTTTTATAGAAATTGGTGCTGACCACCACTTCAACTTTTTCCGGTTGGGAACCCAGTTCCATAGCTGCCCGGGAAGCTGCTAAAGCGATGCTTCCAATTTCCGTGCAGCCGGTTGCCTGCTCAATTTCTTTGTTCAGGATATTCAGGATAGTTTCAGTGTTCATAGAAATTCTTCCATCATTAGGATTTTGACGTGTTTGTAATATATTACTAATATATCAAGATGTCAAGCGTTTTTAAGATTTGAAAATCTTCTGGTAAAATCTACTCATAGGGACTTGAAAAGAGGCCGGGAGTAGGTGCAATGGTAAAAAAATCTCTTTCTGAACAGGCATATGAACTCATCAAAGCGGATATTATTACCTGTTCGCTTAAGCCGGGCGTACAAATTGCACAACCTTCTCTGGTGGAGAAATATGGGATCGGAATGACGCCTATCCGGGAGGCCATGCAGCGATTGTCACAGGAAGGATTTGTCACCCCGATTCCCCGTTTTGGATATACTGTTGCACCGATAACCTTTTCGGATGTTCGAGAAATTTATGAACTTCGCTCTATTCTTGAATCTGCAGCCGCCCGGCTGGCAGCGCTGCGGGGAAATCAACATGACCTGGACCAATTGGAAGAAAACGCAGATTTTAGCTATGTGTATGGTGAACGGCGCAGCTATTCCCGTTTTTTAGATGAGAACGCGAAGTTTCATCGAAAAATTGCTGAAATCTCTGGGAACCAGCGGCTTATGGATACCATTTCCACTGTGCTGGATGGGTTAACCCGGATTTTTTATCTTGGTCTGGATTTGAAGGATAGCGCTGAAGAAATGCGTACGTCTCATATTGCGTTGGCGGGAGCATTGAAAGAGCGGGATGCTGATAAGGCAGAACAATTGGTGAAAGAAGAAGTGGACGTATCACGAAAGCGCGTCCTATTGGCCCTGACCCACCAACTGGATGATGGTTTCCCACCGGATTTGGGAAACTCGCTCCAAATATAAACCACAATCCCTGTTGTATGAAGCACAGGGATTGTCCATAATTCAACTCAAAAGTTACAACTTAAGATTCATAATGTGTATCCAGCAAGCTGGAGAAGAACAGCTCAGGGGAGCGTGAAAGGGGACCTTCTAAAATCATCGCACTCTCCGGCAGAGAGGTGCTCCCATTTTTGATCACTACTGGATGGTCTGAGAGGATATCGGCATAAGTTCCGTCCCACAGGGGAACGGATATATCTCCTGCCTGGTGTTGGGTGTTGAATACCCCTAACAAGCTGGTTCCGGGGGCCTGCCAGACTGCCTGGATGGCAGGTTCGCCCTCATTAATCATGAAAAACTTACCGTTCATTAATGCCGGATGCTTTTTCAATTGGGCCAACTTTGTTAAAAAATTCTGGTAGGGATAATTTCCCCAGGTTACTTTATCGATATCAAACAAGGAAGGCCGGTGTGTTTCTCCCGATTCTTGCCCGGCATAGATCAGGAAAGCACCTTTGTTGAACGCTGAAAATGCGGTCCAGGCCATAGCCTGGGGAATGCCGGGGGCAAAGCGCATGATGCGGGGTTGGTCGTGGTTCTCGACACACCGCATTTTGATGAAGTTCTCCGGGTAAATGCTGTTTTGAAAACGAAGCATTTCCAGATAGCGGCTGGTGGGAGCCTTTTCTTTCACGACTGCCTGCCAGATTGGCCAGATATCATAATCATAGGTGAGGTCAAAAGCCTGGTAGATTTCTCCGTCCGAAAGTGCAGAAAGACCGTTCATTCGCCGGTTTTCAACAAAGGAAGCATGCACGGATTCTGCTAACCAGATCACATCGGGTTTAACCTCAGCTATGGCTTTTCGGGCTGTTTCCCAGAAAGAAAGGGGCAGCAGCGAGGCTACATCACACCGGAATCCATCCACGCCGAAAGTCGTCCATTGCTGAAGGGTTTCTATGAGATAATTGCTAAGGTTTGGGTTTGGGTGTTTGAGGTCAATGACATCGCTCCAATCCGGAACGGTTGTGACAGGTTTCCCGTTTTCATCTTGATGGAACCACTCCGGATGCTGGTTGACCAGTACAGAATCATGCGCAGTATGGTTGTAAACCACATCTATCATAGCTTTCAGGCCAAGCTGATGAGCCTGTTCAATCAGAGCTTTGAAGTCGGCTTTGGTGCCATATTCCGGATTGACTTCTCGATAGTCTGAAATGGAATAAGGGCATCCCAGAGAGCCTTTTTTGTTCAGTTTCCCGATAGGATGGATGGGCATTAACCAGATGATATCTACCCCCATGGAACGGATCCGTTCAAGATCGGCTTGGACATCTGAAAATGTCCCGTTGGGGCCATGATTTCTGACGTAGATTTCATAAATCACTGCATTTTTAAAACTTTTAGGGGTATCTTTTGCCATTCTGTAACCCTCCGGAAAATCGTTTTAGTTTCAATTATCTGAAGTTATGGGAAATTGTGCGGGTTAATGAACTTGTTGGCGCATATAGACGTGAGTCCGGCTATCCGAATTATAAACCATCCAAGTGGTTGTTGATTATTCTGAAAATAAGCGTTAGAGTATGAATGAATGGCTGGTGTAAATCTTCTTTGAAAGCAATTTTTTTAATTGTGTTGGCTAAACTGGAACTTTATCTATTGAAATATCGTCATTAGGGTTGAAAGGAGACTACCCAAGATGAAGATTAAGAGGTTATTCCTCATTTGTTTTATGACGTCAATCACCATGATTGCCAGCGGATGTGATTTCGGTGCTCCGCCCGCAGATAATATGGATCTGGTTCAAACCGCGGCTGCTCAGACAGTTGAAGTGCACCAGACGGAATCGGTTTTTGAAACTTTGGTCGCCCAATTGACAAATGTTGTTGGGGATGAGAATACGGCTACAGCAGTTTCTTCCACGGAGACTGCTCAATTGCCGACAGCGACTGCGACACAAACGGAGACCAGTATTCCAACCAATACACCCACTTCTTCTCCACCAACTGCTACAGCTGTGCCGCCTACCAAAACACCGGTTCCGGTGCCTTGCGATTGGGCGGGATTTGTCAAAGATGTTACTGTGCCGGATGGTACGGAGTTTAATTTGTCGGATAGCTTCGTTAAAACCTGGCGGTTGCAGAATATCGGCAGTTGTACCTGGACCACAGATTATGATCTTGTGTTTGTGAGCGGCGATGCGATGAGCGGCCCGACAGCGGTCTCTATTGGGGAAACTGTCCGCCCGGGGGAGACTATTGATATTTCTGTAAGTCTGAAAGCTCCGGATGAAAAAGGGGAATATACAGGTTATTGGAAGTTGAGAAATGCAAATAACGCCCTTTTTGGCTTGGGTTCGAATGCAAGCAAATCTTTCTGGGTTCAAATTGAAGCAGTCGATGAAGATAACGTTTGGGATCCGGATAATCCGTTGGACTTTGCTTCGACTTATTGCGACGCTTCCTGGCGCAACGAAGATGGTTCTTTACCCTGTCCGGGAGCAGTGGATAATTTTGACGACGGCTCCGTGACGCGCACTTCTGCCCCTAAGCTAGAGGGCGGATATCAGGATGACGAACCTACTCTGATCACAATTCCTAACAGCGGGTCTGGTGGGAGGATTGCCGGACGTTATCCGGCGATTAAGATCAAGGCGAATGACCACTTTACAGCGATAGTGGGTTGTCTGGATGAAAGCCCTAAATGTGACGTGACCTTTGTTCTCAACTATCGTGTGGATGGGGGAACCATCCAAAATTTAGGAAGCTGGGATGAAGTTTACGATGGTGATTACACCCGGATCAATGTCGATTTGAGCAGTCTGGAAGGAGAAAAAGTGGAATTCATCCTGAGAGTTGAAAACTATGACGATTCTTCCAAAGACGACCGGGCGTTCTGGCTTGCGCCAAAGATCAAAAGATAACAATGAGTTTTTAATAAGGCTTTTATTTCTTGCGCTGCTGTTGTAAAATGTTAAAAAACACTTTGTTTACTGGATCATGGGCGTATTGTTAAAATAAAATTGCGCTATACTGATATCATAGCATTTGAACTTGGACGCGCACAGGAGGGTGCAAAATGGCTGGAACTTTAAACTCTAAATGGATGCTAAAGGCCTTTCAGGTCCTGGCAGCTCTGGTCTTGGTGACCGTGATGGTGCTGCCGGGTGTGAAACCGGTTCAGGCCTCAGTAATACCTACTTTCAGTATTGTCAGTGTGGTGGAAGATGATACGGTAACCATCAGGACGTATAACTTCCCCGCAGATCTGGACTTCAAAGTGACCATGGGAGAATTTGGGACACTGGGTATAGGTGGTGTGGAAGTTGCCACAATTAACTCCGGCTCCGGTGGTTCTTTCGAAAAAACTTTTGATATTCCAGATAGTCTGGTAGGGGATTATCGCATTGCTATCCGATTGGACAGCGGCGTGGGATATTACAGCTATAACTGGTTCTACAACAACACCGACAGCAGTTCCTCTTCTTCCGGGTACACCGGTATTCCCACCTTCAGCATTGTCAGTGTGGTGGAAGATGATACGGTCACGATAAAAACGTCCAACTTCCCGGAGGACATTGATTTTACTGTTCGGATGGGCGCGTATGGAACAGAAGGGGTTGGCGGCGAAGAGGTAGCAACCATTAACTCCGGCTCCGGTGGGTCGTTTGAAAAGACATTTGATATTCCCGATGGTCTTAAAGGAGATTACCGCATCGCGATCCGGCTGGAAGGGGGCATCTATTACGCTTATAACTGGTTTTATAATAACACTAGCAGCAGCAGTTCCTCTTCTTCCGGATATACCGGTATTCCTACCTTTAAAATTTTGAGCGTGGAAGAGGATGAAACGGTTACCATTAAAACCAATAACTTTCCGGAAGATATGGACTTCAAGGTTTTGATGGGAGAATACGGAACGCAAGGCATTGATGGCATTGAGATAAAGACCATCAATTCCGGTTCGGGCGGATCGTTTGAAAAGACATTTGATATTCCCGATGATCTTAAAGGGGATTACCGCATCGCGATCCGGTTGGAAAGCACAAGTGATGTGTATTTTGCTTACAACTGGTTCTATAACAACAGTACTACCGGCTCGACATCTTCCTCCGGATATACCGGCATTCCTACTTTCAACATCGTGAGCGTAGTTCAGGATGACCAGGTGACTATCAAAACTAACAATTTCCCCGAAGATATGGATTTCACAGTTACGATGGGTCAGTATGGCACGGCCGGTGTGAGTGGGGTTGTTGTGGAGACCACCAATTCAGGATCGGGAGGCTCGTTTGAAGTGACTTATGATATTCCCGGATCTCTTTACGGGAACTATCAGATTGCAATCCGATTGGATAGTGGAATTGGATATTACGCTTATAACTGGTTCTATAATAACTCGACGGATTAAAATTCGCCTGCTTTAATAAAATAATAGGTATAACAGAAACAGACGCTGTTCAACAGCGTCTGTTTTTTATGCCCATAAAAAATTTCAGGGAAGTGTGGCTTCGTAAAGAATATTTCCGAAAGCGATAAAAGCAACCCGGGTGTTTGTGATTGTAAATGCCGTGGGGTGCTCATTGGTCAGGAACACCTGATCGTTCGGGCTGGGACGAAGCTGCCGCCGGAGATTTAATTGCAGACTGAATTGATTGATGATTTGTCCATCAGCATCCAGAATGAAAAGAGATGGCTCAGGCGGTTGGGTTGAAAGGATGTGGGTAAAATTCACGCCGGTGAAAGCAGCCACTTCCTTTTCTTTTCCAGGACGTGGGTCATCATATAAGGCCGGGTCGGTGCAGTTGGTTTGGCCAAATGCGAGCACGTTCGTATTGCATAGCGTCATTTGTCCGTCATCATGCAGCAGATAGATATCTTCTCCGTTTACTGCAATATCGATGATATCTTTTAGCTTGGGTACATAATTGGTAAAAATCAGGACCGGAGAATATTCCGAAAAATTCAACACTTGCACTTCTTCGTTATTGGGGTCCATGGAAGCAGGAATTACCCACAAACCGTTCTTTTCGGGGTCCAGCACGTAAAGATGATTGGCGTCCAGGGTGATATGGGAAATTTCACCCCAGCTAAAATTATCGGGAGGAATAAATTGTTGGGCAGCCGGTTCGGAATCGGGAGCACAGTAGACATAATTCCCTTTGCTGTCCGTTGCCAGAACCGTGGCATTAAATGGGGCGCCAGGGGGCAGGGTGACAAAATCAACCAGCTTTTCAACGGGCGGGATTGACCCACAATCAAAATCCGTATCGATTTTATAACCTTCTCCGGTGAGGAAAAGGCGCAGTATTCTGCTGCCCGCTTGATCGAAAAGATAGATATCTGTTGTAGAAGAATCAATTTTTGTAATCTTGACGGATGAGTTAAAAGCATCCGTCAAGATGGGTTCGAAATCCAGCCGGATGATACCATCAATACTATCAATCGCGTTTTGTGCCTGCAGGCGCAGGGCGATGGATTGTTCGGATTGTCCAAACTCATCCGCTTGATCCAGCCAGTGGATGGTCTGTGCCCAATGATTTAGCTTCAGAGTCAGATCTGTCTCGTTTTCGGCAAGTGCCGCAGATTGTTGGGCGCTTTGCAGCAACTCCTCACGCTGCCCCCCCCGGCCCTGGTAGAAGTAAAAGGTTGTCGCGATAGCGACCACAAGGATGGGCACAATGACAGCGATCATTAACATTCTGGCCGGAGATAAATTTTCCCCTGGCTCGGTTGAACCTGGAAGCAGCCTCCCTGCGAAGGTCAGAAATCTATCTTGTGTCCTGTGAATATCCGCGCGGAAAGACAACCATGAATCGGCAAATTTTCGTTTCCAATTGGCTTTTTTGCTCTCTGTAACTTTCTTCACCAATTGGGGCTGCGGTTTTACCGCTGGTTTTGAACGTGATTTGCCGGGTGAGGGTGTATAAGCCGGTCTCTGCTGTGGACGTCGGACTTCGGATTTCCGCGGTTGAACGGATGGGGAAGGCGGCGTCTCTACCTGTGGAGAGGAAGGATCTTGTGGAATTGGTACCGGGAAGGTCCCGGTGGCCTCTGGTACCTCCGGTTCGGAGGGAATGACTTCCGGCGGAGTTTGTTCTGGTTGAATCCCGGAATGTGGTTCTTGCGATTCTTTGTGGATCAAGACTTCCTGCACGGCAGGAGCCGGCTCTTTATCCTCTACCCGGGATTCCGGAGCGGTTTCCACGGCCTCTGGCACACGTGGTTTGAGGAAATGGATTTCTCCTTCACCCGGTTTAAACTGCATTACAGCGGCTTCGAGGTCAGAGCCCGCCTGACTGATCAGGCGGCGGCGCAGGTTATCCAGCGAAATTTTTGTGCTGTTCTGAAAAGTTTCTTTTGTCCATTTTTCGGCCGGCTTTGCGCAGAGCAGGATGAGATCATTGTGCTTTACCTGCGCGCGATAGAATTTTAACTGGATGGCCCTTGAAATTCCTAATCCTCTACCTGCGTCCACCGGATCATGGAAATCTTCGATTTGAGTTTCATTTAATAAAATGGTGTGAGTGGGGCCGGCGTTTGCAATATAAAGCTGGTCTCTTCTGAGCACCATCAGGTTTACCAGTCCAAGGGTCTGTGCTTCCTCCTTGGGTTGGTTCAGGTTATGTTTCAGGAGGTATTTGTTGAGTTCTTCGGCAACGGCCTGCAATCCGGAAGTGATGGACCCACGTGTTCTGAAATAAGTTGCGGCCAGATGGTGAAGGCTGTTCGAAATGTCCTGAGGATATGATGGAGGTCCATCAACCAGGCTGAGCAAAATGATAAAAATATCATTCGCACGGCTTCGTTCCGTTTTTTTGCCTGGCCTGGCTGCCAGCAGTCCAGGTAAATATTGCTCTTCATTCCCGCCGGCTAAGTTGAGGGGGAGCAGATAAAGATCCAGCACGGTGCTTCCTTTTCACTTGCAAAAATGGTTTGAAATGATTATACATCCAATCCTTTTTGGAGTGAAATTGCGGCAGAAGAGTTTAAAGACTTTTCAAAAAAATCACCCGATATCCCAGGGATATCGGGTGATAGAAAAATTATATTGGAAAGAGTTTAAAGATTAAATCTGAAGATTAAATCATACCTGAAACCAGCGCCAGGAGCAGCCCACCTGCAATGACGCTTCCTAACTGCCCGGCTGTGTTTGAGCCCATTGCATGCATCAGAATGAAGTTATCAAAATCTTCTTCCTGGGCCATCTGTGCTGAAAGCCGTCCTGCCATCGGAAAGGCACTGATCCCGCATGCACCAATTAATGGGTTGATCTTCCCGCCGGTAACGAAACACATCAATTTGCCAAACAAAACTCCGGCCGCGGTATCCAGTATAAAAGCCAGTAACCCCAACCCAAGGATCATCAATGTCTGGAGGTTGATGAAACTTTCAGCGACCATGGTCGAACCAATTGCCAACCCAAGGAAGAGCGTGGCAATATTGATGATTTCATTTTCTGCTGATTTTCTCAGACGCTCAACTACTCCGGCTTCTCTTAACAAGTTGCCCAACATTAATGTCGCGATCAATGGGGCCGCATCTGGAGCGATCAGGCTGATCACGATGGTGACCGCCAGTGGGAAGATGATCACGGCAGTCTTTGAGACCGGCCTTGCGGTGTATTCCATGCGGATCAGGCGTTCTTTTTTGGTCGTCAACAGACGCATTACAGGAGGTTGGATAATGGGTACCAGACTCATGTAGGAATAAGCAGCTACTGCGATAGGACCCAGGAGTTCCGGTGCTAATTTGGATGCAACGAAAATAGCGGTCGGTCCATCAATTGCGCCAATCACGCCAATAGAGGCGGCTTGATTCAAGGGGAACCCAAGCAGGGTTGCCAGAATGAGTGTGCCGTAGATTCCAAACTGTCCGGCAGCGCCCAGCAGCACCATGTGTGGCATCGCCAGGAGCGGCCTGAAATCAATCATCGCGCCAACGCCAATAAAAATCAGAAGAGGGAACAGTTCTGTTTTAATCCCCGCATCGTAAATTACTTTAAAGACGCCGGTGTCCGCGGACATTCCCAGGTTGGCAAGAATACAGCCAAACCCAATCGGGAGCAGCAGCACAGGCTCGTATTCTTTGATGACGGCCAGCGCAATCAAAATGAAGCCCACCGCGATCATTACAGCGTTCCCCCAATAAAAAGAAGTAAAACCGCGGGTGATTTCGCTCAGTATTCCAGAAAAATCCATGTTGACGAGCTCCTATCAGTCGGTGAATTCCATCAAAAGCTGGTTGTGGGTAACATGGTCACCGGGTGTCACATGGATCGCACCAATTTTACCGGCACGGTTTGCCCGGATAGCATTGTTCATCTTCATGGCTTCCAGAATACATAATTCCTGGCCGATAGAAACTTCTTCGCCAACTTTCACACTGATGGAGAGAATAACGCCGGGGATGGGAGCCGGTACGGCTTTCCCGCCTGTGGGAGCAGCCGCAGCTTGGGGTGGGGTAATGGGAGCCGCAGGCGGATGCGGTTGTGCAGAGAGAGAGGGTACTTCCTGCACAGCTGCCGCAGGGGTCGGACCGGCAGCTTCTTCGGGATAGACTTCAAATGTTTCGCCGTCCACCCGGGCAATCACGGGGCGGGTGGTAACATTTTCAATTTCAACCTCATAAAAAGTGTCATCAATCTTTACGCGCAATTTCATCGTTTGGATCCTTTGGGGCTTCGTTTTTGGAAATTTGAAATTTGGTTGAGGTTGCCGGCACGCATAACTGCCTGCCACGTGCTGAGATTGCCCTGAGCGGGCAGCTCGGGTTGGGAAATGGGGATGGTTTTTTCAGCCGCAATAGCAAACGCTACCGCCGCTGCTGCCGCTTTTCTTCGAGCGGATTGATCTTCCCGAGGGGCGGGTTGAATAAAATCACCGGCCTCTCCGGTTTCGCTTGAATCCTCATTGAGCTTGGTGGGTTTGTCGGCGGTGCTCTTGACGACCAGTTCCATCATGGCCCACAGCAAGATAATTGCGATAAAAACCAATCCCATTCCGATGCCGGTGATCAGCAGAGAAACTTGAATAGGATTCATAGTTGAAAAATACCTCGTTGTCCGAAAGTGTTTTAAACAGGCATGTTGCCGTGTTTGCGTGGGAGTGTTGAAACGCTTTTATCGCGGATCGCCGATAATGCGGTGATGATCTTCGATCGGGTTTCGCGGGGTTCGATGACATCATCAATGTAGCCTGCCTGTGCGGCAGCATAAGGGTTCAGGAAACGTTTCCGATATTCTTCAGTCAGGTTAGCTCGTTCTGCTTCCGGATCTTCAGCTGCGTCAATTTGTTTCCGGTAAAGGATGTTGGCTGCGCCTTCCGGCCCCATAACCGCGATTTCAGCGCTGGGCCAGGCAAAGGTTACGTCTGTGCCCATGTATTTACTGCTTAAGACAACATAGGCTCCCCCATAAGCTTTGCGGGTAACCACGCTGACCTTTGGAACTGTGGCTTCAGCGTACGCGTAAAGAATTTTTGCGCCGTGGCGGATAATGCCTCTGTGTTCCTGATCAACTCCCGGAAGAAAGCCGGGGGAGTCGATGAAGGTGATGATGGGAAGGTTGTAGCAATCACAGAAACGCACAAAGCGGGCGATTTTGTCGGCCGCATCGATATCCACAATGCCGGCCAGGATGTTGGGCTCCTGAGATACAATCCCCACACTGTTCCCGCCCAATCGAGCCAGTCCTACAATTGCATTGCACGCATATCGGGATTGCAGTTCCAGGAATGATCCGGTGTCCACAATCTTCTCGATGGCTTCATGCATGCTGTATGGTGTTGCCGGGTTTGCGGGAACAAGATGGTTCAGGCTTTCTTCCATTCGTTCGGGATCATCTCCTGTATTTTCAAATGGAGGATTTTCGACATTATTGGAAGGCAGATAGCCGATTACACTCCGGCAGGTTGCCAGAGCGTCCTGTTCCGTTCGGGTAGTTAAATGAGCGATGCCGCTGACAGCCAGATGGACTTCGGCTCCGCCAAGACTTTCAAAATCAACTACTTCACCGGTAACAGATTTGATGACTTCCGGGCCGGTCAGGAACATGTAGGATTGTTTGTCCACCATGATGATCATATCGGTGACTGCGGGTGAATAAGCGGCACCTCCGGCACAGGGACCTAAAATCAGGCTGATTTGCGGCACTACTCCGGAATACTGTGCGTTCCGGCGGAAAATTTCTGCATATCCGCCCAGGCTGCGAACACCTTCCTGAATACGGGCTCCGCCGGAGTCAATCAGGCCGATAATCGGGCATCCTCCCTGGACAGCCAGGTCCATTACCCGCGTGATCTTTCGACTTTGCATTTCTCCCAGGGAACCACCCATGATGGTGAAATCCTGAGCATAAAGATATACCGTGCGACCATTAATCTTCCCACTGCCTGTGACGACGCCATCACCGAGATATGGATCATCGCTTGAATCAAGATGATCGGCTCGCTGTACGATAAAAGGTTCCAATTCCTGGAAAGTGTTGGGGTCTAAAAGGAGGGCAATCCTTTCTCGCGCGGTCAGTTTGCCCTTAGCGTGTTGCCGTGCGGTTCTTTTTTCGCCGCCCCCCTGCCGAGTTTTTTCGCGCATGGCTCGCAGTTCAAGAATTCTAGGATCTTCTTCTGACATAGGGATTCCTTAATATAGTGTTTGGATTGATGAATAAGGGAAATAGACTAAGCCAACTCCTCCATCACTATTTCACCTAATACAAATTTTACCTTATTATTTTTGCAGCCTTATGGATGAAAGCCATAAATAACCTGGATATTCCTCCTTATTTGTAGAGAAGAAATCCCGGTTTTTCGGGAGGATTTGCTGTACATCGCACTGCAGGATGAACAGAACCCCCTATAATAAGAATGATCCGTTCTATAAGTTATTAAGGAGGAAATCATGGAATATCGAAATCTGGGACGCACGGGGTTAAAAGTATCTCCGTTGTGTTTGGGAAGCATGCAGTTTGGTTGGACAGCCAATGAAGAACTTTCATTCGAGATATTAAATGCTGCTTATCAGGCTGGAATTAATTTTATCGACACAGCGGATATTTACTCAAAATGGGTGGAAGGGAACCCGGGCGGTGTGGCCGAGAAGATTATTGGGAATTGGATGCAAAAATTCAGCATACCCCGGCACCAGGTTGTGATTGCCACCAAAGTGCGTGGACAAATGGGAGCCGGCCCTAATGATGAAGGGCTTTCGCGTGCGCATATTTTTCATGCTGTGGAAGAATCGCTGCGTCGTTTGAATACGGATTATATCGATCTGTACCAGGTGCACTGGTTTGATGAACGAACCCCCATCGCCGAGACATTGTCTGCTTTAGATGATCTGGTACGTCAGGGAAGAGTGCGCTATATTGGCTGTTCTAATTTTCCCGCCTGGCGTCTTATGCAGGCTTTGTGGACTTCCGAACGTTTGAACCTCGTACGTTTTGACAGCCTGCAGCCGCATTACAATCTGGTCCACCGGGAGGAGTTTGAGCGGGAATTATCTTCTGTGTGTTGGGAATATGGAATTGGGGTAATTCCCTACAGCCCGCTGGCCGGTGGTTTTTTGACCGGAAAATATCGGCGTGATCAAACGGATATTCCCAGCGCAAGGCAGCACAGTGCTTCCCGATACTTCTCTGAGAAAAATTGGGCGCTTTTAAACCTGATGGATCAAATTGCGGCATCCAAAAAAGGTAGGATGGTTTCCCAGATTGCCCTGGCATGGCTGCTTAACCAGCCCGATGTTACCAGTCCGATCATTGGGCCGCGGACGCTGGAGCAGCTTCAGGATAATTTGGGCGCTCTCGAAGTGGAATTGAGCGAGGAGGAGCTGACTCGTCTGGATGAAGCTAGCAAGCAGGCCTAGGTCTCGATTTGGAGAAGATTGTGTCTGGTATATGAGTCGATTCTAATCTGCATTACAAAACTGTATAGTGAATCGGATAAAATTTGTGGGATAATGTATTTGTAATTTGATCTCGTTAATCTCTCATCGAAACAAACAGAACAGAATACTGGTAAAGGAGTGCTTTTTGTGAAGAGAAGACACAGTTTATTTATTTTAATAATGGTTTTGGCTCTGGTTTCGCTTGCGTGTGGGGTTTCGAATGGCGCCACCTCTGAATCAGGAGCCAATGAAGTGGTTGAGACTGCCGTTCCGCAAAATCAAGATGCGATAAAAGCCAAAGAAGCGGTACCGGTCAATGTTGAAAATGGATCGTTGCTCGTTTCGCCAACCCCGACGCCAGACAGCGAAACGGATCCGGTGTTTCCCACGGATGAACCGCAATCCTCCCCCAGTGGGGTTATCAATCCATTGACCGGGCTGCCTGTTTTGAACCCGGATACACTTTCATTATCCCCCGCGCTGGTCTCTGTTACCAACTGGCCGCCCGCGGCTCGCCCCCAGGCCGGTCTGTCTTTCAGCCCAATCGTGTTTGAACTCTACATTGGTGAAGGCATGAGCCGTTTTCTGGCGATGTTTTACGGCGATTATCCGGCAGAAGCTCCGGCACAGAATGGCGGGGATTTGCTCCTGAGCGACCATGCAGAAATTGGCCCGATACGTTCCGGACGGCTTCCGTATGAAAGCCTGCGGTCGCTTTACAATGGTTTCCTGGTGATGGCTTCAGCCTATAAGGGTGTCGCGGCGAATCTCAGCCAGCACAGCAATGTTTTTGGCTCGGACGGGGACGATATCAACAGCGCGATGATTCCGGTCACCAAGCTGGAGGATATTGCCCGGGAAAATTCGCAGGGATTGGATCCGACAGCGTTGAGTGGAATGGAATTTTCAGACGAAGCTCCGCAGGGTGGCAGCAAAGCGGACCAATTCTGGTTCATCTATAATGCTGTGGATCAGGTCCTGTGGAAGTACGATGCCGGGCTTGGGTCTTATCTGCGTTATCAGGATAACGCAGATGGGAAAACTTTTGTGCGGGCTTCGGATCGTTTAAACGACGCCGACCTCACCATGGAAAACGTAGTGGTGTTGTTTGCCAATCATCGTGCCTGTACTGAAGTGGCTTACGATATTGATATGATGTATATCAAACGTTCCCCGGCATTGTTGTTCCGCGATGGCCAGGTTTATAAAATTTTTTGGACGACTCAGAATGAAGAATATGAGAAAACTACCGGGAAGCTTCGACCAATCCGGTTCGTCGACGAAAATGGAGATCCGTTTCCTCTGAAACCCGGCCAGACCTGGGTACACCTGGCCCCGCTGGGCACTACTTATTGGGAAGCTCCGAATTTTGAAGAAGTTTCTCCGGAGGAATCAACCTGGGTTTCTCAGAATCCGCAGGGTTTGCTTTACAATTTGTTGAATAAAGAAGAACCCGGTTCGGGAAATTGGGTAACGCGTTACTATGCTTCTTTAATTCCTTACGATGAAGCGGTTTGTGAACAGTTAAGAAAATAAAAGATCAGCTTTAATTTCAACAAGAGGCGATTTCCAGTACATTTTCGGAAATCGCTTTTTCTTTTGGGTTACAATGAGAATTATGAAATTCAGGCTAAGATACAGATATTTCAAAAAACTGGCTGTATGGATAATGTTGTCCATTGTTAGCTTTGAACTCCTTGCGGGTTGCAGTCCGGCAACTCCGACAGTGCAAGATTCTGATTTAAAAACTGTGGAGGAAACTGCGAGTTCGACCATGATGGTTGCCGGCACCGGGACAGCCTTATCGGCTACGCCTTCTTCTATTCCTACAACTGCGCCGACGAAATCTGCGACATTGATTCCCGAATCAACAATGACGCCGGTCAGCATTCCCCAACCTGAGCGGGTTGGGCCAGATTCTTTTCCGGCGGACATCAACCCGCTGACCGGTCTGTCTGTGAAAAATCCGGAGAATCTCCATCTTCCGCCGGTGCTGGTCTCCATCAGCAATTATCCTAAAAGTGCTCGTCCACAGGCCGGGCTATCTTTCAGTCCATTGGTGTTTGAAATTTACATTGGGGTTGGGGTGTCCCGCTTTCTAACGGTCTTTTATGGGGATTATCCGAACGTCAGCACAGAGGATGAAATCGGCCCAATCCGCTCCGGAAGGATCCCTTATGAGAGCCTTCGGCAGCTTTATCGGGGAAGCCTGGTGTTCGCGTCCGCATCCCAATGGGTTTATCCTTATCTGGATGAGTATACGGTTGTGTATGGGCAGGATGATACCAATTTGATCAGTGCCCGGTTGCCCGTTGCGGAGCTTAAAGAAATTGCGGCTGAGAGCGAAGCCCGGTTGGGTGAACCCGGCCTGACAGGGCTGCTTTTTGACCCTCTCCCACCGGAAGGAGGAAACCCGGCCGAGTCAATCTGGATTGCTTACCATTATACCGACCAGATCTTCTGGCGATATGACCCGGATGCGCAGGGTTTCCTGCGCTTTCAGGAAGCCGATCAGGTTTCTCAATTTGACCGGATCACGGACTCTTTGACGAATGAACCGCTTGTTTTTGAAAATGTGGTCATTTTGTTCGCTGATTATCATTTTTACACAGATACGTTTTTCGATATTGATTTACAGTATATTTCTCGCCTGCCTGCATTGGCATTTCGTGATGGAAGAATGTATGAGATTTACTGGACGACAGGTAATCAGGAATATGAAAAGAAGACTGGAAAATTGAGGCCGGTGCGATTTATGGATGCAGAAGGGGAGTCATTTCCATTGAAGAATGGGCAAACATGGGTTGTCATTGTTCCGCGTTATACTCCCTATCACGAAACGGTCGACTCGGAAAATTATTTGGATCTGAGGACGAAAGTAGAAGAAGGCAGTGGGATTTGGGCAATCCAGTTCTACCAACCGGAGATCCTGGACCAACCCCCTGAATAAAGTTTGGCATTTTATCCCGACAGAGAGTAAAAGAATAATAGTATACTATCCCCATCTTGAGCTTTAAACACCAACATCAGGAGAATCAAGAATGAAATTGTTAATCGCGGTTGACATGGAAGGTATATCAGGCGTTGTCAATTGGAGTCAGGTTACACCCGGACATGCGGAATACGAACGTTTCCGCCACATTATGACGGCAGATGTTAATGCGGCTGTTGCCGGTGCGGCACAGGCCGGAGCAGAAGAGATCATCGTTGCCGACGGACATTGGGACGGATGCAATGTTTTAATTGAAGAGCTGGACCCCAGGGCCAGATTACATTCCGGAAACGCTGCCCCGCTGGCAATGACGCAGGGTATCGAGACGGGCGTAGACGCGGTAATATTCATAGGATATCATGCCCGGGTGGGGTCGGAGGCTGCAAACCTGGATCATACCTGGTCGAGCGTACGGGTTGCAAACTTGTGGCTCAATGACCGGATCATGGGCGAGACCGAGTTAAATTCTTCTTTATGCGGGCATTTTGGTGCTCCGGTCCTGATGATTTCCGGCGATCAAACGGTCTGTGCACAGGCTGCTGAATGGATCCCGGGGATCGAAACCGCCGTGGTCAAACGGGCCACCAGCCGTTATTCGGCGGAATGCTTGCAGCCCCAGGTTTCTCAAAAACTGATTATCGAGACAGTTGCCAGCGCTGTGACGAAATTCTTGGCAGGTAAAGGCCCCGCGCCTATAAAAGTTGAAGTGCCGGTGAAAGTTGCTATTGAGTTTAATACCTCTGCTCAAGCAGATGGCGCGGCATTGTTCCCCGGTGCAAAGAGGCTGCGCGGTAGAAAAGTTGAGGTCCAGTTTGAGGATATGTTGACCGCATTTAAAGCATTCCGGTCTCTGGTAAATCTGGGCGATCGATAAGTTTTAACGTTTCGCAACATCTCAAACCGGAACAGTTTCCCATGCTTTTCAGGACAGCCGGAATCCGGGTTGAGATGTTTGCGTTTTTAAAGCGCGGCTTGCGGAACTTACCGGAATACGGCATAATGAGGCCATAATGAACAAGCCAGATCAAAAACGAATTCAGGAATATTGTGTGCCTCACGGCTGCATGGAATTTCCGGTTTTTCTGCCGGATGCCACTTATGGCGTTGTCAGAGCAGTGGATGCGTCCGACTTGTTGGATTGCAAGATCCCTGCGCTGGTGATGAACACGTTTCACCTGATGCAGAAACCGGGCTCTTCTACAATCCAGGCGCTGGGCGGCCTGCACGCGATGAGCGGCTGGAATGGGCCAATCGTGACGGATTCGGGCGGTTTTCAGGCTTATTCCTTGATCCGTCAAAACCCTAAAAATGGAAACCTGACGGAGAAAGGGCTGAATTTTCAACCCGAAGGCTCCAAACGTAAATTTCAACTTACGCCGGAAAAAAGTGTACAGCTTCAGGTTGCCTATGGAGCGGATATTGTGGTGTGTCTGGATGACTGCACTCATGTGGACGCAGTGGACGATCAGCAAAAAATTTCGGTGGACCGTACCATTGCCTGGGCAAAACGCAGTAAAGCGGAATTTGAAAAACTGGTCTCTCAGAAAAAAATCTCCGAAGATCAGAGGCCAAAATTGTTCGGCGTGGTACAGGGGGGCGGCGATTTTGAACTTCGCAAACAATGCGCCGAGGCACTGCTGGAGATTGAGTTTGATGGATACGGATATGGTGGATGGCCTCTGGATGGGGAGGGAAACTTGCTGGTGGATATTCTGGCTTACACCCGGCAGTTAATCCCGGAAGAATATCCGATGCATGCCCTGGGAATTGGGCATCCTAAAAATGTGCTGGCATGTTTTGAAATGGGGTATGGAATCTTCGACTGTGCCATGCCGACCCGCGATGCCAGGCACGGCCGGTTGTATGCCTTTAAGAATCCAGCTTCGGACCCGGGGACAGGACTGGGCGGAAATTGGCTGCGTTACGTGTATATTAACGACGAACAAAATATCAAAGACAACGGCCCAATCTCTCCGGGCTGCGATTGTTTGTGCTGCCGTGCTTATTCCCTGGGATATCTGCGTCACCTGTTCAAGATGAATGACAGCCTGTATATGCGGCTTTCGACCATGCACAATCTGCGCTTTATGACCCAACTCACAGATCGAATTCGCTTGAGGTTGGGATGACCGGCACTGAGGATCTGGACCGGATTGTTGCAGCCGTAATGGAAGGCGCGCGATACCGCAATATTGATCCCCAATTTATCCGGCGGATCTGCGCACAGGAAGCCCAGAAAAGGCGAGGCTTCCGCGAAGTCGTAAAAGCCTCCCGCAGTAAACTGCATCAGGTTGGTGGAGCTTATCAAGAAAAGGGAATGGCCTATGCGGAATGGGAAGTCTGGCTCGACCGGCTGGATGGCGGTCTTCGGAATCCTGCTATGCCGCAGTTTTGCCGCGAAGCCATGCAGTATCATGCTTCCACACACGAGCGGCTTCTTATTTTGGAAACCTTTTTCAAAGAAACACTGAAGAGTATTACTCCCGTTCACTCCATTCTGGATGTGGCCTGCGGGCTTAACCCTCTGGCACTGCCCTGGATGCCTGTGGCATCCGATTTTTCTTATATAGCCTGTGATATTTATGGGGATATGGTTGACTTTCTGAACCGCTTTTTTAAAGCCGCAGAGGTTGCGGGACAAGCTGAAGTGTGTGACCTGATTGAGGAAACGCCATCTCACCCGGTACAGGTAGCATTTGTGTTAAAGACCCTGCCCTGCCTGGAACAGGTGGATAAAAATATTGCTCAGAGGTTGTTGAGAGATCTCCAGGCCGAGCATTTGCTGGTTTCCTTCCCGGCGCGCAGTTTGGGGGGACGTTCAAAGGGTATGGTAAAGAATTACGGTAACCATTTTGAAGAAATTGCGGCGAATGAGAATTGGAAAAATATTCAGCGGTTTGAGTTTGCCAACGAACTCGCTTTTCTGGTCAGCCGGTAATTCTGGGAAAGAAAGGTTTAATTGCAGGGATGAAGAAGAGCAACCCGATTTCTGAAATTCTTTCCTCGCGGAAGTACCGTGATATGGGCATTCCTGAAGAGACCTTGCACAATCTGTTTGATGTTGAATTGGAGAAAGGCAGAACGCAAAAAGAGGCTGTCAAAGCCGTTCGCCAAAAACTCCACAATATCATTGCACCTTATCTGGGAGATCCGGATTATGAACAGGCTGCCCGCGATCTGGAAGAGGCCATTCGAGAAGGACCAGAGCAGGTTAAACGGGTTTGTGAGGCAATTCTGTCGCAGCATGCTTCCACACATGAGAGATTGCCTATTCTGGAAGAGTTTTACCACCGGATTTTTGACTTTACCGGAAAGCCGGATATTATCCTTGATTTGGCCTGCGGGTTGAACCCTTTCTCTTTTCCGTGGATGGGATTACCGGCAGATGTGAAGTATCATGCTTATGATATTCATCAGCCCCGAATCAAATTAGTCAACTGTTTTTTTGAATTAATGGGCCTGGACCCCTGTGCTGAGGTGCGGGATATTCTTTTGTTTCCACCCGAGATTGAAGCCCCGGTTGCCTTCTTTTTTAAAGAAGCACACCGTTTTGAACACCGGCAGCATGGTTGTAATGTGGAATTCTGGAAAGCGCTGCGGGTGCGGTACCTGCTGGTCTCTCTCCCGACGACCAGCCTGGATGGCCGCCGGAATTTGCTTGATCGCCAGCGGAGGTTGGTGTACGGTACAATTGGAGACGCACCCTGGGAAGTGACAGAACTGATCTTTGACAAAGAATTAGTTTTCTGTATTGATAAAAGCTATGGCACGTAGACGCAAAAAGCAAAAAATTCAAAAACCATCTTCCGAGATTCAAGCTGAAGCGTTGAACCGCTTTCAGAGTCTTCTGAGCCAGGAAGAATTTGCCGCGCTTCAGGAAGCATTGGAACAGCCTTTGTATTCCGCGATTCGGATGAATCCATTGAAGGTTACCCCAGATGAGGCTGCTGCTTCACTATCGGAACGATATGGTTGGCAGACTGAACCGGTTCCTTATTGCACGACGGGTTGGTGGGTGAAAAGCGCCGGGGTTCCTATCAGCCAGACGATTGAACACCGCGAAGGACATTACTATATTCAGGACGCGGCTTCTATGCTGCCCGTAGAACTTTTTGATTTTGAAGACGTGCCGGCTCCGTTGATCCTGGATATGGCCGCTTCTCCGGGTGGAAAGACTACCCATCTTATTGCGAAAACTATGGACCGCGGGCTGGTCATTGCCAATGATTCCAGCCACGATCGGATCACGGCGCTGCGTCTGGTTCTCCAGACCTGGGGCGGGTCGCATACGGCAGTAACCCGTTTTCCAGGAGAAAAATTTGGTAGGTGGTATCCGGAGACGTTTGATCGGATATTGCTCGACGCGCCTTGTAGTATGCAGAACTTAAGAAGTACCGAATCTCACCCGATGCGTTCGATCACTGCCCGGGAACGTAAACAGCTTTCTCATCGCCAACAGCGGCTACTGGCGAGTGCTATCCAGGCGGTGAAGCCGGGTGGGCAGGTAGTGTATGCGACCTGTACTTTATCCCCTGAAGAGGATGAGGTGGTGTTGGAGGCCATGCTGAACCAGTTCCCGGGAAAAGTGGAAATTGCGGACCTGAGTGCCCGACTTCCGCTTCCTGCTCCTGCTTTGCAGACGGATGGGCGAGCTGTGTTTAACCCTGCTGTCCAAAATGCTGCGCGATTATGGCCGCACCGCTATGGGACATCGGGCTTCTTCTGCGCACTGATTACCAAACTGGAAAGCGTTGGCGGCAGTTTTGAAGAACCTCCCAGCCGGCCTTTTGAGAAGATCAGTCTGTTTTGCCTTTCACAAGAAGAGACCGTCAATCTATCAGACTTTCTGGTAGAACATTATCAATTTGATTTGAATAAAGTTTTAGAGGAAAATAGTTTGACGCTATGGCGCCGTATGGAAAAAATCTATGCGATCCCGGAAGCATTCCTTACCCATTTTAACCTGCTCCCATTTCAGGCAGTGGGTTTGCTTTTAGGAGAGACCGGCGTTAATGGGTACGAGCTTTCACATGAATGGGTATCCCGATTTTATCCTCTCTTTCAAACAGGACGTTTTGGGCTTTCGGATGACCTTGTGGAGAGTTGGCTGCGGGGAGAGGATATCCTCATTGAATCAGGTGATCAATATTCGGCCGGGATGATTTTAATCGTTGAAGACACTCTGGGACGCTTTTTAGGTCTGGGTAAAATGATCCGGGATCAGTTGAAAAATTTGCTTCCTCATCGATTAGCAATTTAATATACTTATAAACGCTTGAAGAGGGGTCTAGCCCATTTGTCGCAGATGTTGACAGGGAGGAAAAACATATGTCTGTTTGCAAGGAACCGTTGTAAACAGGTGCAGATAAAAGGATCAATCTATTTTTTTGGTAACGGCGTGATTATATTGTGTGGTAATACCCCTTAAAAATAAAAGACAACTATATAATTAAGTAAGGACATGAAAGAGTTCTTTATGGACCCTCAAGTATTTCAGTTTAAGAAACAGCAATTGTCAGAATTAACGCGGGCGGTTACGCAGCTCTCGTCCTGTCTGGACGTGGATGAAGTTTCTAAAACCGCTACCGCTCAATTATTAAAGTTGATGCGGGCAGATGCTTGCGTGCTGGCGGGGTGGGATAATCACCTGAATCAATTTGAATTATGGGAAATCAAGCTGTCGCGAGACTTAGAGAATCAGGATAAAATATTGCGATCTTTTTCTCTTTCAAACTGGTCCCAGATTTATTCAGTGATCAAAGAAGGAAAAAGCATTCAAATTCACGTTGACGATCATGAGCTGCAGAAAGATATCATTGATTTTCTAAAACAGAAAAATATAAAGAGTGCTTTGCTTGTGCCGGTTCAATCCAAGGGTATTCTCTATGGATTGATGTGTGTGATGCATTTAAATCAGATCAAAAGGTTTAAAGAGGAAGATATTGTATTGGCGTATTTACTGGCAAGCCAATCGTCGGTTGCCATTGAAAACGCCCGGCTTTATCAAAGCCTTAAAAGACATACCAATGAAATGGAATCGATATACCAGGTCAGTTTGGGCCTGACCGGCAGCTTGCAACTGGAAGAAATTTTGAATGTCATTCTCCGAAGCATCATAAAATTTATGAGTGATGCTCAGGACAGCCATGTTTTTCTTTACGACGAAGACAAGCTTGAATTTGGTGCCGCGATTTGGGCGGATGGCAAAACAGGAGTCCCGTTTTCCGATCCGCGCCCTCATGGACTTACCTATACCGTTGCTCGTGAAGGTAAGGCGATTATCATCCCCGATACCAGACAACACCCGTTGTATAAGAACTATCGGATGGATTGGCAGGGAGCGATTATGGGGATGCCTTTGAAAATCGGCAACGAAGTTGTTGGCGTTATTTCAATTGCCTGGGAACAGCCCCGTGTATTCAGCGAGTCCGAGATCCGTTTTCTGAGGTTGTTGGGAGATCAGGCAGCTTTGGCGATTGAGAACGCCCGTTTGTACCGGTTCATCAGTTTACAGGCGCATACCGATTCATTGACGGGTTTACCCAATCGGCGCTCTTTTGACCTGCGGTTGGAAGACGAGATCCGCCGGGCGAGCCGGTATCATCACCCGTTTTCTTTGGTGATGATGGATCTGGATGGGTTTAAACGCGTCAACGATCTGTACGGACACCCGGCCGGAGATTTGATCCTTAGGCAGGTAGGGGAATTGTTAGATCGTTCTACACGGGATACAGACTTTTCAGCGCGGTATGGGGGAGATGAATTCGCTTTGATCCTTCCTGAGACGAGCGATGAGGTTGCAAAGCAGGTGCTGTCAAAGTTGAAAGGGCAGTTTTCTTCCGAAGTTTTCCGATTGAAAAATGGTGAGGCGATTCATCTGACTGCCTCGATGGGTCTGGCGACTTTTCCGGAGGATGGAGAAAGTAGTGATTTGCTGATCTCAGCCGCGGATCGGTATATGTACGAAGATAAAAACGATTTATCTCGCCCGGATTGATGCATCTCAAATCTTTGATAATAGGATATTGCCGGCTTTATCTCTAAGAACCCGTTTCCGCAAGATAATTAAAATACTTCAGTGATCCTATTCTAGAGGTTATTTCTGTGTTGAATGCTGTGTTTTCCCCAAAAGTTCGGTTCTGGATCGGTTGGATTCTTGTTTTTATGTTGAGTGGTTGTTTTCGTTCCGTTCCGGCAGAAGTGTTTTCCGAAACAACAACACCTATAAAAGTATCCGGGACAGATGTGGCCGAGGTTCGTTATTTTAAGAAAGCGGTTGAAGAGCGGGTGATTCAGGTGATCCTGTCCGGTGAAGAGTCAGAAGGGATAAGGGTAAGATATGCTGTAGAGGGTCAATATACTCAAAAAGATAAGCCAGAACTTCTGGCACTGGTAGAAGGCATTTCAGGTGCACAGGACCTGAACGCTTATTGGATGGTGATACAAAAGCAAGATACTGCCTGGAAAATCGTTGGCGTCTCGGAGCCTGTGCCGGGAGGATTTTTTTCGGAAGGTACTGATGATACTTTGACTTATTGGATGCCGCCGCAGATTCTGGATTTTGACCACGATGGTATTCAGGAAGCTTTTGCTCCGCAGCACGAGGAACGGGCTGGCTGGAAATGGGATGCAGTTCATGTCTACCGATTTGATGGAAAAAAATGGGGAAAATTAGATTGGTCGATGATTATTTCTCAGGACAATACGAGTGTTTTGCCCGCAGATCTGGCCCTTCCATTTCGCTATAACTATCAGGTTGACTGGGTGCTGGAAGACATTGATGCCGATGGGATAGATGAAATCCTCATGGATGCAACAGTCCATTATTGTGGATATAATGAAGCCTCTCAAAGGTTTGATTCGCAAAATGTGTTGGGAAAACAGAATCAGGAGAGAATTTTTAAATGGGTGGAGGGTATGTTTGAGCCTGGTTCAAGTGATTCGTCTTTAGAGGATATGGGGATGACCAGATCAAGCGTGTTTTTCCCATGGTGGAATGGCGGAGAATTTCCCAATATGGTGTTTGCGGAGTATCCGGATGGCAGTTTTCCAAATATTCACTTTGCTATTCGAGGTGAAAATGAACGGGTTGTTCCTGTGGAAAACTGGAAGGAAGGCATGTCTTTTCAGGTGTTGAACAGGCAAGTTTATTTCCCGGGCGGCATTGTGGAACCTGATGGGGTAAAAGAGATCCCTTTGCCCGGTTTGCCGGGAGCCGTCCGTGTTTTGGCCTCTCCGGATGCGTCGAAACTGGCGTGGCTTTTTGTTTCGGGACTAGAAAGTCAGGGGGCTCAACAAGATCAAAGCATTAATGCCACATTATTGATTTCCGATTTGGATGGAGATTCATCAAGAGTGATCTGGACCATGGAACAAAGAGATATTCCGTCCTCATATTCTCTGGCAGGTTGGAGTATGGACGGCCGGAAAATATATCTTGCGCAAACTTACGATCTGGAAGCGTTTCCCTGGGGAAACAGTTCGGGACTGCTGGCAGTGGATTCTGAATCCGGCGCTGTTACCAGGGTTGGGGAACGGGTAAATATTGTGGATATGGCATTGAGTCCGGATGAGACCTGGTTAGCGCAGGTGGAGCAGTTGGGTCAGGAAGAAGATTTTGGCCTGAGTCTGGTTTTTGAATCCCGTGCAACCGGGGAAACCTTGAAAGTAGACCCCCATGAGAATGCGGCGCGGGTGGGGAATTTTTCTTTTTCTCCTTCCGGGAAATGGGTGATCTGGCAAGAGCAAATTGGGCCTGAGACAAGCGGGTCGGTTGTAATTCGAGGTATGAGTTTTGAAAAGGGAGTCCCCCGGGACATCCGTGAAATTCCTTCAGATCAGCGCGATGGACCCTGTCAGGTCGGCGTGATTTCAGGCTGGGTCGATGAAGAACGATTTGTTCTGGTAGAGGATTCCGGAAAAGGTAGAAGTTGTCTGGTGTCTTTGGAAGATGGTAAGGTAAATCCCTTGTCCCCTTATTCATTTTTGGCAGTTCAAGAATAATGTGCTGTTCTGGAAAAATATATAGGCTTGCGGACTATTGGACCTGGATAAGGAGAAGCTCCTTCCGAACAGTCTGGAACAGGTATGCTGTGCAGTAACAAACAGGCTGTTTTAAGTTTTCTTGACAAATTGATTGCCAGCAAGCTATACTGAATTTCATCATACAAACTTGTTTTTACAGAGTGCAGTGGTTTGAGGATGGCCTATGCCTCAACTGAGAAAAAAGAAAAAGCAGAAACCGAACCGTATCAAGCAGATCCCGCTGGTTCTGTTTTTGCTTTTCGTGATCGCTTTTCGGACCGAAATTTTTAGGGTTGTACAACTGGCTTGGAAATTCTCTCTGGGGATCGTTAAGGCAATATTGGATTTCCCCATTGGTCCAATCCCCTTTGCGAATCTGGTTTATTTAAAAAACCTTGGTTTTAATATTTTTATAGGCTTTGGTCTGGTTTTTCTTCTCTGGTTGGTTTTGATCTCGTTTCAGGCACTGCTGCCGGTTCAAAGCCTGCTGGATGTCTACCGCACGGCTTTCCATCTTCTCCTCCATCTCTTCCACCTGCATGGACAGGCGGTGTTTGTCAAAGACGGCAAAAAATTGGCGACCCTGAAGGAGCTTGAAAAAGAAGGTTCAGGGGTCGTGGTAGTTGATTTTAACAGCGCAGTAGTTTTGGAGGAACAGGTTCCTCAACCCAGCCTGATCCGAAAAATTATGGATTCTCTTTTGTTGGGTTTAGGGTTGATCGATTCTTATGCCTCGCCGCGGGTTGTTGGACGGGGCGTAACTTTTACCCGCCGCAGCGAGCGCATCCGCGAGGCGGTGGATCTCAGAGAACAGTTCCGCATGCGCAGTGACGTGCATGCTTATACCCGTGATGGGATTGAATTGGCGACCAGCGCAAATGCGGTGTTTACCATTGGACAGGAACCGGATGTGCTGCAAGTGGCCTATATGGGAGAACGCCGTGCGGAGATGCTGCGCAGTGTATCCCTGGAAAAACAGCCCGATGGACAGATCAAGGTGAAATCTTTCAGGAATGAACTGGATGAGGCCGACAGCAACGAAATTCATCACCTGGCCCGGGTGGCACACCGCATGAACGTCCTGATGCCCTATGCTCCTCTGGAACCCCCACAAACTTTGCCCGCTTTTGACCCTGAGAGGGTATTCTCGGCAGTGTTTTCTCAGGCCAGAGATTCCAGAGGCGACCTGATCCCCTGGTATGATCTCCCCGCGATGGTAGCGGTAGACTTGTTTCGGGAACAGCTTTCCCACATCGATTATGATGATCTTTACCGGCCTGATGTGAATGATTATTTCCCGCTGCCCGAATTCAAGAGCAAGCTTCGGATTGCCATGCGCAACCAGGGCATTTTGTCCTACCGCTTGATCTTTGATGTTTCGGGAGGGCTTCTGGAAGAGGGCCGCCTTTATCAGGCCAATGAATTACTGGTTTCAAAGGTGATGCCGCTTACTGCCCCTAAAGTGCTTCGTGATCGGGGTATCAAAGTGCTGGCAAGCAGTTTCAGAGAATTAATCCCGGTTTCGCAGGCAGTTTACCAGCAGCTTTTGGATACCTGGCGGTCTAAATGGGACAAGCAGACAGAAATCGCGCGGGCTAACAATGAGCTGGCTGCTTCCAGAATACGCAGCCGGGCCAGAGCCAAGGCGCAGCGTGAATTTGCGCATGTGTTGAATTCGATTCTGGAGAAGAAGGAATATTCTGAGGAGGTTATGGCAATCAGGGTCTTGCAGGCACTGGAACAGATCGCTGCAGACCCCAATACCCATCAACTGCTTCCCTCGGATACGATCCGGCTTCTTACCAGCGTTCATGGATGGCTGCTCCCCGGCGGAAAACAGCCGCCACCTATGCCGCCTTTTATCTAGGTAAAAGGTAACGGGTTTAAATAATGGATAACAAAGATAATTCTTCCAGATTGAAGAGTACCCTGCTGGTCAAACCTCCAGAACTGCTTGATGATGCATTTAAGAAAACCACTTCCGGTTTATCTGCGCAGACCAATCAGGAAATTTGGAGCTTATTCCGGCTTTTTGTGTTCTTCCCGGTGCCAATTATTCTTCTGGTCGTGTTAGGAAATTTCCTTTTCGAATCTGTAGATCCGTTAGCCATGGCTTTGAACGTTAAAGCTACCAATATCTTCTTCCGCAAGATCCCGCTGGAGATCCTGAAAATTTTCACTTTTTTGTTTAATGGCCACAGCTCCCGCTATATGATTGCCCCCTTTACGGCATTTGTTATTATCATTCTCTCCGGAGCAGCCTATGTGCAGGATATTTATTTGCTCCCGCGCTACACTCAGGGACTGCATTATGTGATTTCTTCCATGTTTTCTTTGCTCTATCCAAAATTGAAGATTGACGATGGGGAGAAAAAGATTTCGGAAGGGGAAACGAACCTGCTGGATGCCATTGGCGGTCCCGGCCATGTTTTAATTCAACCGGGTCACGCAGTGATGTTCCGGCATTTGAGGCGGCCCTCGAAGGTAAGCATGTCCAAGGCCTATTTTATGGTTCCATTTGAAATGGTCGGACAGATTGCCAACCTGGATGACCAGCACGGCCGGCTGGATGAGCTTCAAACGATCACCAAAGATGGGATCAGCGTTACATTGAAGGATATTGAATTCCGATTCAGAATCCTGACCGATGTGTATACCCGGACCTTAAGTGCTCCTTATCCCTATTCGCATGATTCTTTTCTTCAGATGGCCTACAATCTTACCGTAACCGATCAGGGCCCCAAACCCTGGCACCAGACCGTGCGTGGGAAAATACTTGGCGCGATTCAGTATTACATTAACTCACACAATATTGACTATTTAACTGCTCCCAAAGGAGAGGATGAAGATCCACGGGGCAACCTAAAAATGGAACTTTTCAACCGGGAGATTAAAGCCAGCTTGAAAGCTGTAGGTGCTGAATTGTTGTGGATTGATGTCGGGCATGTGAGCATCAATGAGGATGTGGTGGATGAAAGCCGTATACACCTGTGGGCAGAGGATTGGATTGGGAATGCCGAAGCCACCCGGGCTTATGGCGAAGCCACCCGACTTGCTTATCAGGAATTGGGCCGGGCAGAAGCTCAAGCGGAGATGATTATGAGCATTGCCCATGCGTTAGAGGATTTACCCTCCTCAGAGGAAAATACTGCGGAAAATTTGAGGAAAATATTTTTACTGCGCGCCACGCAGATTTTGGATGCCATGGCCGAAAGTCAAAATGAGGATCAGAGTTTGTGAAAATTCCGCTTGAAAAGATTTTTGAATGGCTGAATGTCATCACTCCTACCCATCTTTCAATGACCTCCCGAGAGATGATTCAAGCTTTGGAAGTTGAAAGTCTTTCTGACCGGAACATCGATCATTTGATTGAAGAGGTAATTGATTTCAGCCGGAATTCCACCGATCCGTTGGAATATGCGGAAGTATTGGCCCAGGTTGCTGTTGTCCGGGTTTCCCATGGAGATTTAAAAAACGCGCTCGATCACCTGACAACGGCAGCAAAGCTTTATGAGGGAAACCATTATAAATATGCGGTAGTACTCTGGATGCTGGGCTGGGTTGAATGGCGGCTGATGGAAAACCGCAAGGCGTATGTTCATTGGACCGAGGCCAGAGATTTGCTGCAATCGGTGGTGAACTATCTGGGAAGGACCCATAAAAAAGAATCCTTTCAGCAGATTCCCTGGTTTCTGGAGCGGATTGGAGACATGAACCAGGAGCTTGCCCGACGACCGGAAGAAGCTTATTCATGGATCAATTTGTTTGAAGCCACCCATCTTGATGAGACGGCACTGGGTTTCAGAAAGCTGCTGGACCAGACCCTGGCACACAATAAAACGGCTTCGACCTTCAAAGTTATGGAAACAATGCGAAAACTGGTGTCATTTGCGCCGGATTACCTTGCCACGCCGGAAGGGCTGGTTGAAGTTGGCCTGGCAGCGCATCAGCTGGGGATTGGCTCTGAATCCGAAATTATGCTTAAAAAGGCTGTGGTACTTTATAAACCTGAAAGTCACCATCAGGCATCCGTGCTGTGGATGCTTGGAGCGGTCCAGTTGAGTGTTCAGGAAAAGACCCTGGAGGCGATCCAAAATTGGGAAAGAAGTCTCAGGATTTTTGAAAACATTCCGCAGTGCTTAAAACCCCGTGACAGAAAAGCGTATAAAGAGTGGCTGCAAGGGATGCTGCCTGTGCTGCGCAACGTGTTGGAAGCAGCCGTCCAGGAATATGCCTGACGGATGGAAGCTTTTACATCAACAAAGAAGAATCCCTGAGCTTGTTTTTAGATTGCGGGAATTTGTAATTCTTTGAGAGGGTTCTGGGGGAAAAAGGTTTAGAAACTGTGTGAAGAGGGGGAGTGGGTACATCTTCCAATTTGAATTCTTTGATGTGGTCCATGTGGATGGATTCCTGTATTCTGTCCGGATTCATTGTCAAAAAAATTCGTTCGGCCAGATTGCCCTTCATCGTTTGAAAGATCTGTCGAATCGTACGGGCGTTTCCGAAGTTCTTTTCCTCAAGTTTTTTTACGGTCAGGAAATAATTCTTCAGATCTTCTTCGATGTCAGTGGGGATGAAGAAGCCCTCTTCGCCGGCTAAATGCATAAAAAGGGCATTTAATTCTTCCAGGTTGAAATCCTGAAAGTGGATGGGCGCTTCAAACCGGGACTTTAAACCCGGGTTGCTGGCAATGAAATTTTGCATCTCTCCCGGATATCCTGCGGTGATAATTAAAATCCGGTTCTGGTAAGTATCCATTCCTTTTACCAGCGTATCAATGGCTTCTAATCCAAATGTGTCATTTGATCCGCGGGAAAGGGCATAAGCCTCATCGATAAAGAGCACGCCCTCCAGAGCTTCCTGGAGCTTTTTTTGAGTTTTCAGAGCGGTCTGGCCGACATATCCTGCCACCAGATCGGCCCTTGAAACTTCTACGCAGTGCCCTTTTTTAAGCAGTCCCAGGGATTTAAATAATTTTCCCATCAGACGGGCTACGGTCGTCTTGCCCGTCCCGGGGTTCCCGCTGAAAATCAAATGATGAATTGGAATTTCATGATCCTTGGAATCCGTTTGACGGATCAGACCTTCCAGTTGGATCTGCCGTACCAGGCGGGTGAAATGCCTCTTAACTTCACTTAACCCCACCATTTGATTGAGTTCCAGCAGCAGTGCTTCAACGCTCTCAAATGTGGAGGGGCGCTGTCGTAAGTAATGTTGGGGAATATCTGTTTCACGCAGGGGCTCGGAGATATTCAGACCTTTCTGAATTACTCTGGCAGCCCGTTTGCGGTCTACTGCATCTACAAAATTTCGGATTTCCCCGGCATTGCCGAAGTTCTCCCTTACGTTGTGCTGAATGGACTGTACGGTCTGTAGATAGGTTTTCTGATCTTCCCCGGCAATGTTCAGGCTCTTTTTTGTGGACATCTGATGGAATATCTTCCATAATTCTTCCGGAGAGAAGTCGGGGAAATTGAAGAAATTATCAACTGGAAACCTGCGTGATAATCCGGGATTGGATTTGAGGAAATCCACCATGGGCTCGGGATATCCGGCTGCGATGACCACCAGACGGTGCCGGTCGTTTTCCATCCGGGTCAGCAGGGTGGCTATGGCTTCTTTCCCGAAATCCTGTTTGTTGGCGTGTGATAAGGAATAGGCTTCGTCAATGAAAAGCACACCATCCAGAGCCTGATTGATGATTTGATTTGTCTTTACCGCAGTTCCGCCCAGGTGATCGGCGACCAAATCCAGGCCGCTTACTTCAACCAGATGACCCTTCTTTAGATAACCTATCTCATGCAGGATTTCACCCATCAGTCTGGCTACAGTAGTCTTTCCGGTTCCGGGGTTTCCGGAGAAAATGAAATTTAGGGTGGGTTGAAACTCATCCGGGTTTTCCGAACGCTGTTTTTGAAGGTTGAGCTGCATCCAGGCGCTTAACTCATGAATGCGGTTTTTGATGTTTTCCAATCCGATCAGTTGGTCAAGTTCATCTATGGCGGATTGGTGTGTATTTCGCACAGCAGCGAACCATTTTCCCCGTCGGACCTCGTCTAAATCCAATTTTTCCAAGGCGTTTGCTTTGCCGATCCAAAACTTAAGCGTTTTTTTCTCACCAAGCATCCACCGGATTAACTGGTTTTGATCCGATTCTGACAGAACGGATTCTTTAACCTGTTGTTCGCGATCCAGCAGCCTCTGGATTTCATCCCAGTCAGGACCGGAAATCTCGCATATGGAAGGGGACCGGTTTCCATTTGAAGTGAACTCCAGTACCAGATTTTCCAGACTCTTGATTCCGCTTGCGGCAATTTGGTCTGCGAGCATATCAGAGGTGGAGGAGGAGAAAAGAAATATACACCGGTTTGAGTTGTTTTCCGGAAGATTAATCCAGCTCTCGAGAACTCCCGACAGCATCCTGCGGTCTTCAAAGAAATTGATGGTGTTCTCAAAATTTGGAAACACAAGCGCCGTGCTTACCGGCTGTGAATTGCGCATCATAAAGTCCAGTGCACGGATCGCATGTACATCGCCCATTTGGATAGGTTGGGAACTGTCCAGATCCAATGAGGAAGGCCGAATCAATAGTAAGCGGTTCCCATATGGCCCATTATCCAGGTATTGCATGGTATCTGAATTCGGATCGGGATTCTTCATAGGAAAAACTTTTTCTCGTTCCACGTTCTCGGATTCCCGATCCAGATAATATAATGATTTCATCGTGGAGTAAAAAGCGATTCTTTGAAATCCCATAGATTTCAACTCGACCAATAAGGCTTCTTCAATCGTACTTTCTTCCCTTTGTGGGTTAAGATAAGAATCGAGTACCCCCTGACCAAAGAGAATCAGGAATCGAGATTGATCCAGTTGATTTAGCGAACCGTGAAGCCGGTGATGGGTGTCTTCTAGATAATATGGTTTTGTTTCCATGCAGTTTCTTTAATTTGTGGCCTGACACGGCGCGGATAACCGGATCGCAAGGTTGGTTTTTCCGGATTCCAGTACTCCATTTCGGTTATCGGGCCCATTGAGAGCCCGAAGTGATTCAATGCATTGCTGATTTCACGGGTTTGCTGTCGTAATTCATGCTGGGTCCTTGCCGTGTTGTTTAATGAATGTAATTGAAGCTCATTTTCATATCCCTGATTTGGGATTACTTGAATCAGGACCTGATTGCCTTCGGGATTCTGTACCTTCATGCTGTATTCTTGCCGCATATCCATGTTCTGGTATTGTGCTTCTCCAATTGAATATCCCTGTGTTGCCAATGCTTGCAGAACCATGTCTGCAATGTTAATCCGTAGTTGGGAATTTAGGGCGTTCAGGCGTGCCTGATAAATGATTTCTTCCAGTTCCTGTTCCAGATGCGGGATTTGATTTTCCAGCAAATCAGATAAATCTTCTGTATGGATTGTTTCGCGGTTGGTGTATAGATTACGGGCCGTCCCCTGGATCTGGTTGATGAGGCGGCTGAGTTTGCGGGATGACCAGAAATCAATATCCAGCATCTCGTCAATTTCGTTCCCGTCGAGGTCCAATCCCGGCAGGGACCGGTTTTCACATGCCAGAAGGTAGAGCTTTTCCATTTTCTGGTTGGCTAATTCAAGGAGAACATCCCATTGATGCTGCTGGCTTTCCAGACGAACGCGGAGGCCGGAAAGTGCTAAATATACCTGCTGAGAGGTTCCTAATGCTGTTTCCGGAAAACCGTTTTCTAAATTGTCCTGGGCGAGTCTGAGGCCCTGGTGATGTGTTTCAATCTCGCCGGGAACGAATTTCTCATGATCGTAATGCTGCTGGATAAATTGCAGCATCTGATAAGCCTGCTTTATCCACTGCCGTACTTTCTCGAACTGGTTCTTACGGTTTGATCTTTCGGTGTTCTGCTGATCGGTAATTTGTGCCAACTGACTCTCAATATTTGCTGATAAATCTTGTAGAAATGAGTTGAATTGTGCTTCCTGGCTTTGCAAGGCGCTTTGGGTTTCATTCCAGGTCTGGTCTACTGCCTGACAAATGGTTTCACTGATTTCCGTTTGTTGATCGATTAACGCGCTGCTGGCTTCAGTTTCCAGGTTTCGGAGATGGTCTTCAAAGCCATTGATTAAGTCTTCAAAATTTCTCTGGCGGTATTCGAGGTTTTGAAGATCCTGTTGATATGCCTCCAGTGCTTGAGATCGGGCCGCTTCAAAATGGTCCTCATCCGGACGCTGCATGAACCGCATGCGGAGTTCATTCTTGTGCAAGCGTTGATACTCTTTCTGACTGATCGTAATCGTAGCTTTTTTATGCCCGCTCATGATCCACCAACCTTGAAGGAAATGAGTCCAGATTTGCGATGGCCGATTCGAAGGCCAGCAGCATCTGTTTGGGAGGAACGCCAATCAGCAAAGCCTGTCCATCCAGAATTTGAATCTCATTGGTGCGGATATGCTTTTCGAAATCGAAATTTTTTAATCTATCCGTAAAGAAATGAACCTTCTGATTGCTGCTGCCTCGGAGTCCTTTATTGTCATTTAAATTCCGGATATATTGGCCGTCTATCAGGACGTCGATGGTTTGCAGCAATTCAGCTACCCATTTATTGGGTGGTCGATTGAGTAGGTGTTTGAGTTCATATCCTGTAAAGCAAATGATGTTCAATGCCCGTTGTTCCTTGGCTGAAAGAGCGACTTCTAAAAGCCCTTTTGCCTGTAACATAGGTTCGCCGCCGGAGAAGGTGATCCCGGTAACATTGGGGTTGGAAAGCAATTTTCCAACCACTTCATCCACTGTCATCAATTTGTTTTCTTTTAAAAGCGTCCAATCCTTTGCGATGCAGCCTTCGCAGTGGAATGGACACCCCTGAACCCATAATACGGACCGTAAGCCAGGCCCCAGGGATCTGGTAGCAGGGCTGATCTCGGCGACATTGAGCAGGCCGTTCTGACGATTAAAAAATTGGGTTGAGATAGGCGTGTTTTTTTTCATGAGTTTAAAAATATAGAAAACCGGAACAGGTTTTCTATATTATAGAACACTTATTCTATTATTGTCAATCCACCAATTTGGATTGTATAAGATGGATTACTTAGTTTTACCCCTTGTGCCTTTTCTCCAGTTCCTCGTTAATTTCTTCAAGGGTAATGTCGTTTGCGGCCAGCAAGACCAGCGTATGATAAGTTAAATCGGAAACTTCCTCAATAATTCTTTGTTTTCCCTGGCCTTTGGCTGCGATGATAACTTCCACAGCTTCTTCACCAACTTTTTTTAGAATTTTGTCTTCTTTATTCTCAAACAGATAATTGGTATAAGAGCCCTCTTTGGGGTTGCTTTTTCGATCTAAAATAATGCCGAACAGTTCATTAATTTTCATTCCGTCTCTCCATTATAAAGTCTTGCTCAAGAAGTGGGTTGTGAAAACAGGTTGTTTTTCCGGTGTGGCAGGCCGGACCGGCGGGATTGACCAATACCAGGAGGGTATCCGAGTCGCAGTCATAAAACATCTCTACAACTTGCTGGGTGTTTCCGGATGTTGCGCCTTTGTTCCATAGTTCTTTTCGGCTGCGGGACCAAAACCATGTCTGGCGGGTCTCTAAAGTTTTCTTTAACGATTCTGCGTTCATATATGCCAGCATGAGGACTTGTTTTGTGTTTGCATCCTGAACGATGGCCGGGATCAAGCCTTGCTGGTCAAACTTTGGGGTGAATTCCAATTTATTCCTCCGTAGCTCTATTTAATCAACTTTCCGAATGGGAATGTTCTGGTTGATAAGGAAGTCTTTTAAAGGTTTGATTTTCAATTTCCCATCGTGGAACAGAGAGGCGGCCAGGGCGGCATCCGCTTTCCCTTCTGTAAGCACATCGGCGAAATGCTGCATGGTACCGGCACCACCTGAAGCAATCAAAGGAACGTTGACAGTTTCTGCCACGGTCCGGTTCAGTTCGATGTCGTACCCGGCTAAAGTACCGTCTGTATCCATGCTGGTCAGCAGGATTTCACCCGCTCCAAGTTCAACGCCTTTGCGGATCCATTCAATCGCATCCAGTCCGACGGGAGTCCGGCCGCCGTTGATAACCACTTCCCATTTAGAGGGTTCACCCGGGGCATTAATCCTGCGCGCGTCCACGGCGAGGACAATACATTGGCTTCCAAACCGGTCAGCGCCCTGTGTCAGCAGGGATGGGTTGCGGACCGCTGCTGAGTTGATGCTGACTTTGTCTGCACCGGCCAGCAGCAGTTTTCGCATATCCTCAACGGCTCTAATGCCTCCGCCGACCGTCAGGGGCATAAAAACCTGTTCAGCAACCTTTTGGACCATTTCAACCACGGTTTCATGCCCGCGCGGTGTGGCAGAGATATCCAGGAAAACCAATTCATCGGCACCTGCCGCATCGTAAATTTTGGATTGTTCAACCGGGTCTCCGGCATCCCGAATATCCACAAAATTGACGCCTTTTACAACCCGTCCGTCTTTGATATCCAGACATGGAATGATTCTTTTTGCTAACATATCTTTACTCCCTGCTGTTTAAGAAATCAGCCAGATTGACCGTTCCTTCATAAAGTGCTCTGCCAACGATGACGCCGGCCAGCCCTGCGTCCATTGAGGATTGAACATCTTTGTTCGTGCTGACTCCTCCGGATGCAATTACCTTCAATCCGGTGGTTTGAGCAATCTCAACGGTTTTGGGAAGGTTCAGGCCGGTCTGAAGCCCGTCTCGGGCAATATCGGTGAATACCAACCACTGCAAGCCCTGTTTTTGGAATGCTTTACTTAAGTCCAGGGCGGATAAATCGGTGGCCTCCTGCCATCCGCGAATTCGGACCTTCCCGTCGCGCGCGTCCAGACTGACGGCCACGCACTCGCCGCCCCACCGGGATAAAGCTTCCGGAAGAATTTCCGGGTTGGATACCGCGGCAGTACCCAGAATTACCCGGTCTACTCCTACTTTCATCACTTTTTCGATGGCCTGGATGGACCTCAACCCTCCGCCAAACTGCACACGAGCGTTATATTCTTGTGCGGTGCGCACAATAGTTTGTAAGGCCTGAAGGTTTTCGTTATCGGATTTTTCAAAAGCGCCGTCCAGGTTAATGACATGCAGCCAGGCCGCTCCCATAGAGAGCCAGTGGCCCGCTGTGCTGGCTGGATCATCACTGTATTGGGTGAGCCGGCCAAGGTCGCCTTCTTTCAGACGCACAACTTTACCATTATGAAGATCAATTGCTGGAAAAATAATAAATTCCTGAGACATTAGTCATTCCTTGGTGAATAAAAATTTTCTTCAGCCTGATGCAAAAAGGGGATGGCAGAATCGAGTGTGATCCAGGGGTCCTGAATGTGTTCATCCCTCAGGATACCGGTTGTGATCAACAGATCAAGCCATTTTTTACTTTCAGCATTTGAGATATTCAGGTGTTGTTTGAGTTGTTTCCGCCAATCGGACCGGCTGACCGGCCTTTGAGATTGTTCAGCGATTTGAGCCACGGAGAATAGTATCTGGGCGGCTTGCAAAAGACCGGCGCGGGTTTCCATTTTGACGATTTTGCCGTATAAACGCTCTTTTTGAAGCGAAATAAATTCGTTTTCGCCTCCATTGGTCCACAGATCGATTACTTCCTCGGTTCGGGCCCGGGCTAATTGCTGCTGCGCAGTGCCGGGACCGATCAGGCTTTGGATTAGTTTGGAAGGGATCGCAGTGTGAAATTCTTTCCGCAGTTGGGCTACAGCGTTCTTTATGGATTCAGTGTTTTCATTGACAGAAGGAGTGATGGTATCGATTTGTGTATCTCTATTTCCTTCGGGTTCATTTTTGGGGAGAGAAGGTTCCGGCTGCGTTTCGGAAAAGGGGATGCAAAAGAAACGTTCTTTCAGGATGGCGGCGGCCCTATTCTCATCCGGGAGAATGAAATGAACCTGTCGTTTATAACGTTCCTGAATTAAAGAAGCCACAGCTGCAAAGGCAGCATCTCCGGTGATGAAGATATAAATATCAGCGGGTATGCCGGCAATATGGCTCCCTGCCTGGAAAGCTATGGCCATATCACTGTAGTTCCGGATGACGTGGCGTTTCCCCGGTGTGCGCTGCTGTTTGCTGCGGACTTCTCGCGCCTCAAAGCTGTCCATGTTGATCAGGGTTGCCATACGGTTCAGTCCACCCAGTTGTTGGTTATAATGCGCAAAATTTGCGACGACAAAAAAGTTCTCTTTGTTGACACTGCCAAATTGTTTTTCGATGTGGCGGACGAGTGCTTCAAAATCAATAGACGCCTGTGCGCCAAAATCGCCAATTCCTTCCTGGGATTGATGTTTGATCGTGCTGACCAGGTTTTCCAGATCAACAAACAAGGCGATTTGTGGCTGCTCATAGTTCATTCGAAGCTCTCCTATCCAAAAATTTTGTCTGAAGAAAAATTTAGACCTTAAAGAAATTAGAAAGAATAGTTTGCCCAACGCGCTGGCTTTTTTCGGGGTGAAACTGGACGCCGAACAGATTATCATGTTCAACAGCACTTGCAAACAATAAGCCGTAATCCGTTTGGGTGAGGGCGTCGTTTGAGTCTCCAAGTTCACAATAATAGGAATGGTTAAAGTAGGCATAAGCTCCATCTTGAAGATTTTGAAGGAGCCGCGATTCGCGCTGCTGGATCAGTTGATTCCAACCGGTGTGCGGTACTTTCAGATCCCGAAATTCCGGAAAACGGATGACCTGACCGGGAATCAACCCAAGACCCTGGTGTTCTCCCATCTCTTTCCCGATTTCTAAAAGCGCCTGCATGCCAACACAAATCCCTAACAATGGATCACCGCGCCGGACAACTTCCTTCAGGGCATCTTCCAGGTTCAATGTCCGCAGACCTTCCATGAAACTGCCAAATGCACCCACACCGGGGAGAATTACCCGGCACCGGGTCTGGAGATCTTCGGGTTGGTTTGTAACCTTTACTTTATAACCAAGATGATTTAAAGCATTATAAACAGAGTGGAGGTTCCCGGTTCCGGCATTAACCAATAAAGCGTTATATGATTCCATTATAGCTCCTTAGAATAGAATTCCTTTGCTGGAGGGTACCTGTTCGGCCCGACGGGGGTCAATCTGTGTGGCCGCATCCAGTGCCCTGGCAAGGGCCTTGAAGATTGCTTCAGCCTGATGGTGGTCGTCCCGTCCGTAGATGGAGCGCACGTGCAGGTTGCACCTGGCCTGAAGAGCAAAGCTTTCCAGAAAGTGGGCGAACAAGGAGTTGGGCAGTCCACCGACACTGGGGGATTGCCAGTTGGTCTGGATCACCGCGTAAGGTCGGCCGGAGAAATCCACGGCAGCCCATGCCAGGCTCTCGTCCATTGTCCAATCGTGGGAAGCCATGCGGACAATCCCTTTGCGATCTCCCAACGCCTCCTGGAAAGCCTGCCCCAGTGCCAATCCGACATCTTCCATGGTATGATGCGGGTCAATTTCGATATCTCCCTTTGCTGTAATGCGCAAATCAAACATACCGTGCACGGCAATCTGATCCAGCATGTGGTTGAGGAAGGGTAATCCGGTATTTACTTCGTGTTTTCCGGTGCCGTCGATGTTTAATTCCAGTTCAATCTCGGTTTCTTTTGTTTTCCGGATGACCTTACTCTGGCGGCCTGGCAGGGTAACGGGTAGGCGAGGTATTCCGAATTGTTCACGAATGCTCTGGCCGGCTTCTGGCCCCGCCAGATTCTCGCAAAGCTGGATTCCCAGCTCCAACGCCGCACCTGATCCTGCTGCTGTCCAGATGTTTCCATCCAGAACGATGGGATCGCTTTGCGGGTAGGCTCCAAATTCTTCGAGAACCGAAATGTCTGCTTCCATGGCGGCGGTGTTCCTGCCTTTAATCAGGCCGGCAGCACCCAGCAGGACAATGCCTTTTCCCACTGCGGCGATTCTGGCAGCGGATGCTGCTGTTTTTAACCACTCAAGGAAGTTTTTCTCCAGTGGCAAGGTGCCCGGATCTGAACTTCCCGGAAGGATAATCAGGTCAAAGCTGTCCAGGCTTCCCCCGATTTTTGTCGGAGCAAAGCGTACGCCCTGATCACTTTTCGCACTGGGGTTCCCCGAACAGGTTTCCAGCGTCAGGTCATCCATCAACCCTGATTTTTTCAGGCTTAATAATGGACCGTAGATGCTGGCAAAATCCAGATTGGAGAAGTTTTCGTAAAGGATAAAAGCTGCTTTCATGGGATTCGTTCCTTATCAAGCTATTTTCTTGAGTGCGGCAATTACCGCGTCGCTATCGGAGGGACGCCCTACGCTGATGCGGATGGTGTCTTTTAGCAGTGCGCTGTTGTAATAGCGGACCAGGATGGCCTGCGAAGCCAGCAAGGTTTTCAGTTCTGCTGCATTTCTTCCCTGCACGCCGCATAAAATGAAGTTTGCCTGTGAGGGATAAGGCGTCAGGAAAGGAATGGTTTGCAGGGCTTTGAACAGACGCGTCCTCTCTTCCCGGATGCGAACGACATTTTCTGCCAGATAGTTCACATCCGCCAAAGATGCCAGGGCAGCGGCGGATGCAGCGACATTTACATTATAAGGTTGTTTTGCCGTCCATATTGCAGGCAGCATCCAGTTTGGGAAAGCTCCATAGCCAACCCGGAGCCCGGCCAGTCCGGCCCACTTGCTGAAGGTCCGCAGGACAATCAGGTTTTCGCGCTCTGCAACCTGACGAATCCGCGAGAGCTTTTCCCCCAGAACCCCGCCTGTTTCAGTGAATTCAATGTAGGCTTCGTCAATCACCACCAGCACAGGCAGGTCCAATAATTGATCGATCACTTCCGGTTTGGGAAAACTACCATCGGGGTTGTTTGGTGTAGTCAGGAACAGTATTTTAGGTCGATGTTTTTCCACAGCATTCAAGATAGCGGGCATATCCAATGAGAAATCAGGCTGTCGTGGAATTTCGATCACCTGCCCCGCGTTCAGCAGCGTATCGAAGGGATACATGCCAAATGTGGGAGGAAAATTGAGGACGGTATCGCCGGGTTCCAATACCAATCTCAGGAGGAGATCAATTAACTCGTCCGCTCCGGCACCGGCAATTAAATTCTCCATGGGAGCGCCGGTGAATCCGGCGAGTGCTTCGCGTAAGGCCCGGCTTTCGGGGTCGGGGTAGATATGCGGAAACGCCAGTTGGGAGAGGGCTTCGGCCACTTTTGGAGAAGGGCCGTATGAATTCTCGTTTGCGTCCACCTTAACAATCTTTTCAGCCGGCACTCCAAGCCGCTTGGAAAGCACCTCAAAGGGTTCAATAGGGGTATAAGGCGGAAAATTTTGAAATCTGGCTGCAACTTTCATAATCTTACTCTTGCTGCGTTAGCGTGGGCATCCAATCCCTCCGCGTCGGCGATGATAGCTGCTGCGGGTGCGATCTCCTGAGTGGTTTCTTTGTCCAGGGCGACGAAACTCATGTGATGCACAAAATCAAGTACGTTCAAAGCGGAACTGAAACGTGCTGACCCGCCGGTAGGAAGAACGTGGCTGGGGCCGGCTACATAATCGCCCAGCACTTCAAATGAATGTTCGCCCAGGAAGACAGCGCCGGCGGCGTAAACTTTGTTAGCAAGTGCCCACGGGTCCTCAACAGACAGGCACAGATGTTCTACTGCATAGGCATTCGCCAGGTCAACGGCTTCATCCAGGTCTTGAGTCAGCACTGCGCCGCTGCGATTTTGCAGGGAAATCTCGAGAATGGGATTCCGGTCGCGCTCTTTCACTTGCTTTTCCACTTCAGCCACAACTTTGTCGATGAGTTCCTGTGAAGGACTGAGGAGGATGGCGGAGGCCAATACATCGTGTTCGGCCTGTGCCAGCATATCTGCGGCGACCCAATCCGGGCGAGCTGAAGCATCTGCAATTACCAGCGTTTCGGTGGGACCGGCAATGCTGTCAATGCCAACCGTGCCGAAGACCTGTCGTTTTGCCAGTGCGACGAACAGGTTTCCAGGCCCGCAGATTTTGTCTACGGCGGGGATGCTTTCTGTCCCATAAGCCAAAGCGGCGATAGCCTGGGCGCCGCCAATGGCGTAGATTTCGTCAATGCCGAGCAGCGCTGCTGATGCCAGAATGAAGGGGTTGATTTTTCCGGTGCCGCGTTCAGGAGGTGCTACCAGGGCGATCTCTTTTACACCGGCAACCTGCGCAATGACGGCCGACATGATCACGGTTGAAGGTAAGGGGGCGCTGCCGGAGGGGATGTACAAACCAACCCGGCGGATGGGACGCACGAATTGTCCCAATGTCCCGCCCATGTTCTGGGTCAGCCAGGAGGTGACCGGTTGGGCTTCATGATATTGTCTTACCCGGTTTGCCGCCAGTTCCAGCGCTTCGCGTTCTTTTTCCGGGATCTCTTGTAATGCATTCTGTATTTTTTCTTTAGGAATAGCAAAGTTTTCAGGACCATAGTCATCCAGTTTTAACCCCCATTTCCGTAAGCCCGCGTCGCCTTCTGTGCGAACGTCTTTTAAAATGCGTTTAACGGCTTCTTCAGGAGTCAGAGGTTCACCAAAGATTTTCTCGATGCCTTTTAAAACGGATTCGGGAACAGGCATTTCATCGGGTGGAACTCGTTTCAGCAAGGTCTTTTTTGCGGTTTCCGCATCATATATTTTCAACATCATTCACCTCCTAAAATATTATTTATTGTTGATTCCCAGCGCGTTCAGCATGGCAGTGTAACGGGGTGTTTCTTCTTCAAAAATATAATCTACCGGCATCACCACAACACCGCTTCCACCAATACCGCGGAGTTCTGTGATGGCATTGAAAAGTTTGTTGCGGTTGACGATCACATTAACTGCGTACCAGTTGGGATCTCCATCACGGACAATCACTTTGGAAATGGTTGGACCTTGCAGGCCGCCAACGGTTGGTTGTAAGAATAATAATTCTGCAATGGCTTCCGGAGAAGCACCGCGTATATTGGCGAAAATGGCAACATTTTCATTTGCCCGCAAGTGTGCTTCAATATATTCTAATAGCTGCCGGGCTATTTTTAGCGCCAGCGGATTGGTTTTCAGGGCTTTCCGGTTGGCAATCAGGACAGATTGAGATTTAAGGATTAACCCGTCTTCAAGCAATCGCAGGCGGTTGTCACGAAGCGTTTGCCCGGAAGAGACCAGATCCGAGATCATATCTGCGTATCCAATGGAGGGGGCGAGCTCCAGGGTCCCTTCGGATGAGATCAATGTGTGTGAAATCTCATGTTTATTTAAAAATCTCTCTGTGAGTACGGGGAACTTTGTGGCAACTCGAAGTGGGGAGGGAAGTGAATCTGTGAAAGTTTTCAAGGATGCCAGATTGAAAACATCTCCCAGGGTTTCCGGCACAGCAAGGGCCAGGGAACATTTCCCAAAAGCGAGTTCGTCATGAAGGATCAAGATGTCTCCATTGGGTCCTTTTCGTTCTTCGACAATGTCCAGTCCGGTTATTCCAAAGTCCACGCTTCCATCCCGGACACCGGCTACAATATCTCCTGGGCGTTGAAAAAGAACGGTTAATTCGGGTACATTGGGAATGCGTGCTTCATATTGCCGGGGGTTTGGCTTGTAAACATCCAGGCCACAGTCCTTCAATAAGCTTAAACTGTCTTCTGCCAGCCGCCCTTTTGATGGCAGAGAGAGACGCACGATATGATCGGGCTTGTTTGGAATTTTGAAAGTGGGCATTTAATCTCCTTATCCTGAAAATAATAAAAAGCCCCCGGTTGACCGGGGGCTTATGATAGCGGGTTCAAGTGTTGGTATGTCAAACAAACCAGACCTCCACCGGTCAGAGTAGGGGAAGTTTGGAATGATGATGATGAATAGAAAAAGATGTGTTTTTCATTAGCTAAATTTATAACAAACTAAAGGGCAACTGTCAAGCAATCCGCTGCTCAAATTTTATTCCGTTAAAGATTCTGCGATGGCCTGTCCCGCAATCCAACCGGTGGTCCAGGCATTTTGGAAATTAAATCCTCCCGTGATTCCATCAATATCCAGAAGCTCGCCGGCGAAATAAACTCCGGGGCAGAGTTTACTCTCCATAGTTTTGAAATTTACCTCTTTCAGATTGACTCCGCCGCAGGTGACAAATTCTTCTTTAAATTCTCCCTTGCCCTGAATGAACAGCTCCGTCCGGGTGAGGAGGGTGGCAAGCGTGTTGAGTTGATTTCTGGAAACAGTATTCCAGGTTGTGTCATCGGGAATCCCGGCTGCTTCAATAAGGCGTTTCCACATACGGCGGGGTAAGGTCTGTGTGGGATCTGTTGTTTTAATTTGGTGATGATTCGCGAGATCCTTTTCTTTCAAGAGGCGTTGGAATAAACTGTCTTGGTTGTATGCTGGCAGCCAGTTAAGCAGCAGCCCGATCTGGTATTTTTTCTCATAAAGCGTTCTGGCGCCCCAGGCTGAAAGTTTTAAAATTGCCGGTCCGCTTAATCCCCAGTGAGTAATCAATATGGGCCCGCGCTGCTTTAATTTTGTGCCGGCCAGTTGAATTTCGGCGTCCTGAACAGATAATCCGGACAACCCTTCCAGCAAAGGATCATGGATATCAAATGTGAACAGAGACGGTACAGGAGGTTGAATAGAATGCCCCAATCCTTCAGCGAGCGGAAAAGACTGTGGGTTTCCGCCTGTTGCGAGCAGAATTTTTCGCGTCCGGATCTCTGTTCCTGTGTTAAGCAAGATGTTGAAGTCTTGATTCTGCGTTGGTTGAATGCTGTTGACCTCGGATTGGATCGAGATATCAACATCCAGATCTTTTGCTGTTTGAACCAGACAGGCCTGAATCGTTTTGGAAGAATCGCTGACTGGGAAGACGCGCCCGTCTTTTTCAGTTTTGAGGGGGACGCCTTTGGTTTCGAACCACCGAATGGTGTCGTGGGGCTGGAAGCGGGTGAATGGCCCGCGCAGGGCTTTGCTGCCTCTGGGATAATTTAATGCCAGTTGGGCCGGTTCAAAACAAGCATAGGTTACATTACAGCGCCCACCCCCGGACGCAAGCACTTTTGAAAGAAGCTGGTGCCCTCTTTCCAGAATGCAAATACTGAGGTTCGAATTCTTCTCAAGGCATGAGATCGCGCCAAAGAATCCGGCCGGTCCTCCGCCGATAACAACCAGGTCGTACAGATTTTGATTTAATTTCATTTCAGAAATAATTATACTGAAAGGTTGGTATTTGTGAGAAAGTTACCCTTTTCAGGGAATTTGTTTTTGGATCAGTAAGAATACAGGAGAGTGGAAATAGGCATTATAAAACACTCTAACCGGAGATACCCTCCGGTTAGAGTCCTGCCCCCATTCCATATTAACAATGAAGTAATTAATAGATCAGACCCGAGTCAATCAGTTCTATGAATTTATTTACAATGATCGGATCAAAGTGTTTACCGGAGCACCGCACCAGCTCTTCGACAGCTTCCTTTTGTGATCTGGGTTTGCAATATACCCGCCCGCCTACCATTACACTGTAAGCGTCCGCTACAGACAATATTCTGGCGCCAATGGGAATCTCCTCACCTTTTAATCCGAAGGGGTACCCACTTCCGTTATATTTTTCATGATGATACTTGATAATCGGAACTACGTCTTTCAAAAGAGAAATTGAAGAAAGCATTTCCGCACCAAAAACGGGATGCTTCCGCATGATCTGCCATTCGTCAGATGTCAGTGGTCCCGGTTTTTGGAGAAGTTCTTCTGGAATTTGCATCTTGCCAATATCATGCAATAAACCCGCCCATTGGAGAGCCTGGATTTCGGCAGTTGAAAAACCGAATGAAGTGGCAATCGTAGTAACAATGGTTGAGGTATGGTATTCATGCCGATGAGAGGACCGTGCGTCAACTTCAATATTTTCTGCCAGAGCCAGAATGATTTCGACAAAACTTTTTTCGAGGTTTTGTTGGATGCGCTTCCGTTGAATTCCGATCGTTGCCTGATCTGCAATAGGCGTCATTTGTCCAAGACGGTCACATATTTGTTTGTCTTTTTTGTGACTTGGATTGCTGCCAAGAATCAATAACCCGATTTTTTCTGATCCTGCCCAGAGCGGAAGCATCCATAGCTCTTCAACCGTATCCAATCCCATTGCCCGACGTTCATCTTCTGAAATGTCGGGAGCATCTTGTTTTAAAACAACCGGCTTTTTTTGATTGATAACCTGTAAGTAATGAAGCCAGGAAGCGATGGGCGCCAGATAGGGGGAATTGTTTTGTTGGTCTGCAGGTTGTAAACGAGAATTTACCTGACAGATGAACGATCCGTCAGGTTCCCATGTAAGTATTTGGCTGAATTCAGAGTGGGTAATTTTTACAGCTTGCTCGGCGAGATGATCCAGAAGATCCAGGTGTTGCGACCGCGTGCTCAATTCCTGGCTTAAGTTGCACAGCATTTGCAACTCTAAAAGCCTGTGTAACCGCTGATCTTTTTCCGGGATATTTTTGCTTTTTCTGTATTCTGTTGTGGAAAAATTTAAAAAAAGCTTATCCGCATCCTGTAGATCTGGAGCGGAGGGTATCACTTCAACATTGATGGGTTTCTTTGAGTCCACTGTATTTATTCCATGATGATCGACGGCAGTGCCTTATTTACTGCCAGTCTTACCGATAATGGGAGTGTTTTTAGAACTGGACAGAATTAATCACCTGCACAACACGAAACACGTGCCATTGATTTATCAGCGATGAGCTGTTGCGCGAATTCTTCCAACGACGAGGCCTGGATGGAAAGCAATTGACGTTTTTCTTCTCTTGTAAGATTGAATTTCTCGCCACAGAAACCGTTTGCCAGAGCCAGGGATGGATTTTTGAGCAGCGTGTTGCAAAATTGCTGGTTAACCACAGCTGCTGTGAGAATTCGACTGAATTCTGCCGGAGTATGGAGTTTTGGCATACTGTGTTTTTCTTCAGTGTGGTAAAGGAAGTTTCTTGTACTCATTGTTAATTCTCCTGTAAAGAGGTCTGTGCGGCACCCAGTGACCAAAATAGCCAGAATGCACCGATCCAAATCAAAATGTCCCCAAAACTAAAAGCAACGGGATAATTGATCCAATCTGGTAATGTAAATCGATCTGAAAGCCACCAAAAACGGGTTTCGGAGATGTTCAAAACGATGTCTTTGGTTGCTCCCAGCCGTTCTCCGATCGTCCACGTACCGGCTGGTGCATTGGGAAGGTACTTGCTTACAATTTCTGGGCTAATGGGCATCAAACCGCCATTCAGAACAATTACTAAAAAATTTAAAGCCAGTCCAGCACCTAAAAACCAAGAACCAGGAGCCTTACGATTTAGCCATGCAAATACCAATAATAGAAGTTGCGAACTTACCAGTGCTACTCGAACTAAATCATCTGATAATCTTGTCCGTGTTGCCGGTAATTGAAAAGCGATAAGCTGTGGAAGAAAAGCCACAAAAACAAGCCATTCGGATTTCAAAGGAAGGGGGCTTAATTTTCGCTTGTTCCAGGTAGCGCGGATGAAACCGGCGAGTAGCCCTGCGATGATGGCTGTGAGTAGGATCACGGACTATCCGCCTGCGCCGCCAATGCAGCCGGGGGCGCCAGCCGAGAGGACGAAGAGCACCAGGGTGGTGGTGAGCAGTAAGAAGCGGATCATTTTGGGGTTCAGTTTGGAGATGAATTTGTCGGTCATTTTT
>JAHDQE010000021.1 GCA_018433975.1 Ornatilinea sp. | reverse complement strand
CGTGGATGGGTTATGGAAAATTGAAGATTCGGGCGTACGTACTGTGGAAGCAGGTTACGATCGCTTGATTGCGGTGGGGGATATATCCTGGGAAGATTATGAAATTGTTGTTCCGATAACGGTTCATGCCCTTAATCCGAATGGCTGGAGACATCCAAGTGGTGGCCCCGCTGTGGGGCTGCTGGTGTATTGGAGTGGGCATACGGATTATCCTCGCGCAGGTTGGCAGCCAAAATCCGGGTGGTTGCCATTGGGTGCTATTGGATGGTACCGGTGGGTTAACGATTCCGGGGTCGAACAATTTCAATTCTTGGGAAGCCGTAATGAAACTCTTGCGAAAGATACCTCGGGTAAAAAGCTTGAATTCAATGAGACTTATCTGTTTCGAATGAGTGTCAAGTCGTCAGGTCGGGAACAGCCAATTTATAAGCTCAAAGTATGGCCTGAGAAAGATTTGGAACCAGAGAATTGGGATTTGGTTGCGGAAGGATATCCGGATGATCCTAAAAGTGGTTCGGTGTTGCTGCTGGCACATGAGGCTGATGTGACTTTTGGTAATATTGAAGTCAACTCAATATCCGAATAATTGTAGACAAAGATTCTTTTCATATTAGCCCCTTGTTTTTTATTGGAGATCTAGTTTGATGAAACAAAAACAATATTGTCCTAATTGTGGATCCAATGACTTGGATGTTTTTTACGAGATTAATGATGTCCCGGTTCACAGTGTGCGCTTATTGGAATCCAAAGAAGAAGCGCTTAATTATCCCACCGGTGATATAAAACTAGGGTTTTGTAACCAATGCGGTTTTATAAGCAACCTTGTCTTTGAACCGGAATTACATGAATATTCTACTGGATATGAGTCTACCCAGTCCTACTCCCCGACTTTTAATTCTTTTGCTTATAAATTAGCAGAGTCTTTGGTTAAAGACTTTAAATTGTATGATAAAAAAATTGTTGAAATTGGTTGTGGACAGGGTGAGTTTCTTGAATTATTGTGTCAACTGGGGGGTAATGAGGGCCTGGGATTCGATCCCGCATATATTCCGCATGAATTCAATGATGTCGGTACAGGAAAAATTCAGATCGTAAAAGATTTCTATCCCGAAGAAAACACAGATTTTAAAGCGGATTTCATTTGCTGTAAAATGACCCTTGAACATATTGATCAGACCGCAGATTTTCTGAAAACGGTACGGCGGTCGATACAAAATGATGATAAAGTAGTTGTTTATTTTCAAGTGCCCGACGCGATTCGCATTTTGAAAGATTGTGCGTTTTGGGATATTTACTATGAGCATTGCTCCTATTTCAGTTCTGCTTCGCTTTCCAGTTTGTTCAAGATGTGCGGTTTTGATGTAATCAACCTTAAACGAGGGTATCAAGATCAATATTTAATGATAGAGGCAAAACCGGTTGAGGGTGCACATCAAAAGCCAGTATCTTCAGAGGATGTGCTGCAATTAAAACAAGCAGTTAAAGAATTCGAAACGGCTGTACTTGAGAATCAAAAACAGTGGAAAGAAAAAATTAAGGATCTTTACGCCGGAGGAAAAAGAATAGTTATTTGGGGTGGAGGTTCTAAAGGTGTTGCTTTCCTTACAACGCTTGGAATCATAAATGAAATAGAGTATGTGGTGGATATTAACCCCAAAAAAGAAGGGACTTTTATGGCAGGGACCGGACAGACCATTGTTCTTCCCCAGTTTTTAAAAGAGTATCAGCCCGATTTGCTGATCGTGATGAATTCAATTTATAGTCGTGATATTGAAAAAGATCTCAATCGTATGGAATTAAATCCCGAAGTTGTAGCAGTATAACTTTGTGAAAAGAGAATAATTATGGCTTTTCAGAATACTCGGTGGGTTTGTCCTGTGTGCACATCCGATCAGGTGATTCCTCTTGTTGAAATTGAACAAATGCCGGTTCATTGTAATTTATTGTGGGAAACACGCGAAGAAGCACTCAATGGTTTCAAGGGGGATATTTCTTTAGGTATTTGTGAAAACTGCGGGCATATTTACAATTATTTGTTTGATCCCGGCCTGATGGATTACGAAAAAGAGTACGAGAATTCTTTGCATTATTCTAGAGTTTTTCAAGATTATGCAGAAGATCTGGCGAATCATATTATCAACGATTACGGTATTCGAAATAAAAAAGTTATTGAAATAGGAAGTGGCCGGGGCGATTTTCTCAGCCTGGTCTGCAAGTATGGAAATAATATAGGGTTGGGCTTTGATCCAAGTTATCTGCCCTCCCCGGATGATCCAACTAATGTAGAAATTATCCGAGACTTCTACTCAAAAAAGTATTTGGAAGAGCCGGCAGATTTGATTTGTTCGCGACACGTTTTAGAGCATTTAGAAAATCCGGCGGAATTCCTTGGAAGTGTGCGGCAAACTTTAGATGGTTGTGAAGACACAATTATTTATATTGAAGTGCCGAATGCATTATACACTTTGCGGGACATGGGAATCTGGGACATTATTTACGAACATTGTTCTTATTTTACGCCAGCCTCTCTGGATTATCTTTTTCGCGTTTGTAAATTTGAAGTTATGGAAATTGGGGAAGCCTATTCTGGGCAGTTTCTCAGAATTTTTGCAAAACCTGTTCATGAGTCAATGGTTGATAGTAAGAAAGAGCTCGATATAGAAAGTATCATAGAGACGGCTAAAAAATTTGCGGAAAACTATAGACAAAAAGTCATTCGATTGAGAAAAAAACTGAATGAACTGGCGAAAAATGAAAAACGATCCGTTGTTTGGGGTGCGGGTTCCAAAGGCATTACTTTCTCGAACGTAATGGCACTTCAAAAGTTCGTTCCTTATCTGGTTGATATAAACCCAAGAAAATGGGGAAAATATGTTGCGGGAACCGGCCAACAAATTGTTTCTCCTGAATTTCTTAAAAAATATCAACCTGAGATAGTGATGATATTGAACCCAATGTACCGAGGAGAAATCCAGAAATCCCTCCTCGAATTGGGATTAAACGCCGAGATATTCATTGGATAGTCCGTCAGCAACGCATAAGGCTTTAAAACAGAAACGGGTTGAGACACAGATATTGATGATTGATTTTATCTGTGTCTTTGTATTATCCATTTTATGGAGCCTGAATAAGGACTTAACCTGGCAGCCTTTACTCCTCTTTTTACCTTCACTCTATCTTCATTTGAAGCATCGTTTTTTTATAATCAAGCGAAAGATCTGGAATGTTTTGCTTCCAGCAGTGATCTTTTTGATTGCGGCAGGAGTTTCCGTTACAGTTTCCTATGATCCACAAGGAGCTATAAAAAAATTTTTGGTGATTCTGGGGGCATGTTTGCTTTTTGGGATTATTTCTCTTCAACCATTGGAAAACATCCATAAAATAATTATTGCGGCCGGTGTTTTTGGAGGACTCTGGACAATCTTCTTTTTACTGACGCAGCAATGGGAATTGCGGGTTGTGGATGTTGATCTGGTCAATAAAGTGGTTGCAAAATGGGCTGCTATTCGCCCCCCGATTTTTCAGTCCTTTCAGCAGAATGAAGATACTTTAGGAGGTATACTGGCAATTTTTTTGCCGTCATTAATCTCGGTCTGGATTCTTCGACGGAAATATAAAGGAGCATTTGAGGAGACACTGATCTGGATTGCTCTTATACTGGTGTTGGCAGGCGTGTTTGTGAGCGGCTCTCGACCTGCTTGGGTTGGTCTGATTCTATCCATGGGTTTTGGTGTGCTCTTGTTCTTTTTGCTTTTTACGACTCCAAATATTCGAAAATGGGCTGCTGTTGGGGGAGGAGTTGTTCTTATTTTTGTGATTCTTCTGGGGGTAATGTTAAATTTTAAGGAAAGCAGCGTTTTTTTTGGAAGTAGAATATCAAACTCTGCCAGTTTGAAGGAACGACAGTCTTTGTATCAAAATGTGATTTATCTCGTGCGAGATTTTTTCTTTACCGGCAGTGGGTTAGCTTCGTTTTCCGGGGTGTATTCCCAATATATTTTAAAAATTTCTAATCTGTATTTATCTTATGGGCATCATTTATATTTAGACCTGTGGCTGGAAATGGGTCTTGTTGGTTTTTTGAGCTTTGTCTTTATTCAAGTCCAAAATATTTTTATAAGTTTAAAAACTTATGTGAAAGATGAAGACGCGGAGCGAGGAATATTAAGAATTGGGGTGTTATCCAGCATTGTGTGTTTGTTGTTTTCCGGATTTTTTGAAGACGCGGTTTTTGGACTGGGGGGAACGGCTTTCTTGATCTTTTTGCCCGGAATAATGGCAGCATTGAATTGTGATTTTCGGGAGAAGGATATCACAGTCCAAGCAAGAGATATCGAACGTCCCCAAAGGAACCCTGTTTATGCCTTTGGGGTTGCAGTGATCATCATCGCGGCCGTTTTTGCAGCCTTTCGGAATGAATTTCTGGCAATGTGGTACTCAAATCTGGGCTCGGTGGCATTGGCAAAAACGAGTTTGAATGGATGTCCAGAACAGGCGCCTGGCGATTTTGACAATATCGAGACGCAGGCCGCGGAACGCTTTTTTGATAAAGCTCTTCAATATGATTCTAACAACGTAACCTTAAATTATCGAGAAGGAATTATTGCTTTCAGGAGGCAAGATTTTATCACTGCGCGAGATTATTTGGGGAAAGCTTTTGGCGAAGAACCGGAACATATAGGGATTTTGAAATATTTTGCGTATAGCCAATTATGGTCAGGTGCTGAAAAAGACGCTTATCCATTATTCCTAAAAACTCCCAATGCAAAACAAGAGCTCCAAACTTATGGTACCTGGTTGGAATCCATTGGAAAAACAGAACTTTCAGAAATGGCATTTGCATTAGCGAATCAACTGGAGTAACAATGGATAAAGTTGGATTAATTTGGGATATTAAATATCAAACCAGAATTATTGAAATTGGGGAGATCAAATGAAAGTTATTGAAACAAAGCTTCCGGAAGTAAAGATCATCGAATTAAAAGTTTTTGGGGACGAGCGGGGATTTTTTATGGAAACGTATCACCAACAACGATATGCCGAGGTGGCGGGCATTTCAAATGTTTTTGTCCAGGACAATCATTCAGGTTCCAGGTTAGGCACGCTCAGAGGGCTGCACTATCAATTGAAAAAGCCCCAGGGAAAACTTGTGCGGGTGGTCTCCGGAAAAATATTCGATGTGGCAGTAGATATTCGTTCAAATTCCCCTTCTTTTGGTGATTGGGTCGGTACAATCCTGGATACGGAAGAGCGCAAACAAATCTGGGTCCCACCGGGATTTGCGCATGGCTTTTATGTAATGAGCGAATGGGCAGAGGTGGAATATAAAACGACAGATTTTTACTCGCCAGAATGGGAAAGAACAATTCTATGGAACGATGAGGATATTGCAATCACCTGGCCTGTAGATGCCAGTCATCCGCCCATCGTTTCCGCAAAAGATTCTCGAGGTTGTCGGTTACGGGACGCAGAAGTTTACTAGGAGGTAGGGCTGATGAAAGGGATTATTCTTGCGGGAGGTAAGGGCACACGGTTGCATCCACTGACAATCAGCGTCAGTAAACAATTGTTGCCAGTTTATGATAAGCCGATGATTTATTACCCACTTTCAATGTTGATGCTGGCAGGTATCCAGGAAGTGCTGGTGATCAGCACTCCTGAAAGTCTTCCGCTTTTCAAAGACCTTCTTGGGTCGGGTGCGAATTGGGGAATGCAATTTGAGTATGCTGAGCAGGCTGAGCCAAGGGGATTGGCGGATGCCTTTCTTGTGGGAGAAAAATTTATTGGCAACGATTCGGTTTGTTTAATTTTGGGAGATAATATATTTTATGGGCGGGGCCTGGCAAAAGTCCTCCAATCTGCAGCTGCATTGACCCATGGTGCAATTATATTCGCGTATCCTGTCATCAATCCTTCCCGATATGGCGTGGTCCAATTTGATCAAAATGGACGGGCTACCAGTATTGAAGAGAAGCCAGCGAAGCCCCGTTCAAAGTTTGCGGTTCCGGGCGTTTATTTTTACGATTCGCAAGTAACTCGGGTTGCAAGAAATCTTAAGCCGTCTCCCAGGGGAGAATTGGAAATCACGGATCTGAATATGGTTTATCTCGAAAAGGGAGAATTGAATGTAGAGGTACTGGGAAGGGGTGTGGCCTGGTTGGATGCGGGGACTCACGAATCTCTTCTCCAGGCAGCAAATTTTATTCAAACGGTTGAAGAACGCCAGGGATTGATGATTTCCTGTCCGGAAGAAATCGCTTTCCGCATGGGGTTTATTGATCAAAACCAATTAGCTAACCTGGTTGATCAGTTATCAGAAAATACTTACAAAGTTTATTTAAAGAGATTTCTTGAGGATCTGCAATGAATCCACGAATATTGTTACTGGGCAATACCGGGCAACTGGGTTGGGAGCTTGATCGAGCATTAAGGACTCACGGTGAGGTAATTGCTTTAGATTATCCGCAAGTTAACTATTTAGAATTAAAAGCATTACAAGATTGCGTTCTGGAGATTAAACCGGATATCATCTATAATGCGGTAGCATATACGGCCGTGGACCGTGCAGAGACGGAGATCGAGACTGCTAAATTTATAAATGTCGAGGGCCCGGGATTATTAGCGAAACTTGCAAAACAAATGGGTTCTGTTTTGATTCACTATTCAACAGATTATGTGTTTGATGGTAAAAAAGGAAGGCCTTATCGAGAAGAAGATACTGTGAATCCCATCAATATGTATGGAAAAACGAAACTCGAAGGTGAAAAGGCCGTTCAACAAGTTGGCGGCGATTATTTGATCTTTCGCACCAGCTGCGTTTACAGCCTCAGACGGGATTCTTTTGTTACAAAAGTACTGCATTGGTCTCGGAAGCATGAATCAATAAAAATTGTAGATGACCAAGTGGGAAACCCAACCTGGGCTAGGATGCTTGCAGAGATCACCGCGCAAATGTTGGTCAAGCACGAAAAAGAAGAATTAAAAAGTTGGTTGGGCGAGAAAAGAGGCGTGTATCATCTTGCCGGAGATGGACTGGCAAGCAGATATGACTGGGCCAAAAGCGTAATCGAGTTTGATCCTCATAAGGATGAACAGGTTGTGAAAGAAGTTTTGCCGGCTAAATCCGAAGAATTTAATACAGCTGCAGAAAGGCCAAAACTCTCGGCTTTGGATTGTTCACGATTCAAGCAAACCTTTGGGGTAGCGCTTCCGGACTGGAAAGAAGCTCTTAAATTAGCCATGGAGTCATAAAAGACTTGCAACCTTGTATTATTGAGAAGTAGACCACGATCGATACCAAAGGATGAAATCTTTCAAGTTTTGAAGCCCATCCCTGTTGATGTCCCCAGTGTCTTGTATATTATCATGAATGGATAAAACCCATTCATTCAAGTCCAGATTGTTGGATTGCCCATCCCCGGTCAAATCGCCGGGGATGGGTAATTTAAGCAGGGTGGTGAGATTTTGGATTCGAAACAGGTCAAAACTTCCATAATTCTCGAAGGTCCAGGGGATGAGAGGGGCAAGTTCCTCAAAGCTGTAATTAAAGATAAAGGCTTTGGCTTGGAAAATGTCACTGGCTGCAACTGGAGAAAAACTGTCATCTTCATATCCACCTATCCCTGAAGCATGACTGTAATCGCTCATGTACCAGGTTGGTGAGGTGAATTCAATTGCGGACACATAATCGTAAAGTTCATCATATAAAGTTTCTTGAATGGTTTGATTGAATTCCGGGTACAGAGGGTGGAAACCAATAAGTTGGTAAGGTTGGAGGATATATCGGGGAGAATAGTATTCGCCGATTAAATTGCTGTTATCCCTTTGGATTGAATAAACCTGGCGGTATTCATTATCCTTGTCGAAATACCCCTCAACCGGGATGGGTTTTACTTCTTGCCGATAACCCCATTCCTCCCAAGAATCTAAATTCTGTCTGCGGAGTTCTCCGGTATCGTATAATCCTCTAACGTATTTTCCCCAATAGGCCTTTTTGTCCAACATTTGAGAATAGTGTTTGTTTGCGAGATCTTCCATAGTGCTGTCATTTGCGTGATTGGCGATATTCCGCATGGCAAAAGCGGCTCCAATTTGTAGATTGGAATTAAATGCCCCCGCATGCCACTCCGGGAATAGAAAATAGCCCACCTCTTCATCCCAGAAAGATTCAAATCCTTGATACAAACCCGCAATAAACGCGTAATTGTTGATAATGGTTTCCCAATCGCCTGTATTTTCTGCATATTTGTACAGTGCATAAATCCTTTCCGCTATAAGATTGGGGTTGCTCCAAAACCAGCCAGCTCGAATTCCACCTCTTTCGCAGGGATCGATTAAAGATTGGGTGTCATAATCTATGCAGGCCCAACGATATTCATAATAGTGAGGATTCAATAAATAATCGGTAACTTCTCTGTGCAAGTAATCCTTTAATTGCTCGGCATTGTCAGGGCTGAGGAAAGGAAGCGTTTCAGAAAAAGTCGTTACTACTTCCCCATTATGCCAGAACGTCCCAAGTACTGTGTTCCATGACCAGAGGCGGCTGGCGGGATCGATATGAGTATTTTTTGCGACAATGTCTGAGATTCGTTCGTTTAACTCAACGTACACCTGTTCTCTTGTTAAATTGGGTTTGACAATCTGCATAGGATCAAAATCATTGTAATTTTTTATCGGAGAAACGCTTTCAAAAGTGAGTGCGTAAATATGTCCCCAGGCGGTGTAATAAGCTTCGTTCCCGGCGACGACAACCGGGCTGGCAGCGTCTGCCGCTCCAGCGTAAGCGACAGGGCTGGATGAGGAAAAACGTAAAAAATGTTTTTGCTCACCACCAAATATTGTGGTGGTTGCCATTTCGCGAAATTCCAGGGGAGCGCTGGAGATGCTGAAGGAATTTCCATAGACATTTTCGTTCAGGGCTTTGGTTCCAAGGTCAAAATACCCAAGATCTTCGCTCATGGTTTGAAAATAGCGGCTCCCGACCAAAGTGGGCCTTCCGACCTCATCGTACCTGGGGGAAAACTCATCTTGGAGGGCTAGTTGTGTATATTTTCCGGTTTGCAATTCAAATTTCCATAAGCGAACATCGTGTACGAGCGCATGGTCTCCACCACCGCCTGTTGCCGGAAAGTATGCATTTCCTGCTGTGTCAACGACCGGCATGATTTCTCCCCAATAGGGAATGTACAGTGGCGTGAATGCAGTTGGATCCTCCTGAGGCTGCCAAAGATCTTTCCCCGTTTGTGCATCAAAGAAGTACAATGTTCGCCGGAGGGGATACTTGAGATAATAATTTGCCCAAGCGTTGATCACTGTTTCTGCGGGTTGGGGAGATCCTTGAAGCTCACCCGGTAAGTTTTCAAGGGGTTCGGAGTACTCGGCACCTGGTTTGCGGGTACAGAAAATTACCACTCCGTTTGCGTAAACGATATAAGTCCTCTTTGTGAAAACGCCGTGCATTTGTTGTTCCCAGATCACATCACCATCCGGATTAAGTGCGTAAGCATGGTTATCGCCGGTTGCCAAAAAAACCAGATTTGATTCACTATCGGCTGCAGAAGTTGTTGAGATGGGACCGCTTGTCTGGAAGCTCCACCTTAGTTTTCCCGTACGGGTGTCGATTGCGTAAAAATATTTATCCAGACTCCCGACAAATAATGTGCCTTCGAGAATGGTGGGCGAAGACATGATGGGCCCTCCCGTGGTATACTGCCAGATTTCTTCCCCTGTCAGTGCATCGAGACAGTAGAGGATGCCATTGGTAGAACCGAAGAATATTCGCAATTCTTCTTCTACCGGGTACACCGTCGGCGAATCGGTGATCCCCATTCCCGTTTTGTAAACCCATTGCGTTGCTCCGGTTTCTTTATCCAATGCATATAATTTTCCGTTCATCAATCCGATATAAACAAGATTCCCAACTACGATGGGTTCCGTTTCAACTTCGACGCGTTCTCCTAAAAATTTTTTCCATTTGAGGTTAAGAGTTCCATTATGTAAGGGAAGCTCCTGAGGAACCGAACCATGCCTTTCAAAACCTCCAGCTTTTGTGAACCAATCCTGTTGGATATCATCCGGATTTTCGGTGGGCATGAAATAAGAGAAGGGCATTAAAAGTAAAACAAGATTTGACCCAATGATTAATTTTTTTATGAGATCCGGGAAGATGTTTTTTAGAGAGAATTTCACGGTAAATCCTTTTCTGGAATATTCGACTGGAGGATTTTCAGCGCCAAATCTGTAGAAAGTTGATCAACAGGGATTTCTAGCCCGCCATCTGAATCGGATATGACTTTGAAAGTATTCTGAATTTTTCCGGTATAAGTATTCCACGTTTCTATTTTATATTCGGTTGTGGGGGGCATTTGGATTAAAATGCGAGTTGATTCAGGGGTGGTTGAAGTATTCCGCCAGGTGTGTCCCGTGTTCTGAACCCATAAATAAGCAAAATTCAACGGAAGATTTTTTTGTCCAAGCACTCTAAGGTGATCGTTATTCCAGGTCGCGCGGATATCCAAAAAACCACCCAGATTCAAGGGGATCTCTTCAATGAAAGCCGTAAATGGAGGTGTGATTTTTTGTCTTGGAATGGCATTAAGATGACTACTCCACCAATAATTTGGCATGAAAACTACCTGTGGGCTTAATTGTGCCCAGAGCATATTGTGATACCATGTGCCGGGATTGGTGCTTTCCAACAAGGAGAACAAATCTGATTCTGGTGTAAACAAACCGGTTTCACCGCTGATGATGGGCATAGAGATTGTTTCTGTGTAAACGCGTTGTTGCGTTTCCAGAACCCATGCCGTTTCATCCGTTTCTGCAGACGAATCTTGCTGTGCATAGAGGTGTAAATCGACGTAATCTATATCCGGATAGTCCAGATTGTCCTTCCAGAAATCAACTTCCCATCCTGACCAGAAGGATGTCGTTACCAGATGAGGATGAGCGTCTGTTTCGTGCATAAAATGAGCAAAGTCATCGGCCATTTGATAATGAGTGGGGTCACCAGGTGGGCCTTCGTTAATTAACTCCCACGAGTGAATGGCGGTGGAGTATCCCCACCGGGCAGCGAGATAACGCCACCACTGTTCTAAGAGCCAACGAGATTTCGTGTTTTCTGATTGAAAATAACCGTCGCCGTTTGGATGAAAATAGCCATATTGGGTAAGGTGGTTATTAATCCAATCTCGTTTATCCTGTACAACGAATTTGAAATAAACTTGATTTTGTTCTCCTTGCTCAATTAGATCATCAAAATATTTTGCGGGTTTTGAAGAAGCGTAGGTGTGCAAATCGGATTTTGAGTTGATGATGAGCTCTTCTCCAAGTTGGTTATCAGGCAAAATCTCCTTGATTGAAAACTGGTCAATAAAGACTTCCCCGTCGGTGACATTATCGAGATAAAGGCTGATATATGGCACGGCGTAAAAGGATGTTTCTCCTGAATGGTAGGTCGCTAGGATGGTGTGCCAATCTCGATCATTTTCAACAATTGGAATGAGTGATGGCGTTGACCGGAGTGAAATCTCCAGGTTTTCGGAAGGCCATCCGTGTCGTTTAATCATAAAGCCGTAAGGAATGTCAGGATCGATGGGGCCAGTGATACCCTGGGTTTTTAATCTTATCTTGACAAGATAATCCGTATTTGCTTTGAATTTTGGCCCATTTATTTCTGTATCTGGCCAACCAATCCATATCCGGCTTCCTTCAGGATAGAAAATCTCCTGTGAGAGTTCATGCCCCGGCAAGTGCTCAGTATAAGATAGTTGAGAATCGAAGCCCTCATTTCCCATTTCTTTTGACGAAGAAACCCACCGCGCAAAATTTGAACTGTAAACTCCTTTGCCGGCCATCCAGATACGTGAAAAATTTGTTCCTGACAAAAGATTTTTGCTTAAATCGTCTTCGTAAGCAGGGCCGATTGGCCAGAAAAGCTTCCCATTTGAAAATTCGAAATACCGTGGATCTGCCTGGCTGACCTGTATATAACCGGATTTTTCAGGGGGATTGGCAATAAATTTCCCTGCATAGTGCGTTGTTTCTCCCGATGAATCTTTGACGTAAATGTATGCCTGATATTCTCCAGCTTTTTGAGGGGAAAACCGGATAGACCATGAGCCTTCCGGCATTTCATGATACTGCCCATTGATCACCTCAACATTTTTTGTGAAAAAGCCAGGCTGTTTATAGCTTTGACCCTCCTGGTCAACGAATCTTCCTTCAACAGTCACGCCGGTTTGAGGAGGAACGCCTGCAGGAGGGGACTCATCATAAATAAAAAAGGGAGTTGAAGCGGTTGTGAGGAGATCAAATTGGATTTCGAGTTTTTCATAAACGAATACCTCTGAAGCGTTTAAAGAAATGTTGAAGACCTCTGGTTGTTCAATCTCTCTGAAAATTTCTGCTTTTTGGGTGGAGACTACTCCTTCGGTGTCGGTGGCGGTGAATAAGATAACATTCGCGCCGGGCTTTAATTTAATTGAATTTGTTGACCAGGACACCATGTTGCCGGGGGTGAAGTCTATTTGTTTTGCCTCATCCGTGTTGATATTGTCCCAGACCAGGCCCGATATTTCTCTGCCTGCAGATGCAATTGCTTTCCCATTTATTTCTATAGCGGATGACTTTGTTTGAATTGTATCCTCTGCGATATTAAGCGTGATAACCGGGGCCAGTTCATCCCGGACTGTGATCGTAAGTTGTTTTGTTGTTTGGTCTCCATCATTGTCAATAGCCGTCAAACTTACCGCATAATCTCCTCGTTGGAGGTAGGTATGTATTGGGTCTGAAAGTGTAGAAGTTGATCCGTCTCCGAAATCCCAAAAGAGATATGAAACAGCCCCATCTGTATCTTCCGAGTTTGAACTGAATTGGATGGATAATGGTGCTACCCCTTCTCTGCGATCGCTATCCGGATTGATTTTTGGGGGTATGTTTTGAGATTTGGGGAATAATCTGAAATCGTCAAAAAATAATTCGATATTCTTATTCTCATTGGGCCCAAAGACACCAAAGGAAACCCGAATCATTTCGGACCTGGCAATAAACGTGATCGCAACTTTATGCCAATCGTAGCGGGCATAGTTTCTGTGCAATTGGGTAAACGTTGAAATTTCATTTAAGTTTTGGTCGAGCACGGAAATACGGTCGTATCCCCAATCCCTGTCGTCAAAACTATTCCATTTGAACCAGGCGGTCAGCGTGTACTTCTCCCCAGGAATGACTTTGACTTCTTGATAAGCTTCTTCTCCATTGGAAATTTTGATGCTGTATGTTCCCTGATGAGCCTCTGCGCTTGAAAGGCTGGTTTCATCGATCCCATTCCAGGGTGATACAGTACCTTCTTCAAAGTCTCCGTTCAGAAGAATACTTTCTTCAAGTTGGGGAGGGCAATTTTCTCGGGATGTTGTGTTGATCAAGAAAATATTTTGAGAAGATACCAGCATTGCCAATAATAAAAGAAACCCCATTTTCATAATATTAGTCTACGAAATTTATGCGTATGAATCAATGAAATTTACCGGGTTGCGTGGCTCAAATCTTACATATTAAATGGTTGGATTTTAGTGGAAGATATATAATTTAAGTGTATTGAAAACGGATTGGAGATAAGTTTTAATGAATATCAATAGAATGATTGTTATTGTGCTAGATGGAGTGGGCGCAGGAGAAGCGCCGGATGCAGCCGATTTTGGCGATTTGGGCAGCAACTCACTGGGGAACACCGCGCTTGCGGTTGGAGGATTAAGCCTGCCCAATATGCAAGAGATTGGATTAGGCAACATTACCGGAATTGCAGGGGTGCCGCCCAAAGCAGATACTCGCGGTGCTTATGGAAAAATGCAGGAAAAGTCAAATGGAAAAGATTCTGTTACGGGACATTGGGAGTTGATGGGGATTTATACACAAAAACCATTTCCTACCTATCCAAATGGTTTCCAAAAAGAAATTCTGGATGAATTTACTCGTTTAACAGGATTGGAAGTTTTGGGGAATAAAGCTGCTTCCGGAACAGAGATCATCAAAGAGTTGGGTGTTGAGCATATAAAGACCAGTAAGCCGATTGTGTACACTTCTGCGGATAGCGTGTTTCAAATTGCAGCTCATGAGGATGTAATCCCAATTGATGAGCTTTACAAGTTGTGTGAGATTTCGAGAAAAATGCTGCAGGGCCCCCATGCAGTTGGACGGGTAATTGCCAGGCCTTTTGTAGGATCAACGCCGGAGAATTTCCAACGGACCAGCCGCCGGCATGACTACCCATTGATGCCCCCATCGGATACCATGATGGATAAACTGATATCCGCCGGGCATAAAGTATATGCTACAGGAAAAATTGATGATCTGTTTGGCCACCGTGGGATTACCAAGACTCATCATACGGTTGATAACGATGAAAGTACGGAAGGATTGCTTCGGTTTTTGAATGAGGATTTTTCGGGATTGATTTTTTCTAACCTGATCGAGTTTGATATGATTTATGGTCACCGAAATGACCCGCGTGGATACGCGGATAAATTAGAAGCCTTTGACCGCTATATCCCGAAAATTTGTGAAAATATGAAGCCTGGCGATGTGGCAATGATTGTGGCCGATCATGGTGTGGATCCGACTACAAAAAGTACGGATCATTCCCGAGAATTTATTCCGTTGCTTGTTTTTGGTCCGCAAGTAAAAAATGCGGTCAATCTGGGAGTTCGGAAATCCTTTGCGGACGTTGCTGCCACGATTGCAGAAGTTTTCTCTTTAGAAGAACCTGAAATTGGAGAAAGCTTTTTAGAAGAAATTATTTAAGGGAGAAAAACAAAAGCGGCAGCCTTCGTCCAAGCTGCCGCTTTTGTTTTAAAAATTCTGAAATGCTATCAGGATCTGACGTGATAATCGCCCTGCACAACCCATTTATAGGTTGTTAATTCTTGTAACCCCATCGGGCCGCGGGCATGCAGACGCTGGGTTGAGATAGCGACTTCAGCGCCCAGACCAAACTCGCCTCCATCCGTAAAACGGGTGCTGGCATTCACATACACTGCAGCAGAGTCAACTTCATTCAAAAAGCGGGCGGCGTTTTCAGGGTCGTTCGTCAGAATGCCATCAGAGTGGAATGTGGAGTGAAGGTCAATATGTTGAACGGCTTCTTCATAATTTTGGACAATTTTGATCCCGAGCACCAGGGAAAGCCACTCGGTATCAAAATCGCCTTCTTGTGCCTGCGAAACAAATTCCGGAAAGCGTTCTTTAAGCAGGGAATAACTTTTCTCGTCTGCTTTAAATGTAACGTTTTTTGCCGATAAGGTTTCAATCAAATCCGGCAGGAATTTCCCGGCAATTTTTCTGTGAACCAGCACGGTATCCAGGGCGTTACAAACCGTTGGGCGTTGTGTTTTGGCGTTTTGGATAACTTGAATAGATTTCTCAGGGTCAGCTGTTTCGTCGACAAACAAATGGCAGACACCGATCCCGCCAGTGATCACAGGAATCAAGCTGTTTTCTCTGCAAAAATTGTGCAATGAAGCGGAACCTCTTGGGATGAGCATGTCGATATATTGATGTAGTTTGAGCAGCTCCATTACCTTCTTACGGTCGGTATCGTCCACAAACTGGACGATATCCATTGGAAGATCGTGCTCCTGAATTACTTCACGAACAATTGAAACAATGACCCGATTGGAATGGATGGTATCACTACCACCACGGAGGATCACGGCGTTTCCCGTTTTGATGCCAAGTCCTGCCACATCAATAGTTACATTTGGGCGAGATTCATAGATGACGGCAATAACGCCAATGGGAACCCGTTGTTTGTTGAGGCGCAGGCCATTTTCCAGAACACGGCTGTCAAACGAATCGCCAATTGGGTCCGGCAGGGAGACAATATTTCTCAATCCGGAAGCCATGTTTTCGATTCGGCCTGGGGATAATTTCAAACGATCAATAAAGGCTGAATTTTTACCGGCATTTTGACTGTTTTCAATATCGATTTGATTTGCTTTAAGTATCTTCTCTTGAGAACTTAATAACCGGGCTGCAAGGTCTTCTAAAAGGTTGTTTTTTCGATCTGAAGATACTTGTGCTAATACTTTTGCCGCCTTTTTTGCCTCTATTCCCATACTTTCTAATGAACTCATGATTATTTTCCTGTTTTCTAATCTCTATAAAATGAGCATATTATTATGATGAATAACTTCGTTCCCAAGATTGTAATCCAGAATATCATCGATGCGATCTGAATGAAGCCCTTTAATTTGATCCGTTTCTAGAGAGGAGTAATTTACCAACCCCACTGCGATTTTTATCCCGGCAGAGTCTTGCACAACGACCGTGTCTCCTCTTTCAAAGCTCCCATTTACTTCCGTTATTCCAACCGGTAATAAACTCCCTCCCTGTCGTAGGGCTCGGACTGCACCTGCATCAATGTGAATTTCGCTGGAATTTTTAAGTCCCGAGAGAATATAGCGTTTGCGTGATTCCAGCTTGGAAATTATTGGGGAAAAATGTGTTCCGACTTTTTCCCCTTTAGCGATTTTCAGAATGATATCAGGTTCATTTCCTCCGGCAATTACGACCCGCGTTCCAGATCGTCTGGCAAGATCTGCTGCCTGGATTTTGGTGATCATCCCCCCGGTTCCCTGCGCGCTCCCTGACCCTCCTGCGGCAGCCCAAATATCCTGGGGAATGTCCGGTTCTGATATTTCTTGAATCAATTTGGCATTTGTATTTTGCCTTGGATCGGATGTGAATAATCCGGATTGGTCTGTAAGGAGAATCAACAAATCCGCGCCAACAAGATTGGAAACCAGGGCAGAGAGGTTGTCATTATCGCCCACCCGAATTTCTTCTGTTGCGACCGTGTCATTTTCGTTGATGATTGGAATGATCTGGTTTAATAGAAGGGCTTCAAGGGTGTTATGGGCATTGAGATATCTTTTTCGATCGGAAAGATCCTCTCTCGTGAGCAGGACTTGAGCAACATTCTTTTTATACATGTTAAAAATTTGTGTATAGATGCTCATCAAGCGCGGTTGTCCAATTGCCGAAAGCATTTGTTTGAAGGGAATGAGTTTCGTGGATAATGGCTCCGTAAGGATCTCTTTGCCAGCAGCAACAGCACCTGAAGAAGCAATAATCAACTCGTGTCCTTTGGATTGAAGCATGGATATTTGCCGGATCAATTCAATCAACTGGGGGAGTGAAACATTTGAGCTGCCCGCCGTTATTGTGGATGTGCCTATTTTAATAACGATTCTTTTGTAGATCATTGAATGATCCCCATAGTATGTCAGGATTATGCTTTCTAAAAATGTTTTTGAGTAAAATCGCGGAAGGGGTTCAGCATTTAAAGAATATGGTTTTTCTCATCCACATGCACGATTTTTGGCTCCAGGGTAGAAATTTCTTCTGGGGTGAGCCATCCGAAGGACATGATGATGACCTTATCACCTGATTGAGCAAGCCTGGCTGCAGCACCATTGAGCTGAATTTCTCCCTTGCCCGATTCACCGGCTATAACGTATGTCTCAAACCGTGCGCCATTATTTAAATTTACAACCTGGACCTGTTCCCAAATATCAATTTTTGCCGAGTCCATAAGCTGTTGGTCAATGGTAATTGAACCAACGTAATTTAGATCGCTGCCTGTAACGGTGGCTCTATGAATTTTCCCGATAAGCATTTTTTTGAACATGTAAATACCTGATTCTGTCGATGTAAGAATTTTTACTACCCGTAATTATAACAATCAATTAAGAATTTATTGATGTTCTTTCCGGCTAATTAGAGGTAGAGTATATCTTGATTTGAAACTCAATATTTATGTTGAGTTATTCCTTTGGTTAATTCATCCTTATTGACTATGAAAGCCAGACACTCTTTGGGAGGGAAGTTAGGGGAAAGCTCGTTATACTTGCTGTTGTAACAAAGAATAATTTTTTTAAATTCGAATTGTGCAAAATTTCACAAATATTATTCGTGTTCACCAAATTAGAGTTAAGGAGATCGTCATGGCAAAAACTGAAACTGTAACAAAGAAAAATAAAGCTGAAAAGGCAGAAGCGTTGGAAAAGGCATACGCAGTAGACGATGGGGCGAGGACCCCTGAAGAATTAGAAGAAGTAATTGCACGTGTCAAAGAAGCGCAGGCTGCCTATTCTTTTTATACACAAGAACAAATTGATGAAATTTTTCGCCAGGCTTCAATCGCTGCAAACTCGGAACGGATCAGTCTGGCAAAGGCTGCCGTTGAAGAAACGGGGATGGGTATTGTAGAAGACAAAGTTATCAAAAACCATTTTGCATCGGAATATATTTTCAATCAGTATAAAGATTCCAAAACAATTGGGATTATTGAAACGGATCCTTCCTTTGGAACCATCACCATTGCGGAGCCCATCGGTGTGCTTTGCGGTATTATTCCAACGACAAACCCAACTTCAACAGCAATTTTCAAGGCGCTGATTGCGTTAAAAACCGGAAACGGGATTATTTTTGCACCACATCCCCGCGCTAAAAAATGTACTGTGCAAGCAGCTCGTTTGATCAGAGACGCTGCTGTAAAGGCCGGTGCTCCGGAAAATATTATTGGCTGGATTTCCGAACCAACGCTTGAGCTTTCCAGTATGTTGATGAGGCATAAGGATATCAATTTGATTCTTGCGACCGGTGGGCCCGGTATGGTTAAAGCGGCTTATTCTTCCGGAAAGCCGGCAATTGGAGTAGGTGCAGGGAATACCCCCGCTTTGATTGACGAAACGGCTGACATTAAGATGGCTGTAAGTTCTATTCTAATGAGTAAAACATTTGATAATGGTGTGGTTTGCGCTTCCGAGCAGGCCATTATTGCACACAAAGATATTTACAAGACAGTAAAAGAAGAATTGGAACTTCGGGGTGCTTTATTCTTGAATGAGGAACAGAAAGATCAGCTTCGCAAAGTGATTATTGATCCTGTACGGGGTACAGTAAATCCGGAGATTGTTGGTCAGCCGGCTTATAAAGTTGCCCGGATTGCAGGTTTCGAAGTGGACCCAAAGACCAAGGTATTAATTGGAGAAGTTACAGAAGTATCCGCCAGCGAGCCTTTTGCATTGGAGAAACTTTCGCCGAGTCTGGCAATGTACAAATGTGACTCATTTGATGATGGCGTTGAAATTGCTTATAAACTTGTGAAAATTGGTGGAATAGGGCATACGTCTGTTTTATATACCAATAAACTCAACGAAGGTCGGATAAAGACCTATGGAAGTATTGTCAAAACAGGACGTGTATTGATCAACATGCCCTCTTCACAGGGTGCGATTGGCGATATCTATAATTTCAAACTGGCTCCATCTTTGACTTTGGGGTGTGGAAGCTGGGGCGGTAATTCCGTAAGCGAAAACGTGGGAGTGAAACATTTGATCAATATGAAAACGGTTGCTGAGAGACGTGACAATATGCTTTGGTTCAGAGTACCGCCAAAAATTTATCACAAATATGGTTGTCTGCCGGTAGCTCTGCAGGACCTAAAGGGAAAAAAGCGTGCTTTTATTGTTACGGATGAAATGTTGTTCAATTTGGGGTACGTAGAAAAAGTAACCCGTTTCCTTGAACCGCTGGGAATTGACTGCGAATGCTTCCACCAGGTAAAACCGGATCCTACACTTACAACCATTTATGAAGGGTTGGATATCATGCGTGCCTTCAAACCGGATGTGATCATTGGTCTGGGAGGTGGTTCGCCAATGGATGCTGCAAAGATCATGTGGTTGCTTTATGAACATCCCGATGTCAAATTTGAAGGCCTGGCATTGCGCTTTATGGATATTCGGAAAAGGATTTATGAGTTCCCGAATATGGGAAAAAAGGCGATTATGGTCGCTATTCCTACCACTTCCGGAACAGGTTCCGAAGTTACGCCTTTCTCGGTTGTTACGGATGATCGTACCGGTCAGAAATATCCCATTGCGGATTACGCGCTGACTCCCAATATGGCTATTGTGGATTCCGAACTGGTGATGTCCATGCCCAAGGGCTTGACGGCAGCATCGGGTATTGATGCCATCACTCACAGTATTGAAGCATTTGTATCTGTACTTTCAACAGATTACACCAACGGTATTGCGCTAGAGAGCCTGCGCATATTGTTCAAGTATCTGCCGGCTGCGTATGCGAATGGGACCGAGGATTTCCACGCCAGAGAGAAAGTGCATGATGCAGCCTGTATGGCAGGTATGGCGTTTGCTAATGCGTTTTTAGGTATTTGCCATTCTATGGCGCACAAATTAGGCGCAGCTTTCCATGTTCCTCATGGAACGGCTAATGCATTGTTGATCGACGAAGTTATCCGTTTCAATGCTACCGATGTGCCGACCAAACAGACTGCTTTCCCGCAGTATGAATACCCGACGGCAAAAGCACGCTATGCACGAATTGCGGATTATCTTGGGCTGGGTGGAAAAACGGATGATGATAAAGTGAGCAACCTCATCAATGCGATTGAAGAATTGAAGCAGACTTTGAACATCCCGTCCAGCATCAAAGCTTTTGGTGTAGATGAAAAAACCTTCCTCGAAAAATTGGATTGGTTATCCGAGCAGGCGTTTGATGATCAATGCACCGGCGCGAACCCGAGGTATCCGCTTATCTCTGAAATTAAAGAGATTTATAAGAAAGCTTACTACGGCGAGTAAAGTTAGACCACTTTAGAAGTCTCCTTAAGCGAGATGGGGCCATCCCAATATCTTTGGGATGGCCCCTGAGCTTTTAATACCATGACGTTTTGAGAAGGTGGCAGGTTACATATATCCGACCTACAGGCAGTAGATAGTGGCTGTGATGTTGTGGATTCGCAATTATCTGCCACAGAGCTGATTTCTTTTCAACAAACTGATTTGGGATACTGCTCCACGATATTCCGAAGTAAGGTGTTCACCGAAAGTTCTTTACCATCACTGGATGAACTTTCCAAACCACAATTTTGCAATCATTTGGCTAAATTATTAAAAGAGAAATTCTGTTGGATTACCTGTCCATATTGCTATAAAGAACAGGCTGTGGGCAGCAGGTTAACGGTTTAAAGGCTTTATGACTGCTTCATTTTGTTGCCGCCGGGCGGAGTTCATTCCACGCCCCTCTGGAGCATCTAGCGGCTAGTTTGCCGATTGGCTGAGAAAGCAGCCCACAAAGGGCCAGTCGCTTTGCATCCCTGCAGGGTTTCTTAAACTCCATGACTTTGGTGGGGAGAACTCTTCAGAGCTGGCTCATAGGAATAATGCCTTGATGGTTGCTTTCTTTATAGTGTGTCCCAGTGTGTTTATTATTCGTAAGCAGCCGATCTACAACATCATCCCTCTATCTTGCAGCAAAGAAATTGAATGTATTTACGGAGAGTTCTTTGGGTCTCAAAGAAGAAGCCGGTATCATATTTCCTCCTCTATGTTCAAAGAATCCATTCAAATCATTAATGGATATGTTTACTTTCCAACCATGAACAAATACAATGGGCTGTAAAACGGAAAGTCCTGTCAAGTAAGGTGCTTGTCTGCTCAGCCAGGAAGGCAGGATTATCCGTGGTTTATTTTTCACCAGGTTCATGTTGTTACCGAAGCAGCAGTGCAATAACGCCGCTTTTGTTCTATGTTTCCCTCTATTTTGGATTGAAGCAAGATCAAACTACATAGTGGAAATGAAAGAGGCTGCTCAACAAGAGAGCAACCTCGATGAATCTGATTTTTGGGAATAAACTAAACGGCAACTTTTTCTTTGATCATAAACTCGACCGGTATAGGTTCTTCTTTGATGATTTTGTCGGTAAACTCATTCCGGAAATATCTCAAGGCACTTAAGACAGGATTGGGGGCAGTTTTACCCAGACCGCATAAGCTGGTTTCTTTCACCATTTCACAAAGGTCTTCCAACTCGGCGAGGTCTTGTTCGGTAGCTTTTCTGTTGACAAATTTTGTAAGCAACTGATAAATCCGGGCGGTGCCGATCCGGCAGGGGGCACATTTTCCGCAACTTTCTTCCATTGTGAATTCGATAAAGAATTTTGCCATGTTGACCATGTCTGTGTTATCGTCAATGACGATCATGCCGCCGGAGCCCATCATTGAACCAATAGATTTTAATGACTCATAATCAACAGGTGTATCCAACATTTCTTCAGGAATGCACCCTCCTGAAGGTCCACCGGTTTGGATCGCTTTGAATTTCTGACCATCCGGTACGCCGCCCCCGATATCATAAACGATTTCACGCAAGGTGATTCCCATTGGTACTTCGATCAAACCGGTATGTTGTATTTTCCCAGTCAAGGCAAATACTTTGGTCCCTTTGCTGGATTCCGTACCGGTTTGGGCAAACCACTTTCCACCGTTCAGGATAATGGATGGCACATTTGCGAAAGTCTCAACATTGTTGATTAATGTTGGGCAACCAAATAAGCCACATTGTGCGGGGAAGGGTGGGCGGGGCCTTGGGTTTCCGGTTTCACCTTCAGCGGAAGCGATAAGAGCAGTTTCTTCACCGCAGACAAAAGCACCAGCTCCTAACCGTAATTTGATATTAAAGCTAAAGCCGGTATCACAGATATTCTCGCCAAGCAAACCAATTCGTTCAGCTTGTTTTATCGCGGCACGAAGGCGTTTGACTGCCAGAGGATATTCGGCCCGAACATAAACATAGCCTTCGCTTGCTCCCACTGCAAATGCTGCAATTGCCATTCCTTCAACAATAACGTGCGGGTCGGATTCCAGAACACTGCGATCCATAAATGCGCCTGGGTCACCTTCATCAGCGTTGCAAATCACGTATTTTTGTGGTGCGGTCTCTTTTGCTACCAGACCCCATTTTGTGCCAGTGGGAAAACCGCCACCGCCCCGACCGCGCAGACCGCTTTCTTTTACCTCGGTAATTATTTTTTCTGGGGTCATGGTTGTGATTGCTTTTACCAAAGCCTTATATCCATTGTGGGCAATATAGTCTTCAATTTTTTCCGGGTTGACCTTGCCGGAATTCTCCAATGCATTCTTTTTCTGGCGATTGAAAAAAGGTATATTGGTATCCATGAGCAGCCTTTCCACTGGGTCAGTATCAAGGTGATCCAGTATTTCTGTGGCATCTTCAGGTTTAACACCTTTGTAGAGGATCCCTTGAGGCTCAATCTTGACAATGGGACCTGCTGCGCATAATCCCATACAGCCCACTTTCTTTACGAGAACCGCGTCCTGGAGGTTACGTTCTTTAACCTGATCGGTTAATTCTTTAAGGATGAGTTCACTGTTAGAAGAAATACAGCCTGTGCCGGCACAAATATTGATCCGATATCGATATTGTGTTTGTTTCTCGTGTTCTGCGAGATAAATATTCTCAAGTTCAGTCTTGTTCATTTTCAACCCACTCCTTAATCCGTTCTATCATTTCTTCTACAGATAATTTCCCAACGACATTTCCGTCCAATACTGCTACGGGAGCCAGACCACATGCTCCAACACATCGAGCAGTTAACAGAGACAGTTTGTTATCCGGAGTTGTATCTCCCGGTTCCAATCCGTATTCTTCTTTTATGAAATCCAGGATTTTGTCATTCCCTTTGACATAACATGCTGTTCCCGTACACAATAGCAACACATGTTCGCCGGCAGGTTTCATAGAGAAGGAGTTATAAAATGTGGTTACGCCGTAAGCTTTGCTGTTGGAAACATGCAGACTATCCGATATGTATTTCAGCGCTTCGTTATCAATGAACCCGAATGAATCCTGTACTGCATGGAGGGTTTCAATTAATGCGCGTGATGAATAATTGTTCTTCTTCATTGTGGCGTCAACAATTTTCCAGCGGCGATCATTTGAAGGAGGGGCATTCTTTTCAGCAATTTTGGTTTTCATCGTTTTGTTCCTCTTTGTCTGGATTAGCAGTGGTTTTGTTGAATATTTACAGAGAAATTTGAAGAATCATACGGAAGAGATCCGTTTCGGTTATGACACCAACGAGTTTATTTTCATGATCCATTACGGGCAAACTGTGGATTTTATAATCCAGCATCAATTTGGCGGCTTCTGAGATGGGGGTGTCAGAAAAGATTGTAATGGGCTTGCTGGTCATGATGTAGCGAACAGGAGTGCTCTCGATTCGGCGGGAAACCTCCTGTTGGTGTTTGCTCGCAAAGGATGAAGGGTCGGCACTCAATAAATCGGTTCGGGTGACAATGCCAATCAGTTTTCCGTCATCCACAATGGGTAAGGCGCGGATACGTTTGACACCCATTATGCGGTGTGCTTCCAACAAATTTGCGAATGAAGGAATGGTTTCTACATTTTTCGACATCAGATTTGCTGTGGCAATGGCTGCGTTAAATTCATTTGCGTTTTCGATAATGAAGCGGAAGAGATCCGAAGAGGTGATCACACCAACAAGTTCCCGGTTTGTATCCAAAACTGGTAATCCGGCAAACTTGTTCTCGAGCATGACACGTGCTGCTTGAGCAAGCGATGCATCGGCTTTGATCGTGGCAACTTTCTTTGTCATGATGCGGTTTATTGTCTGTCCACCAATACCAACATATTGCTCCCAATTTGATCTCATCATTGCCGAAGGATCATGGCGTAACAAATCCCGGCGGGTGACAACCCCAACTAATTTGCCTTCATCAACAATCGGAAGAAAGCGGATGTTATTCGTGTTCATCACACGGCGGGCATCTGTCAGCAGGGTATAAGAATCGATAGAAATAACAGGACTTGACATCCAATTTCGTACTGATGTGTTTGTTTGTTTAATAACTGGATTGGTAGCTAAGTTTTGAGAAAATGTATTTTTCATTTCATCCTCCAGTAAATCAATTACTTCTGATTGAATTTCATGCCTACAGTATAAGATTCAATATGATTTTGGACATCGGAATTTGTATTCAACTCGTGGTGTTATTTCAGTTGAAAAAAGCTACCCATTTTGTAGTAAATATTAGTGAACAGCATCAGCTTAAATGATGAGGCGTCTCCTTATAATTTAGGAGACGCCTCGAAAATGCTCGAATTTTTATGGTTTATTGTTAGATTGATTCATCCAAATCATTTGGGAATGGAACAAACCCTTCTCGAATCGCGAATAAAGCGGCCTGAGTTCTGTTAGCCAGCTGAAGCTTGGATAGAATATTGCTGACATGGGTATGAACGGTTGCCTTTGAAACCACCATTTTATCTGAAATGTCCTGATTGCTGAGGCCTTGAGCAATATAACGCAGGACTTCTTTTTCCCGGTCGGTTAGTGTGTCAATAGAATTCTTATCTTTATTGCTGTGTTGGGTGAATTCATTCAGTAGTTTTCTTGCAATGAGTGGATGAAGGGAGGATTCTCCGTGATAAACCTGTTCAATTGACCTCACAAGATTCTCCGGATCCGAATCTTTTAATAAATATCCGGTTGCACCGGCCTCAATTGCAGCAAATACCTGCTCATTGCTTGTGAATGAAGTTAAAACCAGAATTCGGGCAGCGGAATCAATATTCTTGATTTCTTTAATAGCATCAATCCCATTCATTCCGGGCATTACCAGATCCATTAAGATTACGTCTGGTTTTTGTTGTGCATATTCTCTAACCGCTTCTTGTCCATCGCTGCATTCAGCAATTACCTCCAGGTTATCTTCTGTCTCCAGCATAGCCACAATGCCTTTCCGGACAACTGGATGGTCATCTACAACGATCAGACGGATGTTTTTATTCATAATTCAACCTCAAGAGTTATTATGGTTCCTTGTCCGGGTTCGCTTTTTAACTCCAAGCTTGCATTGATCAAATTGGCACGATCCCGCATGGATTTTAGGCCGATGTTCCCTTCCGCATTGAGTTTCTCGACGATATCAAAGCCGATACCGTTATCTTCGATTTTCATTATGATATTGTTCCGCTCTTCATTTACAGTGACAATTACTTCATTTGCCTCTGAATGTTTGAGTATATTGTTCAATGCTTCCAAAGCTATCCAATACATTTCTTCTTCAATGGCAGCTGGAATTTTGCTGGAGATATTGGAGTTTAAAATATACTTTATACCAACTCTTTCTTCAACCTTTTTTAATCGAGATTCGATGGTCGGTACAAGCCCTTTTTGGTCAAGCTGTGGTGGATGAAGTTTGTAGACTAAAAGCCTCATTTCAGCCAGGGCATCTTTTGCTGTTTCGGTAATATCCTTAATATATTTTTTTGCTTTATCGAAACGATTCGCTTCAAGGTGTCGTGCGGCTGCTTTCGCGTATAGGTTGAGCGCAAAGACGGATTGGTTCAAAGAATCATGCAGGTTCCGCGCCAGTCGCTGGCGCTCTTCTAAGACGGCAATTTGCTCTGCTTGTTGGTATAATCGGGCGTTTTCAATTGCGACTCCTGCCTGCCCGGCAAAGAGATTAATAATTCGGATGTCGTCTTTTGAAAATCCATAATGTTTTTTTACGACTTCAATGATGCCGACAGGTTCATTGTTAAATTGTAAAGGAACGGCCAGAAGGGATAATTGATTTTTGTTTTTGGCGGTATCAAGACTGTTTTGATTGTTAATATAGACCGGTTTATTTCTTAAAACAGTTAACCCGAGAACGGATTCTTTAAGAGCAATCCATTTATCAGAAGCGTGAGAGGTCTCTCCTGTTTGATAAGCGGCTTTTAACCATTGATTATCCTGCAGCATATAAACAGCACTTCCATGGGCAGATGTTAATCTTTGCGCTTCAGTACAAATAATCTCGAGGACTTCTTCGATATTAAATTTTTGCAATAACGCAAAAGTAATTTGTCGTAAGCTGTCCGTTTCTGCCAGACGTTTTTTCTTTTCTTCATAGAGGAGCTCGTTTTCAAGGGCAAGCCCCATTGCATGTGCAATTGTCATCGAAAGCTGAATTTGCTCATCTATCACCGTATTGCTAATGCCAATGCCGCAAAAAACAAGAAATCCGAGGCTGTGATTTTTGGAAGCCAGTGGAAGGACCAGAATGGACTGTTCTTCAACAACTGATTTCAGGATGGCGAGGGGTAGTCCCTGAAGGTCGGATTTATTGGTTGTAAAAATAGGCTCCCGTTTGACGAATAATGTATGAATAATTTCAGCGTTGTTAATTTCAACAGTCTCTGCATTAAAGGTTTGTTTATCCAATACGGTCAGGTTGCCTAATGCAAAGAATGGGTTAAAGAAGTCCTCGTTCTTATCTTTTAGATACAAAAAGGCCTGTTTTGCGTTGAGCGTTTTGATTGTTGTCCAGGTCATTTCTTTTACAACAGCATATACTTCCAGGGGAGGGTAGTTTCCGGTCAAAGCACTGAAAGATTTGCTGTTTTGTATTTTAAGTTTAGATGTACTCAGTAATGCCTGATATTTATCAATATAGATTGTCACCAGTAAAGTGATACATTGATCAAGTTGGAGAATAGCATTATTTAAAATGGAAACATTGTTTTTAAAGCTGTCCATTGTACTTCTTAAAATAATTTGTTTGCCAAGGAATAAGAAGTTAATGACCACATTCATTTCTTGCTGGCGCTGAATTTGCTCGGAGGCAATGTTTTTTAAGATTAAATCTGCGGGGGTACTATCAGCTGATTGAAGCAGGGAGATTATTACATCTATTAGCTGAGTAACAGTAATTTCATTTGAGAAAACGGATTGCTGTTCAAGAACATCACTGTAGGTTAATAAATGGGAAACCCATTGGTCTACAATTTTTAGTTTATTGTCTTCAATCGCTTGAATTAATTGGCTCGCACTGCTCATTTTGCAACAATCCTGAGGAAATAAGATCTGTAACGAGTATCTATTTTAACATATCCATCAAAAAAATCCATTCGTGATGAATGGATTTTTTTGATCTTTAAAAAGCAACGAGGTTAATTCAACCACGCTGCACGTCGGGCTTCTAAATCTGTAGTCTCCAGCAATTGATTGATAACCGTAATTTCTCTTCGATATAACCTTTCAACCGTTACAGCTAGTTCGGAAAGACTTTTCGCTTCCAGAAGAAGTTGTTTTTCAAATCCGGGTAATTGAAGTATCGAAGCTGCCTTATGAATAATTGAAACTGGGTTCTCGGGAAGCTGGAAATCTTTAATGTAACTCTCACTCGGTTCTATTCTGGGTAGTAAATCAAGATAATTTTTTACCAATGGAATTAAATTTTGAACGCTTTGGAATGTGTTTTTAGTAAGGGTCTCTTCGATTTTAAAAACATTAACGGTTGCAGTCAAATACGGTCGATCTTTGTAGAGTTCTAAAATGCGAAATCTTTCATATCCAAAAGCGGTAAGGTTGTAAGAACTGGGTGAAGTGGGTTTTATTTCCATGATGTGAGCAGTGCAGCCAACGTTAAATACTTTTGAAATGGGGCCAAAGGCCTCCTGCCCTTGCTGGATTAAAACGACTCCAAAAGGTTCGTTTTTAGCCAGACATTTGCGTAACATGATTTTATAACGTGGTTCAAATATATTTAGGTGGAGTAATGTGCCTGGAAAAAGGACGGTGTGCAACGGGAATAACGGAAGCTGCATTTTCATTGCTTTATTTTAAGCGAAATAAAGATTATGGTGAAGCCGGGCGTATAAACTTAAATTTTGATTAGGATATTGTATTTTCAGGCGTTGATGTTTTTAGCTTGAAAATTAACATCCCGTCACTTCCGTAAATGTCCGTGGGGATTTTCTCAAGCAATTCATATTTTTGATTAAATTCATCGCTGGCAAGAAACGTTCTCCTGCCATAAACCTCCAGAACGACAATCCAATCTGGCTCTTCTTGCAAAATCAACTGAGTGGGGATGGCGTAATTAATGACATATAAATCTTCGTCAATTGGATAATATTTTAAAGACTGTGTTGAATTTAACCCGACTGTATCGAGAATTGGGGCGTTGGTATAAAAGCCAAGCACCCCTACATCTCCTGCAGCAAGAACTTGCTGGGGTTGGATTTTATCGATTAGCTTTTCCGAAGCTTGCCGATAAAGAAGTTCCAGCTTGATCCACGCCATTTTGGGCGCAGGTCGATCAGGGCCATGATCCGGGTGTATTTCCCAGGCCGAAAGCATTGTACTTAATGGAAAAATGAGTAATAATGCAGCCGGTATGAGGTTTTTCCATAATGAATACCCGGAAGGCTGGCTTCCAAAAAGCCTGGCTAAAATTTGGTGCAGTCCTATCAGAATGAAAAGAAAATATGCCGGGAGGGGTGGTGTTAAATACCATCGAAAGATAAGTGGATTGGGTAAGGAGAAAACGATTAAATAAAGTAAAGGGTATAAAACGAATGGGATAATTCTTGGGTTTTTAGAAATACTGAATCGGGCCCCGATAATAAAAAGGAATGGAAACAAAAAGATTCCTACAGTAATAGCGGCTGTACCAAAAATATGATGCGCCATGAATGGAACGGCATAATGCTGCATGAGGCGGATGAAAGAATCTGCTTTTTGAAGATGGTAAACAGCGATTTTTGCGGTTACAGAGTGGGGAATGGGGCTTCCGAAGTATAAAGTTGCAAAGATGCCCCAGATGAGACCGGGCAGGATAAAAGAAAGAATTTCGCCTGACTGAATTTTCTCATTTTTGTTCTTTGCGCTCAATAAACGGTCCAGAGCAAGTGGTCCTATAAGAATGATTGCATCCGGACGGGTGAGAATAGAAAAGGCGGCAAACAGGGTGGTTAACTTACGGCGCTTATTCAGATAAAAGTAAATTGAAGCTGTCAGTAAGAAAACATAAACACTGGTTTCTAAACCACCGATCGCAAAAGTCACACTGAATGGTGCTACAGCCCATACCAGGCCGGTCACAAATCCAGCCCACTCCGATTCAAGCCTTTTCCCGATTTGCCATAACAGAAGGCAGATTAAAATATCTGCCAGGGTATTCAAAATTAATGCTAAAACAGGAAAAGGAGCCTCCGTGCCACCGGTGAGGGCTGCGAGCCCTGCTATGGTCAGAGTGTAAAGCGGGGTGGTGGTTCCCAGCACTCTTTCACCGGGATTGTACACAAAACCTTCTCCGGCCAGTATATTTCGTGCATACCGGTAGGTGATATAAGAATCGTCGATTGTGCGCGGACCGGGGAGTGCACGGGCGGCTATGGCAACAGAGATGAGAATTAAAATAAAAATTGTATTGCGAAGTTGATTGGAATTCGTGGAAGGTGCTGTATGAAGGGTCTTCATCGTTTCATCTGTTTGGCGTTTACAACCTGCTCTACACTGGATTACAAGATTAAATCAATCCGGATCGGAAGACAGAGCTGTATGCAAATAAAGTTCGAATAATACGGGAGCCGGCAGCACACATTAATAAGGCTTTAATTCCCGTGTATCTCCTTTGTGGGTGCTTTTATCTTCATACATCTTTTTGTCCGCTCTTTTAGCGGTTTCTTCCAGACTTTCCCCTATTTGGGATGTGGCAACCCCAATTGATAATTTTATCTTTAGGCCGGGGTGAGATTTGTTATACTCCCGAATTTTTGATTGGACCCTCTTTATTGCTTTGTGTACTGCATCCAATCCGGTATTGGCGATCAAAATACCAAATTCATCTCCGCCTATTCTTGCTACAACGTCTTCGTTTCGGAACGATTCTCTTAGTAGTTTTGCGGTTTGTCGAAGAAGCTCATCGCCGGCAGAATGCCCCTGGTTGTCATTTACATATTTCAACCCGTCAAGATCTGCCATAACAATGCTGATGGGAAAGAGCCGACTATGTTGAAGTCGACTCATTTCTGTCTCAAAATAGGTACGGCTGTAAATTTCTGTAAGCGCATCGTGTGTGCTCAAGTATTTTAATTGATTTTCGGCTTCAATGCGTTCCGTTACATCTCTGCCAAATACGGCAACGCCATAAGAAGAAGGGTAAATGTTTATCTCAAGAAAAGGTTCTTCCCCATTGATTTTTAGCTTTTGAATAAACCGTCTGGGTTTTTTGTGGTCCATAGCTTCCTGTAAAGCGTTGGACAAAGCGATTCCTTGGGGATCCTGGAAAATTGTATGTACTGATTTGCCAATTGCATCTTTAGAAGAGACACCTATAAGCTTCTCGCAAGCCTGATTCCAATAAGTAAAGAGCAGGCTGTTGTCAAGCGCCATAAATACATCGGTGATGCTGTTTGCCAATGCTCTGTATTGTTGTTCACTTTGGCTCAATTCCTGATTGGAAAGCACATGGTCAGTGATATCGGTGATAAAACCTTCCAGTATTTTTTCGCTTGAAGTATCGATGTTTTGAACTACTTTGCCTTGCTCCCAAACCCATTTTATTTTCTGATCAGCAGTGTTAATCCGATAAGTTAAGCGGAAAATTGAGTTTGTGTTAATCATTTCTTCGATTTTAGACTGAGCAGCTAAACGGTCTTCCGGGTGTATCAAATCCTGGTATGCAACACGTTCATTGTTAATAAGAGCATCAGGCAGGTAGCCGGTGAGATCTTTTGCGCCTTCGCTGACAAATTCCATTGTCCGGTTCGCATCATTTTTGCAGCGATAGGCCATGCCGGGTAAGTTGGAGATGATCCTGGTCAGAGACTTTTGATTGCGCGTGAGAGTCTCTTCCACCTTTTTTTGATTTGTTAGATCGTTAGTGAAAATAAACTCGAAAGATTCATCTGCCTGCGGTTGGAGATACCAATACAGGTTTTCAATATATCGGTCCTCGCCATTTTTATTTTTAATCCAAAAGCGGACATTTTGGGAATGATCGCCAGAATCACTGTTGGAAGTTGAAATGGAAGATAATTTATATTTCTCCTCAGGATGGGCGAGGTTGAGGAATGAAAAACTTTTTATCTCTTCCGGAGAAAACCCGGTTAAATTAGAAATTTGATCATTGGCAAAAAATGCCTGATTGTTTTTGAGAATGGTTACACCCTCTTTTATTTTATTAACAATATTATGGTGGAGGAAATTTAATTGAGAAAGTTTTTCGTTTGCTTTAGAATAGGATTGTTTTAGCTGTTGAATCAATTCGGAAAAGGAGATGCAGACTACATTGAAGACAATTAATTCTGCTGCAGAAACATTGAATTGAATCCCCATCAGCCTGGGGAGATAAACAGAAAGAATATTTATTATGAACAGAAAAATAAGATAGATATATCTTGGATATAAATAGCTGGATAAAGATATGGGTAGAATCATTAACGTTAAAGCAAGTTGCACGTTTTTCTCGTTTATTAATAAAACCCCGCTAATACAAGTTGCGATCAGAGTGATTAAAGATATGATCAGCGCGCTCTTGCTTTTCGATTGCGTCATAAGTTAGTGATCCATGATCGTGTTTTTGGGAATATGATAACATATAATTTACCATTAAGTTGGGAAGATTGTAAGATAGTTTACCTGTATAGTTGGTGCTCATTTATATTTCTCGCCTGTATGTTGAATAATAACTAAAATGATTTTAAAGAATCTCCTCCGTCGGAAAGCTCGAACATTAATTACTGTCCTGGGGATCAGCGTCGGGGTCATGGCGATTGTCAGTTTGGGAGCCCTGGCGGATGGATTACAGGCAGGATACAGTTCTATGTTTTCAGGGAGTCAGGCAGACCTTGTTTTGGGGCAGCCCGATACAATGGATATCAGTTATAGCTCGGTTGATGAGTCTGTAGGGGATGAACTTTTAGCAATGCCAGAGGTTGAAGCAGTGAGCGGGATGCTTCAAGGCATTGTCCAGACTGAAAATACTCCATATTTCTTTGTTTTTGGTTATCCGGAAAACAGCTTTATTTTCGATCGCTTTACTCTGATTGAAGGTGTTGGCTTATATGATCGGGAGGCAGTTAGACAAAAAGGAAAACCAATTCTTTTGGGTTCTGCTGCTGCAGAAACTTTTAATAAATCTCCCGGTGATACTTTGCGCCTGACAGGGAGTGTATACCGGATTGTTGGAATTTATCAAACCGGAGATGGTTTTGAAGACAGTGGCGCTGTTTTGACTATTCCGGAAGCACAAAATTTATTGGGAAAGCAGCGTCAAGTCAGTCTTTTCTACATTAAATTGAAAAAATCTGCCGATTGTGAAAGGTTGGAACAGCGGGTGGCGAGACTCTGGCCCAAACTATCTTTATCTGCAGCTTCAGATTATGGGGATGAACAAATTCTGGACGATTCTCTGCGTAGTTTTGTCTGGGTTATCGCCGGTTTGGCAATTATCCTGGGTGGTGTCGGAATGATGAACGCAACGCTCATGTCCATAATTGAACGGACACGTGAGATTGGCGTTTTGAGAGCAGTTGGGTGGTCCAGCCGACGAATCATGCTCATGATACTTAAAGAATCTTTGCTGGTATCGATTACCGGCGGTGTGATTGGGGCAGTTGGCGGATGGCTTTTAATTTTTTGGCTTTCCAGAGCGACTGTGCTCTTTGGGGCAAACCCGGGCAGTGTTCGATTCGACCTTATTTTACAGGCGTTTATCACCGTAGTGGTTTTGGGCGTTGTAGGGGGAGTTTATCCGGCCTGGCATGCTTCTCGTTTGCAACCAATTGAGGCAATTCGCTATGAGGGTGGCAGCTCGGGGAAGCATGTACGCAGGTTGCCTTTTGGCGGAATGGCATTGCAAAGTTTGTGGCAGCGTACGACCCGAACTTTACTTTCTCTTTCTGTGATCTCCCTCACGGTGGGATCGATCATGGCTTTAGAGAGCACTGTACAGGGCGTGTCTGCTGATTTAACAGACATGGCAGTTGGCGTGGATGTAGAGATCATGATAAGGCAGGCGGATATTTCTGATACATCCCTCAGCGCAATTGATGAACGCCTGGGAGAAAAAATTGAAGCGTATCCTGAAGTAGCCCATGTAAGTGGAATGGCGTTAACGGCGGTTGTTCTTCCTGAAGAGAATAGTTTTTTTATTCTCCTGGGATATGCGCCTAACGAAAGCGCGATTCGGAAGTTTAATATGGTCGAAGGAGAATTAATTCACGGTAATCGCCAGATTATGATTGGCAGCAGGATGGCAGAATCGCTCAACGCTCAGGTAGGTAAAACCATTGATATTGCGGGTAATCGTTTTAAAGTGGTCGGAATTTATGAATCCGGGATAAGTTGGGAAGAGATGGGGGGTGTTGTAACATTGCGTGATGCTCAATCTTTTATGGGACGGCCTCGAAAAGTCACCATGTATTTGGTTAAATTGGTAGATCCGCGCCAGGCCTCTGCCGTAGTTGAGAAAATAAATCGGCAAATACCCGATGTTCACGCTTCATTGAGTGGTGAATTTGCAGAGCAAATGCCCGATATGGAGGCGACTGATTCGATGATGGGGGCAATATCTTTAATGGCTATTGTGGTGGGTGGATTGGGTGTGATGAATACGATGCTCATGTCCGTTTTAGAGAGGACCAGGGAGATCGGTGTTTTGAGAGCGCTGGGTTGGAGGCGTAGAGCGATTTTGAAAATGGTTTTAAAAGAATCGCTTTTGCTTTCTTTCATTGGGGGTGTGGTGGGGATCCTGATTGCTTTCTTGTTG
>JAHDQE010000003.1 GCA_018433975.1 Ornatilinea sp. | reverse complement strand
GTCATTCTCCTGGACTGTTGTGCTCTTATTATACAATTTCGATCACCTCAAACTCCACATCCATCTTTTCGAAAGACTCGCCCAACCGCTCCAGCGCCTCTTTATCCAGATTCCGGACAACCAGCCGCACCATGAAACCGCCGTCCGGCAAAGTATCATTCACCGAGCGCAGGATATTGCCTCCCACCTGCGAAACCATTCCCGCCAGTTGGGCCAGCACGCCCGGGCGGTGCGTTTCCGGGCAGCCTACAATCCGGATGGTCGTCCAGTCCAGACTCTCTCCGGAAATTCCCGCTTCATCCAATCCGCGTCCCAATTGATCCAGAGGTACCGCCCCGCCGCCCACCGCCACATACAGGTCCGTCAGGCTGGCGCAGGCCAGTTGTCCCAGCAAAATGTCAAACCGGTCCTTCTCTAACGCCAGCACATCTTTCAAGTCCAGAATGCCGCGTGCCATCAACACCGGGCGGGCCGCTGCCTTGCCCTGCTCTTCGGAGCGTTTGAGCGCTTCGGTTGCCAGCACGGCACGCAGCCGCCGGGCGGTAGAGGGATTGGCATAGTTCAGCCACTCGCGGGTAGGCTTCAGGCGCTGAGTCGAGGTGATCACCTCCACCACATCCCCCGGATGCACCTTTTCGGAGAGCTTGGCCAGCCGGCCGTTCACTTCCACCGAGCTGATTTTATCCAGCAGCAGTTCCTGTTGGATCGATACCACTGCGTCCAGCACCGTGGAGCCTTCCGGAAGGAACCGCGCCCCGCCCGTGGGCGTCAGGATCTCTACCGGGCGGTAGTGGCCGATGTCTTTGCCCTGCTGGATGCAGTACACAATGCCCCAGGTATTTTCGCCTTCCATATCCTCGGTGGCAATTGCCACTTCAACCGCGCCGTAATCCGGCAAATAAGCCGTAACCTGGAGTGCGCGGTAATCATTCTTGGGATCGGCAATGAAGTCATCAAAACGGCTGTCATCAAGATACGAGCCCAGGAAACGGTCCACCCCGCCCAACAGGGTATAACACAGGTCGGGGTTGTTTTCTTCAACAATCATGCGGAAGCTGATCACATCATTCACATCCGCGAAAGTATTCATCGAGGTCAAACGGCTGCGGGCGCGCTGCCGCAGCTTGAACCAGGACTGCCAGTACCCGTCCACAACAACCTGCACCCGGCCGGAGATTCCTGCCCTGTCCATAATTTCGGCGAGATGATCCAGCATGGGGTTGATGAAATCGGGGTCCATGCGCGGGTCGCTGTCCAGTTTAGTCTTCACGCTGGTATAGGCTTCTGGGTCCACATAAGGGAAGGCCATGTCCTCCAGCCAGCGCCGCCAGCTGTAGCAGTTCAGGATGCCCGCCAGCTTGCCGTAAGCGCTGATGGCTTCTTTCGCCTTCTGGAAGCGCTTATCCGGACGCATGTGTTCCAGGGTCATCAGGTTATGGCTTTTATCGGCCAGCTTGACCAGGAACACCCCCGGGTCGCGGAACATGGCAATCTTGCGCAGGGTCTCCAGTTCGCGCGAACGCCCATCCCGCGGGCGGCTCAGCTTGGTGACCCCGTCCACAATATGGGCAACTTCCTCACCCAGCTGTCCGGGGAAACGTTCCCGGATGCGGTCCAGGCTTTCGCCGCTGTCCTCAACGGCATCGTGCAGCAGGGCCGCGATTGTCCAGGCCTCATTCTGCACCAAATTATCGATGAAGGCTGCCACCCAGGCGCAGTGCGTCTCAAAATAGGGTTCCCCGCTCAGTCGGACCTGCCCCGCATGGAGTTCCTTACCCCATGCGTAGGCATCCGCGATGGCGGGTGTCCGTGCTGAAAATGCTCCCGGATCAAACTTGCCTGCAAGCTGTGGGCGCAGTATCTGAACATATTCCACATTTACCATTATCGTATCTCCTGATCGAGGGCCAGAAAACGCCTGTCTGTCTTTTATTTTAATCTAAACCGTTTCAGTGGGTAGGGGGAATGCCGTTCCTGGTGGCATCCGCTGAGTTTCAGCGGCAGGGTTCAGTGTTCAGGGAACTCCCGGCAGAAACAGCTCAATTTTTTAAAAGGTTTTCCTTCCAACGGTATAATAGAAACGGACAACCTCCAACTCTTGATTATAAACAAAACCCGAGGGGAAAATGAAACTTTTTAAAAATGCTGCGGCCCTGAAACTTTCCGACTTTCTCATCATCCTGCTCATCGGACTGATCGTCTTTTTGCCGTTCATCAGCAAGCTGGGGTACTACCGGGATGACTGGCATGTAGCCTGGTCGGGATACGTTCAGGGACCCGGGCGGATATTGGACGAACATAAGATTGATCGCCCCTTTATGGGTCTGGTCTACGCGGCAACCTACAAAGTTCTGGGAGACAATCCTCTCGCCTGGCAGCTCTATGCCCTCTTCTGCCGGTTTGCGGGCGCATTTTTCATGTTTATATTGGTGCGTCTGGTGTGGCCCCGGCAGCGCGTCGCCACCTTTTTCATGGCCGCCCTGTTCCTGGTTTATCCCGGATTTTTACAGCTTCCCACCGCCAGCTCTTACCAGGTGCATCTGGTAGGGCTTGCCAGCGGCATTTTCTCCCTCCTCCTGACCGTCCTGTTTACCCAAACGAAAAAACTTTCCCTGCAAATCCCTCTGGTGCTGGGCTCAATGGTCACCGGAGCCCTGTGCTATCTCATCATGGAATGGATGGTCGGGGTCGAAGGGGTGCGGCTGGTCCTGCTGGGCTATCTTTATTACCGCGACCATGCGGGGACCCTCCGCGAGAAAGCCTGGAAGGTCCTGAAAACCTGGCTTCCCAACCTGATCACGTTGGGAGCCTTCCTCTACTGGCGGGTCTTCATCTTTAACAGCACCCGGGCTGCCACGGATATCGGTTCACTGGCGGCCACTTACACCCATAACCCTTTCACAATGTTCGTGCGCCTGGGATATGAACTCCTGAAAGGCGTCTTCAACACCCTCGTTCTGGCCTGGTTTGTCCCCCTGTATGACCTGGCAAACGCTTTAAACTACACCGCGCTCACCACAGCCCTCCTGCTGGCGGCTGCGGCACTGGTCATCCTCTTCGTTTTTCTCAAGAAAGGGCTCCCCGCTCCCGCCGGTGCCGGAACCGGAGACCCGGCGGAAGAAGACCGCGGCTGGGCCATCCATGCCGTCTGGATTGGGTTGTTGGTTGCCGCAGTCAGCATCCTGCCGGTTATCGCCGCGAACCGGGACGTGGAATTGCGGAACACTTTTGACCGCTACACCCTCCTGGCCTCCATCGGCGCGGTCATGCTGGTGACCGGCCTGATTTTCCACTTCTTCCGGTCCGATAAAACGCGTTATTTCCTGATCGGTTTCCTGATCGTCCTGTCGGTGGTCACCCACTACGGCAACGGCGCGTACTTCAGCCGCTTCTGGGAGTACCAGCGCCAGTTGTGGTGGCAGCTCTCCTGGCGGGCGCCGGATCTCCAACCCGAGACCACCATTGTGGCCGAGCTGCCGGGCGGCTACCGCCTTGCCGAGAGCTACGAGATCTGGGGACCTGCCAATATCCTCTATGACCCCGATTTTTCTGCCGGATCGCTGAAAGTTTCCGGAGAGATTCTGAACCAGGAAACCCTGCCCGCCATCCAGAACCGCGACCGCTACGGCCGTACCTTCCGCAGGTTTGAATACATGGCGGATCTCAGCCGGGCCCTGGTGGTCAGCCTGCCCTCCGGGACGGGCTGTTTGCAGGTCTACGATGGAACCGACCTGGCCTTCCCGGAAGGTGAAGACGCCATGATCCGCCTGGTAGCAGAGAATTCCAGGATCGACCAGATCCTGACCGATGGCGAAAGCCACACCCCGCCGGTGGAGGTCTTCGGCCCTGAACCCGCGCGCGGATGGTGCTACTACTACCAGAAGGCCGGCCTCGCCCGCCAGCAAAAGGATTGGGAAGCGGTTGTGAAGCTGGCAGAAGAAGCCTCCTCGCAGCATCTGGCCCCCGGCGACGTCGCGGAATGGATGCCGTTCTATGAAGCCTACGCCCGCCTGGGCATGTTTGACCAGGCCAACGAGATTGGCGCCCTCCTGCGCGAAGATCCCTATTTCCTGAAACCCTACTGTCTGGCCCATTCGGGCCCGCAGACCCAGGACGATAAAATCTCCAAATTCCTGGTGGCAAACCTCTGCCCGGAGAACTGACTCTGTCAGGTTATGCGGGGCGGAGGCGTGGATGGGAAAGCACACCTTCAAACATCCCCATACAATCTACCAGAAAACCGGAAAGGCGCGCTTTTTCCATACCAGGTGTCATTCTGACGCGCTCCGCGCGTCAGAATCTCTCCCCACCAGTCCGGCATCCTTTACTTTTCCTGCGCCTGACGTACCGGGATGCTCATAACCATGCTGTTCACTGCCGGAGATAATCGCCTCTTTTTACCATCCCTTAAAAACCTTTGCGTTCTTGGCAATTTTGCACGAGCACATCCACGTCCCCGCCTATTCTTAGAAACAAATACAGTGGGTATAACCGCACCTTGTGGGACAGGTGGAAAATATCAACGATTTGATTTTATGTTATCCTTTTTCATGGAGACGTTGACCTCTTTAGTGGGTTATTGGAAATGGATTTCCAACAGGTTACATATCTTCTTCAACGATTTTCCGGACAGGTTCACAATGCTTCGCATGGAAAGATGTCAAGTTTTGACGATTTGTATCAATCATAAAACCCTCTTTTTGCAACGCTAGGCAATCGACTTTAATCCGCTCCAATTCTTTCCATAATTCTCTCGATATAGACGTCTCGATCATCTACCTGGAAGAACACATTTTTGGCTTCCCAATCCTCTTTGCTCATATTTTGTATTTGTATGGGCAAAGTGTGAAATTCGCTGTTGGAAACAATGAAAGAATTCAGAACGATATTCGGATCATTCAAATCTTTTTCAAGGTCTTTAATGGTTTGGTAAAACTCAACCTTCGGATCCGCCAAGCCAATGCGACCTATGCCTTTAGGGTCAATGAAACTCACGTACTGCTTGTCACCGACCACCAACCACATTATAAAGTCGGGGTAAAAATTGCCAGCTTCGAAGAATCCAACACCGCTTCCCTTACTGCGGTTTCGCAACAGGTAAAGCTCTTTATTCTGGAAATATCCATCGGAATTCGTGAAGAATGTTTTTAAATCCTCAACAAAATTTTTCTCTCCTTCGTTTAATGCGACCGGACTGATTTCTAGTTGGCACCCATTACCAAGATAGAGTAGTGGCTGGTATAGATGGCGCTCAAAGAAAATGACATGAAGTCGTTCAAACTGCATATTTTGCAGCTTCTTTTCTTCAATTGCCTTTTTAATGGCTTCAAGCCTTTGCCCAATATCTTCTCTGGATTTGTCGTAAAGGATTTTGTATTCTTGGAAGAAGTTGGGATCATCCGGTGTCAATTCTCGATACTCCAGATGTTTGCCTTCCCATTCAGCCTTTTTATGCTTATAAAAACGATCACAATACTTTTTCAACAGTGCTGTCATTATCTCTTGCCACTGATCCACTTTCGTGAAACGGCTTGGATAAAATTCGCCTTCTGGAATATAAAGTCTATACCAGGAATGATCATTGAGTAATTTTTCAATGCCTTCCCGGCTGATGTTCAGGTTATACCAACCGCGTTCATTCTTGAATTGCTGCATTGCAAAAAAGAGCTCGTCCACATTGAGGAAAGCGGTTTGCTGTGCAGAAAAATATTCAGTATGCAGTTCTGCTTCGATTTCTACAGTCTGGCTATTACTGGTCAAAGCCTGAACACGAGGATACCAATTGACCTCAATTGGTTTGCGTTTCAATTTCTCATCTGGCAGGCCCAAAGTGGGGCGGGGGCCATCGTGCTTAAAGTCCAAACCCTCCTGAAGCCGGATCATCTTGAGTTTTTGTTTGCCCAGGTCATTGATCACAGGCATTATGAATTCAACTTTTTCTCCGTCTGGAGAAATCCCCTCAGCTTCCAGGTATTCTCTAAACTGCTGCATATAATCAGCACGGACGCCGAAAATGTTCAAAGTTTCTAAAATGGGAATATGTCGTGGTGTATGGGTTTCATCTAAAGCCGAACTTCGCTTTAAGGAAAACTCCTTCCCCTTCAAACGTACGCCGCGCCCAAATAGCTGGATGATTTGTGAGCCTTCGCCACGCCCAATATTCATCAATCCCATTGTGCTGACCCGCCAGCTGTTCCAGCCCTCCATAAATTTGCGCGAACCGATCAGCACATTGATTTCTGAGTCCGGCCTTTCTAACTGATGAAATATGGAAGAGGACACAGCCTCTTCACGTACAACCAACTCACGGAATTCTTCACAAAGATTGCACAATGCGTTGGCATCACCCACATTGATCAAACCGAAATAATCATTATCGCCAAGTTTTAAACCAATTTCACCGTCGCTGCCCTTCAGGTTTTCTACGTATAATTTTGCTGGAGAACTGACATTGAAAAAGGTTTCCAGAATATTTTGATAAATTTGTTCTGCAGTAAGATCTAATCCCGCCAAATACGTAAAACTGGTTTCAAAAATATCGTGCCCCTTGGCATCCAGCAGTCCAGCATCTCCACGCAGGAAATCTGCAATCAAACGCGTATTGCTCGATCGCTGGTCTGGATCTGAAAATTTGGCAAGGAATAAGAGAATATCCACCACATCAGATATTTTCTTTCCTCTTCTGGTGCTGACCGCATTAACGCTGCCACCCACAAAGATCCACAAAGGTTTTTCAATCAAATACTGCTTGGAAGACAGTTTTTCTCCCTGGAATACTTTTTGCTGCTGATAGAAAGCCAGTAAACAAGCGCTCAGATAACGATAGCGTTGTTCGCTGTGACTATCATCCTCCAAATTCAAGATGCGGTATTCCTTGCCATAACCATCATTGTAAAAATAGCGATACGAATAATCAAAAAGGATGCTCTTGGCATAAGTGTCAATGAGTTTGCTGTCATTTCTTATTGCCTGCCCAAAGGTAGCTGAATACTCAATGGAGAAACCATTTGTGCATAATGCTTCCCTGCGCTGCATCCATTTCCCGGCTTCTCCGCTGCTGGCTCCTGAATGTCCTTCATCCACCAGAACAAGGTTGTTGCCTTCAAAAGCAGCCACATCAACCGTTTTATCACCGTTTGCGTCACCCAATTTATGAATATCGATGATCTCAATACTCACCCCAGAAAACATACTGCCCAAAGTTTTCTTGCTGAAGATCTCTGCGCCAATTCCAGATAGTTCAAATTCTGCTAGGTGTTGGCGAGAAAGCCCTTCGTTTGGCGTCAGGAGAAGAACGCGGTTGATGGTTTTTTCGGCTTTTTTCTGTTTCAGGTAATGCTTATACTGCAAAAGGTTGCAGTGCATCAGTAATGTCTTGCCGCTGCCGGTTGCCATCCAGAATGCGAGTTTGTTTAGTTCGTTGAACAGAAACCCATTGATTTTTTCCCGTTCTGTTTTATCTGCATTGAAATCATCAACCACTTCATTCAGGCTCAGCAATAATGCATCTGGATCATCAAAATATCTTTCCAGATAAATTTCGGTTGCCAATAATGCTAAATACTGGAAATATTTGAGGTAGAGAATACGCCCTTCTTTTTGATTGCGTTTCTCGGTTATCCGCTTCCAATAGCGAACAATATTGTCATCGTAACGCAGCAAATCATCGTCCGTTACGCCCTGACGGTGAACCAATCGCAAGGATAATTCGTGATAAAAATTACTCCGATTCTCAGTATCAAAGCCTTCCAACTCGGAATCTTTGAGCCAATCCTGTAGGGTGGAGAATTGATCTACCCCAAGCAAGTTAAACAACCATTGTTGAAGAACGAGTTTATGATCAAATTGAATAGTATTTTTTTTATTCGCCATTTTGTTGATCATCCTCTATTTCATCATTGATATAACGAACAAGTGTTTTTCCTAAAAGGGTAATTTTATATCCCTTTGATTTGATTTTTCCTGTTTTAATATCAAATTCTGGAAATCCCCCTTTTTTAGGCTTCTGATAGATTTGTGTAATCAATCCTAATTGGACTAAACGTTCCAGAAAAGAGCGCTTCAGTGTTGCTTTCTCTACTTCCTTTTCGGTCGCAGAAAGGATTGGTGAAGAAATTCTTACCACTGCCTCGTGCTTTTTCCAGAATTCTTTCCCTTCCTTAGTATAAGACGGTGAAGCATAAGCTCTTAACATTAACAATTCATTATCGTTCAATTGTCCTAACAACCACATCAATTTCTTTTTAAACAAATACTCCACTTCTTCTTGAGTCAGGCTATTTGCAAAAACATTCGCAATATATTCAAGTCGTTCATTACTCAATGCTCGAATGGCTTGAAAACAAGCGTCTTCAAACAAGTCAATATTTTGCTCCTGCCGTAATTGATTCTTCAGGTGGGTATTTTCAATTTTTCCAACTCTTTGTTCAAGTATCTTCAAAAATGTTGCAATACGATCAATGCGCTGGTTAGGGATTAACTCACCAATAACCTCAGCGATAATTCCTCCTGCAAATGGAATAGCTCCCGCTGACCCCTTTAGCACCAAGGCGATTTTATCCTGTGTATTGCTATTCAAATTCGGCATATCTTCGTGGTCTTGCATCATAGTCGTTTATCTACCTACTCCTCAAACATCCTGTTGTGGAATTCTTCTTCAATCAGCTTGACTTTCCAATCTTCTCCCTCTCGGCGCAAGTTAGGCAAATTGTTATCACCATTCACATAAATGATGTCATACTCAAAATCCCTGGTTGAAATATCCAACTTGCGGAAGAATTGATCCAGTGCTTCATTATTCATTTCACAGACATTGCGCCAGATGACGAGCACCTTTTCATCGTCTCTGGTGCTGCCTTCCACCACCACACAGCCGGAAATCTTGCTGATTGTTTTCACCTTCAGTCCGAGCAAATAATTGAAGGTTTCCACCAGATCAACCTTTGTAGGCACGGTTTCTCCAACCGTGCTGGAAGCAATATCCAACTTGTAATCGAATGGATTTTCAAAGGTCTTCAAATTTAACAGACTGTCTTTCGCTTCAATATCCAGCATATAACGCAGCAGATAATCTTCCCGGAAAGTTTCTGTACCCGGTAGAATTTGTGATTGCTGATCCGTCCGCTTCAATTCCAGATTGTTGAGGGTATCTTCATAAGATTCAAGTTTTAGATATTTAAATGTGTGGCTGACACCTTTGCGGGAAACCGGTTTGCCATCTTTCCAGTCTTCAGAATAAATAACTTTTTGAATCCGAGGTTTTGTAACTGTCTCAAAATATTGTCCCATCTCAACAAGGATATATTTCCTGTTTCCCTCATCTTCTCTGTTGAGTTCAATTACTGCGTGACCGGTAGAACCTGAGCCGGCAAAATAATCAAAAATAACATCGCTGTCGTCATCAGATATTATTTGAATATTATCTTTGATATTGAACAATGACTTAGGATAAGAAAATACTTTTTGATCACCAAACATTTTCTTTAATAATTTTGTACCGTGAGTTGCAGCATCATATTTACTGCCCACCCAAACACTCTTAGGTCGGATTCCATCTTTAATCCTATCAATAATCTGCACCTTTGATTTCCCATCTCTATTGGTTGTTATTTGAATTTCTCCCTTTTCAAGATGTTTAAGAAATGATGGCGGTGTCTTGCGCCAAACCCTTTTTTTACCTTCACTATCTATTGGTAAAATCTCAACAAATCCTTTTTCCAAAGCTGAGGATAATGATATTTCTTTTGTTTCAAGATTAAAATATATTGGATAATACGAATTCGGCCTTTCAGCTGGTGTAGAATACCCTCCAGTACGAAGAAAATCTCTCCATTTATACTTTCCTCTTTTATCTTCCTCTTTATAGGCAGACTTTTGAGATTCAGACAATTCCCAAAATTGAATTTCGACCTCATTCGGATTAATTGAATAATACAAACAATATTCGTGAGAAGTTGACAAAAAGTTATCGTTTGTACGTCCAGACGGCTTAATTTCAATAACCAAATTTCCTAATCTGTTCTCTTCACCAAAGATCATATCCCCTATACCCAACAGACGGGACAATTCATAATCATCTATTGCTACACCTAGAACTCCACAACTTTGCAAAAAATCTTTTGATAATAAAAGACGATCAAACATCATAGAAACCCAAGATGAATTTTTGAACTCGTTCTTATACAAGAAGGTTTCTTCTATTGTGTTAAAGGGGGGGTCAATATATATGTATTTAACTTTATCTCTCCAACGCAAATTCAATAAATTTAAAGCTTGAAAATTTTCGCTATGGACAAGCAATCCATCTATAGATTCATCAAGGTTTTCGATATTTGCCAGCAATTTGTATTTGAATACTTGATCAAAGAATTTCGTATCCAACACTAAAAAGGGATTGGATTTGAGAAATTCAATGGTCAATGGGGTGCTATAAGCAACTGTGACCAAATCTTTTTTGATCTTGTCGATGGCAAACAAACTCACCCATTCTTCCCGCTGGGCATCGTTGGCAGCAATCTCTGGATAAAGCTCCTCAGGGATGCGATCTAGGGTAATGCAGTAATTAGTTTCCACCACGAACTTCTTTTTTAGCCACAATTTTTTCTGGAAATCTTCAATCTGGGCCAGAAAATCAATGATCTTGTGTGCAATCTTGCGGATCACTTTGACCTTGCTCAGATATTGTTCTACGCGAGGCGCAGAATCATTTTCAATATCATCCAACTGCATAATTTCATTTTTGATAAAAAAATCCAGTTCCCGTCGCAAGAAGGTACCCAGATCTTTATGGATGAAATAATCCGAAGTATTGCGGCGTGTGTAGTCTTCTATGTGTTTTTCCAGTAGGGTACGGTTCTTATCGCTTTCTGTGGGCGCGGGCATTGCCAGCTCAGTCAGAACATCTTTGATTTTCTGATCTCCCACCTGTCCACGCAGCGCTATGATTGTCTCTACTGCCTGCTGGTTTAATTTCTTTTGTGCGCGTTTCTCTTCATCAGGTCGAAACTCAAAATGAAAAGCCAGCTCACCATCTGAGAAGGAATAACTGTCGTCTGCTAAGATAAACCGGCGTTTATTATCATCGGTTTCCTTACGATTATCTTTTTCCTCATCCGCTTCAATAAGTTTAAAATGCGCTTTTTTGCCCGAAGGAAGTTTGAATGTATAATCCCGCAAATATTCGCTGGTTTTGATGTAATACTGGTCGTGATTTGCCCAATGCAGCTTCACTTCTTCCCCTTCATAGGGGATCGCGTACACCCCTTCTTTATAACGGCGCTGTGAAATAAAATCGCCATCGTCATAATACCGGCGGAAGAAATTGTATAGGGCAGAGTAGACCTGGTTTTCAAGATCACCCACATCCACACTGTATGCTGCTATTTGTTCGCGAATTTCCTTTACCTTGCCGATCTCTTCAGGGTAAGAAACCCCTAAATCCTTCGCTTGTTGGATCGCTTTTTTCAGCTCATCATGCAATGTTTTTGTATCCACAGATTGATATTCAGAAAAAGCAGTTTTCACCTGGGGCAGCAAATCTTCTTCCAAAAACCGGTTGATCTCGTCACGGCGCTGGTTGATCACTCGATACATCCCAAAATCTAATTCAGCCTGGTCGGATTGAAAGAGTTCTTTTAATAAAGAAATGAGCTTATCAGATTGTGTCGACATTATTTCTCCCTCTGCACTTGGATTACCTAACTGTATTTTATGGCAGGATGATGTTTCTGTCTATCGAAAACAATAAAACTTATATCCGTTATGAAATTGGGCATACACTTTCTGAAAATTTTGTTAAGAAATAATTGCATAGCCTTTTAACTTCTATAGCTTGTCAACGCAATCTTATTGCCGGTTTTCCACTCCTTGCTGCCCTCATCCACACTGTTGTGTAATCATTATAGCTTGGTGGTAGGTTGGGTTGAGGCACAAAGTGTTAAACAAAGCAATGTACGCCCGGCGCCGAAACCCAACAACTCGGACACAACACCTTTTGCGGCTTTGCTTGAAACAAAAAACTTACCCGGCGTCCCATTGCACCGTGCATTGGTTTACTTCAGACTGTATCATTTCTTTTAGCATTAGGCCGTATCTCAAACAAAAATATCAACATTTTCTTTTCCTTCCTTTGCAGAATTCAAATTTGCATAGATTTGGTGCCAATACTTGACAAAAAGATCGGTTTGGTGTATTTTATATACGAATATTAACTTATATAGATTAATAAAGATATATGAAAAACACAACTCTGGCGGTCAAAGATGGCGAGCTTCTTGAAACGTTGATCGCCAAATACGGAAAAGTAGCTACTGCAAAGCAAATAGAAGCTGAAGCAAAAGACATTTGGGACTATCAGCAGACCCATAATCGAATCCAAAAGTTGGTAAATAACGGCTGGTTGATTCGCATCAAGCGTGGTTTGTATGCTATTAACGATCTGAGCAGTCGAGGCTTCCTGTCGATCTCCCCCTACGTGGTTGCTGGGCTCCTGGTAGAGGATTCCTATGTTTCATTTGAGGCCGCCCTAAATTATCGGGGAATGTTTGACCAGTTTGTCCAGCAATACACCTCGGTTTCCTTAAAACAATATAAAATGACGGAGCTGGAATCAATCCGGTACCGCTTTATCAAATCGCAGGAAAGATTCTTCGTTGGTTGGGAACAGGTCGAAATTGAGAATATGACTGCCAGGGTAGCTTCTGCCGAAAAAGCCCTGGTGGATCTCATCCACTTTCGCACCGGTAAATATGTGGTTGATCTGGTAATTGAAAAACTGCACACTTATAGAGAAGATTTGAATATAGAAAACCTGGTTCATTATGCTGGTCTTGCTTCACAAAAAACCGTGAAGATCTTTGGGGTGGTTTTTGACCTTTTAGGATGGGACTCGAAAGAATTATCGCAGCTTCTTGCAAATAAGCGAAGCACCCACTGGATAGACCCCAATGACAAAACTTTCAATGCCAGATGGCGTCTTTACTATGATGATTATTTCGATAAATACCAGGTTACAAAAGGGGAATGATGTTATCACGCCAACAACTGGAAATTCTTAACCGAAAATCCTTTCGGTATCCGCTGCAAATAGCTGAGAAGGATTATCTATTAGCCCTTGTCCTGCAATTGATCAGCCGCTCCTCTTTGGGCAAGAAACTGGTTTTCAAAGGTGGAACTTCACTCCATCATTGTTATCTGGAGCAGCACCGTTTTTCCGAAGATATGGATTTTTCTTCCGGGCAACAATCCATATCCTTTAAAGAAGTTCAAAAGGTTCTCGCCGGTGCTGACTATTTGGCCATCAAAAAGCACTACCAATCCACAGCTACATTAAAGATCGAACGACTGCTTTATACAGGCCCACTTGGTTTTCCCGATTCTATTAAATTAGATATTGATATGTTGCAGAATGTATTATTACCTGTGCAAGAAGTTCTTTATCGAACCGCCTGGGGAATAGAGTTTCCTGTCAGGGCGATGGATATTCGGGAAATATGCGCTGAAAAAATTCGTGCGATGAGCGATCGTGCACGGTATCGGGATTTCTATGACATGTACCTGATTTTGAAAACTCACAAACTTGATCTTCAGGAAATTCTCGGTTATGTACGTCAGAAGGAAATCCGAAAACCAATCACCAAGGCAAGCATTTTGCAGAATTGGAAAATGACCGAGGAACAAAAAGAAATTGAAAAAAAGGCCATTTATTACTCTCAACCAATTGAAGACTCTTTGATTGAGGAAATGCTTTACAATTTGCCTGGTATTGAAATCAGCTAACAAGGTTGGTAAGTTCCTACCCTTTCCTCACCCCAGCAGCTTCCACATGAGCAACTCCGCCCCGTTTTTCACACGGGATGCCTCGCGCACAAAAAATCCAAAGCCTGTCCCAGCAAACCCCTGCTGGTTGTTTTGGGCAGTAGCATAGCTCTCGGTAATGGTAGGTTGGGGTAAGGCATAAACTGTTAAACAAAGCTGTGTACGTCCGGCGCCGAAACCCAAAAACTCGGGCATCCACTGCTACCCACTATCCAAATCCACCACAATTCTTATAAATATCTTTCGCGGTGAAAAACCCTGCCCCAACCTCTAAAATTTTCAAAATTGGCCCCCTGACCTGACTGGCACAAAAAACACTATACTTCGTGCAGGATATAAACTTGCTTGAGAATAGAAAACTCAAAGCCGGAAAAATCCTGCCCGGTGCAGATTCACGCAGAACTGAAGAGTGAAAGGACGAGAACAATTGGTACGGATATCATGGAAGGCACTTCCCATTCTATCGGATTAATTTTTACCTCTCTGTCTTTCTCCGGTATATAGAGCGTTGTGTCGTCTATCCACGAGAGATAATCATGAGTGTTTTCATCTACGTAAGTCACCCTTGCAAAATAAACATCGCGTTTAATAAAAGGAAGCCCCTTATATTTTAAATGAACCTCGATTCTGCCATTTCCACCGCTATATGCGCCAACGGGAAGGAAATAAACTTCTGCTGTTTTCATTCCATTGGGAGATTTTATTTCCTGAATCATCGTTCCGCTGGTTTGCTCATCAAACCAGAACAACGTTGCAAGCAGGAATGGTGGAACAACTGCGACAACCATCAAAAGCAAATAAGGAATACCACCGATCATGGACGGCAGGCAAAGAGCGGTTTGCACTCTCTTCTGATTTTTTGTTAAGTTTTCTTTGTTCCGGCGAAAAGAAACCAGGCCAATAATTCCAACAATTGGTGGGAAGATAACATTTACCCAGACATTATCCCAGGAATAATCACTGCATAAACCAAACCACAAAATTAGACCCAGAATGATATTCACAACAAGAAGAATTGAATTTTTACTTCGAACATTATCTGGAGTACGTATTGAATCTGCCATTGTTTAACGACCTCCCAAACGACCATACGGGCTAACGGGTTACCTTACTAACAGGTGGGCGAACGGGGGAATGTTGGGGCAGAAAAGACCCGGAGCCGGAAAAATACTTGAAAATGCGGCTGAATCCCCGGCATTCAGTATTCGCCGTGTTGGGTAGTTTTTGCCTCTCATACTTCATTGATTTGGCACACCCCAAATGCGAATCAGACCATCTCTCCCGGTCAAGACAATTAGCCGTCCATCGGGACTGATGGCGACGGAATTTGCATCACTAAAAGGAATATCAAAGTCAGATTCAGCTTCTCCAAGCAGGTTTCCAGTTTGAATATCCCATAAACGCAGCTCATCCGGCGTATTCACAGAGATAATAAAGTCATCTTTTGGAGAGAAAATAATAAAGTCAGTCCTATCATAATAATGAGATCCAAAAATCCTATTATGTCCGTAAATTCGTTGAAAAGGCGATGCGCTTTGAAAATCCCATAAATTTATGTAACCATTGCTTGTATATGTTGCAAAAGATGTACCGTTTGAAACAATATGTCCGTAAAAGGACTTGTCCGGTTGGGATTTATAGATTTCGGCACCGGTTTCTGAATCCAGTATTACGACATTTGGGTAATCCTCTTCATTATTCAAAATCATTAAGGCTATTCTTGAATCATCCGGATGTACTGACATACCTCGAATATTATAAGGGGTCTGAAATTCTCTGATCTTCTCTCCAGTTAATACATCAAACAAAGTGAGTAGGTTTTCTTTTCCCTCTTCACCATCAACAAACCAAACATGATCTCCGCTGTTTGTAAAATTAAAAATTCCTGATGGAATAGACAACAGTAATTTTCCTGAATTCACATCCCGGAAATTGATGCCGGAAGAATCGGAGATTACTACGATTTCTTTATTGTTACCGGTATCAATACCGCGTAAAAAATCAGTGTCCGATTCGATCGTATTGACCTGTTTTCCCGTTTGGGTATCCCAAACAACTATTGAATACTTTTTATATGGCTGGCTTGGGTAATATGAATTTTCACGTCCATTTGTGCCGGTGAACAGATAACTGCTGTCTTTAGAAAAAGCAAAAACATCCACAGGGAATCTGAGTTGTGTGCCCGTTGCCGAAAAACGAACTCGGCCTGTTTTTACATCCCACACATCCAGGTTATGTCCATTTTGAGTGGCAAATAACTGGCCGTCCGGACTAAAACCGATATTTTTTGCTGAAGTAAACGATATTTCCTTGATTTTTTTACACTGGGAAGTGTCCCACAACTCTATGGTTTGTGGGCTCTCATAGTAAGAAATAATAAACGTGGATATGGTCCCATCTGAAATTACTTTTTGATACGAACAATTTGTATCATCCAAAACAATTTTACAGTTTTCATTTATCGGCGGGCTAAATCTTTGCCATTTGTCCCGCCAGACAGCTTCACCGTTTTGTGCAGTTGTTTCAAATAAAATAGCCCCATCTATTGTTTGAGTGACCTCACCCGTCTCAGTATCAACAAATCTTGTTATAAGTTTGTCACTCATGACATCTAGCGATGCAATGGTTTTGCCATCCGGGCTGATATCGTAAAAAGTTCTCATTGGATCGAAATCAATGTCTCTGTATAAAACGCTTTCAACCACCGCATTGGTAGACAGATCAACAACATCCATAGCATAAGGCGGATTGGAAGTAAGCCAATAAAAGAAATAAGCCCTATTATTTGGGGTGAAACGAGCAATTGACCCGGATGGACGTGCAAAAGATTTATCAAACACCCATTGTCCGTATTCTCCAGAAATATCGTACAAGGCGAAATTATTCCCCGCTCCATCCCATTGATTATAATATCCGCCGCTTGTTGTCAAAATAATGTGATTATTGTCATAGCTTATTTGAACATCCACCACGTCATGGGACGGAATAACGGATGTTATATGTTTATCATATTCATTTGTGGATAAATTCAATAGAGAAGCACCTAACCTATCAGAAATAGCCAGATATTTTCCATCAGGGCTAAAGGCAACCGACAAATGCGGCTCTATTTTAACAAAATTCCTTTTTATAAATTGTTTTTCATTCAAGGTGATGCTGTCATACAAATGGACACCGTCCACCATGCTGACAGCAATAGTTTGATTATCCGAGGAAACGGCTATATCATAAATTTTTCCATCCCCCCATTCATCGATTTGTTCTAACTCAGTAATGTTTTGAGGAGAGATAATTTCCAGTTCAGGGTGAGTGATGATTGCTTCAGGAGTGTCGGTAGGTTTGGCCGGTACAGAGGTTGATGGAACGGGAGTGTCTGTAGGCCTGGCCGAATCAGAGATTGGAACCGGAGTAACACTGCCACACCCTGAAATAAAAATTACACAAATTAGAAAAAGGATTTTTACGTTTTTCATATACCCGCCCATTTTGTTCACAAAGTTTTCAACCGGGATAGATTGTAAGGAACTGCCCAATTATTGGATACCCCGCAATGATCCTGTATAACAACCTCGTGAAGGATATTGCCATAGAATAGGCAATCGTCCCGCTTCCCATTCGCCACAAACAGCATTTTAAGTATATTTCACCGGTCTTACAAATGCAAACCGCCAAAAAGCCGTCCGACCCACGCACCTACAGCACCTTTCATGCAGGCTTTCGGCATACTTTTAGTTGCAATTGCAACTCAGCAGTAGCTTGGGTTGAGGCATAAAGTGTTAAACAAAGCAGTGTATGCCCGGCGCCGAAACCTAACAACTCGGCGTCCACTGCTACCCACTATCCAAATCCACCACAATTCTTATAAATATCTTTCGCGGTGAAAAACCCTGCCCCGATCCCTAAATTTTCAAAATTGGCCCTTGACTTAATAGAATTTATGTTCTATAATAATTTGTCTCTTTTCGGTCTCTCAAAACAGGAGGAAAACACTTGGAACAGGAAACCGCATCCTTTGCCCCCCTTTCCCCAAAACGCCGCCGCGGCGCCCCCGTCGGCAACACCAACGCCCTCAAACACGGCATGTACTCCCCCCGCTGTAACCCCACCATTTATACGGAAGAATCGCAGCGCGCCAAAAAAACCGGGGCCCTGCCCCTCGAACCGGATTAAAGGAATTGTTTCACAAAAAAAACAAATCCCCAAAGGAGGCGTTGGCTTTAAAGTGTCGTTGCGAGCCGTCCCGCGCTTTTGGCAGGACGGTGTGGCAACCTCCCCGCCCCTTTATTAAGGAACTTCCCCGGGATAGTCCGCCACTCCAGCGTCATTGTGTAAAAACCTTTGCGGTCTTAGCGGCTCACCTGCACTTGCGGCAGGTGCAAGTGTTGCGTGAGATTAATCAAGCCCCTCACTATGGCAACGGCAACACGATACCTGAAGGAGAAGAATCTCTGGCCTCTCGGGAGCGCGACACTGTAACTTTGAGACAAACCCTTAACCTCACGCCAGGGCGCAAGGCACGCCAGGAAATATTTTTTTAAATCTTTGCTGGCGTCTTTGTGAGGGAAAAAATCTACAGCTTTGCAGGGAAAGGAATAGTTCCGAATTGTTTCACAAAAGAAACAAATCAAAGTCGTTTTTTTTATGTTGGTGCTGCGGGTTCCCTAAAACCGCTCACCTCATTTCGGAGGATAAATGGAGTGAATCGATCATCATAAATAACAATAAAGCATTTAAACCTTTGCGGCCTTGGCGGCTTTGCGTGAGAAAAATATACTGGCTTTACAAGGAAAGGAATTGTTCCGAATTATTTCACAAAAAAAAACAAATCCCTGGAAGAGGCGCTGGCTTTAAAGTGTCGTTGCGAACCGTCCCTCGCTTTTGGCGGGATGGCGCTGCAACCTCCCCGTCCCTTTATTCATTAGCCTCCCCGGAACAGCCCGCCACTCCAGCGTCATTGTACAAAAACCTTTGCGGTCTTAGCGGCTTGGCGTGAGAAAAAATATACCGGCTTTACAGGGAAAGGAATTGTTCCGAATTGTTTCACAAAAAAATCAAATCAACCGGCTGGAGATTCGGCAGCAAACAGCTTATTGCGTCTCCATCCCAAGCGCTTTCAGCCCCGCCGGCATCATCTTACCGGTCTCAATGAGCACACGAACCCGCTCAAGGTTCCGTTGGGATTGTGTCCCCCTTGTCTTGCGGGGAGTGAAGCGCTGCAAATAAGCATCCGGGCTGTCTTTACGCCGCATGCTCTCGCTCCAGCCGAAGCATAAACCTTCATCCAGCACTTCTTCAAACATGACGGAGGGGATACCGGAGCTCTTCTTAAAAATGCGAACCCAGATGCCGCGTGAGTCACTGTGGTGTTTTTCCAGCCACACACGGAGTTCATGTGCGCTGGTAAATTCCAATATCGGGAGGATATCATTTAGCATTGTCATCTCTCCACTGACTGACAGTTTATCGACTGCTACAGCAAGATATTTAGCTCAACACACTTTCCTGATAGCAAGTGATAGAGTAGGGATCATGGTCACACCCGTCACCGCCTTAATTACCCGAAATCCATACATCATAAGCTTCTTTGTTAGTGGCTTCCGTGTGGTGCTTGAAAGCTGATACCAAAGTTCAATATGGTCCTTTACCCCGAGCTTTGATGGATTGATAAGTTCAGCTTTTCTCTCTTCTCCATCTAAAATTTTCATGACCTCTTGCACAGTACCACCATGTATCCCCCTCCTCAGTAATTCAGACCATGATGCATCTGAATTCACTCTCCGTGAGAATCGACGGGCGTAATAGAGCGATAAACGATCAGGCAGATAGTTAATAAACGGTAGCCCCGTCGTATGCATTTCAATGGGGAACCAGCGGTAAGGAGTCTGATCAAGGAATAAAACGCCGCCCTGATTCAAATGTCTCCAAAGAAGCGGCAGAATTACCTGGCGTTCTTTTGGAAGCAAATGCTCGTATACGGCTGAGAATATGATGTAATCAAAATCACCGATCTCTGGAGGTAAGTTATTTGCATCCGGAGAGAGTTGGAAACTGACATGGTCTTTTACCCTGTAAAACTCTGCCCGGTGTCGGGCAAGATCCACAAACTCAGGTACCAACTCAACGCCAACCACCCTGGTTTCGGGAAACATCCGGGCGAGCACCATACTGGATGCCCCGCTACCCGAGCCAAAGTCCAGCATGCGCCGTCCGACAAAATCTTCCTGCCCTATATAGCTCAAGATATCCCAACGAAAAGAGTGCTGGACGTAACGAGGATCTTCATCTCGCATGATTTCATCGCAGAGATAAGCTGGCCCCTTAACGCGGAGCACATGTTCGATGAGTTCAAGGGGATAATCTGTTACCCACTTTTTTTCTGGAGTAAAAAGGCCGTTTTTTGGTTCGACCATAATCACACGCTTCCCGTTGACCTCTTCTACACGGATCAAAGCGTCGGGGTGAGTAAGAATGTAGCTCATAAAATCTCCATAAAAGTCTTAAGTCCATTTACCCACAGGTACTTGCTTAATGGTATGTATTACTCGCCGGTAAGCTGAGCACACGCCCTCTTGTCAGGGCAGCTTATTGCGTCTCCATCCCAAGCGCTTTCAGCCCCGCCGGCGGTTTATCCCGGGCTTCTCGTATGCAAGCTTTCGGCAAACTTTTAGAAACAAGGGCATCTGCACGGATCGGGTGTGCCCCGGCTCCTTCCAGACCGTCTTCAATTTCTCCTCCAATGGGCTGACCGGGTCGTGCCCAAGTTCTGCCGAATAGCGTTTCACCGCCGACCAGGTATGGAAGTAGGCGGATAACTGCTGCAAATCCCATTCTGCCCTCACGGCAAAAGTTTGCGGGACGTTGACTTCGTCAAAAGGGAGAACCAGATCCCGATAGCCGGACATTACCTGCCGGTTGCCGCCTGCCCAGAACCGGTCGATCGGCTTCATCAGATCTTTAGCGATGATCTCGTCAATTTCAGGCTCAACTTCCGGAAAGCCGTATCCCCATACGGCCAGGATTCCTCCGGGTTTCAACACCCGCCCGGCTTCCCAGAAAAAATGTTCCGGATTAAACCAGTGGATGGCCTGCGCCACAACGATCAGATCAAACGAAGAATCATCAAACGCGGTCTGTTCAGCGGGACAGACGCTGTAATTCACCCTGGGGTGGACCATGCAGTGTTGAATTTGCTCGGCGCTGATATCGGTTGCTTCAACACGTGAAAAATATTTTGCGCACGAAACCGCTGCCTGCCCATTCCCGGTGGCACAATCCCAGGCGCGGTCGTGATGTTCCGAAACCGCACTTAAAAACAGAAAGAGTCCGTCCGGATACCGGGGACGGTGTCTGGCATATTGTCCCGAATCAAGCGAAAAACTTTGAACATTATCCACAGTCGACCCCGATAAAAGACAATCCTGTCAGATGCTGACCCATACCCCGCACCTCAAAATATCCCGGGAATGAAGCGCTTTGTGCGCCTCATGTAGCTCAGATATTGTTCTCCAAAGACGTTGACCAACGCCTGCTCTTCAACATGGATTCGATACAGGAAAGTCAACAGATTGGGAAGGAAGATCAGCAGGAATGACAGCCAGTTCGATAAGGCGATACAGAAGCCTAGCAGCTCAAGCAATACCGCGGCATAAATTGGGTGCCGCAGGGATTGATAGATTCCATTCTCAATTAAGACAGGGTCTTCATTAAACCGCACATTCGGGGACCACTGCTTCTTCAACGTCCCGATGCTCACAACATGGAACCCCATGCCTGCCAGCGCCAAGAGGATTCCGGCGATATTAAGGGATGGAAAACCCAGACTGTACCTTCCTGCTTTTGCCAGATCATTGGAGGTGATAAACTGCATCGCCGGCATAACGCAGCACATAGAGATCATGATGAAATACCGGCTGTTCCTTTCATACCGGTTATTGCTGCCGGACCCCTGGCTCAGTAAAGCAACCAGTAGCATCATCAGCATCCAGAAAGCCGCAATCGTTTTTACCCAAACCGTAATTTGATCCATCCGCTTATCTCACAACCTATCAAAATTCCAAAACATCATTCGCTTATCCTGTAGAACGGACCAGCGAAAGGTATTAAAAATGGATTATCTACGAACATAACCAGCACCCTGTTCACCGCTCAGGCCTGCCTCTCAATCAGTTCATTGATCCACGGTGTGAAATGCCCTGCATACCGGGCTTGCAGCCCCGGCAGCATCCAGTCCGTGCCGCTCACCCTCCCGCGGCACAGTCGGCTCCCGCAGCAACACGGCTCCAGCACCCAATCTACCTCATACAGCCACAGCGCGTAATCCGCCGTCAGTTCCTCGTCCGGGGCAATATTCCGCCGGGCTGTCAGGGTCACCGCATCCGCCATCCACAGGTTGGGATCGCAGGAATGGTTGAGCGGGTAATCCTCCGGCAGCGGCTCGTTGGCCGGGTCGGCCAGGTACAGATTCTCCGCCAACACCGCGATTGACTCGGGGTTGGCTTTCCCGGCCAGGATTTCCTCCCGCCGGTAGACCACTCCGCCCCAGCGGAGCACCGCTTCGCCTGCCGGGATGAACTGGCAGGCGAACAACCCCTGCCCTCCCATCGGGGATTCCCGCGCCTCCGCCCCCGGGTGCACCCAGGCTTTCAATCGCTGTCCGGGTTGATAGGTGCTCATTGTGTTCAGATTCTCCTTCAGTCCGGTGCTCAATCCTTCATTTCATCGTATGGATAAGCGCGTCGCCAAACCGGCGCGCTGATAGAAACATTGGAATTTTTTTCAGTTCTGTGCATCAAATTGCGAGCATGCTGGTTAGCACGCCGGACAAGCGAGAGGGTATCTACACCAATCAGTTCTCCATTTTCCACACAGATTCTGCCATTGACGATCGAGAGATCAACCCGGTCGACCTCACATAAAACCAGTCCGGCCACCGGATCATGTATACCACCGGCGAAGGATAATTTTTCAAAATCGACACCGATGATATCGGCAGCCTTACCCGGTGCGATGACCCCAATATCCTGGCGCTGTAAAACTTGAGCCCCGCCGAGGATTGCGATCTCCAGAGCCTGGCTGGGGGACATGGCATCCGCTCCAAAAAAGGCGCGCTGCATCAGCAAAGCATTGCGTGTTTCACGCAGCAGGTGAGAGGAATTATTGGCAGCGCTGCCATCCACTCCGATTCCGATCTTGAATCCGCCGGCCTTCAACATTGGCGCAACTTCACACACTTTTGCAGCCGTGTACATATTAGAATTTGGACAATTGCATATCCCGGTTCCCGTACGTTGGATAATCGCTTTTTCCCTTTCATCCAACATGGTTGCATGTGCATACCACACATCAGGTCCCACCCAACCCAATTCTTCAGCCCGCTCAACCGAACGTTTGCCGTATCTTTCCAGCACAAAGCGTTCTTCATCCGGGGCTTCTGCCATGTGGGTATGGCTGCTGATCCCGTATTTGCGAGCCAGTTCAATACTCTCAATCCACAGGCGGTCCGAAACACCGAACAAAGTGCTGGGTGCATTAGCAATGCGAACCATACCTCCGTAATCCGCCTGATGATACGTCTTGATGAGGCGTTCTGTATCCGCCAGAACTTCATCAACATCATCCGCCAAAAAGTCCGGGAGGGTACTGTCATCACCCTTTTCCTTCGAATGGCTGCCGCGCGCCAGATGGAATCGGATGCCCATTTCCTGGGCCACCCGGATCTCGGTGTCATGCCGCATATCATTGACCCGCAGATAACTATGATTCACTGTTGTTGTGCAGCCGGAAAGCAACAATTCGGATATACTGATGCGGCTGGCAATCTCCAGATCTTCATCCCGAAATTCCCTCATCAGATAATGCATATCGTGCAGCCAGCGAAAGAGTGAGACATCCTGTAAACTGGGAATATTCTTAAGCAGAGCCTGGTAAAAATGGTGGTGAAGATTAACCAGACCCGGCAAGACAACATATCCATCCAGGTTCATCCGCCGGTCCGCCTCTTCGCCGCGGTATTTACCCGTTCCAACCGCTTCAATCTGGCTATCTTTGATGAAAATCCAGGCATTTTTAAGCACATGCCGCTGTTCATTAAAAGTTGCAAGCGTGTCGATATTCTCCAGTAACAGAGTGCCCATATTAAAATTCTCCTTTTTAATATTCAATGTTCGAGCAAAACAGGAAAATTGCGGTTTTTTTGTAACGCCAGGCATGTTTCCAAAATAGGTTTGATGTCTAAAAGGTAGGCCAATATCTATAGCGGAAGGATTGTCAGAGGTGTAATTTTAATATCGGATTTCTTGCAATGAGAAGATCACCTCCCCATCGGGTGGATGATTTTTTTCCACAAACCGGTCATTTTGCACCATCTCACCACCAGGGAAACACCTTCCGGTGTGTTCCAGTTTCTTTCGAGGTCCGAGTGACAGACCTTTCCCATCCCCGGGCGGTCATGGTGGCAGTAGCGGCATTCCAGCGGTTGGTAGCCGGAGCCGAATAACTCGCAGCGTTCATCCTTGAGGAAAGTACAGCCATTCAATGCTTTATTGTAATCTGCAAAACCGGCTTCGCATCCTTTAAAAGCCGGGGAAAGCACGCCAAAGGTCAGCTCAGGGGCAATTTCGAGCATCATCCGGAAAGCCAGACCTGCAGAAATGGCTTCGACCGCCTGTTCAACCGTCCACCACCCCGGTCTCTGGCAATAGATCCGGCAAACAGCGCAGGTGCAGGGTTCCGAAGGGGGATATTTCTTATACAGGTCCGTCTCAGATACCCCCAACCTGCCTGTAGAAATTTCTTTTCTCTTGCGATTGGACCTTGTCGCCATACAGACGTTTCTCGCAACTTCTTGAGCTGCATCCAGGATGAAACCAGCCGTTTTATCTTTCTTTCTTCACCGCCAGCACAGCCTCGCGCGCAGCACCTTTCAGGTCGCGGATGGCATACAGCGTGACCACGGAAGAGACTCCCCTGCGTCGCAGTTCTTTGACATAATCCAGCACGCGCTCCGGATCGCCGCGCATCGTATCTTTGAGCGCCCAGCCAACGCCTTTGCGCACCAGGTCTTCGGGGTCAAAGACCAGATTCTCGCACATTGCCAGGCAGGCTTCGGTATATTCCCCGCTGGCGCCGATCTTGCGGGTAAAAACCACCACGCTGGCGCGGCGCTTCCACAGGTTTGGAGATGGGTTCCAGCGCTCCAGCAGCGCCAGAGTCTCCGTGCGGTACGTCCGTAAGACCGGCTGGAGGACATGGAGGCAAAAATCATCGGTCACTGACCAGGAATGAAAATTATCCAGATAGCGGTCCAGAAAAGGGAAGTGCTCCGGACCAAGCTGTTGGGTCTTCAGGGCCAGGATGCCGTTGGCAAACAGGGACAGTTCTTCAATCCCCGCCAGGATAAGCTGTTCGGCGAGCGCCAGACTCTGATCCAGTGATAGGTTTTTAAAGGAGGGGCGAAAGTGCCTGAAAATATTGTAGATCTTACCGGCTTTCATCCCATAGGAAACGTAACCTTCCGTCTTGTGCGCCCAACTTCCTTTATGGGCCGCTTCCAGATCGGCACAGGCTTCCATCTCGGCCACAATCTCGCATTGTAACTCCGAATAGGGAATTATTTCTTCGTTCATCAACTTTGTCCTCACATCTCGTATACCGGGATCGGATGCAATTACCCTCTGTTCATCAGATCCAGCGTCAGAGCGGCCAGCAGACGCACCATCAGCCGCAGCACCCGCTCATCAAAATCGAAGTCATCCGTATGCGCCCGCAGGACGCTTTCACCCGCTTGCAGCAGCCCGGCCCCAAAACCAATACTGACTGCCTGGCCGCCGTGTTCCTGCACCCGCCGCATAAAGTAAGTCAGGTCTTCGCTGCCCCCATTGGGAGCGGGAGGGCGATAACGATACAGGCCAACCCGGCGGGCCACTTCCTGTGCCCGTTTGGATAAAGCCGGGTCGCTGTCGGCGCTGGGTGCCGCCCCCATCGGCAGGATCTCCAGCTTGCAGCCGTACATGGCCGCGGACGTCTCCAGAATTCGCAGGGCATGGGCGTACATATATTGGCTCAAATCGGAGTTTGCGCCGCGGGTCTCGATCATCAGGCGGGCCTCCGCCGGGACCACATTGCGCCCGCTGCCCGCTTCCAGGCGGCCGACATTGATGCGGGTTGCCCCATCCTCATGGCGCGGGATGGCGAACAGGTTCAGCACCGCCGTGGCCGCCGCCAGCAGAGCGTTTTTCCCGTCTTGAGGGTTGGCTCCGGCATGAGCAGGTGCACCTTTCAGCACAGCATCAAATTTCTCGGTGGCAGCGTAGCCGCCCAGGCCGCAGATGGTTTCCCCCAATGCCCAGTCCGGAAAGAGGTGGCTCCCCATCAGATAATCCACATCATCCGCCAGTCCGGCACCGACCATCGATTTGGCCCCGCGCACGCCTTCTTCCGCGGGCTGAAAGATGAGCCGGACGGTGCCGTGCAGATGCTCTTTAACCCGCCCGAGCACCTCCGCAATACCCAACCCAACCGCGGTGTGGCCGTCATGCCCGCAGGCGTGCATCACGCCGGGGTTCTGAGAAGCAAAACCTTCCCGGGAAGGACGGTGTTCCGGAGACTGACTCTCCCGAATCGGCAGGGCATCCATATCAAAACGCAGCGCCACCGTGGGGCCTTCTCCGGCCCGCAGGGTGCCGACCACCCCGGTACCACCCCCTTTCAACCGGGCCAGCATTTGCGGGTCACCCCCCTGGTCACGGGCGCGTTCCCAGGCCGCCGCCAGGACATCCGGAGCCGGAACGCCCATGCGGCTCTCCTCGCGGTGCACTTCCCGGCCAAGCCGCACCTCCCAGTCCAGGTCCGCCAGCCGCCGTGCCACCAGCGAAGCTGTGCGGAACTCGGTCCAGCCCAACTCCGGGAAGCGGTGCAGATCGCGCCGCGTTTCGATCAGTCTATCTTCCATTCCATCGGATATACGTGTAAGAAGTCTCAGCATGTCGCTTACCTGCCTGGTGAAGTGGCACGCCGCTCTAAAGCCGCGTGGGATTATTAAACTATATTCCTATTTTGACCGAAGTGCAAATGGCTGTTTAGATGAATTTGAGAAAACAGTTTTTTTAGTTCCGGACCACATCCATGAAGTAGGGATATTCCTCCACAGGCAACAACCTTCCTACAGATTAAAAACCGAAACAGAGTTTAAAGCCGCCGCACCGGTTTTCCCCTTGACGATTTATGCCCATTCAGCGCATAATGGTGGAGAAGCATTCTCAGGGAGACCGAATTGAATTTCAACGAGGCAAGACAGGAATATCTCCGGCTCAAGCGATCCTATCAGGAAGGTCTGATTGGCCCTGATCTGTTCCAAAAGGCCGTCAAGAACCTGATCGTGGTGGATGAACAGGGCCGCGGGTGGCAGATCGGTATCAATTCCGGGCAGTGGTACCGCCGGGATGAAACCCTCGGCTGGGTTGCGGATGACCCCGTCCCCTCCGAAGATGCCGCTGTCGAACCGCCGGAAATGCTGGACGTGCTTGCCATTCCCACCGGTCCGCCGGAAAAGCTTTCCGAAGCCCCTCCGCCTGCGGCGGGAACGCCTGCCGAAGCTCCTCTTACCCTGCGAAAATTCCAGCTCCCTCAAAAAGCATGGCTTGCCATCCTGGCAGCCCTTGTGCTGATCGGCATGGGCTGCTTTGTCCTGTTGAGTGGGACCGCATTCTTCGGCGGTTTGTTTGCCGCGAATGTTTTCTCCTTCTCCACCCGCGAACCCACCGCCACAATTGCACCCACTCGCACCCCCACCATCACCCTGACCCCGCGTCCTTCACGCACCCCGACCGGCTCCCCGGCGCCCACCAAAACGCCGCGCGCCAGCCACACGCCCGGGAACACCCCCACTCCGATCTCCACCCTGCTGCCCGGTGTCTCCCAGGAGCAGTGGCTGCTGGCCCGCTCCGAAAACGAACTGTGGTTTTCCAGGCCGGATGGCACAGGCATGACCCTGCTGGAAACAGTGGAAATCGTCTCTCCGCAGGATCTGTCGCGAGCGGTTTCTCCGCAGGGCGGGCACATCGCTTATGTCACCATCGATGAAGAAGCTCGCACTTTCAGCCTGAACCTGAAAATTGTCCACCTGCCCGACGGCAACCTGGTGAAAGAAATCGCGCTGATCTCCTCGGACTTTACAGAAGGCGAAGGGGAAGGAGAGCGTTCTCCGGAAGCCGCTCTCGCCATCACCGAGCAGGAAGCCGTAGCCTGGTCTCCGGATGGACAGCAGTTGGCCTTCATTGGGGTAATGGAAGGGAACTCTGCCGACCTCTACCTTTATGATCTGAGGTTTGATACGATCACCCGGTTGAGCAGTGAACCAAGCCAGGCTTTCGCGCCGAGTTGGTCTCCCGACAACCGTTATATCGTATATTTTGGCGCAGAAAGTTTTGGCCTTGAAGGGGCTTATGAAATGACCGGCGCCTGGGCAGCGCGCCCCAGCGAATCCGGCGGCGTGATTGATCTCTATGAGGCCGAGAGCGGCGGCGAAGTTCTGATTGGCTGGAGCGAGCTGCGTGAGTTTGTGGTCGCCAGCTATGATACCGACTGTGAGTTTTACAACCTGCGCCGGATTAATGTAGAAAACCGGCAGGATACGACCTACTATTCAGGCTGTTTCACCGATTCAGCCCTTGATCCGGAAACCAACGGCGTGATGTACACCGTCAGCGAAGACCTGGCCGTAGATTGTATCTGTCAGGATGAAGATGGAGAAGCCGGGATTTACCTCGTTCCCAATGGAGAAGGACTGCCGCGACTGGTCAAAGAAGAAGACCCCCTCACGGTTCAATGGCAGCCGGATGCGCGTTTGTTCTATGTAACCAACACAGAAGATGAAAGACTGGTCTTCAATACGGATGAAGAAGAAGTCGCTCTGCCGGAAGAAGTTGGCGGTGTTTACCCGGAAATCTCGCTGGTCAGCGGGTGGTGGGCATGGGCAATGCCCCTTGAGGCGGACGAAACCGGGCTGTGGGTGGGTGATACACAGCAGCGCACCCCGCGAAAAATCTTTGAAGAGGAAGTGTTCTTCCCGCTCTGGGATGACAATGGACAAACGCTGTTGTTCTTCTCTGAAGAGTTCCTGTACACCGCACACGAACCGGATTTTGCCCCCGTTGTTGTCGCCGAATTTGCCGCGCCGGTTGACCAGGCTGTCTGGGTAAACCCTTGATTTTCCATCAATCCGAGTTTGACACCCAATAAGGTAAAATACATTCATTCCGCTTTCAATCTCATGATTGCCGGGCAGTGATTATGGATTTCAACCGCGCAGAACAGGAATATGTGCGTCTTAAAGCGCTTTACGATCAGGGTGATCTCACGGCTGAAGCATTTGAAGCCGCCGGAAACGATACCCTGGTGGTCCGCGACCGGTTCGGGCGCGTCTGGCAGATTGGCGTGAACAGCGGGAAATGGTACTGTTTTGAAAACGGGACCTGGACGCAAAAAGAACCGGATGAGACACTGCTTCCCTCTACCGGGAGCCCTTTGGAGACGCCGGAAACCCTCCAGGCTCCACCAAAGCCGTCCCCCATCTTCACCCTCCCTTCACAGCCCTCCGATTCTGAGCCATCCGCAGAAGCACAGGCCGCGCCCGTCCCCCGCGAAAAATTGAAGAACGGCGCTCGCCTGTCTCCCGCTCAAATCCGAAAGTCTTTTTCGTGGATAGGGTTGGTCGGCGTAGCGCTCTTGCTGGTACTGGGGATCTTCGGCCTGAGCACGCTGCTGATGCGGGAACAGTCCTTTGGATGGAACCCCGGCACACCGGTCCGGTTTGGCAGCCCCACGCCCACCCGCCGGGCTACCCAAACACCGGTTTTCCCCTCCGCCACGCCGCTTTTCACCCGAACCGCCGTTCCGACGGGCACACCCTCCCCTGTGCCCAGCCGTACGTTCACCGCAGAGCCGCAGTACGCGCCGCAAATCTGGGAGCAAAACCAGGCCATTTACTTCACCTCCCAATCCTCCCTGAGCACAGACTGGCTGACTGCCCTTCAATCCTCCGCAGTCGTTTCTTTTGAGGATTACAACCAGCTCGGCAGCATGAAAATTTTGTATGAGGATGATTTCCTGGTTTTCCCGTCCGGGACCGCTGCCGGGGAGGCCGAAGAGGATTCCGCAGTCCAGCAGGAAGTGGTCTTCGCGTTCCCCCAACCGGGGTCCGGCACTGCACTCACACTGATGTGCCGCACGCCGGATGGAAAGAACGGTTACGGGCTGCGGGTTACACCTTCCCGCTGGAAGTTGTTTAAATCCCTCGACGGCGTGGAAACCGGCCTCGCCGAGGGAACCGCCGGCCTTCCCCTTCAGCAGGGTGACTGGTCCACCATGCGCTTGAGCTGCGCAGGTAACCAGTTCAATGTATGGGACGAAACCGGGATAATTGCTACAGTGGAAGACAGCAGCCTGACCGCCGGACGGGTCGCCGTTCATTTTGAAGCCCCTGCCCAGGAACCGGGTGGGGAGGTCCGGCTCTACTTTTACCGGCTGCTGCGATTGGAAAAATAACCCGGAAAAGAAGCCTTTTTCAGCCGCCCTTATGCCGGGCCATCAGGATTTCAAGCCCCATGTACGCACAGCGCCCAACTTCCAGCGATATTCCTCCCGTTCGCTCTGCTTTCTCCGAACTTGAGCGCAGTGTTTACGCGGCTCTGGAGACCTATTCCAATGTCCACCGCGGGGCCGGGCAGTTCTCGCAGGCTTCCACGGCACTTTTTGAGCACGCCCGTGCGATGATCCTTGAATATGCCGGGGGTACCGCTGGCGAACAGGTTGTTATTTTCTGCACCCCGGCCAGAGCCAGGGCATTGTCTGGCCTGCTTGACCCGGCTCGCTGTCGTATCTTCTCCAGCCGGGAGATTGACCTGCCGTTGGGCATGCGGGCCCTGGTAGCGCCGCGCGCTGCGTTCCCAACCGGGGTTCCTTTTGAGACAGGCGGAGGAACCATCCGGCTGGTCTCACCCGACAGTGTTGTCTGGGCAAATGCACCTGACCGCTTTGAAGCCGGAACCCCCGCTATTCTCAATGCTATTGCATATGCAAAAGCGCTGCAATTGACAGGGCGCGGCGCAGAAGAGCTTTGCTTTAAAAGCGATCCCGGCATTACCCCATCCAAAATTTTCGATCAGGAGGAGGATGATCCTGAATACAGCGGAATACGGCTGCTGGAACAGCTTCGTCAAAACTGGATTGGCAAACACGGTCTGGTGCCCACTGAATCCGGGCCGCAGCCTTATATTTATCTGGATAATGCCGCCAGCACACCCACCTTTACACCGGTCTGGCAGGCCGCCCGCCGTACCTGGCACCTGGCAGAAGAACATTGGCCAGAGGTCGTCCAAAAAGTAAAACTTCTCTGTGCGGATTTCTTTGACGCGCCCTGCCCGCCTTACGAGATTCTGTTCACTTCGAACACCACCGAGGCGATCAATCTGGCCGCTCAAATCCTGCAAACACGGTTCGCCGGAGAGGCTTCCATCCGTCCGGTAGTGCTCAACACGCTGCTGGAACACCATTCCAACGAACTCCCCTGGCGCGGCCTGCCCGGCGTGGACCATCTCCGGTTCCCGGTGAACGATGAAGGGTTCCTCAACCTCAACGACCTGGAACAGACCCTGCAAAGCTACAACCGGGACCAGATGCATGGGATGCAGCGCATCCGTCTGGTTGCAGTCTGTGGGGCTTCCAACGTCCTCGGGACGGTGAACAACCTGGAAGAGATCAGCCGGATCACCCACCGGTATGGGGCCTATCTGCTGGTGGATGCCGCCCAGCTGGCTGCCCACCGCGCCATCTCTGCCATGCATTTGAAGATTGACCTGCTGGCCTTCTCCGGGCACAAACTGTATGCTCCTTTTGGTACCGGAGCACTGGTCCTCCGCAAGGACCTGCTCCGCAATTTCCCTGCAGAACAACTGGAAAGTGTGCGGGCTTCCGGCGAGGAAAACGTCACCGGAATCGCAGCCCTTGGCAAAGCCATCCAGCTCCTTCAGCGGATTGGAATGGATACCATCCGGACAGCGGAAGATCAGTTGACGGAATATGCCCTGCGGGAGCTTACCGCGCTTCCCGGCGTTGAAGTTTACGGCGTTACCGATGCCGCCGGACCAAACTTTTCCCATCGCGGCGGCGTGATCAGCTTCCGCCTCAAGGAAGTCCCCTACAATCTGGCCGCCAGACTTCTGGCAGAATACGGTGGGCTTGGGGTGCGGACTGGTTGTTTCTGTGCCCATCTGATCTCCAAACGGATGATGCGCATCCACCCGGCCCGCGAATCGTTGGCAAATTTCGGCGCGGTCTACTTCCCCGACATTACCATGCGGGTTGTACCCGGGCTGATCCGGGTCAGCTTCGGCATCGAGAACAGTCTTGAAGATGTCCATTCTCTGGTCGCTGTGCTCCGGCGCATTTCAGCCGAGCCGCAGACGCCTTTCGCCAGACTGGTGGCTTCCACCTGCAACGGCCTGCCCCAATTACCCGTCTCTGAAACCAGCCGTCAAATCCGGCAGTTCATTGAGGATACAGTAGGAAACGTATTCCACGAATCATTTTCAACGCATCCATTCCTTACAAAGCACCTTGACAGGTCATAAGGTGGGGCATACGATGTATGTTAAGAACTGATTTAAGATAGAAAAGAGGAAAAGATGAAGCGTTCATATTCCCGTATCCTTGCAGCCTTCCTGCTGGTCCTGATTCTGGCAGGCTGCAGCCTGCCGCCGGCATCCAGCCAGAATGCGCCAACGGGTGAAAAAGGTCAAATCACTGAAACAGTTGTCGAAGTTCCTCCCACGGAAGTGGAACCCACCCTGCCCCCCACGGATACGCCCCAGCCCGCTCCCACTCCGGAACCGGAGCGGATTACCGTTCAAAACGCAGCGCAGCTTGCTGTGATACAGGAAACTACGCTTGAGAACAGCCCTTTTCAGATCGAATGGTCCATGGATAGCGCCACCTTCGGCGTTCAAAACCAGGACGGTCTGGAATTGTTGAAGTCTGCGGATTTAACCGTTGAATCTTCTGTGGTGATTGACCAACCCGTCTTTTTACTGAATTATTCCGCCGAAGGACGCCGGATGGCGACCACGGCAGACCAGACCACCGCGGAGGTGCGGGATATTTCCACAGGCGATGTACTTCAAACCATTCATCCGGACTCCATGTTTACCGGCGCAGTTTTTTCTCCGGATGGAAACACACTGGCGCTCACTTCCGGTTCGGAAATCGCCGTAGAGTTATGGGATGTCACAGAAGGCGAACGGCTTCAAACCCTGAAAGGATTTGAAACGGCCGCGCCGGTTTACAATGTCAAATTTTCTTCCAACGGCCAGTCCCTGATCTGGTGGGCGCGGGCAGGGGTGCAGGTCATGTCGATCGCCAGCGGGCAGCTCGGACCCAGGTTATCCCATGAAGATTTTGTGAGCGCATTGGAGCTTTCTCCCAACGGCCAGATACTTGCTGCAGCCACGGCAGGCACGTTGGATGGGGAGTTTATGCCTTTCATCCAGCTTTGGGACCCCAACAGTGGGCAGGCTCTGGGAGAGCTGAAGACCGGCCAGCAAATTCCATACAGCATTTCCTTTTCTCCGGACGGGAGCTTGCTGGCCGCCGGCACAGATGCCATCATCCTCATCTGGGACGTAGCAGAAAAGGAGCAGATCGCTGCACTGACCAATTCATCTGCGCGCATCAACGCGGTCGCTTTTTCACCGGATGGCACCACCCTGGCCTCCTCCTCGGAAGATGGCAAAGTGATGCTGTGGCAAATTCCCCGCTAACCCGGCATCATACCTATGCCAGTTACATGGGGCCGCTGCTTTCCCGCGAGAACAGGCATCCTGAAGGAACGGTGTTTGTAATGCTCCTGTAAGTTGACCCTGTCAGGATGCCCATCCTATAATGAACAGGTCAAAATCCCGTTCATCAGCTCTGCACAAGCCTAATGTTTCTCTGACGGCAGTACCGTGCCATTCCGGCAATATTGGGAAAACCGAAAACACTTTTAAACTGCCGAATGAATACATGACAAACTCAACATTTCCTGTCTGAAAATCTGTGGCACGGAAAGAATATTTAAGATAAGATAGTCCTATGCGTAAAGCCGATTATCCATTCCTGGCAGATTGGTTTGCCATTTCTCTGCGCTGGCTCGGAATCCTGGGCATCCTGGCTGCTCTCGCACAAGCCAATGCGTTGCAGTTGGAACTGGCCCTGGCACTGGGCGTCGCGGTGCTCTGGAATATTTTCAACACGCTGATGGCAGCTTTTAACCAGCGCATGAGTGCTCACCGCTTCATCAATGTCACGGTAGATGTCGGCATCAGTGTAGCGCTGTTTATATTCTCCGGCGGAATAATGGGGCCAATCGTGTGGGCCGGAGTGATGGGGATTCTCTCTGCCGCGATTTATATTGAATGGTATCGCAGTCTCCTCGTGGCGCTCCTCTTCCCGCTGCTGGAAGGCGGTTGGACCTATTATTTTAACCGCCAGGCTCTAACCCCTATTACGCTGGGGATTCTGTTTGGGCTCCATGTGCTGATCGGTGCCGTGATGGGCATTGCCAGCCAGCTCCTGATGAAAAAACTGCGTGCGGTCTATCAGGGCAGGCTGCGCCTGCGGCTGGAAAATGAACAGCAGGTGCAAAGGAAAGAGCGCGAGCGCATGCAGGTTTTCTACCACATGGTAGAGGAAGTCAGCGCCACCCTGAACTATGAAGTCGTGATCGATGCCGTACTCGACCTGAGCACCAATGTGTTGGGGGGAATGGATACGCCCGCCGGACAAATGGTCAGCGCCGTGATGCTCTTCGATGGGCGCAAGTTAAAAGTGGTTTCCGCGCGGCGGTTCCCTCCCCGGGATATGAAGGTTACGCTCCCGGCCGAAGCAGGTGCCGCCAGTAAAGCCATTGAAACCGGCGAGCCGCAGCAGTTGGCGGACCCCTCAAAAGACCCGGAAATGGGTCAAATGATCATTCTCCAGGATTGTAAAAGCGCGCTGGTGCTACCGATGATCCGTGGCCTCAACGCTTACGGCATCATCCTGTATGCACACCCCGATCCGGATTTCTTTACGGAAGAAAACAGCATTTTGCTTGAGATGATCGGCCATCAGGCGGTCGTTTCCATTCAAAACGCGCGTCTCTTCCAGGAAGTCCGGGAAGAAAAGGAACGGATTGTTGAATCACAGGAAGAGGCCCGCAAGAAACTGGCCCGCGACCTGCATGACGGCCCTACCCAGTCCGTTTCCTCCATCGCCATGCGGGTCAATGTTGTTCGCAAGATGATGGAATTGAACACCGGCGACCCGGAAGCCGAATTGGAACAGATCGAGGAGTTGGCCCGCAACACCACCAAAGAAATCCGTCACATGCTGTTCACACTGCGCCCGCTGGTGCTCGAATCGGAAGGATTGATCTCCGCTTTAAACACCATGAGCAAACGGATGGAGCAGACTTATCAGCAGAATGTTCAGGTGGATGTGGATGAGGCAGTAGTGGAGCGGTTAGAAATTGGCAAACAGACCGTAGTCTTCTTCCTGGCCGAAGAAGCGGTCAACAATGCCCGTAAACACGCCAAGGCCAACCAGATCATGGTCCGCCTTAAATACGCTCCGGAAGAGACCGACATCGCTGCTCTGGAAATCATCGACAACGGTGTCGGCTTTGATATTGAATCGGTCACCAGCGATTATCAACAACGCGGCAGCCTGGGAATGGTCAACCTCCAGGAACGTACGGATCTGGTCAACGGCCTGCTGAAGCTCGATTCGATTCCCGGAAAGGGAACCCGCGTTCGCGTTCTTATCCCCCTGACGGACCAGGCCATCGACCGGCTGCGCCGCGGTCAGATTCACGCTTAACTTATTACATCGGACACAACATTCATGCCACAAGTCAATGGGATCTACTATGCCGAGTCCAATGCCGGGGGAAAAATCTTTCCTCCGGTTGTCTTAATTCACGGTGCAGGCAGCAACCATCTGGTATGGCCTGCCGAGATCCGGCGGTTAAAAGGATGCCGGGTTTTAGCTCTGGATTTACCCGGACATGGAAAATCTCAGGGAGTAGCGCTGCATTCCATTGAAAGTTATACGCAGGCAGTGGAAGAATTTCTCTCCAGCCTGAACATCTACAGCGCAATTCTGGTGGGCCATTCTCTGGGAGGGTGTGTTGCCCTGGAAATGGGGCTGACTGCTCCCGACCGGGTGGCCGCTCTGGGGCTTATTTCCAGCGGAGCCTGTCTTGCCATGTCGGCGGAAATCCTGGAAACACTTTCTAACCCTTCCACGCTTTCGCTGGCTTACAAGCTTCTGGAAAAACGCCTGTTTGGATCGGCAGCGGATGAGCTCATCGTTAAAAAAACGCTTAACATGCTGCGAACCGTCCGCCCGGGCGTCCTGTATGGCGACTGGGTTGCCTGCAACCGCTTTGACCGCTGCGAAGAGGTTTCCCGGCTCACCTGCCCAACCTGGATCGCCGTAGGAACGGAAGACCGGCTGACACCAACTTACTATTCACGTTATCTGGCAGATCGGATTCCAAACGCCGAACTGGAGATTTTCCCGGGGGCCGGGCACATGCTCCTGTTGGAAAAGCCCAAAGTCCTTGCCCGCAGCCTTTCCGGTTTTTTATCCCGAATAAGGAATTAATTACTCCTATTGAATCATCCGGTTTGCCCCGGGTGAGCCGGCTCCAATGCCGTTTCAGGGGATCGGCAGATCGTTTGGATCATCGCTCCAATAACCGGATCATCAACCCTTCATAAGCCATCAATGCCTCCGGGAAAAGCGCTTTCGCTTCGGCTTCAATCTGATCCAGCCGCTCATCGTCATATTCAGGCGAATGATGGAACAGTGCCAGCCCCCCTACCTGCGCGGCATTGGCAACCTGACAGGCCATGCTGATGGTAGAGTGACCGTAACCCTGAGTGTTGGCACAGCCCGGGGCTTCCCCCCAATAGTGCGCATCCGTGTATTGAGCATCGTGGATCAACAAATCCGTCCCCTGCGCGAAGGAAACTAGCCATTCATCTCCCTCGGGATAATTTTCCATATCCGAGGCATATACCACCGAGGCTCCCCGCCAGGAGATCCGGTAAACCAGCACCCCGCCGGGGTGGCGGGTGGACTGCACGAGCTGGATTCGCACCAGATCCGCGGAAGTCCACGGCCGCGGGTCACCGGAATGAAGGACTTTTACGCCGCCAACTTCTTCCCCCAATAAAATCTCATCGTCCTCATTCAGCGTTTCAAAGCAAAGCTCTGCATTCAAATCACGCAGCCGGACCGGAAAATATGGGGAATGCATCACATCCGCTAACACGTCCTTTGGGCTGACATTCTCCAGCTCGGGACCCAACACCCACAATTTGCTGTCGGCTGTATAGACCGGGCCGAAAAACGGAAAACCCTGAGTATGGTCATGGTGATAATGGCTCAACAACAGCAGCGCACTGACCCGATCTTCCTTCTCATGAGCCCGGGCGAGGAGCTCTTTCCCCAATGGGATAATTCCCGTCCCCGCATCGAGGATCAGGGTATACCCGTTAACAGAGATTTCAACACAAGAAGTATTTCCCCCATGCCGCATTTTGGACTTTTGGGGCATGGGGTGGCTTCCGCATACTCCCCAAAAGCGGATTTCAAAGCTACCGGATTCAGTCATCAAGGATTCTCCCGCGTTTTCATCTCGTACAATTATTGAGCAGAATGAGCCGGGATGCAAGCCCATTCCCTCCGTATTTCAGGGAATTTCCGTTTCAGGTATAAACTCATTTCCCTCCCATCAGGGCGCAAACAGCACGAACTCCTGCAAAAACCGTTCTGTACGCTGGAGGTAATCCGCTATAGTTTCACTCTTCCGGAAACCATGGCCTTCCCCTTCATAAACCCGGTAGACATGCGGTACGCCATGGCGCTGCAGTGACTGAACGATTTCCTCCGATTGTGCAGGGGGCACAACATGGTCGTCGGTTCCCTGAAAAACTGCCAGTGGGTCGCGGATACGGTCCGCATGGAACACCGGAGACCATGCCTGGTAGCGTCCGGCGGCTTCCGGCAATGCTCCTAACAGATGATCGTTATAACGCGCCTCAAATTTATGGGTATCTATGGAGATACTGAACAGGTTGCTGACTCCGTACAGACAGATCCCGGCTTTATAAAGCCCCGGATAATGGATCAAGGTATTCAGCACGGCGTAACCTCCAGAGCTTCCACCGCAGATCACCAGCTTCCTGGGGTCGGCCAGTTCATGTTCAATCAGCGCCTGAGCAGCCCCGGTCGTATCCTCCACATCAACTTCTCCCCATCGGCCTCGCTGTGCCAGTTGATAAGAACGCCCGTGCCCTGTGCTGCCCCGGAAGTTCAACTCAAAATACCCGTACCCCCGGGTGGTGAAATAGGCCCGTTCGTAAGAGAATTTGACATACTGCTGGGAGGTGGGTCCGCCGTGGACATACACAATTACCGGGGGCAGTCCCTCTCCCATAAAGCTTGAATGCAGAGGCGGGTAATAGCTGCCCGAAACCTGAGTTCCATCCGGTGCCTGCCATTGGATCAATTTGGGTTCGGCCAGCATTTCCGGCGGGATACTTTCGGCATCGCTGCGGACGACAGTCCGCAGCCGCTTTCCATCCCAGCGTACGATCCGGTCCGGGATAGATGGAGAAGAAGCTTTGAAAGCGACTTCCTCCCGGATCGGGGAAACGGTAAGTTGTGTCAGATAGGTGTAGGGTTCTGTCGGAATCTGGACGGACTGCCCGGTTGCCGGATCAACCTTCCACAGGCTGAACAACCCGGGTTGGTTGCGGATGTAGTAAATCCATTGGCTGGTGTGGCCCCATCCCTGAGAGCGCATACCCTGTACCCAGGCAGGGAGAGAAAGCATAAAACCATCCCCTGTCACAAGGGTTCGTTCTTTTCCGCTTTCCAGATCGCGTACCACCAGATCTTCCCACTCGCCATTGCTGATGATATAGCTCAGCCAGCGCCCATCCGGTGAAAATTCCGGTTGGAAAACCGGGACGTCATCTCCGCCCGCGATATATGTGGTTCCTGCAGCCTGGGGGATTTCGCCTTCCAGCCTTCCCAACATCAGGCGCGAACCATCCCAGGGCATATTGGGATGGTTCCATTCCACCCAGGCCAGAAGGTTTCCGGATGGATGCCACACCGGCTGCATATAGAAATCCGCGCCGCGAACAAGCTGCCGCGGCCAGTCCCGTCCTTTTGTATCGATCAGTCCAATCAAATCCGTTTGCCCATCGCTGAAGACGTATGCCAGCCATTTGCCGTCCGGAGAGACGGCCGGAGAAGCCACTGCACCAAAGGGAGGTGTAATGGGGTCTGAGCTGCCGTACCCCAGTGGACGGCGGTATAATCGCCCGTCGTGGTCGGCAAAGAAAACCGCATCATCCGAAACTGCCAGTTCCCCTCCTCCATACCCCACGCCGCCGCGGATGCTGTTTTCCGGGGTCAGTTCGCGGAATGCATCTTCAAGAGGATGGGCAATCACCGTTCCTCTTCCATCTCGCCGCTCAACACAGAGCAAGGTATCCCCCGCCCGGTTCCATAGAACCTCATCCAGACGCATGCTGCGGCTGACCATTAACGGTGAGATGGGGCTGGGCCACATCCCAAACGGTGCAACGGATTTCGGATTGACATTCGGCATAAATCACCTCGATTCAGGACTTAACGCTTTTTAAAGATAGGGCTCGATCTGCTCCCGGATCCGGTCCGGTTTCTGCAAACCGGAGAAACGAACTTTTTCTTCGCCTTGGACAAACAGAATGGTGGTGGGGACACTGATGACCTGATACCGCATCGTTAAACCAACACATTCATCCACATTCAAACTGGCAATCTGCGCCCGGCCGCCCCATTCCACCTCCAGGCGGGACAGAATCGGTTCCAGGCTTTTACAGGGCCGGCACCACGGAGCGCCAAACTCCAACAGCAGGGGCTTCTCTGCTTTCAAAACAACCTGTTCAAAATTTGATTCATCGACAGCAATAAAATCACTCATCCTGTACTCTCTTTTTTAGAAAATCTTGTATGTTTCAAAAGTATAGCGCAGGCCGGGGAAGTTACGCAAGCAGTCGTTCTTAATTGGCGAACATTGCTGCCTTCCCCTTGACAGGGGGACCCAATCAAGCATATACTTAGCCACCTAACATTTAGCCGACTAAGTATATATCAAGAGAATCAAAATCATGCCGGATATTCGTAAAAACACCAACAATTTACTGATGATGCAAACCTGCAAACTGCTCCGCGATACAAAACACCAGCTCCTGGAGGAAATTGGCCTGGCTCCCGGGCAGGATATTGTCCTGCTGCTGCTTGCCGACCAGGAAGGATTGACACAGAATGAGATCGCAGTCCGGTCCTGCGTACGGGCAGCCTCAATGACCAACACCCTTCAGCGAATGGAAAAAAGCAGGCTCATTGTGCGCCATTCGGACCCGGACGACCAGCGTATTTCAAGGGTATATCTCACGGATGCAGGGAAAAAGAAGCTGCAAGAAGTTTTCATCCTTCGTCAAAAGTTGGAACAAATTAACTTTGAGGGATTTTCCGCCCGGGAAAAGGAAACTTTTTGGAAGCTAATCCAGCGGATGAATCAAAACCTGTCCCAGCAGAAAGCATCCTGAGTGATACAAACCCATCTTTATAAATAGTTTACAGGTATAAAATTGGAGTCCCCCTTTTACATGGAAAATCAAAAACTTCTCAAGGCCGCAGTGCTTTCCGTATCCTTATTGACCATCATGTCCAGCGCCGTAATCTCCCCTTCACTGGGGAAAATCAGCCAGTACTTTGCGGATGCCGCTCCAACTTCCATCCGCCTGATTCCCACCCTTCCACAGTTGATCGTTATTCCGGTTAGTTTGCTTGCGGGGCAGTTGGCACTGGCAGTAAAAAAACGCCTGCTGCTGATGGTTGGATTGGCCCTCTATCTGGTTGGAGGTGTAAGCGGTGGTCTGGCAGCCAATATCACCATGCTGCTGGTTTCCCGTGCGATTCTCGGGATAGGTGTTGGCCTGATTATGCCGCTTTCCCAGTCGTTAATCGCCAGCTTTTTTACCGGAGAGGAGCGCACTAAAATGATGGGGTACTCGTCCGCGGTATCCAATCTGGGCGCAATCGTTATGGTTCTGGCGGCAGGCAGCCTGGCAGCAATCAACTGGAGGCTGGCGTTTCTGGCTTATCTGGTTGCGATTGGGGTGATGCTGCTGACAGGATACTATTTACCTGAACCCGATTCAAACGGCGAGGACCATGGCAGGACGGTTCAACTTCCCGCGGGAGTTTATGGGATGGCTTTTCTGGCCTTCTTGTTGATGGTTGTTTTTTATACCCTGCCGGTTAATTTGGCGATTTTCCTCCAGCAGGAAGGTTTGGGCGGCCCGGCTGTATCCGGGTTGGCCGTTTCGATCCTCACCTTTGGTTCTTTTGTAGTGGGAATGGTGTTTGGATGGATCAACCGGATCTTAAAACGCTTTTCCCCGGCAGTCAGCATATTGTTCATGGGGCTGGGCTTCCTGGTGCTCAGTAATGCGTCCGACCTGACATCTGTTTTGGGCTCCGTATTTACGATTGGGGCAGGGATTGGGGTCATCAGTCCAATTCTGATGGTTACAACCTCACGGATGGTACCCGCCTATGGAGCCAGTCTGGCCCTTTCGCTGATCAGCAGCGCATTGTTCTTTGGACAATTTTCTTCCCCTTTAATTTTCAATCTGCTTGCTAAGCTAAATCCTTCCGGTGGAATCCGGTTTATCTTTCAGCTTACCGGAACTACACTGATCGCCGGCGCAGTTTTCTTCCTGTTTCTCTTAGTGTTCTGGAATCGGCCTGAACCCGCTAAAGAGATTTCCTAGATTAAAGTTTCTAATCTTTTTCTTATAAAAAGAATATTGACAGTTTTACCAAAACGCATAAAATAGTTAACGTTGTTAACTATTAACTATGTTAATCTTTTTGGGCTGGTGTTTATGGAAGAAAAGTCTTTAAAAAATTCGGAACGACTGATGGAGTGTCAAAAGGCGATCTGGGATACACTGCCTTTTATAATCCATAAAGCAAAATCCTCAACAGACCGTGAAATCATCTTTGAGAAGAATTTTACTCCGGCGATGTTCCATATTCTTCGCAATATCCATCATGGACAGGAAACGATCAGCGACCTGGCTTCCTGCACGCAGGTCAGCCTTCCCGCTGTCAGCCGGCAGGTAGATAGTCTGGTAAACCTTGGACTGGTTACGCGTGAACGCGACCCGCAGAACCGCCGCCGGATCATCCTGGAAATCTCGGAACTCGGGGAAGAAAAGGTCAGGCGCTTGATGGAGAACAATCAACGGTTTATCGCCCGGCATTTATCACGCCTTACGGACGAGGAGCTGGATACGATAATCGAGGGGTTAAAGCTGCTGCGCTCCATCTTTGATGAAGATCCGATAAAAGATTCTGATGAAAATTAAGAACTTCGATTAAATTGATATACAGGTAAATACGATGAAATCACTGAAATATTTAATGAAATATCTCAAACCCTATTGGAAACCCGCAGTCCTTGCCCTGGTCACGCTGGCGCTTGTGGTTGCCATGGATTTGACGATTCCCAGACTGACTCAAACCATTATCGATAAAGGCATCGGACAGAAGAACATGCAAATCATCATTCAAACTGCGTTGTTGATGATCGGTGCCTCTGTGCTGAGTACACTTCTGGCTATTGCAAATACGATTTATTCCGTCCGGGTTTCCCAGGATTTTGGACATGATCTGCGCGCAGATATCTTCAAAACCATTCAAAAATTCTCCTTTGGGAACCTGGATCGCCTTCAGACCGGCGAACTGTTGACCTCTCTTACCAGCGACGTCAACATGGTTCAGCAGTTGGTGATGATGTCCCTGCGTATTGGGACCCGTGCCCCATTGCTGATGATTGGCAGCGGCATTCTGCTCTTTGTCACCTCGCCGCGCCTGGCATTGATTATTTTGCCGTTGTTATTCCTCACCGGTGGGCTGATCGCTTATTTTATCCGCAATATTCCTCCTCTCTTTCTGGAGGTACAGCGCCGTCTGGACCGGTTGAACACGGTGCTTCAGGAAAATCTTTCCGGGGTCAGGGTAGTAAAAGCCTTTGTGCGCCGCAATTACGAAAACGAACGTTTTGAAAAAGTAAACACGGATTATATGGGCCAGCAAATCAATGTAATGCAAAAACTGGCAATGGTGTTTCCTACCTTGTTCCTGATTTTGAACCTGGGTACGGTGGCCATTGTCTGGTTTGGCGGCGTGCAGGTGATTCAGGGCAACCTTACCACAGGGGAGATCATTGCTTTCAGTAACTATTTGATGACCACCATGTTCCCGATTTTAATGCTCGCCATGATCATCGGTATGGCGGCTGCGGCCGAAGCTTCCGCAGGCAGAATCAAAAAAGTTCTCGTCAATGAACCGGAAATTAAGGACAAGCCCAATGCCAGAGTGTTGACCGATTTCTCCGGAAAAGTCACCTTTGAGAACGTCACTTTCAGCTACAACGGGAACGGCGATCCCGTACTGAAGAATATCTCTTTTGAAGCGGAACCGGGTCAAACCGTCGCCATTCTCGGCGCCACCGGTTCCGGGAAATCCAGTCTGGTAAGCCTGATTCCCCGTTTCTATGATGTGACCGAAGGACGGATCATGGTGGATGGGATGGATATCCGCGATATCACCCAGGCTTCGCTGCTTGAAAATATAGGAATCGCTCTGCAGGAATCCGTGCTGTTCAGCGGTACGATTCGCGACAATATCCGCTATGGCCGCCCGGATGCCTCGGATGAAGAGGTTATTGCGGCTGCAAAAGCCGCCCAGGCGCATGACTTTATCATGGAGTTTTCCGAAGGGTACGATGCCATGGTCGAACAGCGAGGCGCCAATCTCTCCGGTGGTCAGAAACAGCGTATTGCTATTGCGCGCGCCTTGTTGGTCCAACCCAAGATCCTGATTCTGGATGACAGCACCAGCGCGGTGGATGTAGAAACCGAAGTGGAAATTCAGGCCGCTCTTGAAAAGTTAATGGTCAACCGCACCAGCTTTGTGGTTGCCCAACGCATCAGCACCGTGCTGAGTGCGGATAAAATTTTGGTTCTGGAAGATGGGCAGATCGCGGCAGAAGGCCGACATGCCGATCTCCTGGAATCCAGCTCAATTTATCGTGAAATTTTTGATTCCCAGCTTGGCAGCGGCAACACTGTTGCCGCCCTGGCAGGAGGTGATTAAATGTCTATTGGTACCTCACAAAGATCCTCGACATCCCAAAGTCGCGGTTTTCGCGGCCCTGGCGGACACGGCAACCGTAAGATCGAGAAGGCAAAGGACGTTCGGGGCACCCTGAATCGTTTGGTCAGTTACCTTCGACCTTATTTAGGTGGATTGATAGTGGTCTTTGTTTTAACAATTGCCTATACTGGTTTCAGCCTGGCAGGTCCCTACCTGCTTGGAGTGGCCATCGACAAATACATGTCTGCAAAAGATCTGGTTGGCCTGCGGAATATCGCCTTTTTGATGCTGGGGTCTTACCTGCTCTACTGGGCAACCCAGTTCGCGGCCAACTATCTGGTGGCCGGTCTGGCACAGAAAGCACTGCGCACCTTGCGCCGGGACCTTTTCGAACATCTTCAAACGCTTTCTCTGAGCTTTTTTGACCGCCATTCCCACGGCGACTTGATGAGCCGTTTGACCAACGATGTGGATGCGGTAAACCGGGCGGTTTCCCAGAATATCACCCAGTTGATTGCCAGTTTGCTCACCCTGGTGGGTGTCCTGGTGATGATGTTCGTATTGAATATCTGGCTGGCATTAGGGACGTTGCTGGTCATTCCGCTGATGCTCCTGCTGACGGCCAGCGTGGCACGCTACACCCGCACGGGGTTCCGCGCATACCAGACCGAATTGGGGAAACTCAATGGTCTGATGGAAGAGACCATCAGCGGGCAGCGTGTGGTGACTGCTTTCCAGCGCAGTTCAAGCGTGCTGGACACTTTCAAAGGCAACAATGATGAAGTCCGAACGACCGGCATCAAAGCTCAAACCTATGTGATGCTGCTGCCTCCTCTGATCGGTGTACTTTCTAACCTGATGATCGCTGTGGTGGCGGGGTTGGGCGGCTGGCTGGCACTGCGGGATATGGTCAGCGTAGGGGTTATTGCTTCATTCATCGGGTATACCCGCCAGTTCGTGCAGCCTCTGCGGCAGCTCGCGGATCTGTTCAACAACATTCAATCCGCTTTAGCCGGTGCCGAACGTGTTTTTGAGATCGTCGATAAAAAGCCGGAACTGGCAGATGATCCGGACGCTGAACCCCTGGGGAATATCAAAGGTCTGGTCCAGTTTGACCATGTCAACTTCAGCTACGTCGAGGACGTTCCGGTTATCAAGGATATGAACATCAAGGTACTGCCGGGCCAGACGATTGCTCTGGTAGGGCCGACCGGCGCCGGTAAAACCACCATCATTAATCTGTTGACCCGCTTCTACGACATCCAATCCGGCACTATCAGCATTGATGGCAAAAGCGTCTGCAAAGTGCAGAAAGACAGCCTGCGGCACCAGTTGGGAATCGTCCTCCAGGATTCATTCCTGTTCTCGGACACCGTGATGGAAAATATCCGTTATGGCCGGTTGGACGCCACGGATGAAGAAGTGATCGCGGCCGCCAGACTGGCCAATGCCGACCAGTTTATTCACCGCCTGTCGAAGGGCTACCAGACCATGCTTTCCGAGCGCGGCGGCAATCTCAGCCAGGGTCAGCGCCAGCTCCTGGCAATTGCCCGGGCCGTTCTGGCAGATCCCGCCATCCTGATCCTGGATGAGGCTACCAGTTCAGTGGATACCCGTACCGAGGTGCATATTCAGGAAGCGCTGCTGCGCCTGATGGAAGGCAGAACCAGTTTTGTGATTGCGCACCGCTTGAGCACCATTCGCAACGCGGACCAGATTCTGGTAATCAATGATGGGCAAATTATTGAGCGCGGGACCCATAAAGAATTGCTGGCGCAGGGCGGTTTTTACAACAATATGTACATGAGCCAGTTCAAAGGCCAGGAAGCCGTCGCCCTGCCCGGTTAATCCGTTCCATCCGTAAAATTTATTCAAAAAAGTAATCCCTTTCAGTCCCCGAATTTCTCCAAACTTTCGGGGGCTGGTTTTATTTAAGTGCAGAGACCGGGGCAGTCTGTCAAACCAAAAAAACCGGGCTTTTCGTGATAAGAAAAGCCCGGGGGTTGATCGTCAAAAAAATCCTTTAGCCCGCGTCATCCAGCAGGCGTTTTTCGCCTTCCAGCGCCCGGATAGGCGCAACATCCTGCGAGACCTCAATGGTCCCGCGGTAGTTACCGGCATCATCCCGCAGGGCAAAATAGCGGATATGAATAAACTTCCCCATCATCTGGATCCAGAACTCGGCCACATCGCGCTTTCCGGAGCGAAAATCTTCCAGAATTTGCTGGACTTTATGCACGCTTTGGGGCGGATGGCAGTTCTGCACCTTGCGCCCGATGATGGCAGGCTGGCGCTCAAAGATGCGCTCTTTGGTTTGAGAGAAAAACCGCACGCGGTCCTGCTCATCCACAAAGGTCACATCGACGGGCAGGTGGGTCAGCATCAGATTAATTTGCTCCGGGGTCAGCACTCCGGTTGAGAGCGGGATCTCGCCTGCCGCCACCGCTGCATTTCCGGTTTCACCGGCCCTGGAGGGCACGGCTTCTTTAGCTTCTTTCGCGGCAGGCTTCCAATCTGCGCTGGGCTGGATCACAAAATATCCCAGTTCACTTTCCTGGGCGCGGATATCCGCCCATTCTTTTTCGCTCAACCGGTCCATGGCCGCCGGGAAGAGGATCTTTTCCTCTTTATAAAACATTTCCCGCATCTGATGATCGAGCTTCTCGAAGACCTTGTTCACACTGGCGATAAAGGCTGTTTCATCGCCTTCCGGGCCGGATTCCAGCAGAGCATCCAGCTGCTTCCAACCGGCCCGAATTTCATCATGGATGCCCCACATCACCGCGGATGGTCCGGTAAAACTGTGCTTTTCGAGATAAGGGAACAGCAAATTCTCTTTGCGCAGATAATGACGGTCAAACGCCATCAATTTCTGAAGCTGCTGGCGGGCCGCTGCCAGGCCGGCACTTCCCGGAACCGCCAGGGCATCCTGCAGCCCGTTCAGGAAGCGTGCCCCCACCTGATTCTCCGCGCGGAAAGTGAATACCGGATGGCCGGGAATGGTCTCGGGAGGGGGCTGGTGGTCCAGCGCTTCCCGCACCACTGCCACGTGCAGGTCGCACAATTCCTGAATATCGGCTGTGGGCATTCCTTCGCCGATCAGCATTTGTTCTACTTCGGCAATTTCCGAAGCATCCGCTTCCTTTGCCAGTTCCGCAAACTGGGCTTTCAGTTCTTCCAGGGGTTTCCCCGCGTGCAGCCCGCGCAGGATATTTTTGATCATTTCTTTGCGTTGGGTAACATTGTTAATCATTTCGCTCATGCTAAACCTCCTCAACCGGCAGGCAGACAGCGCTGCCGCGTTCTATCTTTTTTCAGGCGGTACCCCAGACAATCTCCAATCCGCAGCGAATGGCGTGTTCCGGACACAGGTCCTCACAGGCCGTGCAGTAGGTGCAGTTCTCCGGCCGGGTGAAGGTCAGTCCCTGCTCCGGCAGGACATCCAGTGCGTGTTCCGGACAGCGTTCTGCACACAGTCCACAGGCCGTGCATTTTTTTGGATCTACTTCAGGGAGTGTCCAGATCTTCGTCATCACAAAACCGCCTTTCAGTTTCCTATCTACAGGATACCTGAAAGGCGGTGTTAAAGATACGACAAAAGTCGGAAATTTAAAATTCGGCTTCGCTCTCCAGCCCTTCCCGGTCAACCAGGATCAGGCGGTTGCGTTCCTTGCGTACCAACCCCGCGTCGATGAAAGAGCGCAGAGCGCGCCCCACCATGTCGCGGACCGTACCGAGATGTGCAGCGATCTCATCCTGGGTCCAGTTCCGGGAAATCTCACCTTTGTCTTCAGCCTGGTCCAGCAAGAACCGGGCCAGCCGTCCCCGTACGGAATGCAGCGCCAGGTTTTCCACCAGAGTGGTCAAATGCTCCAGCTTCCCGGCGAAGTCCTGCAGGACCACATAGGCCAGATCGGGACAGGATTGGATCAGACGCAAATATTCTTCTTTGCGCAGCATATACAGCACCGTATCGGTCAGTGTCTTCACACTGGCCTGGTTGGTTCCTGCCGGGAGCAGCGGCGGCACCGTGTTAAAAGCCTGGCCCGCATCCAGCCGGATCAGCACCTGCTCACGCCCATCCGGAGAGAGCCGGTATACGCGCACCGCGCCGGAAGCCACCCAGCAGGCCGCTTCACACGGGTCGCCTTCAAACTGGATAATTTCCTCCGGGGCAAATTTCCGCCGGATCATTGCCTCCGCAAGCTGTTCCAGAGTGGCATCCGACAGGCTGGCAAGCAAAGCCATTTTTCGCAGAGCGTGCAGTTGTTCAACCATGATGCTGTGATTGTAAGGGTTTTTAAAGCGCCCTGCAAGGAATCGCATCGATTTTAGAGGAATTACAGAGCCCATGATAAAATGGAAACATCTTTTCCATCCCATTGATTCTGACAGGAAATGGGAGGACCCGTTTGAGGTAAGAAAGATGAGTGAAAGCATCGGCCCTGATTTTCTGCGCCGGACCCGAGCGCCCTACCAGTTGGATAAAGACCATCACAACCCCGCCCCGCGCCCGCCTCTTGAGCTGGCCTATCCGGAAGATGCCGGATTAATCACCCTGCCCGCTCCTGAAGCTTTCGGCACACCGCCGCTGGACCTGCGCGCGGCGCTGGACCGGCGCCGCACCCACCGGCGATACGGCGAGCAGCCGCTTTCGCTGGAGGAACTTTCTTTCCTCTTGTGGTATACCCAGGGTGTGAAGGTTGTTACCCGGCGCCCTTCCACACTCCGCACGGTGCCCTCAGCAGGGGCGCGCCACCCCTTTGAGACCTATCTGGTTCTGAACCGCGTAACCGGGCTTGAGCCGGGCCTGTACCGCTTCATTGCCACCCGGCACGCCCTCCTGGCACTCGATACCACCCCGGAAACCCGGGAACAGATCTTTCGGGATTGCTATGACCAAACGCAAATCCGCACCAGCGCAGCTACCTTTTTATGGGTGGCCGCCAGCGAACGCATGACCTGGCGGTATGATGACCGCGGATACCGTTTTCTGTTTCTGGATGCCGGACATATCTGCCAGAACCTGTATCTGGCCGCCGAGCCGCTGGCGTGCGGCGTATGCGCGATTGGCTCTTTCGATGACCCGCGCCTGAATGCCACGCTGGGACTGGATGGTGAGAAAAATTTTGTAGCTTATATCGCTTCACTTGGCAAAATCATTCAACCCACCGGGTGAATGCGCCTTATTGAAAGGAGAAATTCCCATGACAAAACACGCCGGACGCGATTTCATGCGCAACACGTATTACGATCGTTTGGAAGTATCGGAACAGGAACGCGGGCTGCCACAACCCCCATTGGAAATCCCGGTGCCGGAAGGAGCCAAACGGATCGCCTTACCCAGGCCGGAAGATTTAGAGATCCCTGCCATGGACCTGCGCGAAGCCATTGAGCAGCGCAAGTCCTGGCGGAAGTACCGCGAAGAGGCCCTCAACCCGGAAGAACTTTCTTTCCTGTTGTGGTGCACCCAGGGCATCAAGACCGTTACCAACCGGCCGGTCACCTTCCGCACGGTCCCCTCTGCCGGGGCACGCCACGCTTTTGAAACCTATTTACTGGTGAACCGGGTTTCGGGTGTGGAACCCGGTCTGTACCGCTATATTGCTTCCGAACATGCCCTCCTGCCCCTGAACCTGGAATCCGGTCTCCCCGAGAAGCTTTCCGAAGCCTGCATGAAACAATCCAAAATTATTCACAGCGCGGTCAGCTTCTTCTGGGTGGCCGTGCGGGAACGGATGTACTGGCGTTACGGCGAGCGCGGTTATCGCTATCTGCATCTGGATGCCGGGCATGTCTGCCAGAATCTGTACCTGTCCGCGGAGCCCATCGACTGTGGAATATGCGGTATCGCCGCTTTTGATGATGCCCTGCTGAATGCCACCCTCAATCTGGATGGCGAAGAGCTGTTTGTGGTTTACGCGGCCTCACTCGGGAAAAAACTTCGATAAGAAGTCCGGCCTCAAATCATTCATCCCACTCCCGCTGCAAATGCTGCCGGAGTTAATCTGAAAGGAAAACGCCCCATGGACATTGTCACCCATTCCAACTACCATCTCGTGAAGAGCGAAGATCTGAATCACCACGGCACCCTGTATGCGGGGCGCACCGCCGAATGGTTTGTCGAATCCGGCTTCATTGCCGCAGCGAGCCTCACCAGCCCGGAAAATATTGTCTGCCTCAAGGTACACGGGATGCTGTTTTCCCGGCCGGTACGGCGTGGAGAAATTGTGCGTTTCGACAGCAAAATTGTTCTGGCCGGCCGCACCAGGCTGGTTGCCCATATTGAGATTTGCGCTCAGGAGAATCCGGTGGTGGAAGGGTTCATCACCTTCGTCCACGTCGACTCGGACGGAAAGTCTACGCCGCACGGCATTGAGATCACGCCCACCCGGCCCGAGGATATTGCCCTGCAGGAACGGGCCCGCGCTCTATAAACCCGCCTCGCTGTATCAATCCGTTGAATCAAAAAATGCCGGGAAATAACTCCGGCATTTTTAATTTTCTTACGGAAGTCGCGGACGGCTTATTTCAGGTCGCCCGGTTCCAGGTCAAAATCCTCTGCGCTGAAATGCAGCCCCTCGAAATCTTCAAAACTGAGCTGCTTGCCTTCCAGGCCGTAGCGCTCTTTGAGTTGGCGGAAGAGCAGGGTATAGCTTTCGGTACAGCGGGCATTCCAATTCAGTTTTAAATCCGCGGCCACTTCTTTAATGGACAGCGCGTCCGGACCTTCAATTTCCACAAAGTTGCCGTAGGGCATTTCATCCAGCACAACAATCACATTGCGCAGCGTATACGTCGTGCGGTATTTCTCATAGAGCAGATACATCTCATACCCCAACGCTTCCAGAAATTGCCGCGCGTTTTCAAAGCTGCTGACTTCAAACTCAATCTCCTGGCGCACACTGACCGATTCATCCCCCTGTGCCGGCCCTTTGAAAGTCAACCGTGATTTGAAGTCTTTGCGAAGCCGTAAAACTTGCATGGCATGGGTCAGGCTGCGGTCCGGCTTATCAAAGCGCAGGTTAACCTCGCGCACCCGGGAAATCGCAAACTCGCCGCCGGCATCGGCCACCCGGCGCGCGATTTCTTCCAGATCATCCACAAAAAATTTAACCTCAATCTCCTGGTTATTCATAAACGCTACTCCTTTCAAACTTTCCATTATGCCGGACACAGCACAGCCGCTGCCGGGGGCCGGATTACTTCTTTTTCCCTTGAGGATCGGAGCGGTAGGCCAGATACCGTTTCTGGCGTTCCATTTCCAGCGCTCCAAATACAAAGAACAGTCCCGCAATTGTAAGGCTCAGGGCAAAAACCCAATTGGCCCAGGCCGATTGAGAGCGGGTAAACAACAGCCGGTCCAGCCAATAGGTCAGCGTGTAAAAAACGGCTGCCAGACGGGCAAACTGTGCCGCCCGGCGCAGACGGAACCACAGTCCCACCGCGGCCGCCAGCCCCGCCACACCCCAGGCCGCTCCGCCCGCTGCAACATACCACGCCGAAAAAGGAAAGGACGGCGGTTTGATCCAGGTCCAATACACCACGGCCTGTTGAAGCCGGAGCCACCCAAATCCGGAAAAAGTCAATGCACCCAGAACCAGTAAATAAACCTCAAACGGCCGCCGTTTCCCGCGGGGAGGCCGGTTATTCTTTAAAGATTCCATAGGTTTATTGTATCGCTAACTCCCAAAGATGAACATGCGCCGGTTCAGCGTTGTCGATATTCCGCACCAGAACTTTCAGACTGCTTGCTTTGACCACTTTATCCAGTTTTAAAGAAACCGTGCGCGGCTCAGGGTTTTCTTTCACCTCTGAACGGGCTTCCAGCAAAGTTTCCCCGGTCTCATCGAACATAAAAACGGTCAATTCGGTGGGTTCTCCGCCAATCCGCAGCTCCAACCCGGAGATCGGAACAGGATGCGGGAAATCCATTTCCAGTTGGAGCGGGTTGGCTTCATAAGTGCGAATCAGGGTGTTGGGGTCGCCGTCAAACACATACTCGATCTCGCCCATATCCAGCGCAGAATAACGCACCACCACATCCATCCGGTCCAGAGCCACAGCGCCCACCCGGGTGACACGCCGGGCAGCCCGTTCTGCCTCAAAGATCTCTTCGATATTGTCCACATACTGCGGATAAACAAAATAAAAACCCGGCTGCCCATTTGGATAGAACAGGGTCCGCTCCACTTCCAGGACGGCGAACTTGCCGCTCGCGACCGCCTGGTCTACTTCCCAGGGGGTCATCAGCAGTAGGGGATGGTCATCCAGCGGCCGGTATTCCGAAATATAAGAATCAATGCTGATAATTTCAAACGGCAGCGGGTCGTCAAAGAAGAACCGCGCCACAATATCGGTCCCGTTTGCCCAGGTCGGAGAGACCAGAATCTTCTGGTCGGGGTTCTCCTCCAGCATCTCCGCAATTTCCCCAAACACCTGTCTGGCGCCATACTGCATCCCGCCCATCCCATAATTGGTGGACCAGGTCGGGCCGTTCTTCAAAGCATCCCACACCATCCAGCCGTTCAGCCCGGCCAGCCCGACAAACACCACCACGGCCAGCGACCGGGCCGGGAGGGACCAGCGCCGCTCGATCCAAAGCACTATGGCGGAAAACCCCAGAGCGGTCAGCAGCGCGGCAGGGATCACCAGAGTCATGATACGGGTGATGCCGACCTCTACCAGAGCGGCCCCTACGGGCGCGGCGAGTATCGCGACCCACAGGGTGCGGTAAGGGACCGAGCGAAAATGTTTCACCGCCCGCCCCAGCCCGACCACCAGGATCGGAAAAAGGAGCCGCGGCAGGTGCCCGTAATTCTTCATCACATGCCGGCCGTTGATGAACTCGTTATCCTGCAAATACCAGAACCGGGGATCCAGCCCGCGCAGGAATTCCTGACCGTAGCGTTTCACCTTCTCCATCAGCGGCAGAGGCTGTGTCCAATAGGAACTCAATTGGGTCAATTGCTGCATCCCCGTGCCGGGATGCGTTATTTCAAAGCGGAGCAGGGGAAGCGCCGCAACCAGAGAGAGGCCAAACGCCTTCAGCACAACCTGCCAATGCTCCCGGTGGTAGCGCCAATCCAGCACCAGCAGCCCCACCGCCGTCGCCAGAATCACCGCCCGGGCCGGGTTATAGCTGTAAAAGGTCAGTGCTGCCATCACCACCGCCGGATAGAGCTTCTGCGGCGAGGCGGTCCGGTAGCGGAGGTAAAAATATAGAAAACCGGCATAGAATGTGGTGGCCAGAACGGTCTCAAAAGCCGTTCTGGAATGTAAGAACCAGGCCGGAGTCACCGAGAGTACCAGCACCCCCAGCCAGGGGAAGCGGTCGCGAAAGACCTGTTTGAGAGTCAGCCCAACCCACACCGCCGCCAGTGTCGTCACCAGCGCAGAAACACCCCGCGTGACCCACACTGCCTTGCCAAACATCAGGTAAGGCAGCACCTGGAGATAAACCGAAACACTCAGGTTGTATAACCGGCTGTTCTGGAAAAAAGTAGGGAGGAACTGGCCTTCGTAACCGCGCAGCCCATCGCGAATAAAATCCTGTGCCAGGACGGTCTGGACGGCTTCGTCGGTAAAGAAGTAAATAGGGAAATCCGCCAGCCGGATCAGGCGGCTGGCCAGGTAAATCAGCACCGCGAGCCCGAACAGCACCTCATCCCAGGTGAGTCCCCGGACCCAATCCGCAAGGCGGAACCACAAGCTTTTTACACCGTGCGGCACAGCGCCCAGTAGAACGGTTTGCCTCTCCGTCCGGCCCCCGGGTTCCTGCGCTTCAAAAGTGATGCGCATCCGCGTCCCGGAGGGCGCATTCACGTGCAGGTCTACCTGCGCAGACCCCACCTGAATGGACTTGCTCTCCTCAACTTCAGGTTGTGCTGTGGGTTTTGTTTCGGACGGCCTGTCTTTGGAATCCGGTTCCATGAGGATACCTGCGTTAACCGCTATTTTGAGATTATATCATCCGGACAGGGACTGCATCTTGAGAAACGCAGATGGCTTTTCTTATTCAAACCTCGAATTCGACTTCCGGAGCGAAGGCTGATCCCGGTATCTTGTCCGGGCAACTCAATTTCACTTTCCGGAGGAGATCTGATCCCGGCGCGCCAACTCTCGGAGTGCATCCGGCCAGACCGGATAAAACATGACCCATTCTTCCGGTGCCCGCAGGATCATCTCCTCGGCCACCCGCAGCACGCGCTCGGCATTCTGGATAATTTCCTGCTCCCGGTCGGGATGGGGGATCATCTCAATCCGTTCGGAGGCGTCCACCAGCAGCGTGTTCCCCGGCCGCGTAAAAACGCCGATCACCACCACCGGGACCCTGGTCTGGAGTGCCATGCGGATATACGCCACCGGGACCGGCGCCGGACGGCCAAAGAAGCGGGGCAAGTAATGGGTTTCCTGCTGCAAGGGTCTGTCCATTCCGGTCAGTACGGCTCCCCCCTCCTGCAAGCGCTGCTTGGCCTGCCGCAAAGAGTGGATCGACATCGGAGTCACTTCCAGCCCAACCGCTTTTCGCAGACGGTTCTCCCAGCGGTAGCCCGCGCTCGGGTGGGGATATGAAAGAATTTGGAGAGACAGCCCCCGGAAGGCCAGCGCCTGACCGGCTTCATCAAAGTTGCCGATATGTGGGATCACCAGCAGCGTACCCTCTTCAGCTTTACGCATCCGTTCCAGGTGTTCCTCCATTTTGGGACAGAATTGGACCCGCTTCAGAACTTTTTCGCTTTTCCCCAGGTCGTGATAATAATCGTACATGGCACGGGCTTTATACCGGTATACTTTCCGGGTCATCACATCCAGCTCCGCAGCGCTTAATTTTTCGCCGCTCACCACCCACTGGTTGGCGCGTACTGCCTGCACCGGGAGCGCGCTGCGGAAAGAAGCGATCCGGTCGGCAATAAAATTTGCCACCGAATACCCCAACCGGCGTGGAACGACCCGGCTGAGGAACAGGGCATTTCCCACGCCGAATGTGCTGGTAAACAAAGACTGTAGTTTAAATTTCATGATGGTTGTTTATAACCCCGTTCGTCGGAAAAGTTGTTGAACTATTATAGTCGGTCCGGCGGCGTTTTTTCAAGCGCCTGGAGAATCCCACCGGCAGAACCGCCCTCAACCGCCCGTTTTGTATCCCCAATGCTTTTACAAAAATTCGTTTGCCCGATATCCCGGAATTTGATACACTTAACACAACACTTCCTGTCGGATCAAACCTCCGGCACTGTTTTTTCTTAATCCACGCGCAGGAGCGGAAACTTATGCAGAGTCGGAAATATCAGGTTTATCTGGCGTTGAGCCTGGTTTGGGCTGGCCTCGGGTTATGGGTCTTCTCGGAGGGGACGCGGCTGATCAATGTACTGGGGCTGTTTGTCACCGGGTTTGTGTCCGGCGCGCTGCTGGTGAGCGCCTTGATTTCCCGGCGGATCATGCGCTAAAGAAGCGGACAGCCCCTTTTCTCCGGCCCATATTCGAGAAATGCGGAGTCCCGGCCGGCCCTTTTTACAGGCGATAAAGACCTGCGCGGAATATTTTTATAAAATGTCAACACCCAGGAAAAAGCTGAAACGCTGTGTAGCAACGACCCGATGGTACCGGCCGGATACCTGCGCTATGAAATCCACCCCTGGGATGACTGGAGCCCATGATCTATAAAGAAACGGAACGAATGATAACGTGCGTACGGGCCGATGGTAAACCCGTACGCGTACCGGCAGAAAAACTGGTGCTGCGTCCGGCGGCCTATGCCATTCTCCCCCACCAGGGACGGATTTTGCTGGTCGGCACATCTCACACCGACAAATACCTCCTCCCCGGTGGAAGAGTGCGGTTGGGAGAAAGCGTGGAAGCGGCCCTGCGCCGCAAGCTGGTCGAAGAGACCGGCGTGGAAGTGGATATCCGCCAATTCTGCGGTTTCCGGGAGCACTTTTTCTTTGATAAAAGCATCCACCAGGCTTTCCACGGGCTGTTGTTTTACTATTTATGCGCACTGCGCAGCCAACAAACCATTCCACCCCAAGAGAAAAGCCATGTCACGCCCCAATGGGTCAAGATTCCCTCCCTGCGTCCCGAGGAATTCCAGCATTCCGGCCGGTTCGTGATGGATGTGCTCCACCGGGAGGACCGGCCCGCCGGAGCCGTTCCGGAATAAGCCCGTCCCGGTGGTCGTCATGGACGCCGTTCTAAGCAGAGCCCGTCCCGGCAGGGTTTATTTTTAATCCGGCCCGTTTTTCTTGTCGCACCTGCTTAATTATGATAGAATGGGGAGCGCGAAGGGATGCAGTTTATCCCCCCGGAGGGATGACCGAGCGGCTTAAGGTGCATGTCTTGAAAACATGTGTGGGTTTACTCCCACCGGGGGTTCGAATCCCCCTCCCTCCGCCATAACCGCATATCAATGGGGAGGTGCCAGAGTGGTTGAATGGGGCCGCCTGCTAAGTGGTTGTCGGGGCATTACCTCGACCGCGGGTTCGAATCCCGCCCTCCCCGCCAGAACAACAACCTCCCTTTGTACGGCAGCCGCACAAAGGGAGGTTTGTTATCCGGGCCTGCGGTTTATATTCGTTATCAATTGTTGGGATTAGGGTACCCTCACTTAGTCCAATCCGATTTATTCGTCAGCCTGATAAGCGGGCCAGGTGCTGCCATCATAACGAGACAATGTAGGCCCGGGGTGTGTTGGCAATGTACTCAACCTGCTCTCTTTTATAACCGAGGCTCAGTCAATTGGATACAGGTACAGCTTTCCTTGGACTCCCATCCAGACATCCTTATGGTTCCCTTCCGCCGGATTTAAGTATTTTTCGTTTGTCACCCAGCACCATTTCCCTCCGGATGGATCAAACCAGCTGATCCCATTCGTCGACTTAAACCATAAGTAACCGTTTGAACTCTCTAAAACGAGCTCGGGATACAGCCAGACATACTGGTCGTTCATCTCTTTTATCCGGTCCGTGATGAATACTGGGGAACGGATAATCTGGTACCATTCACCCCCTGCCGTCATCATGCTGTGGTCGTTCAGCCACAGATTTCCTGCACGATCAAAGAAAATGCTGTTGAAATAATCGTCATCTTTTATAGGATTATAGATGATCTCTTCTTTCCTTTCCGAGATATCAAATTTGTAGATCAAACTTCGGTAGTATGCGTTTTCAAAAACATTCCCCTCTTGAGTAATGGTGGCGTAAATAGCCCCCTTTTCAACCTTTTTATTTATAAAATGAAGGGCTGCTGCATCTTTTGATTGAAAGTGTTTCCGGACAGTCTTCTTATCCGGATCAATTCGGTATATTTCCCCATCCCGTGAGATGTCCCAAAACAAATCCTGGTCAAGATCATAGATGATCTCCCCATTCGGGAGACTCTCATCAAACATAATTTCTTGAAACACCTCTGCTTCTTCATCATAAACTGCAATGAGGCTGGGATCAGAATAGTTGGGGGGATCTACCTGAAAGGCATAGATTTTCCCGTCTTTTGACTGGACAATACTTATGGAAGATAAACCCATCGCCGTAAAACTATCTATCGCCAAAGGTTTGTTTTGCCAGCGGTCCTCTGAGGGGGAGTAGATCCATAACTCTAACCAGGCTTTCGGAAGATCTTTCGCGAACAATCTATTGATCACCCAGAGATCCTCTTCTCCTTCTGGTACGAATATTTTATGTCTTTTATTAAGAACTTCAAGCCCTTCCAACTCTTCGGGGATATCCGAGATAAAACGCCAGGGGGCCTTCGGCAGGACAATTTCCTGTTCGCTCTCATAATCAAACTCAACCGGATAGGATGAACCAACCAGCGGCGGAATGCAGCCCTCCATCAGCTCATCCACCTCCGGCGAAGGGGCGGGTGAAACGGCACAACCGCAGATCAGACACGCAAATACACAACTTATCAGAACAAGAGTTTTATTCATACACAACCTCTACCTTGGATTTACATGTTTAGTTGGCAGGGTGGGTTGAGCGTACTTTGCGAAACCCAACTTTCCCCCGTTATCCATAGAAATATTTCACATCCGCACGTCCCCTACTGATACGTCCCACCTGGGATGAATGATCAGCGGTATTCGGGCATGAAAATATCATAGCGAGTTTACGCTATTGGGTGCACTGCCAGCGCACCTTGCATCCCAAACATGGGCAGATCATTCTTGCAGACATTCTGCCATACGCTGGTCCATGGCTATCAGCATCTCCTCAACCATTTCCAGAGTAATGCCTCCCTTTGAGACATCAACCAGAAACAATACAAAATATTCATCATAGGTCGCAAGCAGTACGCAGCCGTAATAAACATTGGATTTTCCACAGGCAAATTCGTAATTGTCTGCAATGGGACTCACATAATCAATCTCTTCCGGTCTCTCCCAGGGCCCTTCATTTTCATCCACAGGAAATGAAATTTCGACCCAGTAGTCAAATTTTTTCTTCGCCAACTTTTCGGACGGCC
>JAHDQE010000044.1 GCA_018433975.1 Ornatilinea sp. | reverse complement strand
CGTTGAAGTACAGGAAATTTTAGGAGAAACATTTGAACCGGGACCAGACCAACCGGGGGACCGGTTGGCTCTGACGATGCGTGTTGTTTTCAATGGATTGTATTATCAGCAAAGTGATGTAGAAGCTGTCGTTCAGTTATCGCTGGATGCTAATTTACCCGGAAATTATATGGCGGTACCGGACACTTCCCAAATTATCAAAATGGATGAAATGAGGCAGGATGACCCGCAACAATCGCGCTGGCAGATTCGGGCAATTCGAAAAATTGAAGAAGTCCTTCCGATTAATTTGATTAAGAACCAGGTGGCCGGAAAATCTCCTCAGGCGGCGCTCCAACTGTTGAACAGCGGCTTTAATTCCGAATCGATGCCAGAGATTGCATTGCATCCCAAATGGTGGCCTCGTCTCCCCTATTTTTTTATGCGAATTGAGGTGGTAGAGCGATGAATGGGAGGGTATTGGGTGTTGATCCTGGCGAAAAGAATATTGGTTTGGCGATCAGTGACCCAACCGGAACGATTGCGAATCCATTAAGCGTGATCATTCATGTGGCACGTAGTGAAGATGCCCGAAAAATCATTCGAGCAGCGATTGAGCAGGAAGCTGTTCGAATCATTGTGGGCCAGCCATTAGATTCTGAGGGCGAAATTGGCCCGGCTGCCCGGAAATCTATCCGATTAGCAGAGGAAATCCGTGCGCAAACTGAACTGCCCGTTGAATTATGGGATGAGACCGGCAGCACCCAGGCCGCGCGGAACGCACGGATCGCCATGGGTTCCAGACGAAAGAAACGCAGTGGTCACCTTGATTCTCTGGCGGCTACCGTGATTCTTCAATCTTATTTGGATTCTCATTCTTAAATAAATTCAGGTCTTTCAATCTGACTGAAAGCATTTAAATGAAAAAATCTCATTTCCGGTTTTCTACTCTCTTCTTGATATTGCTGGCAGGTATATTTTGCCTGGCCGTTGCTGGGACCGTTTGGGCGATGGTGCGGTTACCCGTGGTAGCCGAAAAGGAATTTGGCCCTTCGAGCACGGCACTGAGTGAAACACAGCGCATCTTGTACAGTGCACGATTATTTCTGGCACAGGATGATCTGAATGCGCCTGAAACAGGCATTCAGCCCCAGTCCTCTTTTGTGATTGAAACAGGTGAGTCTGCTCCTTCTATTGCGAACCGGTTGGAAAAAGAAGGACTCATTCGGAGCGCCAGAACATTTCTCCTATATCTGGTTTACTCCGGCAAAGACACCAGTATACAAGCCGGAGAATACCGGTTAGGTACGGAGATGGATGCTTTAGAAATTGCCCTGGCACTTCAGGATGCAACTCCTGAAGAAGTGACCTTTCAGATTTTGCCGGGATGGCGGCTGGAAGAAATTGCAGAGTCTTTGCCAACTTCCGGATTAGAGATAACATCCAAAAAGTTTTTGCGGCTGGCAAATTCTCTCGAAGTATTAGGGTTATCGGAGGATATGTCCGGCTTGAATAGCCTTGAAGGTTTTATGTTTCCGGATAGTTATACATTTAAGCGGGATATCCTTCCCGAAGAATTTTTCAGGGAAATTCTCGATCGCTTTGAGGCACAGATCACTCCGGAATTGCAGGATGCTTTTGAGCAGCAGGGGCTCACGCTTCAAGAGGCTGTAATACTGTCGTCCATTGTGCAGCGGGAGGCCATGATTTCTGAAGAACAGCCCATGATCGCTTCGGTGTTCTTGAACCGGTTGAATGCCGGAATGAAATTGGAGAGTGATCCAACAGTGCAATATGCGCTGGGTTATGATGAGGCTGGCAAAACATGGTGGAAGAACCCGCTATTCCTGAATGACTTAAAACAGGTCTCACCGTATAATACATATATCAATGAGGGATTGCCCCCAGGCCCCATTTGCAGCCCAGGTTTATCAGCGTTGCAATCGGTTGCTTATCCTGCAGAAACTCCATATTATTATTTTCGTGCAACCTGCGATGGCTCTGGACAACATACTTTTTCAATCACTTTTGAGGAACATCTGGGGAAAGCCTGTCCGTAACATTAATTTAATCCGTGCATTTATTTTGATTTCTTAAGGAGAGACGACATGGTAATTTTAGGTATCGATATTGGTGGGTCGGGAATAAAGGGTGCTCTTGTGGATCTGGAAACAGGTGAATTTACTACTCCCCGCCATCGAATTAAAACCCCTGAGGGGGCCTTGCCGGCAGATGTGGCAGTTGTTGTAAAAGAACTGGTGGAGCACTTTGATTACCATGGAGTCATAGGCTGTGGTTTCCCTGCGATTGTCCGTGAGGGAGTTGTGTTTTCTGCCGCCAACATCGATAAGAGCTGGATTGGCGTGAATGCCAACCAACTTTTCTCAGAGGTTACCGGTTGTTCGGTCTTTACAGTGAATGATGCGGATGCGGCTGGGACTGCGGAAATGTCTTTTGGGGTGGGAAAGGATTACCAAAAAGAAATTGTTTTACTGCTTACATTGGGAACCGGGATTGGGACTGCGGTATTTGTGCGCGGTAATTTGCTTCCGAATACTGAACTTGGGCATATTGAACTTCGGGGTAAAGATGCTGAAAGACGGGCTTCGGCTGCTGTACGGACCAAGAAAAAACTATCCTGGGAAGCGTGGACTGCCAGGCTTCAGGAATATCTCTCTGCTATTGAAATGCTGATCTCGCCGGATGTAATTGTTGTGGGTGGCGGCATCAGTAAGGATTCGGAAAAGTATTTTCCGCTTTTAAAAACACGTGCCAAATTGCTTCCGGCTTCTTTACTAAACCAGGCCGGCATTGTGGGTGCGGCGTTGTATGCGTACCAACAATCCTCGGAGACATAACGGACGAAATTCCAACACTAACAAATATTAAAAAAACAACAGAGGAAGGACCAACCTTCCTCTGTTGTTAATGTGGCAAAAAGAAAAATTATGGCATTGCCTCGTAGCCTGGTCCCTCGGTGAAAAAGCGCTTGTTCTCTGCTGTGGCGGGGGTAAGGTCTATTTCTTCTCCGGGTTGGGGAGCGTAGGTGTTTTCCATGTGGACTGGTTCGCCATCGGCGTTTTCTCCATCGAAAACTTCATCATACCCAGGAGTACCTTTGGGCATAGCGAACCGCTCATTTCCGGATGCAATGTACGCAGTAGGAACTTCGTCCTGAGGGAAAATTGCGCCGTATGGACATTCTGGGATACAAGCACCGCAATCGATGCAGGTTATCGGGTCAATATAAAACCACGGCCATTCACTCTGTGGGTCGCCCGGAACAATGCACTCTACGGGGCATACAGTAACACAACCTCCATCTCTTAAGCACAGGCTGGTAATTACGTGCGTCATAAATTCCTCCAAATAAGAAGATAGTTCAATTCCGCCTTATTCAATAAGGCGCTACAAAAGCTTCAATACTATCGATATTATATACCGAATTTGCGTCTTAGGGTCTATTTGAAGAGCGGTTTGTTGTAAAACTCACTATTTATTCAGTAAAGACTTTTGTTCCTGTAACGTGTTTAAGTCTATGTAAATTTCAACCAGGCAATCTGATAAGGATCCAGGTGAAAATGCTTACCAGGATGCGCGGAGTGTGTACTTTCATTCAGGAGATCGGTTACCGAATCACTATTGGAGATACCCCAGGCTGCCGGGGCCATTGTAATGGATTGCGGCTGATCGGATACATTGTGAAGGGCAAGAATATATTCCTTTTCATCCGGCGATGTGCGCAAAAGGCTGAAAACCGAGTCGTTAAGCTGCAGAACCTGCTGTTTCCCATTGGGGTGAAATGCACATTGTTGGATGCGGCATGCCAGTAAATGCTGGTAATTGTAAAAAACAGCGTGGCGCAGGGAGGAAGGGTCTGCCAATTTGGCAGCAACATCTTTAAACTGAAGTTTTTCACGATTAATTGTGCGTGCCTGATCCGTTTCTTGGACGCCCTGTATATAATTGCGCGAACCCAGGAGACTGTGAATGTAAATCCCAGGAATCCCAGACATTGCTAAGAGGATAGCCTGAGATACCAAAAAGCGTTTGACCTGTAATTCAAGCGATTCATCGCCGGAAGGATCATTCAATAAATCAAAATAGGTGATATTTAACTCGTAGGGGCTATGACTGCCATCTTCATTGGTTTTAGAGGAAATATAACCACCATGAGCGCTGGTACATGCAATGAGCAATTCGATATCTTCCTGAGGAAGAATGCCACTTACAGGACGGATTCCAATGCCATCGTGAGAGGCATTAAAATTGAGAAAAGTGGTTTCCTCAGAAAGTGTGCGCAGGCTGGATGCCCATTGGGTGAGGTATACTGCAGAACCAGTGAGCAGCGCATGTGCAGTGAGCGGCGGCAGGGAGAACTGGTATACCAGATGGGCCTCGTTTGAACCGTCACCAAAGTAAGAAATATTTTCTTCATGAGGAACATTGGTTTCCGTGATCAACAAAACACCCGGTGCTACATCGTCCAATACGGCCCGAATAAGCTGGATAATGGCGTGGGTTTGAGGCAGGTGAATACAGGAAGTACCGATTTCTTTCCAGATATAGGCAATCGCATCCAGACGGATCAGATCAGCACCTTGTTTAACATAAAATAAAAGTACGTCCAGAACATCCAACAACGTTTCCGGATTCTGATAATTGAGGTCAATCTGGTCTGCACTGAAAGTAGTCCAAACGTAATGTGTACCCCGGTTTGTGTGGACCGCCGTCAAAAGGGGAAGTGCTCGCGGACGAGTCACTAGCGACAGATCAATTTCAGGATCTACTTCGATGAAATAATTTTGAAAGTGGGGGCCACCTTCCAAATAACCTTTAAACCAACTGCTTTGAGCTGAAATATGGTTTATCACGGCGTCGAACATCAATTTGGTGCCGTGGGAGGTAAACCGCGCGATATCCTGCCAATCCCCTAATGCAGGATTAACCACCTTATAATCGATCACCGAAAAGCCATCATCCGAAGAGTAGGGAAAAAAGGGTAATAAATGGATGGTATTGATCGTGTCCGCTAAATAATTCTGGTGAAAGGTCAATAGTGATTGTAAAGGTGGCCGGGACGGCTGCCGGAGCAGATCACTATAGGTAATCAGAATAACATCTCGCTCACTGAATAAGGGCTGCCCCGTTTTGAAAACACGTTTCGTTTCTTTTTTATAACGCTCCAGCATTGAAATCAGGCGTTTGTAACTCTGAGCCCCTCTCTCAGGACCATATAAGAAAACGAGTTGTTTTTGAATAAAGCCTTTGTTTTTATCTGACATAATGTGTTTGAAGGTTTTGTTATTTAAAGCCTTTAAAGATTTCCTCTAAAATGCTTTGTGCCGTTTGATAGGAGAAGTTTTGGGATGCAACTTGCGCGTTATGGGCAGTCATGTCAGAAATGCGTTGTGGATCGGCCAGCAGCATCCGCACGTCTAAAACAGTCTGATCGGTGATCGTACCGTCAATTGTTACGGCCTGAAGGCCGGTGGGCTCGATATCGTCTTGATAGATTGGGTAGCGGTTAACCAGGAAAGGTTTTTTAAAGAACAGTGTTTCAATTAATGCGTTGCCAAAGCCTTCATAAAGACTGGGATAAGTGACAAAATCTGCATAAACATAGGCGTCCCAGAGGCTGTATATCTTTTCTTCATTTTTGGCGTTATGACGTTGAGGCCGGAACAGATGCGGCAAATAACGAAGATCCACTTTACAGGCTTCAGCCTGTGCCATTAGTTGGGCGAGATAATCCTGGCTATTGTATTCGGCATGGTGGGTGATAATGAGTTTAATGGGTAAATCATCCAGGCGATGAACCAGTTCAATGGCCAGTTCGATCCCTTTGCGGGGGATCACCCGCGTGGGCTGCAAAAAGTAAATATCCGATTCTGTAAGCCCCAGTTTTGAACGGAGGTCCAGATTGTATTCATCAGGCCGGGGCGGAGTGCGGTCGAAATCAAAAATGTTGGGTAAATAGATGCTCTGCAAACCGCGTTTCTCCAGGTCGCGCTTTGCCCGTGTGTTGATTACCAGGTGCTGGACGTTAGAGAGGTGGGGCGGAAAATATTTTTCAAGTAGTTTGGGGATGCAATTGACCCGATACTTTTCGCGCTCCCAATAAAAATCGTGGTTGTGGGCAATGGTTGGGATTCCCGTTTCTTGAACGACCTGATAAATAGCAACACTCAGTGCAATATTCATGGGTATGGCAAAAACGTTCTGCACGATCAACAGTTCAATTTGGTATGTGAAAATAAATTCTTGCAGGGCGGCCTGTAAACTTTCCGCAAGGGACTGGATGCGTTTCAGCAGGGATGGATCTCGTTTTTCTGAATTAAAAGCGTGTTTGGTGATCCAAAGCACTTCCGGATCGGTGAAATGCGCTTGAGGCACCAGCATACCGGCTTCTACCGGTGCTGTAATTGGCCCGGTTGAAATGCCTTGAGAATCCAGTTCTCCGGCAAAATAATAATTGGTATGTCCCATACGGCACAGTACCTGGGCGATTTTGGCGGCTTCCAGAGAGACGCCGTCGGTGCCGGCCAGGCGAAAAGAGATATGACCAATGTGCATGAATTTATCCTTTGACGCCGCCGGCAGTGAGACCGCGTTCGAGGAATTTCTCGAATGCCAGGAAGAGAATAATCACCGGCACGGTCATAATAGTCGATGCAGCCATCACAACGTTTGGGCGCGGACTGGGATCGTTGAAAATGGTATTGATTTTGATGGGGATGGTAAACGCTGTGCGGTCGTTGAGGAAGATGAAAGCATACAGAAACTCATTCCAGGCGATCATAAACGTGTATATGCCAACCGTAATGAGAGCGGGAATTGCTAACGGCAAAGTGATACGCCAGATTACTTCGAAACGAGTGCAGCCATCAATGAGGGCGGCCTGTTCAATCTCATCCGGAATGGTGCGAAAGTAATTGGTCAGCATGTAGAGGGCAACGGGTAAAGTTTGAGCCAGGTAAGTAAGAACCAATATGCCCAGGTTATCCTGTACGTTGAACCCCATCCTCTGACTGATCTGCGAAAGCATGGCGAACAAAGGGATGATGAGCAAAACTGCCGGGAACAGATAAACGATCAGCACGCCATTCAGCAGCATTTCGCGACCTTTGAAATGCAGGCGGGCAGTTGCGTAAGCTCCCAGAGTGGAGAGGATTACGGCGATCAGGGCGGTCGGAATAGCAACCAGCAGACTGTTGACAATGTTGATGGAAAAATTTTGGAAATGGTTCCAATTCGGATCAAACAATTCGCGATAAGCATCGAGGCGTAAAGCGGAAGGAATATATACTGGCACGCGACCGGCGATTTCGGCTCCTGATTTAAAGGATGAACTCACCATCCAGTAAAATGGGAAAAGTATCATGCTCAGGAAGATAAATAATCCGAGGGCAAAGAGAAAGCGCTGCCAGTTTATCCAACCGGCCAGACGATCAATCAGATTTTTGGGGCGAGTATCCTTAGACATAGAAATTGAGGTCATGATTTTTCTCCTGCTAACTTTCTTCTGCATTACGCATGATAACTCGCACATAAACAATAATGAAAATCACGAGTGCAACGAGCATCATCATCGCGGTTGCTGCACCTTTGCCGAAGTCATATGAATTGAAACTAAATTGGTAAGTTAACACGGGGAGCACATTGGTACCATACCCGCCACCGGTTAGCAGCCAGATGTCGTCAAATTTATTGAAGGTCCACAGCAATCGCAACAGAAAAATTGAACCCAGTACATAACGCAATTCCGGAATGGTAATGTTGATAAATTGCTGCCAGGTGTTCGCACCATCTACAGAGGCTGCTTCGTAGAGCGTGTCGTCGATAGCCTGTAAGCGAGCCAGGATCATCAACATGGCAAAGGGGAAATAACGCCAGGCCTGAAAGATAATGACCAACCAGATTGCCAATCCACGGGTTGCCAAATAAGCCTTTGGGGCATTGATCAGGTTCAGCGACATCAAAACGTTATTAAGTACACCGGATGGGCGCGGGTCCAGCAGCCAGCGCCAAACAAAAGCCACACTGATCACCGGGGCGACATAAGGGAACAGGAAAATGCCCCGCACCAGCCCCCTTGCTTTAAATGGCCGGTTGAGCAGGATGGCAGCGATCAACCCAAATAGTAAAGTGAGGATGGTGGAAAGGAAAGAATAGAAGATTGTGGTTACGGCTGCACCCCATTGAGTGGTGCTCACCCATTTGAAAGCAAAATCAGAGATGACGGCTCTGAAGTTATCCAGTCCATTGAAGGGAGCGTGAAATACGTCATTTAGATTGTAAAGGCCGACTTTATGGAAGCTGATCCATATACTGAAAACAGCCGGAAAGAGGACCAGGCCAAATACGATCAGCGCTGTGGGGAGGATTAAAGCCCAGGCAAGCCTTGCTTCACGGGCTTGCATTGATTTGCTGAACAAGGATGATCCCCTGCGGGGCCGCGATAAATTGGTCATTCGCTTGCTCCTTGATAGGTAAATCTCACCTGAAACGACAGGCAAATTGGGGAATGAAATGTGCAAAGATTACAAAGATCCTGAATCGAATCAGTTTTTGTTTTATAATGGAACGGTCTGCCCACCCTAAAGCTTTTTATCTCATGGCGATGAGTACCGAGCAAAAGTGGGCAGGCCGCGTTTAACGGACGATTAGTTGCTTATTCCTGGCTGCGTTCCGTTACCAGGAGTTCAACCTGTTCTTGCAGCCATTCGGCACCTTGTGCTGGGGTCATAGTGCCTTCAATGGCAATGTTGCTGATGACTTGCGGAATGAGGAGACGACCTTCGATATCGCCAATGACAGCGCGTTGTGTGGCGTCATATTCAGGGCGGAAAAGCCAGCGTTGCATGGTATCGTAACCAGCGGCAATAGCTTCCAGAGTCTCTGGTGGATAATTACCAAAGTAATCGCTACTGCTCTTCCATTCATCAACAGCACTGGCTAAAACAGGAACTTTCCCGAATGGGGCCAGCGCCAGAACATCCTGATAGTTCTCTCCGGTCATAAAGAATTTAACAACATCCTGTGCAACCGGGTTGGCATCTTTCATAATACCCAATGCCACCAATTGGCCGTAGGTTGCGGCGCCATTAGGGCCTTCCATAGAGGGGGCGAAACCGGTGCGGGCAGCGAGATCGGCGTAGGCAAGCTGAACCATAGAGCCATCTTCCATGCCGGAGCCGTCCACCAGGTCGTCCATGATGTAAGTGGAGTAGAACATCATGCCGCTTTGGCCGTATTCATAAGCTTCACGAGCACCGCGCCAATATTGTGGGCCGGGCAGGGCACATTCCTGCAGACCGGTATAAAACTCAAGGGCAGCAACCATCTCGGGTGTGTTCATGGTGACATTGCCTTCTGCATCAAATGGCCAGGCATTGTTGGAGATAGCTACCTGTTCAAAGACCTGGTGCCCATAATTCTGTCCGGGATCTGTACCCAGGCCAATGCCGTACAGCAGATCATCATTTCCGGGAAGTGCTTTGCAGGCCGTATCAATATCATCCCATGTGATTGGAGCAGTCAATCCCAGTTCGGTGAATACATCTTCACGGTACCAAAGTGCCTGAATCCAGCCATCAAACGGAATGGCTGCATATTTTCCGTTAGCCGGATCGGTGACCATTTCCAGGGGGCCAGCGCGAAAATCATCTTCACCAATGGCCTGAATGGTTGATACGACTGCATCCTCATCCAAAATGCCATCCGCAGCGAATGCCGCAACGCGTTCAATGCCCATGCGGATGATATCTGGCAGACGATTGGCGGCAACAGCGGTTGAAATACGCTGAGAGATGCCAGCTTCTTCAATAGGAACAATGCGGATTTCGACTTCCGGGTGCAGTTCCATGTATTTCTTGGCAATCTCTTCGTATCGTGTAACCCGTTCTTCTTCGTTGTCTGTGGTCCAGAACTCGACCACAGTGCGATTTTGAACACTATTGAGTTGAGATTGCAGTTCTTCGAGTTGGGCTTGAAGCTCGGGATCCGGAGCAGCAGCTTCTGCACCTTGCGTTGCTGCTTCCTGGAGTTGAGATTGTAACTCTTCGATTTGGGATTGAAGCTGTGCCACCTGGTCATCGGCGGCAGTTTGAGGGGCTCCACCGCAGGAAGCGATCAGCATGCTTGCAATTACCAAAACGCCAAAAATAATGGGGCGAATCTTTTTAACTGACATTATTTTCTCCTTATTTTAGATTGACGACAATTTATTTCTGAAACGAAAAACCTTTCCTGATTAAAGCTCCTTTCTCCTCGGTATTGGATGAATTGGGAAGCCCATTTGAAAACGGAAGTATTCGTTACACGCCGCGAGGAGGGCGAGTGGATCCGCGGATAATCAACTCGGGTTTGAGTAGAATGTGGCGATCTTCCAGTGGGGTTCCCTCAATTAATTGATATAACAGGTTGCTCAGCTTGCGCCCAATGTCATAAGTGGGTTGGCGCAAGGTGGTCAATGAAAAGATATCTGAAGGGGGAATATCATCGAAGCCGGCAACAGAAAGATCCTGACCAATTTGAAGGCCTCGTTCTTGTGCCACAGAAATCGTTGCCAAAGCCATGAGGTCATTTGCGGCAATGATTGCTGTAGGCGGGGAAGGCATTGAGAGGAGCTGACGAGCTGCAATGTCGCCTCCTTTACGGGTCAGGTCACCGATAACAACGTACTGCATATCACAGAATAAACCGGCTTCTTGAAGTGCGTGACGGTAACCGGCAAACCGAAAATCTGCAAACATGAGTTCCCTGGGGGCCGAAATAAACCCGATCCGTGTGTGGCCCTGTGACAAAAGATAAGTGGTGAGATGGTAGAAACCCATTTCACTATCTTCATCAATATAGGGGAAATCAATGTCCAGATCCGAACGGCCAAACACGACAAAAGGTAATCGGGTTTTGGATAGATAGGCAATACGGTCATCCTGTTTCCGGGTACGGATGACGATCAGCCCGTCTACACGGCCGCCTTCAACCATGCGTCGGTAGGCGGAAAGTTCATCCGGCCCTGGCGGCTGGGTGGAAAGCAGCAAATCCATGTTGTGTTGGGCAAGTTCGTCCCCGATGCCGGCAATAATTGCGCTGAAATAGGGATCGCTGTAACGCGGACCGTGGGTTGGCAAGATTAGACCAACCGTATCTGTTCGCTGTTTTTGCAATTGGCGGGCAGTAAGGTTAGGATAATATCCCAGGTCTTCAGCTGTAGCCAGAATGATTTGGCGGGTGGAAGGAGCTACATCGTTATAGCCTGCAAGTGCACGAGAAACAGTCGTGATTGAAAACCCGGTTTGGGCAGCAATAGTTTTTAAAGTCGCGCGTTGCGTCATTATTCACCCCTGAATAAAATATCTTCTATCCAAAACGTTTTGGATATATATTTACTGTACACCAAAACGTTTTGGAAGTCAATAACGAACATTGGATAAATGGATAGATTTCAATTCAGAAGCATGTGAGAGCGATAGGATGATGGACAGATCTTTTGTAATTCAGTCTAATCTATGCCGCATAGAGCTTCTTGGTAAGCAGGGTGGATAGAACTGATTAAAAGAAGGATTTATTGTGCGATTATAATAATCAGGATTTTGATGGATTAACCTTTATAGTAAACCATGAAAGGCGCTTATTTATGTTGTCGTCCACTACGGAAGATTCACAACTTAATCCGATTGTGCCCTATCTGGTGATCGGGATAGGTTTGCTGGCTGTTTCAACGGCTTCTTTATTGATCCGGTTTGCCCAACAAGAAGCGCCATCGTTGGTGATTGCTGCTTATCGCCTGGGGATTGCGACGGTAATTCTAGCACCCTTTGCATGGAAGCGTAATAAATCAGAAATTAAAGCACTGAATGGTTCGCAGTTGCGTGCGTTGTTTCTTTCCGGATTATTCCTGGCTTTTCATTTTGCTACCTGGATTCTTTCGCTTGAATATACCACTGTGGTGGAATCGGTGATTCTGGTCTCGACCACGCCGTTGTGGGTGGCTTTGATCTCGCCCATTTTTTTGAAAGAGCGTATCACTCCATTTGTTTGGTTGGGATTATTGATTGCATTGATGGGTGCCGGTATTGTGGGAGGAGCTGAAGCATGTCAGATTGGCCCATCCGGGTTGGTTTGTACCTCTATTGGAGATTTTTTGGGAGGACGCGCTTTCTTTGGCAATTTTCTGGCGCTGGCGGGAGCCTGGTGTGCGGCTGGATATGTTTTAATCGGACGACGTGCACGTCCTAGTTTATCCCTGCTGTCCTATATTTTCCTGGTTTATGGTATTGCCGCCATTTGTTTATTGATCGGCGTAATAGTTGCAGGGTACTCGTTTGTGGGATACTCTCCAAAAACTTATTTTTGGTTTGTCGCGTTGGCCCTTATTCCACAAATCTTAGGGCATTCCTCTTTTAACTGGGCACTGCGGTATTTGCCTGCTACTTTTGTGTCCGTAACCATGCTGGGAGAGCCCATTGGAACTTCAATTTTGGCAATGATCTTTTTGAAAGAGACTCTGGCTCCTCTGGTTTTAATTGGTGGGGCGTTGATCTGTCTGGGGATCTATCTTGTTTCACGAGCTCAAAATCATCAAGTTCACAAAAATACTTCGCGCTGAATTCAACGCGAAGTATTCTGATCTTGATTTTTCAAAGTTTATAGAAAATATCTGGGTTCGGAAGGGTCTCTTTTTTGCGGCTGTTTGTCCTTTTCAGGATAGAACCGACTATAAAGGCGATTTATCTCTTTCAGGCGGATGGTAATCAAAGATGTATATTTGTTTGAACGCATACGCCAATTCCAATTGCCGCTGGAGTGCCCCGGGAAATTCATCCGGGCATCGCTGTCCAGTGCCAGAATATCCTGCATAGGAGCTAATGCGAAGACTGCCACAGATGACCATACTGCACGGATCATATCCCATGAGATATCATCCCCGGATCGTGCCAGATAGCGCCGACAGAAATCCTTTTCCACTTCCGGAGCAGACCGATACCAACCCAGGGTCGTATCGTTGTCGTGTGTGCCCGTGTAACTTACACAATTCTCCGGGTAGTTATGCGGCAGGAAGGGGTCATTTGGCCCCGTAGAAAACGCAAATTGGAGAACTTTCATTCCAGGAAGTTCAAATTTTTCCTGGATTTCAACCACATCCGGTGTGATGAATCCCAGATCCTCTGCAATAATGGGAAGCTCTCCCAGAGCATTTTTGATGGCGTCAAAAATGCCAGGTCCTGGTCCGGGAACCCATTGTCCAATTTCCGCTGTGGACATTTCAGCCGGCACTTCCCAATACCCGGCAAAACCCCGAAAATGATCCAACCGGATAATATCCACAGTTTTTAAAGTAGCTTGAATGCGTTTAACCCACCACTGAAATCCCGTTTCCTGATGAACCTCCCATCGATATAACGGGTTTCCCCATAGCTGTCCGGTGGGCGAAAAATAGTCGGGTGGCACGCCCGCCACTACAGTGGGCAGCCCCTTTTCATCCAGATAAAACAGCTCCGGATGCGCCCAGGCATCTGCGCTGTCATAAGCTACAAAGATGGGAATATCTCCGATGATCTTTATTCCTTTGCTATTCGCATAAGTCCGCAGGTTTCCCCATTGCTTAAAGAATAAGTATTGGCGAAAAGCGTGCCGCTGAATTACTTCTGCGTTGGATTTTTGGAATTTTGCAATGGCTGAAGCATCGCGCTGGCGAAGTGGCTCAGGCCAATCTTTCCAGGATACTCCTCCGGCGTGGTCTTTAATGGCCATAAACAAAGTAAAATCTTCCAACCAGTCCGCCTCATTTTTGCAAAAATCTTTAAATTCTTTTTTGATCACGGCCAGTTCTGAAGTTTGAAAATGCTGGAAAGCTTTATCCAAAATTTTCAGCTTCCAGGGAATTACTGTGCCAAAATCCACGCAGTCGTTTGAAAAAAGAGGGCGATCTTCAAAGTCAGCCGGGGTTAATAACCCGTCTTCAACGAGCAGTACAGGGTTGATGAGATAGGGATTTCCGGCGAATGCGGAGAAACATTGGTAGGGAGAATCTCCATAACCAGTGGGACCCAGCGGAAGAATCTGCCACAAACTGCAGCCGGTCTCCGCGAGGAAATTGATCCACCGATATGCTTCTGGCCCCAGGTCACCTATACCATCGGGTCCGGGAAAACTGGTGGGGTGAAGCAAAATTCCTGAAGATCTTTTAAACTTCATAGGGCAACCTCCTGGTCTGGACAATTTCGCCAGATTGTACTTCTGTCCTGGAAAAATCAGATGGGATGACATCCGGCCCGATCGTCGCGCCAGGGTAAATTACCATGTCTTCCGGGATAACAGAGTTTTTTCCAACCATGGCAATGGATAGTTTCTCTTCTAAGATACCACCAATTTTCGCTCCGTGCCGGATATGAGCTCGTTTATCTAAAATTGCTCGTTCTACGCTCGTATCATTTTCTAACAGGCTGTCGGTGAGGATGATAGAATCGACTACGTTTGCATTGGACTGCACATGCACACCGGGGGAAAGCACACTGTGGCTGATCCGGGCACCTGTCTCGATAATGCATCCATCACTGATTAAACTGTTTTCAATGATTGCTCCATTATAGATTTTTGCGGGTGGACGTTCTTCTGATCGGGTGTGGACAATCCAGGACCGGTCGTAAAGGTTCAGCGGGGGATTATCCGAAAGCAAATCCATATGAGCTTGCCAGTATGAAGCCACGGTACCAACATCTACCCAATATCCCTGATATGGAAAAGCAAAGACACGCATATTGTTTTCTACCATCTTGGGCAAAATGTCTTTGCCGAAATCATGGAGTGAATTTTGATCAAGATGATCTTCCCAAAGGATTTCGTCCAGCAGGGGCGTGTTGAAAATATAAACTCCCATGTTCACCAGGTTTGAAGAAGGATGCTCTGGTTTTTCAACAAAAGAGCTCACGCGTTGGTCCGGATTTACACCGACAATTCCAAAGCGCGAAGCATCCTCGATGGGTACTTCAATGGTGGCTATTGTTACATCTGCCTCATTATCCTGATGGAAGCGGATCATGGCGCTGTAATCCATATTGTAAATGTGATCCCCTGAAAGAATCAGCAGTTTATCGGGATGATCGTGCTTAATAAAACCAAAATTTTGCTGCACTGCATCTGCCGTGCCTGAAAACCATCCGGAAGCCCGGGCTTTATAAGGCGTATAAATCCGTACCCCCCCTGTAAAATCACGTGCCAAATCCCATGGTCCGCCGGCGCCAATATGTTCAATTAGTGAATGAGGGCGGTATTGCGCGATGATCATAACATCAAACAGGTTGGAATTGACACAATTGGAAAGGACAAAGTCGATGATTCGGTATTTCCCAGCGAAAGTTACTGCTGGTTTGGTCCGCTTGGCAGTGAGAGCGCCCAAACGTGTTCCTGCTCCTCCTGCTAATATGACAGCGCGTGTTTTTTTCATTCTTATGGCTCCATTAAGGTTTTATAAAGGTTGAGATATTCTCGCGCAGATTTCTTCCAGGAAAAATCCTGTTTCATGCCATTGATCTGGTATTGTTTCCAGCGGTTATGACTTTCATAGGTTTGAAGCGCCCGCAAAAGTGCCTCTGCAAAAGCGTCGGGCGAGGCCGGTTTGAACAGGAAACCGGTATGTTCTTCTGTCTGTGGGGTATCTTGAATCGTGTCGTTCAATCCGCCGGTGGCACGGGCAACCGGAACACATCCATACCGCATTGCAATCATCTGGGCCAGCCCACAAGGCTCGTAGCGGGAAGGCATGAGAATCATGTCTCCTCCAGCATACATCCGGCGCGATAAATTAGAATCAAAGCGAATTGCCGCACGCACTTTTTCCGGAAATTCTTTCTGGAGTTGGGTGCAGGATTTTTCCAGGGTATGGTTACCGGTACCCAGCAAGATGGCTTGCCAGGGCCGGTCCGCAATGCTTCGGAGAGCCTGGACGGCAAGGTCAACGCCTTTTTGTTGATCCATGCGGCTGATCAAAATCAGCAATGGAAGATCGAGATCGGGGTTAAGGTCAAATTCTTCCAACAGCGCAGATTTATTCAGATTCCGCCGTTCCAGGGTTGTGCGATCAAATACCGCTGTCAGCGCAGAGTCATCGGCCGGATTCCACACGCGGGTATTTAATCCATTGAGAATTCCCGAGAGCGAATCACGGCGTGATTTCAGGAAACCCTGCAAGCCACAGCCAAACTCAGGAGTCAGGATTTCTCTGGCATAAGTTGGAGAAACGGTGGTGATATGATCTGCCGCGTAAAGCCCCAGGGGAAGTGGTTGTTCCCAGGCCCAATCCGGCATACGATCATCGGGGTGAGGAAGGGGAAGATATTCAGCGAGAGCTTTTTCCGATCCGCCACCCATAAAAGGGAGATTATGCACTGTAAGAATGGATTTTCTGGCTGCAAGAAGCGGGTTGGTGCTGCGCTGCATTTTCAGGGCATATACCAGGGGGGAGGTATGCCAATCGTTGGCATGGTAAATATCAGGGGCCCAATCCGTTTTTTGGAAAAAGTTCAATACGCCTATAGAGAAGTAGGTGTATTTATATCCATCCAGCAGATTGTCAACGCTGTAAATCATTTCACTGCGTTGAATAGGTTCTCCGTCAAAGAGATAAATTGTGATTCCGTTTAATTCGGTCTGATAAACTGACCCCGGTATTTCCTCGTTAATGTTGTCTACTTTGAAATTACCAATGAGGTCCGGATCGGGAATGATGTTGTGAATGGGCGTGTGGAAAGGTAGCGCCAGACGGATATTCACATGAGTATCCTCAGGTGAATCCAGATTCAGAGCCTGGATGGCCTGGGGCAAAGAGCCAGAGACATCTCCCAATCCCCCAACTTTGATAAGGGGATCTGCTTCAGCTCCAATAAACAGAACATTAATTTTCCGGATAGGTTTTTTGATCATAAGTGGTTTTGGATCCCTTCTCTGCCTGCCATCTCAATATAATCTTCGGTGATTGTAGCGTCCGGGGAGGCGTTCAGATGCCTAATTAATTTTAGAACCAATTTGGATTTTTGTTCTGCATCTTTTCGACTCCAGGTGCGGCTTTTAATTTCCAGAAAATGTCCCAATTTGGGCTCATTAACAGTATCAATATTGACAAAGAATTCTGTGCCCTGGTAACTGATTAGAAAACGAAGACGCTCTTTATTGATTTCTTTCTCGGAGACGGGTTTGAAATATTCTTTATAAAAACGCAGGCTCTGGTTGGCCGGGGCAAGGAACCGGCTTCTTGAAAGCAGAACTTTTTGTGGAAAATGATGTTCTCTGGTTTGGCCAATATGGGTAAGGCGGCTGCGGACATGGGTTACATTGCCGTCTTCTCCCACAAAGTGATCCTCGCGAAACCGTATATGGCCTTGTTCCGGCGATTCAAAAGAGAAATAAGTGTCATACTCTCTATAATGACGGGTGCGGATGACCTGGATATCCTGTTTTTTCAGCGCTATAAGCACGGGTTCGATATCTCTGATCGGTACTTTGGCCTGTACCTCAAAACTTTCCTGTTCGGAAGCACCACCAATTGCGATCAATTTGGAAAGCACGGAATGTTCGCGTTCATCCAGAAATGCGTCAATTTGGACAGCATATTCCTGACCGATTTGCAGCAGCTTCTTTTCGTCCACGGTAAGCAGTTCACGGTTGCGCATAAGCCACTTTCCGTTGACCATCACATCACTGACGTCAGTTGATTTGGAAGCATATACTAACTGGGCATAAATCCCATTGAGATCCCGCCGGAATCGTGGAGAATTGTGGATTTCATGGATATCTACCAGAATTATGTCGGCAGCCTTGCCAGGCTCTATTGAACCGGTTACTTTTCCAAGATGAAGGGCTTGAGCGCCCATCCTGGTAGCCATGAGCAGTACAGTTCGAGCGGGGAGTGCGGTAGGATCGCCGCTTCTTCCTTTTCCGAGGAACGAGGTCAGGCGAATTTCCTCGAACATATCGAGGTCATTATTGGAAGCTGTGCCATCGGTCCCTATGCCTACATTCAAACCCAGTTCAATCATCAGGGGAACGTTAGCCATTCCTGAAGCCAGTTTCAGATTTGAGGAAGGATTATGTGCAACACCGGTTCCATGGTGCTTAAGGGTGCGCATTTCTCCTTCGTCGATGTGAACGCAGTGGGCTGCGATTGCTTTGGCATCAAAGATCTCCTGTTTTTTCGCATAAGGTACAACAGGCATGCCGTGTTCCTTGCGGCATTCTTCCACTTCCTGCGAGGTTTCTGAAATGTGGATATGAAGGGGAACATCAAATTCCTGGGCCAAGTGACTGGCTGAACGGAGAAGTTCTTCCGTACAGGTATAAGGCGCGTGCGGGGCGATTACCGGTGTGATAAGTGGATGTCCTTTCCATTTCTTGATAAACTTTCGGGTGTATTCCAGGGCTTCATCATAGGATTCCGAATCGGGACTGGGAAATTTCAGAATGGTTTCACCGCACAACGCTCGCATGCCAATTTCGGCAGTTACCTCTGCTACATCATCTTCGAAATAATACATATCCGCAAAGGTTGTAATTCCTCCCCGGATCATTTCGGCACAGGCTAGTGCCGTACCCGTTCGCACAAATTTTGGCGAGACGAACTCTCGCTCAACCGGCATCATATAGCCCAACAACCAGACATCCAGGCGCAGATCATCGGCAAGACCCCGAAGAAGGGTCATTGGAACATGGGTGTGAACATCCACCAAACCGGGAATGAGCACTTTGTTGTCGCAGTCATGGACTTCAATAGCTGCAAACTGTTGCAGAATCTCGGTTTGCGGACCAACTCCTACAATTTTGCTGCCTTTGATAGCTACTGCGCCGGGTTCAAATTGGTGAAATTCTTCATCCATTGTCAACACAATGGCGTTCTTCAGGATAAAATCAACCTTTTCCATGCATAGCATCCTTTTCAACAATTCTATGTGATCTAAAGAACAATTTATTTATAGATGCAGCCGTACAAAATTTAAGGCATGATTGACAGCCCAAAGACACATCAGGGCGGGGGCCCCTCCGAAGGTATGAATTTCAGTATAAGTGTTATCCGGGGTTATAAGATACATCCAAAGTTTATTCTGGTTGTTTTGTAAACATAAACTTGCAGCAAGCCCAATCTGTGTTTGGTTTTTGGAACGCAGTTCCTGAAGGCTTTTAATCAGCAGATCCGTATTACAGGGATTAGGGAGATCACGCATTTGTTCTGTGGAAATTTGAATTCCGGCGAGATGGGTTGAGAGCTCGCTGTTTAGCCCCGATTCAATGATTGACAGTTCCCAACCGCGTGTTTTTAATCGGTTTTGTAGAACTGTTTCCAGAGTATCCTGATCTATACCATAAATGTGATTTCCCAACCGTTGATAGATGATAGCGGCCATGTCATCCAGCATTTGGTTTGCCTGGGCTTCAGTTTCGGCCTTGGCTGTAATTCGCACATCGGTCTGTCCTGGTTTTGCTAACAGCCCGACAGTAGGGTTGGCGTGGGTTTCAAGATCGCCAATTAACTCATCGACTATAGATTCGCCCGCTCCGGCAGTATGCAGCACTCGTGCTTTGATGATCTTGCCCTGTAAGTCATATTTTTCCTGGAGGTAGGGCAGGACAACATTGATGGTAAGATATTCCATTTCCCGCGGCACTCCGGGTACAGAGATAATGACATTGCTGCTGGTTTCAATCAAGAAAGCCGGGGCAGTCCCTACCGGGTTTTCAATGGCTGTTGCATTCATGGGCAGATAAGCCTGCCGCCGGTTGTTTTCTGTTGGTTGTCGGGAGTAACGCCGGTAGCGTTCCAAAATTTGCTCCCAAAGTTCCGGGTGGTAAACGGTTTGCACGCCCATAGCGCGGGCAACTGCCTCACGGGTTGGGTCGTCCACCGTGGGGCCTAACCCACCGGTGGTTATTATGATTTCCGACCGGCTCATTGCCTCCTGGATTACTCCGGCAATACGGTCGGTGTTATCCCCAATCTGGGTTGAACGATATAAATCAACTCCAATGTCGCGGAGCTGGCGGGCTAAAAAGCGGGTGTTGGTATCTTGTATCTCGCCTAAAAGGAGTTCTGTTCCGATTGTGATGATCTCTGCTGTAGGCATTTACTCTCCTGGCTGTAATTTATAGGATTTGGATAATAAAAACAGCCCCTTTTATTATAAGGAGCATTTGTAAGAGGTGTATTATAGGAACGGTATTGAACACAATTACCAGAACGCAATTGATTAAACTCCTGCGCTCCATAGACTGTTTTCTTGTTCAGATGGATGAGCTTATGCATTCAAATCACCTGTTTGAAGTTTAGTTTAGCATGAACAAACCAGGTAAGTCAAATTTAATTGGCTCTTTTCTCAATAACTGTGCCGGAATGGATTAAAATAGACCTATCTTTAAGAAAGCCCTGAGAGGATGATGGTTCGACGACAACAGCAGGTGGGCAAGTGGGGGGAGCAGGTTGCGGTAGATTTTCTGGAGAAAAAAGGCTGGGAAATCCTTGCGCGCAATGTAAATACGCCGCATGGCGAACTGGATATTGTCGCTCGAGATCAGGCGGCAGTGGTGTTTGTAGAGGTGAAGGCCCGGACCAGCAGAGCATTTGGACTGCCGGAGGAAGCAGTTACACCTCAAAAAATTCAGCATTTGCTGAACGCTGCTCAGTTTTTTCTTCAAGAAAATCCAATATATGATGGAGATTGGCGAGTTGATGTGATCGCCATCCAGGGACAGTTGAATTGTCCCAATCCACAGATTGTATGGTTTGAAAATGCGGTTATCGGAAATTAAGGCACCTCTGGTTGTGATCATTGGCCCCACTGCTGTGGGGAAAACAGCTCTGTCACTTAAATTAGCGGAACGTTTGAATGGCGAAATTGTTTCAGCGGACTCGCGATTGTTCTACAGAGGGATGGATATCGGTACGGCCAAACCCAGTGAGACGGAGCAGCAAATTGTTCCGCATCATCTGATTGATGTCGTCAATCCGGATGAAACCTGGAGCCTGGCGTTGTTTCAACAGGCGGCGACTGAGGTAATTGCTCAAATCCAGGTGCGTGGTAAGCTGCCTTTCCTGGTGGGGGGCACAGGGCAATATATCCGCGCTGTGGTGGAAGGCTGGGAGATTCCTGCGCAAGAACCTGATACGGGGCTGCGGAAGGTATTGGAAGATTGGGCCGAAACGATAGGGCCATACGCGCTGCATGAAAAACTTGCCGTTGTTGACCCCAAAGCCGCCCAGATCATTGATCCTCCAAACATTCGCCGAACCGTAAGGGCCCTTGAAGTGTTATTCCTTACAGGGCAGCGTTTTTCTGAGCAGAGAAAACGGGGTAAAGCAGCTTACGATGTTTTGATGATCGGATTATATCGAGATCGGGCAGAGCTTTATCAACGTGTTGATGAACGGATAGAAATCATGCTGGACGATGGTTTACTGAAGGAAGTGGAGACCCTGTTGGAAAAGGGGTATGATCCGGAAATCCCCACCTTCTCGGCAATTGGTTATCCGGAGATGATCCAGCATTTGCAGGGTAACCTGACGCTGGAAGAAGCTGTGATGTTGATCAAGCGGAAAACCCGTATTTTTGTCAGACGGCAGGCCAACTGGTTTAAAAAAGACGACCCCAGAATCCATTGGTTTGATGCAGCTTCAGTAACGGCGGATGAAATTGCGGATTTTATCCGCTCCGGAAAGGGTTGGCTTCTCCGAGATGAAAATTACTCTGATGGATAAAATGAAACTTTAGAAGGTGTATTAAGTTCCAGGGGGATGATTAAATATTTTGTAGAGAGGTGAATATGGAAAGTCGTCCCTGGCATAAAAACTATGACCCCGAGGTTCCAGTATCTTTAACGTATCCTGATCAGCCGGTTACTTATTTCCTGAAAGAAGCGGTAAGAAAATATCCGGACCAACCCTGTACTATATTTCAGGGCAATACGATTACTTATCAGGAAATGGATGTGCTAAGTGATAAATTAGCCATCGGTTTGAAGAATTTGGGAATTGAAAAGGGCGACCGGGTAGGCCTGGTGCTTCCAAATTCGCCGCAGTTTATAATGGGGTTTTATGGCATCCTCAAGGCCGGGGCGGTAGTTGTTGCCATTAATCCATCTTACCGGATCAGGGAGTTGAAATATCAATTTGAAGATTCGGGGGTAAAGGTGTTGGTCGGTTTGCGGAATCTCCGGGAGATTTTAGAGGAAGCACAGTCTGCTTGTGGAATTGAATGCTTAATTCTGACGGACCTGGAAGATGCCGATGAGCTTCCCGGTTTATTGAAGGAGAACAGTATTTCACGGGAAAAACTTAGGGAGAAAGCTTCCTGTTCTGATGGACAGACAGAATTAATTCCCTTTTTGAGGGCTTCTTTTGAGCTGGATACGGAGCTTCCCGAACTTTCCTCTGAGGATGTGGCGATATTTCAATATAGCGGTGGAACTACCGGGGTTTCCAAGGCCGCTATTGGACTGCACCGGAACCTGATAGCCAATACCATTCAATTTAGCCGGTGGTTAGTTGGGTTGGAGGAAGGAAAGGAAGTTGTGCTGGCTGCTATTCCACTGTTTCATGTATATGGGATGGTCATCGCAATGAACATGGGAATTGCGATTGGGGCGAGCCTGGTGTTGATCCCGAATCCGCGAGATATTACGGATGTGCTGGAGAATATTCAGCATTACAAAGCGACCCTCTTCCCAGGAGTTCCTAATATGTACGGCACGATCAATCGATATCCGGATGTATTGGCGGGGAAGTATGATCTTCGTTCAATAAAAGGCTGTATCTCCGGTTCCGCGCCTTTATTGGAAGAAACGCGGGAAACTTTTGAACGCCTGACAGGTGGAAAACTGCTAGAAGGTTATGGGCTTTCAGAAGCGCCAACTGCAACTCATTGCAATCCGATGTTGGGCGAGAACCGTTCCGGTTCAATTGGATTGCCGCTGCCGGATATTGACTGCCGGATTGTGGATTTAGAAACCGGTGAAGTTGAGCTTGCTGAAGGTGAAATCGGGGAGCTAATCATCAAAGGACCAACGATCATGAAAGGCTATCACAATATGCCGGATCAAACCGACCTCACGCTCAGGGATGGCTGGCTTTACACCGGAGATATTGCCTGGATGGATTCGGACGGTTATTTCTATCTGGTAGATCGTAAAAAAGATTTGATGAAAATTGGCGGCCTCCAGGTGTGGCCACGTGAAGTGGAGGAAGTGATTGCTTTGCACCCCAAAGTGCTTGAGGTCGGGGTAGCCGGTGTAACAGATCCGGAACGTGGGGAACGAGTTAAGGCCTGGATAGTTCCTAAACCTGGAGAAACACTCACCTTGAAAGAAGTAAAATCCTGGTGCCGGGAGCGGATTGCCCCTTATAAAGCACCTACTTTAATTGCATTCCTTGATAAATTGCCGAGAACAACAGTGGGCAAAGTCCTGCGCAGGGAACTGGTGCGGATGCATAATGAATCGTCTGGAACTTTGTAGAGTTGCACTATAAAAAACTTAATAAAATTCAGGACGGTTGATTTTTTATCAACCGTCCTGTTGGTGTATCAGTTTGTTTGAACCAGCAATGGAGTACCACTGCGTTTTTCCACCGGAGGCGGAAAGATTTCTTCGAATTCCTTCCGGGTGATCGTTTCAACTTCCAGCAGTTTGTTTGCCACTGCATCCAGCTTATCCCGGTATTGTGTCAGAATCTCTTTGGCTTTCAGATAAGATTCGTGGACAAGCTTGCGGACTTCGTTATCGATCTTTTCGGCAACTTCTTCCGAGTAATCCCGCTGTTCGGAGATTTCACGCCCCAGGAAAACCAGTTCCTCTTTTTGTCCATAAACAATGGGGCCAAGTTCCTCGCTCATACCCAATCGGGTAACCATTGTTCGCGCAATTTTGGTCGTGCGCTCGATATCATTGGACGCACCGGAAGTGTAATCATCAAAAACCAGTTCCTCGGCAGCTCTGCCTCCCATGAGGCCAATCATTTCGGCCAGTAGTTTCTTCCTGCCGGTGAGTGTACGGTCCTCGTCCGGTAGTGACAGAGTATATCCTCCCGCCATACCGCGTGCGATGATCGATATTTTGTGGACCGGATTTGCTTCAGGAAGCGTATTCATTACAATCGCGTGACCGGCTTCATGATAAGCGACGATCAGTTTCTCTTCGGCACTGATCAAGCGGCTCTTTCTTTCTGGCCCGGCAATCACACGCTCAATGGATTCTTCAAACTCTTCCTGCGTGATGACCTTTTTGTTTCGACGCGCAGCCAGAATAGCAGCTTCGTTGACCAGATTCTCAATGTCGGCTCCAACAAACCCGGGAGTAGCTCGGGCCAGGACGGCCATATCCACGCTGGGATCAATGGGTTTACCTTTGATGTGCACTTTAAGAATCTCTTCGCGTCCGCGAACATCGGGGCGATCCAGCACAACGCGGCGGTCAAAACGGCCCGGGCGCAAAAGCGCAGGGTCAAGAATATCCGGTCGGTTGGTAGCTGCCATAATGATGACATTGGTATCCGTGTCAAAACCATCCATCTCCACCAGCATCTGGTTCAGCGTCTGCTCGCGTTCATCGTGGCTGCCACCCAGTCCTGCACCGCGCTGTCGTCCAACTGCATCGATTTCATCTACAAAAATGATGCAAGGAGACTGGCGTTTGGCCTGTTCAAACAGGTCCCGAACCCGACTGGCGCCCACACCTACGAACATCTCAACGAATTCCGAGCCGGAAATGGAGAAGAAGGGGACACCTGCTTCTCCGGAAACGGCTTTTGCAAGGAGGGTCTTTCCGGTTCCGGGAGGGCCAACCAGCAGGACGCCTTTTGGAATTCGGGCACCCAAGGCAATAAACTTTTGTGGCTCTCGCAGGAACTCCACCACTTCTTTTAGTTCTTCTTTTGATTCATCCACCCCTGCAACATCCTGGAAGGTCACTGTAGGCTGATCTCCGCTGAACATTCGTGCCCGTGATTTCCCAAAAGACATTGCGGCGTTATTGCTGCCTTGGGCCTGTCGGAAAATGAAGTAGAAAGCTCCACCGAGGATGATGAATGGGAGAACATACCCCAATGCCGTCAAGATTCCCAACCATGCACTTGGGGGTTTAATCTCAATTTTTACTTTATCGGGTGCAAGCTGCTCAGAAGTTACACCCAGATTTAGCAGCTGTTCCACCAGCGTTGAGTTCGTTTCGATATTTGAAGTGCGTTGAGTTCCGTCTGCAAGCGTCAGCTTGAGGGTATTCTCGTTTTCAGATATTTTCGAGATATTTCCCTTTTGGATCTCTTCCGCCACCTCGTTAATGGTCAATACGTCTTGGCTGCTGCTTGTTGAGTTAAATTGATATACCAGCATAGCAATGATGGCCACGAAAAGCAGCAGGTATATGACGTATGACTGATTCCTTGAATTCACTTATACCTCCTAAAAAACACCTTAAAACAATGTTTATGTTTATAAACTTTGTAAAAAAATTATACCAATCAATTACAAGGGAAGCTAGATAAGTGAATAATGTAATATTATTTCTTATTAGATTCTTATAATCTGTCTTTTGTTAACTTAATTTATTAGAAATTTAAAATTTTCTTTACAAATTGCCTCTTGACGGATTGGCGGATAGTGTGTAGTATAGGTGCTAATCAATTCAATATTGTAAAAAGTGATTAAGAACGTAACCTTATGTCTAATACTCGCGTGCACAACTATTATTTTTATTATTTTTATTTTACGGGTCCAAGCGACAGGACGCCGTTGGTGGTGCTTAAGCAGGTGCGGGAGTAGACAGATTAACCTTTCGACACAAAGAGCGAGGCCATCGGCCTCGCTCTTTTTTTATATTTGTTTTTATATTTGGAAGTAATGAGAAAGAGGTGTCACGATGATGATCATTATGAGTACGGATGCAAGCCCCAAACAGATTGAAGTTGTGATTTCAAGGGTGGAAAAACTAGGCTTTGAACCGCATACCACGCGGGGAAAAGAACGAACGGTGATCGCAGTTGTAGGCGATCAGCCGATCAAGACGCAAAGCCATTTTGCGCATATGCCGGGGGTGGACCGTGTGGTTCCCATCTCCAGGCCTTATAAGCTTTCTTCCAGGGAGTTTATTCCGGAAGATTCATCCTTCCCATTGGATGGGGTCCGAATTGGCGACAATGGAATAGTGATTATCGCCGGCCCCTGTGCAGTTGAAGACCGTGGTTTATTAATGGAAATTGCACATGCCGTCAAAGAAGCAGGCGCTCACGCACTGCGGGGCGGTAGTTTCAAACCCCGTACTTCGCCTTACGCTTTTCAGGGATTGGGAGAAAAAGCATTGGTCTGGCTCGCGGAAGCCAGAGAGGCCACCGGACTGCCCGTTGTGACAGAGGCAATGTCTCCGGATCAAATTCCGTTGGTGGCTGAATATGCCGATGTGATTCAAATTGGCGCTCGAAGTATGCAAAACTACAATTTGCTGCACGCTGCGGGAGAAAGCCAACATCCAATACTCCTCAAACGGGGAATGTCATCCACTGCGGAAGAGCTTTTGATGGCGGCAGAATACATTCTTTCTCATGGCAATCGCCGGGTGATCCTGTGCGAACGCGGCATCCGTACTTTTGAAACTTCAACCCGTAACACAACCGATATCAATGTGATTCCCGTACTCAAATCGCATACCCATCTGCCTGTTATTATTGACCCCAGTCACAGCACGGGGAATTGGCAATATGTGAGTGCAGTGGCTCGTGCCGGAATTGCGGCAGGGGCGGATGGTTTGATTGTTGAGGTTCACTCGGAGCCTGAAAATGCACTATCGGATGGTTTTCAATCCTTGAAACCGGAACGTTTTGTTGAACTGGTGCAGCAAATTCAGCGAATCGCAGAGGCGATTGGTCGTACGGTTGCTGTAAAAGAACCTCATTAATGGTTTCAGGGAGGATATAGCATGATGGTGCGAGGTGTGCGCGGAGCAACTTCGGTGGATATGAATGAGGAAGGTGCAATACTTTCGGCAACACGGAATTTGCTGGAAGCAATTTTGGAAGCTAACCCAAAAATAAAAATTGAAGATCTTGCCAGTGCCTGGTTCACAACAACGCCGGACCTTACAGCAGTCCACCCGGCCAAAGCGGCCAGACAATTGGGGTGGAAATGGGTCCCCTTGATGTGTTCAATGGAAATTCCCGTGGCAGGTGGTTTAGAAAGATGTATCCGGGTACTGCTTCATTGGAACACAGACTTGCCGTCTGAAGCGATCCATCACATTTATCTGGGTGAAGCTAAAAGGTTACGCCCTGATTTGGTGGCAGACATTCAAGGAGAAAGAGAGTAATATGGATGAGGCTGACTTTTTAGGCCGCGCACGTGTTGTTGTTTGGGGTTTGGGTTTGATGGGCGGCTCACTGGCATTGGCGCTCCGTGATAAATGTGCAGGAGTGATTGGAATTGACCCCGATCCGGATGTTGCCGCTCTGGCGTTGAAAATGAGCGTTGTGGATGAAGTATCTACCCGCCCTGAAGACCGCCTGGGCAAAGGTGATCTGATTATTCTGGCAGCACCCGTGCGTGGCATTCTAGGACAGCTTCAAAAGTTATTAACCAATTATTCCGGTTCGGCGATTGTACTGGATCTTGGGTCGACAAAGAAACAAATCGTATCTGCTATGGAACACCTCCCGGAAAATCTGGATCCGGTTGGCGGACATCCAATGTGCGGTCGTGAAAAATCTTCAATCGTGTATGCCGATCCTGAAATTTACCAAAATGCGGTGTTTGCCCTTGTTCAAACAACGCGCACATCTGAAAAAGCCAAGCAAGTTTGTGAGGAGTTCGTCCGCGCAGTGGGGGCAGTTCCGCTCTGGTTAGATGCGGAAACGCACGATCGCTGGGCAGCAGCAACCAGTCATCTTCCCTTTTTGATCGCAAACACGCTGGCAGCTTCAGTTGCTGCCGAAGCTGCGCCATTGGTAGGGCCTGGTTTTCAGAGCACCTCGCGTTTGGCAGGGGAATCGATGGAGATGATGATGGATATCCTTTTCACCAACCGCGAGAATGTGTTGTTTGCGTTGCGGGACTACCAACAACGATTGTCGGAGTTGGAAGCTGCGTTAGATTCCGGCTGTGAAACTCAACTCAGGCAGCTTTTGCAAGAGGGCGCCAATCAACGAAATGTTCTGTTGGGCAGCCACTAAAAAGGGAGATAGTAAATGCAATTAAAGGTTACAGCAGGCTCTTCGATTATTGGATGTATAGATGGTTTGTCTGGTTTAGAAATTCCGGGGGATAAATCTTTATCTCATCGTGCGGCTTTGCTCGCTGCGTTGGCCAGCGGCAACAGTGTTATTCGAAATTTTCAGGTTTCAGGGGTAACGCAGGTTATGCTGGAAGCTTTAATGCAATTGGGGGTGGCCTGGAGTCTGGAAGATAAGGTGCTTTCTGTTCGTGGAGCAGGACTGAATGGGTTGAAAAAGCCTGAGCAACCACTTTACTGTGGAAATTCCGCCACAACTCTGCGGATGCTGACGGGAGCACTGGCGGCAGGAGGAGTTGGTGCCGTGATAGATGGTTCAGATGGCCTCCGGCGACGCCCTATGGGAAGGATTGTAAATCCGCTGCAGGCCATGGGGGTGCCTATCCGGTCCACAGATGCAGGAACGGCTCCGCTGATACTTGATGAGCGCGATCCTTCCTGTCCTCTACAGGGCATGGAGCATAAATTATCCGTTGCCAGCGCTCAAGTAAAATCCTGTATTTTAATTGCCGCTCTGGCTGCTGACCAGCCAACCACGGTGATTGAGCCCGGTCCTTCTCGCGACCATACCGAACGGATGTTGGGCAGCATGGGAGTTGAATTGGAAAGCCAACAACGGATTTCGGATACCGGGAAAACCGTCTATAAGACGCATATCACACCGCTCAAGCACCGGGATTTGCGTCCATTGGGTGATGTGACATTGCCGGCCGATATCTCGGCCGCAGCATTTCTGATCGTGGCTGCTTTGCTTGCGCCGGATTCCCAAATTACGCTCAAAGGAGTGGGCATCAATCCTACCCGGACGGGTTTGGTGGATGTATTGACCCGGATGGGCGCGGATCTTGAGGTAGGAAACATTCATGAGATCGGTGGGGAACCGGTGGGCACCCTCACAATCAAATCATCAGGACTGGCCGGGACTGAAGTCTTTGGGGAGCAGGTCGTCAGGATGATTGATGAATTTCCCGTTTTTGCCGCAGCGGCAGCAATTGCGGAAGGCGATACCGTTGTACGGGATGCTACTGAGCTGCGTCATAAAGAGTCGGATCGAATTGCTTTGCTGTGCGTTGAAATGCAGAAACTCGGTGTTCAAATTGAAGAAAAAGCAGATGGCTTTGTGATTCATGGCGGTCATCCGATCCGGGGTGGGATTGTAGAATCTCATGGCGATCATAGGCTGGCAATGGCACTGGCTGTAACCGGATTGGCTGCGGAAGAGCCGGTGATAGTTATGGACGCAGATGTCGTCGCCGAATCTTTCCCGGGTTTTTCGCAGCTTTTGCAATCTCTTGGCGCGAACATTTTGGTGGAGCAGTAAGAGATGGCGCAGAGCGTTTTTCGTCTGGGATTGATAGGATATCCTTTGAATCACAGTTTTTCACCCGTGATTCACGCCGCAGCGCTAAAAGGGGTTGGGCTGGCGGGAGAGTATAGTTTGTATCCGGTATCTCCTTTTCCCGAAGGAGAAAAAATCTTCAAGGTATTATCGACTGCTTTGCGATCCGGGGAATTAGATGGTCTAAATGTTACCATTCCTCATAAGCAGTCGGTTATTCCATTCCTTGATCGTTTGACCTTGCGAGCTGAAAATATGGGGGCGGTTAATACGATTTATCGAGATGGTTCATTCTTGGTTGGAGAAAACACCGATTCTTCAGGGTTTATTGCGGATCTGACGAATATAACGTCATTGGTCCCACAAAAAGCTATCGTCCTGGGGGCCGGTGGGGCAGCAAGAGCAGTCGTATATGGCCTGCTGGAACAAGGCTGTGAAGTCTATCTGGCGGCGCGGCGGAAAGTTCAGGCGGAAGAAGTGGTGGCTCATTATCAACAAAAACTTGCTGATAATGTTTTGCTCCATGCAATCTCTCTGGATACGGGCTCCTTGATTCCGCTGTTGGATAAGGTGGACCTGGTTGTGAACACCACTCCGGTTGGAATGTTCCCTGATGTGCATGCTTCTCCATGGCCAGAGAATGTGCACTTTCCGGAACACGCGATAATATATGATACGGTCTACAATCCCCAAAAGACCAAGTTCATCTTGGATGCACAATATGCCGGATTAACTGCGGTTTCGGGATTGGGAATGCTGGTACATCAGGCTGCTCTGTCATTTGAGTGTTGGACGGGTATCTCCGCCCCAATAGGTGAAATGCAAATGGTTGTGGAAAACCGTTTGGGCAGATAACGAATCATAAGAGATACGCTGGAATAAGCGAGGTGGAATAATGAGGTTAAGGTTTTTAACTGCGGGAGAATCCCATGGGCCGAGCTTGGTAGCAATTTTAGAGGGGTTGCCGGCCGGACTGCCGTTGAACGAAGAGGTTATCAATCAGCAGCTCGAAAGGCGCCAGCGGGGCGTTGGAAGTGGCCCGCGGATGAAGCTGGAACGTGACCGTGGAAAGATATTGAGTGGCGTTATGGAGGGGGTGACAATTGGCTCTCCTGTGGCGATTCAAATTGAAAATCTCAATCATTCCCGCTGGTTGGGAAAAGAAATTGACTCTTTTACGCGTCCCAGACCCGGACATGCTGACTTGAGCGGTGCGTCGAAATATGGATTTTCTGATTTGCGCCCGGCTCTGGAGCGCGCTTCTGCCAGGGAGACGGCAGCCAGGGTAGCGGTGGGGGCGGTCTGCCGTCATTTTCTCAATCAGTTTGGCATTCAGGTAGGGGGATACGTGTGTTCTCTTGGTGAGGTGGAAGCAGATCTCTCCGGGTTGTCGCTTGAAGAACGAATTCAGGAAGCCGAAAAGTCAGAGGTGCGCTGCCCGGAACCGGGGGCGGCTGAAGACATGAGAAAGCGGGTGCAGGAGATTATGCAGGCCAGGGACACCCTCGGTGGAGTCATTGAAGTGGTAGCGCATGGATTGCCGGCCGGATTGGGCTCCTACGTCCATTGGGATCGTCGTCTGGACGCCAGATTGGGAGCAGCCGCGTTGAGCATTCCGGCTATAAAGGGTGTTGAAATTGGTCCGGCATTTCAAAATACGCGATTGCCGGGTACGCAGGCACATGATGCGGTGCTTTTAGAGGGAGAAGATTTGATCAGACCCACGAATCGCGCCGGAGGGATTGAAGGTGGTATTAGCAACGGGCAGCCGGTGATCCTGAGGGCAGCCATGAAACCCATTGCGTCCACTCTGACACCCCAGCAATCCGTTGACCTGGCTTCCGGTGCGGAAAGCCAGACGGAATATGAACGATCCGATTTTTGCCCTGTGCCGCGTGCCGTCCCGGTGGTGGAAGCTATGGTAGCTTTTGTCCTGGCTGATGCTTTATTGGAAAAGCTAGGAGGTGATTCCATGCAGGAAATTCGAACTCGTTTTTTGAGTTTGCGCCAACAGAATCTTTCAGATCTCAAGCTTGAAGACCGTGGGCATCTTTACTGGCCGCAGCAAGATTGAACACTTGAACAGGAAGGGAAGAATGAAATTGTTTATTTATGGACCTCCCGGAAGTGGAAAGACCACTGCCGGCAAAAGGCTTGCAGAAGAGCTGGACAGAGAATTTATCGATTTAGATGAACGAATTGAAGAACATTCCGGTATGATGATTCCCGAGATCTTTGCGAAATCCGGTGAATCTGCGTTTCGGAAATTAGAACGAGAGATGCTTGAACAAGCTTGTTCGAATTTATCAGGGTCTTATGTGATCGCCCTTGGAGGAGGGGCGCTGCTGGATACCGAGAATCGAGAACTGGCAGAACGACAGGGTGCGGTCGTTTGCCTGCGTGCCCCGATTGAGACTCTTCTGGAAAGACTTGAAGGGGATTCTATTCAACGGCCCTTGTTGGATGGAAATGCCCGGCAGAAATTGGTGAAATTATTGGCTGACCGGGAAGAGCATTATGCGTCCTTTGAGAATTCAGTGGAAGTTGAAAAAATTTCCCCGGAAGAAATCTCTTATCAGATACAAATCCTGACCGGAGTTTTCCATGTAGCCGGGATGGGGCAGGCTTATGATGTTTTGATTCAATCGGGAGAATTGTCTGAATTGGGCAAACTACTGAAGGAACGCGGCTTGGACCGTCCGGCTGTTCTGGTCACGGACAAAAATGTAGGCCGTTATTATTCCAACCGGCTTCTGGATGGACTGAGAGCGGATGGAATTGCCGCCAGCGAGGTGCGGATTGAGCCGGGCGAGACTAACAAGCATATTGAAACAGTCGTTCAGTTGTGGGAAGCTTTCTCAGAGGCAAAATTGGACCGGAAAGGAATTGTAATTGCAATGGGGGGCGGCGTGGTGGGGGATTTAGCCGGGTTCGCTGCGGCTACTTTTCTGCGCGGCGTGGATTGGATCAATATTCCGACTTCGGTACTGGCAATGGTGGATTCCAGCCTGGGGGGCAAAACAGGGGCCAACCTTTCTAAAGGGAAAAATTTAATCGGGGCATTTCATGCTCCGCGACTGGTGCTGGCAGATCCGGAGTTGCTGAAGACGCTGCCGGATAGAGAATGGCGGGCCGGTCTGGCGGAAGCCTTTAAACATGGCGTGATCGGTGATCCGGTTTTGTTTGAATGGTGCGGGCAGGGGCTGCCGGCCATCAGAGAAGAAGCGGAAACTGTGATACGGCGTGCAACGGCTGTTAAGGCACGGGTTATCACACAGGATCCTTATGAGAAAGGCCTGCGCAAGGTGCTCAACCTGGGGCATACGATTGGACATGGTGTAGAGCTGGCCTCGACGTACCAAATCTCTCATGGTGAAGCGGTGGCAATTGGGCTGGTGGTTGAAACCCACCTTGCTGAAATGTGTGGAATTATCCAACCCGGACTTTCGGACCAGCTTAAGAAAAATCTTTCCGCTTTGGGGCTACCCACGGATATTCCTCAAAATCTGGATCGGAGAGAAATCATCCGTGGAATGAAAATGGATAAGAAGCGCTCCAAAGGTAAGGTTCAATTTGCGATCCCTACAGGACTTGGAGAAACGATCCCTGCCGTTGATATTCCCAACTGGGAGGAACTGCTGCTTAAAATGTAGCGTTTAAAAATTTTCTTTATAAAATGGAGGAAGTATGCAGTCGATTTTGGTTCTGCACGGCCCAAACTTAAATTTACTGGGAAGCCGTGAACCGGGAATTTATGGGAAGATGACTTTTGATGACCTCAATCATCGTATGGTAGAGGCAGGACAGGCTTTGAATGTGGAAGTTCGCACTTTTCAATCCAACCATGAGGGAGGACTGATTGATCAATTGCATCAGGCACAGGAGTGGGCTGACGGAGTTGTGTTCAATCCGGGTGGATATACTCATACATCGGTGGCTTTACGGGATGCAATTGCTGCAATAACGATTCCCGTGGTAGAGGTACACCTGTCGAATATTCAGGCTCGTGAAGAATTTCGGCAGGTATCATTGACTGCTCCCGTGTGTATTGGTACGGTGGCGGGATTTGGTTGGCGTTCTTATTTACTCGGGCTAGAAGCCCTGGTTCGTTATCTTGCTGAACCCAAATAAAAGGAGAAATGATGCGTGTAGCTTATCAAGGTGAATCGGGAGCCTTCTCAGAAGCAGGCGCCATAGAATATTTTGGCCCAGAGATTACCACTTTGGCACAGGAAAGTTTCGATAGAGTCTTTCAGGCGGTGAACTCACAACAATGTGAGGCTGGTTTTATTCCCATTGAGAATTCCAGGGCGGGTAGTATTCATCAAAATTATGATTTGTTGGCCGAAAACGAATTATATATAACGGGTGAGTATTATCTTCGAGTGCGCCATTGTTTGATTGCGCTGCCCGGCACGAAGATTACCGAAATACGACGTGTCATCAGCCACCCACAGGCGTTGAACCAATGCCGAAACAGCATTAAAGAATTTGAAATTGCAACCTCAGAGCCGGTATATGATACGGCCGGGGCGGTGAAACTGATGGCAAGTGCAAAAGATACTACCGTGGCGGCAATTGCTTCTCGGCGGGCTGCTGAACTCTACGGGATGGAAATTCTTGCAGAAGGAATAGAGGATGATCCTTCTAATTACACGCGCTTCCTGGTCATTAAACGCCAGCCCGTGGTTGTTGAAAAAAATGCTAAGACCACGCTGGTCTTTTCTCTGAGCAACCAGCCGGGAGCGCTTTTCAAAGCACTCAGTACATTTGCATTGCGGGATATCGATTTGACCAAAATTGAATCACGTCCGTTGGTAGAGAAGCCCTGGGATTATTTATTTTATATTGACCTGGCAGGCACGATTGAGAATCCGGTTGTGATGCGCGCCCTGGAAAATTTAAGGGAATATGCCACAATGCTGCGTGTTCTGGGATCTTACCCCCGGCATATTTTATCTGCCTCTTAAAAAGCTTCTTTATCGGCAGCCAAATCTGTAGTAATTCCATAAGTGATACAAAAATGAGCGCGGGCCGTGTTTTTGAAAGCGTAATCCTCTATAATAAATATAATCATTTGGATGAACTATAGGGTCTACGCAGGTTATCTGCAGGAGGGAAGCTGATGGGAGTTGAGGAACTTTCTCCAGAGAATAAGGTCTTGTCAGAGGATTCACTTATAGAAGAACTGCGCGGTGAGGAGGGGGACCGCCCCATGGGGGCTGTTGAGCCGGTTGAGGAAAAAATTGAAGCCATGGGGTTGGTGGGTGTACCGGAAGAGGATGTTCCCTTGCCGGAACAATTAAATCTGCCGCCAAACGAAGAAGTCATTAATTTATTGGTCAGCCAGCAGTATATCCGAAATTTTTGGAAGAGGTTAGAAGCTGCCCAACAAGGGATCAATGAACAGGTCAATAATTTAAAGTTGGCAAATATTTTGCAGGAAAAACTTCAACAGGCAAGGAACTATTTGCTGTCCGGAAAAGAGAATATCGAGGAGGCGGATCGATACCTGAGTGAGGTTGAGCACCGGATTGCATTTAACCAACGGGTTCGCGTTGCCACCAGGAAGTTTGCCCCCTGGCTTCTATTTTATGAAGTGATTTGGTTAGTGGTGATGGGCGTGGGGATCTTCCAGACCAGTCTGTTCTCGAATGGATACATCTTTGCGCTTCCAGCTACGACGGGTGCGGTGCAGTTCTCTCATCTGGCTAACGCTCTTTTGTGGGGAGGAATGGGGGGCGTGGTCGGCGGGTTGTATGCTTTGTGGAAACACACAGCAGATGAGCAGGATTTTGACAGCCAGTATTGGATGTGGTACATCACTACGCCGATACTGGGGGTGGGGCTTGGAGCATTCACTTTTCTGGTTTTTCAGGCCGGTTTCTTTTCGCTGACTGCCGGAGGAGATGTGGATAGTATTCAATCTCCGGTGGTCATTTATTTGTTTGCCTGGATTACCGGGTTTAAACAGAATGTGGTGTATGAAATTGTGCGAAGGATTCTGGATGTGTTCCGGGTTGAATCGAAATCGACAGCTGAAGAACTGCCTTCCGCCAATTCCAGCGAGGAACTTCCTGACAAATCAGGATGAGTCAGTTCTGGAGAATCTTTTTAATTCTTCGAATCAGGTCCTGGTCTGTTTGAGAAACTGTTTTGAGAAATGCGAGGAAATCCTGATTGTCAGAAGAAGCAGGTGTCGACAGGATTTTTGTAATCTTTGCCAACAAGTTTTTTCTTTGATCAAAGAAAATTTGTAAATTGCCGGCCTCCTGGTCAATAGCCTGGAGGCTGGTTTCATAAGAAGAGTTAACGCCGGATTTTGTTTGAAAAGCCTGTAAATCCGCCAAGTGATCTAACTCGTGTTGGGCCAATTCAAAGATAAACCGTGCAACGGTTGGGTCTTTGAAGGTTTGTTTATTGGTACCGTTGGTGCTGTTTCGATTAATAAACGTGTCAATCACCGCGGGAGTGGATCTGAGCACAGCCGGTAAACTTTTTGCAGGCAAAGGAGAGGAACCATTTGTTGCTTTTGATAGGTTCTCTAACCAGGGAACGACGCCACTAAGACCGCCCTGTGTGCTAAGGGGGTGGCGATTGAACTCGGGCTTTTCCAGCGTAGTGGTGATCCAATAGGTGGGCAAACCAAGAATGGACGCCGGGCGAATATCTTCCTCAAGGTCATTTCCGATCATCACGGCAAGGTTATCCGGCCAGCCAAGCTGACCCAGGATTTCAGCATAATAAGAAACGTGAGGCTTGGAAAAGTGGAAAGACTCATAGGTGGTTACCAGTGAATACGAGTAGTTGTTAATCGGTATACCGGCCCACTCCAGGCGCTGCGCGGTGGCTGTAATAGGGAAGAGTGGATTGGTAGCAATGACGGTATGAGGATGGTTCTTCAGGGTGTATTCAATGATATTTTTGCTTTCTGCAAAGGGAGCGGTTAAAGACCGAAGCGTTTGAAAAACTTCATCATAAAATTGATGGATGGTCGGTTCAAATGTTGATTTATTCTGTTTTATTGCCGGGAAAAAAGCCTCATCAAAAACATCTTGAAGCGTATGCGTCGGGGATTGGTTGGCAATCATTTTTTCTGTTCCGGACAAAAGATTAGGGATGAAGACGTTATCCGGAAGCAAGGTACTTGCATTAACGGTTTTACCGAAGGCTTTGAGGTATGCAGGAAGGAAAGTGTTGAAGTCGTTCTTCAACAGGGTGTCATCTAAATCACATAGGATAGTTAATTTGGAGAGACTCATTTTTCGGTGAAAATTGGGGGAAGTGGGTGGCATTGACCACAGCCAATTTCGGGTTCTTTCACGTTTTGTTGTGATTTTGTGCAATATGCGGACACGATTACCTGACGTTTAAATCCCAGTAACTGACGTTTCACCTGGGCGGTCAAAACCATATTAGGGCAGGAATTAGCCAAAAGAATGTGAGGCACGGGGCAGTTTTGACATAGATCAGGCGTCCAGTGATGAGGAGGCGCTGCGTTGCCTATCAGACGGCATTCTTCATGGTTTTTGCCGCGGTAATAATCGCCAAAGAAATATTTGCATTCAGTTCCTGCAGGTGTGCGCATTAATTGATCCTGATTTAAAACTGTCCTCAACAAAGAGGACAGTGCTTTTTTATATTCTTTGATTTAAAGCGGATTGGTTCTACTCTGTAACCCGGGTAACATACTCTCCTGTACGTGTATCTACGCGGATTACGTCACCTTCCACAACAAAGCTGGGAACGCCAACTTGCAGTCCCGTTTCAAGCTCAACTTTTTTAGTCACGCCAGTGGCGGTATCTCCACGAACGGCCGGTTCAGCACCGGTTACCAGAAGATCCACTGAGGTCGGAAGTTCAATATCAAGAGCTTCGTTATTAAAGAAGGTAAGTTTAACTTCTAATTCTGCCTTCAGATAGCCTTCCGTATCTCCAATAACCGATTTGGGGATGGCAGGTTGTTCGTAGGTTTCTAAATCCATAAAATAGAAAAAGTCACCATCGGTATAGAGATATTGGACATTGTGATAATCCAACCGGACATCTTCAACCCGGTCACCTGAGTTAAAGGTTTTTTCAATGTTCGCACCGGTTCTGAGATTGGAGGCTTTAATCCGAATGGTTGCTTTACCACGCCCTGGTTTGTGATGTTGATAATCAGTGACTTTATAGAGATTACCATCTAACAGAAATGTAACACCTTTTCGCAATTCGTTTACGTCGATCATAAGTCCTTCGCCTTACCTGGAAATTTTAACAAACTAGATTATATCATATCACATCTGGTGCATGATAAGATGCGCATCTTCATTTAAAGAAGAAACGGCGGGTTTTTCGCCCGCCGTTTCTTGAAGACTTGGTTTGATTTATCCTACCTGGGGCTCGATCAAGCCATAAGTTCCATCCCGGCGATGGTAAAGCACATTAATGGCACTGGTATTGACATTGTAAAAGACGAAGAAATCTTCGTGCCCAAGCAATTTCATTTGTTCAATGGCTTCTTTTTCATCCATAGGGATCAGAGTGAATTGCTTTCGGCGTGCGATCACGGGTTCATCTTCGAACTCTTCTTCAGCAGCCTCCATGGCGATTTCTGCCTGAGTCATCATTTCTTTTGTATTGAATCCATCCCCACGTCCACGATTTCGCTTTCCCTTGAAACGCTTGATCTGGCGTTCGATTTTATCTACGGCAGCATCAATGGCGGCAAAAAGGTCGTCAGCTCTCTCTTCGGAGCGGAGAATGAAGCCCTTGCCCCGGATGGTGATTTGTGCTACCTGCCGGTCAGCTGCATTTCTGGCAGATTTCAGATATGCCAGATCAACTCGAGTTTCATCAATATTACCAAGGAACTTATCCAATTTAGAAACTTTTTTGTTGACATATTCACTGACCCGATCGGTTACTTCCATGTTCTTTGCAAAGATTTCAATTTCGAGAGCCATAGCATTCCTCCTTCAAATTATGTATTGAGTGTTGAAATGGCATTGCTTGTCAACCGCCCAGAGGGATGTTGGATTTCTGACCGGTTGAATGAGCTAAAGGTGTTCTGGCCAGGGTAAGGCCATAAACATTTGCAGCCAGTGCGCTGTGACATGCTTCTGCGCAAGCCTGGATTGTTGCTCCGGTTGTGGTTACATCATCTACCAATAAAACAGATTTCCCTTTCAGATATTGTGCATCTCCCCAAAATGCTCCCTGTACATTCTGTAGGCGTTCGTGGGTGTTAAGACCAACCTGAGACGGAGTGTTTCGGGTGCGTTTTACAATATTGGGTTTGTAGGTTATACCACATGAAAGCGCGATGGGCAAAGCCAGAAAATGGGATTGGTTATATCCCCGTTCTTCACTGCGCTCTTTTCCTAAAGGAATAGGCGCTATTACATCAACCTGCCAGTTTTGCTGTTTGAAGAGTGTAATGAGGTGCTGTGCCAAGTTTTCTCCCAACCCAATATCCCGTTTATATTTTAAAGCGTGAATCGCGTCTCTTAATGGTCCTTCGTAATAGGCCCATGACCGGAGAGCCCGAAAATGTGGCGGTGATTCACCGCAAGATGTACAAAGTGTGTTTATATTTATATTATACGGGCGACCGCAAACGGGACAAAAGGAGTTGTTTAACGTTTGTATTTGTTGCAGACAATCGGGACAAAGCCGGAACCCCGGCTTACCGCAACTGGCACAATGGGGAGGATAGAGCCAATCTATTGCGCTCCAGGAAAGGTGGTACAGAAAAAAGGACGGGCTCTTTTGAAGGCCAGCCAAGGGGATTTTTCTTTTCACTGCAAACGCTAAAATATCCCAGCGAGAGCGGAATTCATCAGCCGCAGACCCGCTGGCGTCAGCAGGACGATCATTAAAGAGGGAAAGATTAAGAGAGCCATTGGGATCAGCATTTTCAATGGGGCCTTGTGGGCTTCTTCTTCAGCAAGCTGCCGCCGTTTGATCCGCATTTGATCTGCTTGAATCCGAAGGACTTTTGCAAGACTTACACCAAGCTGCTCGCTTTGGACCACAGCGGCAACAAAACTGGTCATTTCCGGAACACCGAGCCGGTCGGACATATCCCGGAGCGCATCCCGGCGAAGTTTGCCCAGCTGAATTTCACGAATAACTCTGGCAAATGCCAGTGAAAGCTCAGTTTCCCATTTTTCACTGACTTTTGCCAGAGCCGCGTCAAACCCAAGGCCTGCTTCAACACAAATTGTCAGCAAATCCAATGCATCCGGGAGGGCTTTACGAACGTCTTTCTGTCTTTTGGATATTTTGCTGGATAACCAGAGGCGCGGGAAATAGAATCCCAGAAGCCCAAAACCGAGTGCAGCAAGAATAATGCGGCCCAACGGCCATTGAGTCTGTCCGACGCTAAAAACAAGGACGATCAATCCGCCAAAGATAAACATGGCGACAAATTGGAGCGTCAGGAATAAGGTCGGATCAAGACGGACCGATGTGCCCGCTAACTCTAATTTCTTTGCTATTGATAATCTGGCGTTTTGGGGGGTGAATTTCATTGCAAGTTCCCCAAACTGCCGTGCTATCGGGTAGATAACTCTTTCGGTGAAAGGTTGAGAGAGTTCTATGCTTTCCAGGTCAATTTGTTCGCCGCTTCTACTTAATTCATCCAGACGTTCCTGGAGAATTTTTTCGTTGTATGTCTGAGGGTTACGGAGGCCGATGTAAATGAGCGCACCGGCACCAAGTAAAATCAACGCTACAACCACAATGATCGGAATCATTTTTGTCTCCTAATCAAGCGATCAAACTTCAATTTCGGCGATCTTGGTCATTACGAAGTAACCAATAGCAATTAAGATCGCGGAGATCGCCAGCGAAATGTATCCACACGGGATGGTCGCATTATTCTCCGGCTTGAAAAACTCCATCATGTATTCTCTATTCAAAAGATAAAGAACGCCCATTACAAAGAGGGGCAGCACTGCCAGAAACTTACCGGAATACATCACCTGTGTGGTTAAAACTCGGATTTCGCCTTTAATTCGGACACGCTCGCGAATCGTATGAGAAATGGTATCCAGAATCTCTGCGAGATTACCACCAACCTCTCTCTGAACGTTAATTGCGGTGATTACCAAATCAAGGTCATCACTGGGAATTCGGCGGAGCAGGTTGTCTAAAGCGCGTTCCATTGGAACACCCAACTGCATTTCCTGTACAACCCGGCGAAATTCATCGCTAATGGGTGGGGGAAGCTCGCGGCTTACTGCTTCCATTGCCTGTGAAGTAGAATACCCGGCCCGCAGGCCGTTCACCATCAAGTTCAACATGTCTGCAAGTTGGTCATTGAAGCGGACTAACCGTTTGGATTGCTGGCGGTTAACATACATCCTTGGCAGAAACAGACCTATAACGGCTCCAATTAATCCGGAAATGACAGATTGTCCTCCAATGAACCAGAGGACGAACCCCACACCAACTGCCGAGATGATATTCAAAGCAATATACTCGCCGGGCTTCATCTTGATATCTGCCCGGGCAAGTTTTTTACTGATTTTGTCCCCCCAAGAAGACCCTTCCACTCTTCGATTCAGCCAATCTGTGAGCGGGGTGGCCTTTTGCTTTTGCTGATCTTCCAGAGTAGCGCTATCAACATATTGACCGAGACGTTCCTCTACCAATGAGCGCTCGCTGGATATGGAAATGATGATGCCGACCAACAATAAAACCACTGCCAGTCCACCACCAACCCATAAAATTAGTATCGGATTCATAAGCTCACCTTATTCGGTATCTGATTTCCTATTTCTTTTTGTCAACTTCTTTATGAAATGGAAACATTTATCGTCTTCTGTCGCCTACACCAAAGATGGAAGCTGGCAAGTTGATACCGGATGCTTCAATCTTTGGCATAAATTTTGGCCTAAGCCCGGTAGGCCGAAGCTGGCCAACTACTCTGCCGTCCTCATAGCCCGACTGTTCAAAAGCGAAGATGTCGGTCATTGTAATGACCTCGCCTTCCATCCCCGAAACCTCGGTGATATTTGTGACTTTACGTGTTCCGTCCCGCATACGTTCCTGGTGAACAATCAGGTCTATTGCGGAGGAGATTTGCTCGCGAATGGCCCGCACCGGAAGGTCCATACCGGCCATCATGGTCATTGTTTCCATACGTGAGAGCGTGTCGCGGGGGCTGTTGGAGTGGGCGGTGGTCATAGACCCATCGTGACCGGTATTCATAGCCTGGAGCATATCAACTGCTGCTTCATCACGGATCTCGCCCACGATAATCCGATCAGGCCGCATGCGAAGGGTGTTAATGACAAGCTGTCGAATGGTGATTTCACCGCGGCCTTCAATGTTGGGCGGTCTTGATTCAAGCGTGACAACATGCTCCTGACGAAGCTGAAGCTCTGCTGCATTTTCAACAGTTATGATTCTCTCATCAGCAGGAATAAAGCCGGAGAGAATATTCAAGAGTGTGGTTTTACCAGAGCCGGTACCGCCGGAAATTACGATGTTCAATCTGGATTCGACACAGGCTTTGAGAAATCTTATTGCCTCTGGAGTAATGGAGCCAAAACTAATGAGTTGATCAATGGTGATTGGGATTTTTGAAAATTTCCGGATAGTGATGGTTGGCCCCACCAATGAAATAGGTGGAATAACGGCATTCACACGGGATCCATCGGGAAGACGGGCATCTACATAAGGGCTTGATTCATCAATCCGACGTCCCAATGGCGCCACTATCCGGTCGATGATGCGCATGACGTGTGCGTCACTTTCAAAACTTACCGGTACACGGTGGATCTTTCCGCGGCGCTCAATGTAGATGTTCTTTGGGCCATTGATCATCACCTCAGTAATTGAGTCGTCTTCAAGCAGGGGTTGAATAGGCCCAAAGCCAAGAATTTCAGCCGCTATTTGCTCGAACAACCTGGCTCGTTCCGGACGGGAAAGAACAATATTTTCCTCGCTCAAAATTTGTTCAAAAAGCTCCTGAATGGTATGCCGAACTTCATTTGTTTTAGTGACATCCATTGTCGGATCAAGTCCGGCGAGGAGTTTATTTTGAACACGAGTCTTTAAATCATGATAAGTATCCTGAGCAGTGCTGGAAGAAGGGGCAGAAATCCTTCGCGCTTGAAGTCCAGAACTTTTCCGGGTATCCGAACCGAAATTACCTGTTGTCTTGTTCTGTTCGTTCTCACTGCTTTGGAGACGCTTCAGAATGGACATATTTGTTAACTCCTAAAAATAACCGATATTATATTCCAAGAGAATCCAGTCTGGATTCAGCCAATTCATTAATCTTTTCTTGCACTTTATCAGAAAGCATCATGATTCCACGGCTTACTGGGTGCGTTTTGTTTTCCAAAACAATTGGAATCCCGCGATTGATGGAATAATCAATGAGGCGCTCTTCCAGAGGAATGGAAACCGCAATTTTCTGCCGTAAGCTTTCACCTACCCGTTCCGGAGAGATTGAACTTCTTTTATCGTATTTGTTCATCACAAAAATAATCCGATCCCGTTTTATTTCAGAGGCATCGGTGAGTGACAAGAAATGATTGGCGTTTTTGATTGCCGGAATGGTTTGGGTAGTAATCAATATGATCAGATCGGCGTTGTCAATGGCATTTTGTACGGCATCGGTTAAATAGGAACTGGTATCCACAACGATATGTGAATACATGCGGCAAAGATACTTTAATGTTTTGCCAAAGGACTCGCCGTCAACCTGGTCTGCATACTCTGGGCGCGGTGGAGCAGCGATGATGTGTAAATTTGAGCCCGAGTGATGAAAAGCAACATCTTCAACCACTTCACGTTCCAATTCGTCGGCACGAGCAGTCAAATCGATTACACTGTTCTGGATTTGCTCATTAAGGAAGACTGCGACGTCACCAAATTGCAGGCTTCCATCTACCAGAACGACTTTGTTTTCCTCTTTCTGCGCGAGGTTAAGCGCCAGATTGGTGGCAATGGTAGTACTTCCAGTTCCGCCTTTCGGACTGTAAACTACAATAATCATGCCCAATTCTTGAGGCGCAGAAGAACTGGAAGTCATGCCACCAGAGGAAATTCCGGTAAAAGTGCTTGCGACCCTGGCTCTTTCCTGAATTGCCATGGCCCCGGCACGATTGATTGCACTGGTTAATTCATCTATCGAAGGAGGTTTCGTAAGAAAATCTCGTGCGCCGGCCAGCATTGCGCGGCGCATGTAACTCTGGTCACCCTGCACGGAGAGGATGACGATCTGGACATAAGGAATCTTGCGACGGATTTCTTCGGTCGCTGTGATGCCGTCCATATCGGGCATGTTAATATCCATAATGATGACATCAGGTTTTAACTCCTGAGATAGAGCAATGGCCTGTCTGCCGCTGTTCGCATTCCCTACAATTTCAATATTACGATCAAATTGTAAAAGACGTTGTATGTTTTCGCGAGTTTCGCTTATGTCATCAACAATTAATACCCGGATTTTTTCCTGTGCGGGCATAAAGACTCCAGAATAAGAGATTTGTTTTCAGGTATAGTAAATATGCTCCAGTAACCACAATGACTATGGGGTAATAATTACCTGGTCATTTGAAGAAGCGCTTTCCAGCCCGTAAGGAAGTTTAGTGGGATAGGGTATTCTGTATTGGTCCATGATGAACTGAAGTGTAACCGCTTCTGTTTCAATCAATTGGCTATCCCCAGCGCCTCTCAATGCTAAATTCAAACTTGCATTGGATAACATTAAATAATTCAATGTTACTGCGTCCTGCGGTGAAACGATCAATGTGATGAGAGTAGGTCTTGGTGTAGTTGTTGTTTCTCCTTCAGCAGGAGCGGTATCGGGAACCGGTGTTGGCATTTGTGATATGTTACCATCTTCCGGGAATTCACCAACCCATAGGACCACAGCATCCTGAACCAGAGTCTGGCTGACCAGCCGTGAACGTTGGCCCTCAGAGGGAACTACATAAACCGGTTGATTTAATGTTGTATCTAACTCTGTACGGCCCTGTTGAGAGGTTGCACCGCCAGATTGGATCATTGTAGACGCAGAGGTACCGCCATCTTCTCCACCTGTTGGTCCAGGAACCAGAACAGATGCAGTGAAATTAGGCAGTTTAGTCTGAAAGTCCGGGTCCAGATCAACAAGACTGACGGCAGCGAGAATATTGACATGGTCCTGAGGCTGTAAGCCATAAGAGACAGATGTGAGGCTGGTAATAGGAATGGAAATTGCTACTTTTCCAGCTTCTATCTCGAAGGATGCAATGGACCCTTCTTTGGCAGTAGTCACCAGGCTTGGAGTAAGGGGTACACCCTGTTCAAGATCATATTTGACTTGATTCCCAATGACTTGCTGCATATCCGTAAAGAACAGTCCCTCTACCATCTCCCCCTGTGGGTAAGCTATTGTCGCGAGCACACCTTCGGTGAGGACAGTTCCCCGTGAAACGGGTTGGGCAAGAACAACAATGTTGATCAAATCCTGTCTGGGAGAGGGTGTGGGCAGGGTTTGGGCCTGTTGTTGCGGAAAAAAACGATCTCGCAGCAAAAAAGCAGCTGCCGCCAAGACGATAACAAGTACTAAGGCGATTAGGATTAGAATCCGACCACTTTTACGACGTCCACCTGCGGCCATGAAGCCTCCTCATATATTACAAGTTTAAAATAAGTTATGAATATATTATACGGCAAAAAAACATTTGTATATAGCTGGTGCAATTTCAATGCCAGTCTGCAAAATTTTAATAAAATAATAACTCAAAAAAATATGGAAGGCATTGTGTAGACAGCGCCTTCCATATTGTCTGTGTATACTAGTTTACAACAGCTATTGGGTCTGTCTTATACAGCCTCAACAACGTTGCTGAAGATTTTGCCAATGGCTGGTCCAAGCAGAGCGAGGATTACGATAACGACAACGGCAACCAGCACGAGGATCAGTGCATATTCTACAAGGCCTTGGCCTTTTTCTTTCGGTGCAAATAACATGATGTTTTCCCTCTTTCTTTAATACTTTTGGACTACATATCGTAGGTTATTTTTGAGATGCGATATCGGCTAAACAGCCTCAACAACATTACTGAAGATTTTACCGATGGCAGGTCCGAGCAGAGCTAAAATAACAATCACAACGACAGCCACTAAAACAAGAATTAAAGCATACTCTACAAGACCTTGACCTTTTTCTTTCGGTGCGAACAACATTTGATTTTCACCTCCTTCCATGTTCTGTTTTATATGTTGAATACATTATAAGGGAATTTAATTCAAGTTAACATTACAGACACCTTACAAGGTTTTGCGATTTCAACCATAAATTGCTTGAAATCGATGGTATATTGGTTGTGTTTTGGGTTTTTACTCTGGACGTTTATTGTTTACCCAATATTTTCACGCTATAATTTATAGTAGTTATGCTGAATGGATAATTAACCCTGGCTTTTTTTGTAATGAAACAAGGAGGAAAAATGAGTGAGATCTACGACAAGGTTGATGCCGATCAGGATCCTTTGAGGAAACTGATCAGCAAGGTGCCTGGTTTTAAAGGCTATATAGAGCGGGCAAACAGACGCTCATCCGACAAGCTCTTAAGAGGTATTGTTGCCGATCGATTTGAAGAGCATTGGAAGTATGTTTCTGGTCTTCAGCGAGAATTAATCAGCCAGGGCGGAATTCAATATATCGATGATCTTGAATCAGCAGCGGTTAAGCTTCGCCAATTCATTGATCGTGTACGGAATGCTTCTTATGGTTATTCCGGGTTGTTTGATGCGGTGAAAGTCAATGAAGGAGAGCTTGCCCGGCTGTATGAGTATGATTTGTCTTTGCTGAATATGGCAGAAGATGTAGGTCGTGCTGTTTCAAATGTAGAGACTTCAATTGGCACAGAAGGCCTTCCGGCTGCAATTCGGCATCTTACCGGTCTTGCCCAACAGTGTGTGGATTTATTTAACCGCAGGTCCGAGGTTATATTGGCCGGAGATGAAACTCTTCCCGAAGTATCTGATCAATAATGTATTCATTCATTTGTCGATAAGTTTTTTGATGGAGTGATAAGATGGCAAGAATTTTTGATGTTGTTGAATATCCCAGTGAGATGAAGGATGAAATTGTTCATCGGTTTCCTGAGACAGGTGTTGCGGATTTGCGGATTGGTTCGCAGGTGATCGTCCGCGAGTCGCAGCGAGTGGTCTTTTTCCGGGATGGTAAAGCGCTGGATACATTTGGACCTGGACGGCATACAATCGTCACTGCAAATGTCCCCAAGTTGATTGATTTTATTGGCAAAGCTTTCAATGACCGAACGCCGTTTACTGCGGAAGTTTATTATGTCTCGATGCGCGATTTTGCCGACCGCAAATGGGGCACCCCTCAACCTATTATTGTGAGTAACCCTGGTATGGGGTTGGGTGTAGCTCTTTTGCAGGGCTTTGGATCTTACAGTTTTCAGGTCAGTGACCCGCTTCAATTTGTTACCCAGCTTGTAGGTGCTCAGGGAGTATATCGCATGAGCGATATTGAAAACCGGGTGCGTTCAATGCTGTTATCGAAATTGCAGGATTTACTTGGCGAAACTGCTGCAAGCAAGAGTGTGGTTGAACTGATCGGACTTACGGAAGAGCTGGGTGCAGGTGTGCGCGCGAAAGCGCAAGATGATTTTGCTGCAATTGGCCTCACCTTGAAAACTTTCTACATTGCCAATCTCAAGCCTTCGGTGAAATCCGCGGAAGAACTTCGTGCTATGGGTATGTTGGATATGCAGACTTATACCCAATTGCAAGCGGCCGATGCAATGCGAGATGCTGCTCAGAATCCTTCCGGTGGCGCAGGTCTTACGGCCGGAATTGGTGCTGGAGTAGGCATTGGAAATGTGATCAATCAATCGCTTCAGGGGATGACCGGGGCAGGTGCAAACCAGGCTGAGCCTAAGGCAGCTAATGGAGAAGCGGCGATGCCTTCTGTGATGACTCCATCAGAAGCTGCTGCAGTACTTCGTGTTTCGGAAGAGGATGTGATTGCGGCTATTCAATCCGGAGATTTGAAGGCCAGAAAGATTGGAAGCGCTTATCGTATCAGCAAAGAAGCTCTAGAAAAATTCCTTGCTGAATAGATGCTGACAAAAAGATTGTATTGAATTGAGAGGGCAGTCCGGCATGATCTGCGGGACTGCCTTTCCTGCTTATTGTGAATGTGGGCATCTTTTATTAATTGCATCACGACAAAGAATCACATGAGACTTGAGGGCGGGGATATTCATGCGACTTTATGAGTACCACTCGAAAAAAATATTTCAACAGTATGGCATTCCAATTGCCAAAGGAAGGCTGACCACATCTGCCTGTGAGGCAAAACAAATTGCCGCGGACTTGGGGGGTAACGTGGTTATAAAAGCTCAGGTGCTTGCCACAGGACGAGGGCGTGCAGGTGGAATTCGATTAGCAAAAAGCCCTCAGGAAGCGGAAGAACAGGCTGCAAATGTGCTGGGAATGGAGATCAAAGGCTATCCGGTGAGGAAGGTGCTGGTTGATGAAGCCATTGCAATTGATCGAGAAATGTATGTGGCAATTATCATCGACTGGATCGCGAAAAAGCCTGTTTTGATTACCTCTGCTGAAGGTGGAACCTATATTGAAGAGATTGCTCAGCAATCTCCGGAGAAAATCAAAAAAATTGCGATTGATCCGGTGATTGGGTTGCGCGAATATCAAATTCGGGAAACTGCTGCGTATATGGATTTACCGCGGGAATATTGGCGTGCGTTTAATCAAATTGTGCAGGGACTTTGGCAGGCATTTATCGTAATGGATGCAAGTCTTGCGGAAATTAACCCGCTGGTTGTCTCTTCAGACCACCGTTTGATTGCGCTGGATGGAAAGATGATTGTCGATGATAATGCATCTTTCCGGCATCCCGAATTTCCGGAGATGTTGGACCCGGATTTGATGTTCCCGGAAGAAACCGAGACACGGAAATATCGCTTTTCTTATCTGAAATTAGACGGAAATATTGGCTGCCTGGTAAATGGGGCGGGGTTGGCAATGTCTATTATGGACACGATCCGCTTGTATGGAGGTGCCCCAGCTAATTTTATGGATATTGGAGGGGGAGCCAGTGCAGATAAAGTTTTGAGTGCCTGTAAGATTATTTACTCTGATCCGGATGTTAAAGCGGTTCTGATCAATATCTTTGGGGGATTAACCCACTGCGATGAGGCGGCAGAAGGCATTTTGCGAGCATTGGAGGAGATCCATCCACGAGTCCCGACTATTGTTCGTCTGGCCGGTACCAATGCGGGTCTGGGTCTTAAACTACTGAAAGGAACCCATTTGATCATCGCAGAGACGCTTCTTGAAGGAGTACATAAATCCATTGCAGCTGCCAAGGGAGAGTGGAATGAGCATATTGATTGATAAGTCCACTCGTTTGCTGGTGCAGGGGATTTCCGGGAATCATGGCTTATTTCACACCCAAAAAATGATGGAATATGGCACCAATGTTGTCGCCGGGGTAACACCGGGCCGGGGAGGGGAATGGGTGTTGGCAGGCAAGGTGCCTGTCTTTGACTCGGCAAAGATTGCTGTAGAGGCTACAGGCGCGAATGTCAGTGTGGTTTTTGTGCCGGCTTCTTCCGGACTGGATGCGTTGTATGAGATTGCTGATGCAGGTATTTCCTTAATTGTGTGTATTACGGAAGGCATTCCAATGTGGGATGTCATTCAGGCCTGTTCTTATCTAAAGCAAAAAAAGGTGCGGTTGATTGGGCCTAACTCTCCGGGGATTATAACGGCCGGTGAAGCGATTACAGGTGTTGTACCGAGTAATATTTGCTCAGCGGGAAACATCGGTTTAGTTTCCCGATCGGGTACATTGACTTATGAAGTATTGTACGCGCTCAAGCGATATGGATTGGGCGTCAGCACCTGTGTGGGGATTGGCGGAGACCCGATTATTGGCACAAACTTTGTGGAGATATTAGAAATGTTTGAAGCTGATCCTCACACTGAACAAGTTGTCCTGATCGGAGAGATTGGAGGGGAGGAAGAGGAAAAAGCAGCCGAATTTATCCTGAATGAAATGACCAAACCGGTTGTGGGTTATATTGCCGGGTTAACAGCGCCAACAGGGAAACAAATGGGACACGCCAGTGCAATTATTAAAAAGGGATTGGGGCAGGCCGAAGAAAAAATTGAGGTTTTACAGCATTCCGGGGTGCATATTGCGAAACATCCGGAGGACATCCCTAAACTTCTTTCCCATTAAATAAAAAGGATCCCCGGAATGCATTTGAATTCTTCCGGGGATCCTTTTTTATTTATTTTCGATGCTTATCCACATAAGTGACTGCATCACCAACAGTTTTAATCTGACGGGCCTCTTCGTCCTCAATATTAATATCGAACTTTTCGCAGAAACCATCAATTAAGAAAAACTGGTCCATTGAATCGGCTTTGAGATCCTCAATTAATCTCGTTTCAGGTGTGATTTCGCCGCCATCGATTTTTAAGACGTCAACGATTACAGCCTTTACTTCCTCAAATGTATCACCCATCAGAAAACCTCCTGTGTAATTGTAAGATATGAATACTAAATTTATAACCCTGAAAAATCAAATTCGTTCCGTTGTTCAGTATGGGTTTGGTATACTCTGGATTATACTATTATATCGGTTTCCATAAAAAAATCTAAGTCATTTTTCTGAAAGCAGGTATTATGCCTCCAGATCAGTATCTGTCTTCTCGTAAGGAAGATCATATTCAGATTAATTTGGATCGGGATGTCCAGTCCGGTTTGGATAATGGTCTTGATGAATATCGGTTTATCCATTGTGCGCTTCCGGAAACTTCTCTGGAAGAAGTGAGTCTTTCATTGGAATTATTCGGGAAGAAACTCTCGGCCCCCTTATTAATTTCGTCGATGACCGGCGGAACTCCACGGGCGGCGGAGATCAACCGGATACTTGCTCTGGCAGCACAGGAGGCCGGTATAGCCATGGGGTTGGGATCCCAGCGGGTAGCGCTTGAACGGCCTGAAACGAGAGAGTCTTTTCGTGTGCGCCGGTACGCTCCCGATATTCTTTTGTTTGCGAATCTTGGCGCAGTTCAGTTAAATTATGGCTATGGAATTGCGGAATGCCAGCAAGCTGTGGATATGATAGAGGCGGATGCGTTGATCCTTCATCTTAATCCGCTGCAGGAAGCCCTTCAACCGGAAGGCAACACTAATTTTTCAGGTTTATTAAAAAACATTGAAAAGATTTGCCGGAGTTTGACCGTCCCGGTGGTAGTGAAAGAGGTTGGTTGGGGAATTTCTCGTGAGGTTGCCACCGCATTGGCTGAAATCGGGGTCTCCGCGATTGATGTGGCGGGAGCCGGAGGCACTTCATGGTCACAGGTGGAAATGTACAGGATGGGGGATGAGAGCAGAGCTAGGATAGCAGCAGCATTTCGGGATTGGGGAATTCCCACTGCCGAGTCCATCCTTGCAGTAAGATCTGGCGCACCAAAACTTCCGGTTTTTGCCTCGGGAGGACTGAGAAACGGGATAGATATTGCCAAATGTTTGGCGTTGGGGGGGACACTGGGGGGCATGGCAGGTTGGTTCCTTAAAGCAGCGAATGTGTCACTTGATAGTGCACATCGGGCTGTTCAGGAAATCGTTCAGGAACTTCAAATTTGTATGTTTGCGGTTGGTGCAAAAACTTTAAAAGAACTCGATCAAAACCGGATAATCCGAATAACAGGTGAGCAATGAATTTTAAAGACTATTCAGAATTAATGCGGCCAGAAATTGAATCTACCATGCAGGAAATTATTGGTGCTTATTTGCCTTCCGAATACTCGGAATTAAAGCAAATGCTGACCTACCATATGGGATGGGGGGGTGAAGGTGCCGGGCCGAAAGCTCAGGGGAAGAGGATCCGCCCGCTGCTGGTATTAATTTGCGCTGAATCTGCCGGTGGAAAATGGCAGCAGGCGTTGCCTGCCGCTGCGGCTGTAGAACTGTTGCATAATTTTTCGCTGATCCATGATGATGTTCAGGATGAGGGTGCAGTGCGTCGTGGGCGGCCTACCGTATGGACAATTTGGGGAGAAGCACAGGCAATTAACGCGGGAGACTTAATGTTTACCCTTTCCAATCTGGCGATTTTGAAACTGGGTGAAGTGATCTCTCCGGCCAAAGCGCTTGAATCATCTCGCATTTTCAACGAGACCTGTGTTCAACTCACCAAAGGTCAGTACCTTGATATGGCCTACGAAAAAGACCAGAACCTTACTTTGGACGCCTACTGGCCAATGGTTGGCGGAAAGACTGCTGCTTTGCTGGCTTGCTGTGCGGAACTGGGCGCCCTGGTGGGTGGCCTGGAAGGTGTACAACGTTCCTTTTACCGGCAGTTTGCTTACAATCTGGGGCTTGCTTTCCAGGTTTGGGATGATTGGCTGGGGGTGTGGGGGGATGCTGCTATTGTTGGTAAGTCTACGGATAGTGACCTCGTTTCTGGGAAAAAATCGCTTCCCATTCTGTACGGTTTAGGTTTGAAAGGAAAATTCTATCAGCGCTGGAATCAGGGTCCCATTCACTCTGCTGATGTTTCGGAACTGTCTGATTTGCTTGCAAAGGAAGGCGCTCAAGAATATACCCAGCGGGAAGCAGATCGACTGACGGGAGAGGCTTTGAAAGCGATTGAACAGATCGGCGAAGAGAATGCGGCTTCTCGTGTTCTGCGCGAATTGTCAAGTTTACTTTTGAACCGAAAAAATTGAACTTTATCCATCTGCATTTTTATCGAATATTTACAATTGGGTAATGTCAAGGATAGTGAGGGGTTTTTTCCTGAATTTACATCTTTGACGATATAATTTCTTTGGTATTAATCTTACTTTAATCTTTTGTTTGAGTAATTATCTGATAAGGTAGTGAGGAGTTGATTTATGGATATCTTTGAAAAATGCAGCCAATATACTGTTGTGAAAGATGCAAAGGAACATGGGATTTATCCTTATTTTATTCCCCTGTCCGAAACCGAGGGTACTGAGGTTTTGTATCATGATCATCGTTTGATCATGTGTGGGTCCAATAATTATTTAGGGTTAACCACTCATCCCAAAGTAAGACAGGCCGCAATAGATGCCATACAACGTTATGGTACGAGCTGCACCGGATCCCGTTTTTTGAATGGTACTTTAGAACTGCATGAACAGCTTGAAGCAGAGCTGGCTGAATGGGTTGGAAAAGAGGCTGCGTTAACCTTTTCTACCGGAATGCAGGTCAATCTGGGAACCGTCAGCGCGTTAGTAAAGCGTGGAGATTACGTGGTGCTGGATAAAGAAGACCATGCCAGTATTGTGGACGGCGCCTTTCTCAGTGGAGGAAAAATTGAGCGGTTTCGCCACAACGACATGGACCATTTGGAGCGAGTTCTTTCCAGTCTGCCGGAAAAGGGCGGAAGATTGATCGTTGTGGACGGCCTTTTCAGTATGGAAGGCGATCTGGCCCCTTTACCGGAGATGGTAGATCTGGCTAAAAAATATAGCGCACGTCTGATGGTGGATGATGCCCACTCGATGGGGGTTATGGGGGGTGGCAGGGGAACTGCTGCGCATTATGGTTTGACAGATCAGGTGGATTTGATTATGTCCACATTCAGCAAATCTTTTGCGTCTTTAGGAGGGTTTGTGGCTGGCGATGAGGATGCCATTAGTTACGTTAAGCACCATGCCCGGGCCCTGATCTTTTCTGCCAGTATTCCGGCCGCCAATGCCGCGGCAGCGCTGGCGGCGCTGCATGTAATGCAAGCGGAACCGGAACGGGCTGAGCGGGTTGTTCGCCACGGCGAGAAAATGCGAGAGGGTTTCCGGTCGCTGGGGTTTGACACCGGTGCGTCGGTTACCCCGGTGATTCCCATTATTATTGGAGATGATGAACGGACTTTTCTTACCTGGAAGCTTTTGTTTGAAAAAGGTGTTTTTGTTAATCCGGTGATTTCTCCTGCTGTTTCACCCGGCCGGCAGCTTTTGCGCACCAGTTATATGGCGACCCATACCGAAGAACAGTTGGATCGTGTGTTAGGGATTTTCGAAGAAGTTGGTAAACAGGTTGGATTAATTTAACGGTATCTTGTGGGAGGTATTTTGCGGTCAAAAGTAATGCTGTTTGATGTGGATGGCGTTCTGGTTCAAGCTGGTGGATATTGGGCGGCCCGTGAAGCGTCGATGAAGTTTTTTATAGACCAATTAAGTTGGGATATTCCTGCCCCGGATGAGGAGATTCCACCTTTATTGGAATCTTATGGTGTGACCAGTGAATGGGACATGGTGCCTATTTCGCTGGCGATAATTCTGGATGCAGCCTGGAAAAAATTTCCCGAAGGGGTTACAGCACATACGCTTGAGCAGGCATTTAAAATTGTCAGAGAACGAAAACTTCCTCCGCAGGATATTGATTATCTGGGTTCTATTCAGCGCTTCAGGCCATTTTTTATGTTGACTTCTGTACCGTCTGAAGCGCTGCTGGAAGCTTGTAAAGGGGACTCAAACCCGGAAGTTTTACCAAATATCCGCAACCAGCCTTTTATGAAAGAGCTTCTTGGTTATACCCGCGATATTGATCAATCTATAACTTTCCGTATCTTCCAGAATATTGTACTGGGCGCAGAGGCTTTTGCTGCAACATATCACCGGTCCCCTGAAATTCAAATTGAATCATTTCTTGAGAAGTATGACCATTCTCTTCTCCAACCGGAAGTCAGCGCAATATTAAAAAACGGTATTGTTCATGGGAATTTATTCGTAGGGGCATTGACGGCTCGTCCTTCTCTGCCCCCCAAAGAAATCCGATCTTTCAACCACAACTATACGCCAGAGGCTGAAATGGCTTTGAAAATGATCGGCGTAGAAGAAATGGCCTTGATGAGTTTTGGTAGAATGAACTATCTGGCGGAAGAAAAGGGCGACCAGGCGGATCATTTATTGAAACCTTCTCCTGTTCAGGCCCTGGCCGCGTTGCGTGCAGCGCTGACGGGTGAAGAGTTGGCATCTCTTGAATGGGCTTATGAATTGGCAGGACAGGCTCAGGCCGGGCAAAAGCTTACAATTTCCTTGGATTGGCTGCCAGAAAATATTGAACTGCATGTTTTTGAAGATTCTGCGACAGGTATTTTATCGGTAAAGAGAGCTGTGGATATTTTAGGAAATTATGGTGCTCAAATTGAATGGCATGCATGGGGTATTGCATCTCATACGGAAAAAGTTACCGTGTTGAGAGGATTGGGAGCACAAATTTTTACGGATGTAAACCCGGCAATTCGAGCAGCACTGTCTTATTAAAACGATTTATTGCTGATTGGTGGAGAAAAAGATGGGCTTTGATCATTTTGGATGGATCGCACCATGGTATGACCGTTTATTTGGCTCAAGCCAATTAGAGCATTGGAATCGCTTATTGAAACTCCCGGTTGAAGGCCGCATTTTGGATGCCGGCGGGGGGACAGGACGGGTTGCGGAAATGATCCGGTGCGGAACCTGTGAGGTAGTCGTTGCTGACCTTTCTATGGGAATGCTGCGCCAGGCAGAGAAAAAAGCCGGGCTGTCTGTTTTGTGTTCCCAGACAGAGAATTTGCCTTTCACAGAGCAAAGTTTTGAACGCATTATTATTGTGGATGCGCTTCATCATGTTTTGAACCAGAGGGAGACTTTGTTGGATTTGTTTCGGGTACTGAAACCCGGTGGCCGTTTGTTAATCGAAGAGCCGGATATTCGTCAATTTAAAGTGAAAATTCTAGCCGTTGCGGAAAAAGTTTTATTGATGCGTTCCCATTTTATTTCGCCGGTGATTATCGCAGGCGTTTTCAAAGGTCTTCCGGCTCGTGTTGAGATTGAAACGAAAGGCAGTGCGGCATGGGTGATTGTTGAGCGAGAAATGTGAAATTTATTAAAAACTTCGTATAACCAGTATTTATGCTTTCTGTAAATCAAAAAAACAGACCCATTTTCGGGTCTGTTTGCTTTAGAATGGCTGTTTCGTCTTTAAAACATGCCCCAATCGGGTTCCAGCCCCTCTTCCATCATCGAAAAATCCCATTGCTCGACCCCAAAATCAATGCGGGTTGGACGTTCTAGAATTTCTTCGGCTTTGCCGCGGGTACTTTCCAACATTGCAGGGCCATAAGGGCAGAATGGGGTGGTAAGAATCATATTGATAACGGCTTCATCTTCTATCTTTACATCCCGGATCAAACCGAGTTGAATAATATCATAGCCTAATTCCGGGTCAATAATTTCCCGAAGCCCCTCACGAAGTTTTTCGCATAACTCAGGGTGATTTGCTTCCGCCTCCCAAACGGGTTGGCGATTGACTGAAGTTTCGCTCATCCTACACGCTCCACCTGATCTTGTTTGGAGATGATGTATGTACAATGTTTATCTCCACGCAAGACACACTTGATTTTTTCAGCAGGTACAGAAAGCACGCTTGAAATTAAAGATTGGTCAATCTGACAGACCTCCGGATGGTTCCGGCTGATATGGTAATAGGGACAGGTGATTTCATGAATGTAATACTTGTTCCCATCCGATTCCCATTCCACCGAAAAACCTTCTTGGCGCAGAAGCTCCTTTACGAGGTCAAGCCTTTGTTCCATCGCCAGGGTCTGGCCCTTTTTCGCGTACTCAAAAGCGAGGTCTTTGGCAATATCATCAAATATATTCTTGATTGCCTGTTCTCCAAGTTTTTCTTTCATCTGGTCGAGCAGCCGATTTGTCAATTTTAAATAACTGGTGGGAAATTGTTCAAGGCCTTTCTCGGTTAAACTGTAAACCAAGCGAGGCCTGCCAACACCATGCCGTTCTTCCTCTGCATTCACCAGGCCATCCCTTTGAAGGTTTGTGAGATGGTGACGGACCGAGATTGCATTAATCCCGACCTCATCGGCCAGATCATTAATGCTGGATCGGGGGTTCTTTAGTAGCATCTGAATAATTCGTTCACGAGTGGTTTTCATTGTGATCTCGCTATATTTGACTTGCTTTTTAGAAATATATTTTGTAGTATAGCATAAGCATAATAAATTTGTCAATATTTATTATTTTTATACTAAATATTATGAGGCGCCAGAGAAAGGCGTTCTGTTTGGAAGAAAAGGTCCCACTTTAAGGCTGTTTTGACCTTAAAACCTGTTAAAACAGGAATAAATTTGCTTGTTTTCTTTGGAAACAGTCTCCTGGTGAGTGAATTTATATTTTTAAGAATATATTATATATTTATGTAAAATATTGACCTTGCCTGGCCGTTATGTTATAATTCTCAAAACATTAATCAAAATAATCATCATCGACAGGTGAAAACTGTGTAAGGAGATTTTATTCCATGTCCGAATTGGTAATTCGAGATTTGCATGTCAGTGTAGAAGGAAACGAAATTCTAAAAGGGGTCAACCTGACACTCCCCAAGGGTGAGATTCATGCGGTTATGGGCCCAAATGGAACGGGGAAATCTACATTGGCGTATACCTTGATGGGAAATCCTGCTTATGAGGTTATGAGCGGGGAAGCTCTGTTCAAAGGAGAAAATATTCTGGATTTGTCGCCAGATGCTCGCTCACGATTAGGCATTTTTCTGGCTTTTCAATACCCGGTGGCAATACCCGGGGTTACCCTCGCGAATTTTTTAAGATCGGCGCTAAACGCACGTCGTCGAGGGGATAATTCTGAAGATAAAGGTATCCCAATTGTTGAGTTTAGACGACTTTTAAAGGCGAAGATGGATCTTTTAAAAATGGATCACAGTTTTGCCGGTCGTTATTTGAATGACGGTTTTTCTGGTGGGGAGAAAAAACGGGCCGAGATTTTGCAGATGGCGACTCTTGAGCCGGAAATCGCAATATTGGACGAAACCGATTCCGGCTTGGACATCGATGCTTTGCGGATCGTATCCGAAGGTGTTAATGCTCTGCGCGGACCGCAAATGGGGGCTCTGGTTATTACACACTATCAGCGTATTTTGAACTATGTTAAACCGGATGTGGTGCACGTAATGCTGGATGGCCGAATTGTCGAATCGGGTGGCCCGGAACTGGCGCTGTACCTGGAAGAGCACGGATATGAGGCAGTACGAGAAAAACACGCTTAGGCGGGACTAGATCGCCTGAGCAATATTACTGGAAATATGGAGGTTGTCATGAGTGAGAATCCGGGCTCTATGGATTTCCTCAATGATTTAGGCCAATATCGTTATGGATTTAAAGATCCGGAAACTTTTGTTTTTAAAACGCGAAAAGGCCTTGATGAAACAGTTGTGGCACAGATTTCTGCGCAGAAGGGTGAACCGGAGTGGATGTTGGATTTTCGGCTGCGAGCTTTAAAACATTTCCAACAGCGTCCAATCCCTACCTGGGGACCGGATTTATCCGATTTGAACCTGGACGAGATTTATTTCTATGTGAAACCCACTGAAATGGAAGGCCGTGATTGGGAGGATGTGCCGGACGCAATTAAGAATACATTTGACCGTTTGGGAATTCCTGAAGCTGAACAGCGCTTCCTGGCCGGTGTGGGTGCGCAATATGAATCGGAGATGGTTTATCATAATGTCCTGGAACATCTTTCTAAGCAGGGTGTGATCTTTGAGAGTATTGAAAACGGCCTGAAAAAATATCCGGATTTATTCCGCGAGCATTTTGGAAAGGTGATTCCGATTGAGGATAACGCCTTCGCGGCTTTAAACAGCGCGGTCTGGTCGGGCGGCTCCTTTGTGTATATTCCCCCGAATGTAAAAGTGGAACTGCCATTGCAGGCTTATTTCCGATTAAATTCTGCAAACATCGGACAGTTTGAACGTACGATTATCATCGCGGACGAGGGTTCACAGGTGAATTATGTGGAGGGTTGTACAGCCCCGCAGTATTCAACGAATTCTTTTCATAGTGGTGTGATTGAAATTGTGGTCAAGAAAAATGCGCGGGTGCGCTATTCGACGATCCAAAACTGGTCACACAATGTATATAACCTGGTGACCCAAAGGGCGATTGTCCATGAAGGCGGGACCATGGAATGGGTGGATGCGAATCTGGGTTCAAAAGTTACGATGAAATACCCCTCGTGTTATCTGGTAGGGGAAGGCGCGCACGGTGAAATTCTTTCGATGGCTTTTGCCGGACCGGGGCAGATTCAGGATGCCGGCGGCAAAATGCTTCATTTTGCACCAAATACCAGTTCAAAGATCACTTCGAAATCCATCAGCAAGGGCGGCGGTCGCGCATCTTATCGTGGGCTGTTGAAAGTTCACGAAGGAGCCGATAACGTCCGCTCGAATGTGGTCTGTGATGCGCTCCTGATGGATCCGGAATCCCAATCCGATACCTATCCATATATCGAAATTGAAGAGAAGAATGTGACCATTGGGCACGAGGCTTCTGTTTCAAAAGTGGGCGAGGAACAGCTTTTCTATTTGATGAGCCGTGGTTTGTCCGCAGAAGAAGCGGCCACTATGGTGGTCTCCGGGTTTATTGAACCTCTGGTAAAAGAATTGCCCATGGAGTATGCAGTGGAAATGAACCGACTGATCCAGCTTCAAATGGAAGGATCGGTTGGATAATCATAATTTAGTCTGGAATTAAGCATAGAAGAAGGAAACAGCAATCTTATGGCGAATACACCTGTGATTGTTTCGAGAGGACGACAACGCGGCGCACGAGCGGAAAGTGATTTTTCATTTCGTGAAGAAATGATGTCGCTTCCCGCCGAGAACGAGCGGGTGACAAATTATCGAAAAGCAGCCTGGAAGATTTACAAAGAGCTGCCTCTGCCCAGTTTAAAAGACGAACCCTGGCGCAGAACGGATTTGCATTTATTGAAGCGGGATTCTTTTCAAATCCCGGCGAACAAGGCCTATCTGGATTATCCGGAAGTACCCGAAGACCTGCTGGAACCCCTGACAGGAGATAGCCACGGTGGACAGGTGGTTATGATGCCCGGTGGTGTTCAGGTTGAAATTGATGAGGAGATTGAGGCTCAAGGGGTTGTTTTCACGGATTTGAGAACAGCAGAGTTGGAATATCCGGAAATACTGGATAAAATCATGGGAAAAGTGGTCTCTCCGGAGGATGGAAAATTTGCGGCGATGGCAGCCGCATTGAGCCAGGGAGGGGTGTTGTTGTATGTCCCCCGTGGCGTGCATCTGGAAAAGCCGCTCCACAGTTTGCTGTGGGGCCCGGGAAAATCTCTGGCCTATTTTTCTCATATCATGGTTTACCTTGAGGAAGATTCTTCGGTGACCTATGTGCATGAAGCTGCTTCTCCCATAGAACAGGATTGCCAAACTTTACATTCGGGCATTGTGGAAATTTATGTCGGCCCGGCAGCAAACCTGCGGTTTGTAGAACTGCAATCTTGGGGTGAGCATGTGTGGAATTTCAGCCATGAGCGTGTTAAAGTCGATCGGGATGGAAACCTGGATTGGATTTTCGGCGCGGTGGGTTCTCACCTGACAAAAAACTTTTCTGATCTGGACTTGGTGGGACGGGGAAGCACGGGCAGAATGTCCGGTTTTTACTTTACGGATCATGACCAACATCTGGATCATGATACCCAGCAAAATCATCTGGCGCCAAACACAAACAGTGACTTGCTTTTCAAGGGCGCTTTGCTGGGAGAAAGCCGTTCTGTGTGGCAGGGGATGATTTATGTGGCTCCGGGTGCTTCAAAAACCGATGGATATCAGGCCAATCGAAACCTGGTCTTGAGTGAAGAAGCTCGAGCAGATTCGATCCCCGGATTGGAAATAAAAACAGATGATGTGCGCTGTACACACGGGGCAACGGTTGGAAAGATAGACCCAGAGCCGGTATTTTATCTCCAGAGCCGCGGTATCCCTAAGCAGGAAGCTGAGCGATTGGTTGTTGAAGGCTTTTTTGACCCAATCATGCAGCGAATACCTTTTGATGGCGTAAGAGAACGATTCCAGAAGGCTATTCATTCAAAAATGGCCAGTTTCAAAGGATAATCTTCTTTATGTAATGAGTTGGACATGATAGAATTTAAAGATATGCGTGTGCAACACCTTAAGCAATTGGAGATATGATATGGCATCTGTTCCTTTTATGAAAGCCCCCGATCCAGAAAGCGCTTATCAGGTTGGCGATGTAGTTGAAGTTTTTTGCGACCACGATCGGGACGGCCAACGTATTCGAAGTTGGGTTTCGGGAATTGTAGTTCAAGTAGATTCTAAAATGGTGGCAGTTCAATTTCAGATGGATGTTTATCTGACAGACGGGTGGATGGTTCCTGATCATATTCTTTGGTATCCATCCAATTCCATACACATTCGAATGCCTCAAGAAAAGACATCGAAACCGAGGCTTCCGGATTTTTAAGCAAACAACCTTTAATGGTGTTTTATGGACCAGCTAGAAGCAAAATTGGATATTCAAAAAATCAAGGCCGATTTTCCAACATTGAAGCGAAAGGTCAGATCAAATCTTGATTTGATCTATCTTGATTCTGCGGCAACTTCTCAAAAGCCAAATGAGGTTTTGGAGGCGATGGATCATTATTATCGGCACTCCAACGCCAATATTCATCGGGGAATCCACACCCTGGCTGAAGAGGCAACCGCACAATATGAGGGTGCCCGGCAGCGGATTGCGAAATTTATCCATGCAGCGCACTCTCGTGAGATTGTGTTTACCCGCAACACCACCGAATCGATCAACCTGGTGGCGAATTCATGGGGACGCAGTACGCTTCAGGCGGGCGACATGATTGTGCTAACGGAGATGGAGCATCATTCCAACCTGGTTCCGTGGCAACTGCTTGCTTCGCAAATAGGCTTTAAATTGGAGTTTATTCCGGTTGATGCGACAGGGGTTTTGGACCTGGATGTGTATCGCCAGCTTCTTGAACAGGCTCCTAAACTGGTTGCGTTTACTCACATGTCGAATGTGTTGGGAACCATTAATCCTGCAAAGGAAATGATTGCAGCAGCGCATCAAGCCGGCGCGCTGGTGCTGCTGGATGGGGCGCAATCCGTTCCGCATCTTCCTGTGGATGTACAGGAGCTGGATGCGGATTTTCTGGCGTTTTCAGGACACAAAATGTGCGGCCCGACAGGGATTGGTGTGCTGTATGGAAAAGAGGAGCTTTTAGACCGCATGCCGCCATTTTTGGGTGGCGGGGACATGATTAAGAAGGTTTACCTCCGCTCTTTTACGCCGAATGACCTTCCACACAAGTTTGAAGCCGGAACTCCTGCGATTGCCGAAGTGATTGGATTAGGCGCTGCTGTCGACTATTTGAACGCAGTTGGAATGGAGCAGATTGCGCTTCACGAGCAGGAAATCATGCACTATGGGGCAAAGCAGCTGGCAAAAGTCCCCGGTTTGAGGGTTTATGGTTCAGCCGAGCAAAAAGGTGCAGTGTTTTCGTTTACGGTAGAAGGCGTGCATCCACATGACGTGTCACAGGTTTTAGATGATTTGGGTATTGCCGTTCGTGCCGGACATCACTGTGCGATGCCGCTGCACGAAAAATACGGCCTCCCGGCGACGACTCGGGCCAGTTTTTATCTGTACAACACATTGGATGAAGTTAATAAATTGGCAGAAGGTTTATTGCATGTGAATAAGCTTTTTGCGTAGTCTCAGGAATATACAGAAATTATGGATGATTTATATCGAGAAGTAATTATTGAAAGACATAAGAATCCTCAAAACCGCGGCACGCTGGACCCACACGACTATTCGTTTGAGGATGAAAATCCATTCTGTGGAGATCATATTCGTGTAGATGTCCGCACAGACTCGACGGGTAAGATTACAGAGGCTGCATTCAGCGGGCACGGCTGCGCCATCTCTACTGCGTCCGCAGATTTGCTTATTGAGGCAATTATTGGGCGTTCGGTGGAAGAGGTTAAAGCGATGACGAAAGAGGATGTTCTCGATTTGTTGGGCATTGAACTTGGCCCTGTTCGTTTGAAATGTGCTCTTTTACCCCTGAAGGTATTGAAGGCCGGCGTGTATGGCCTGGATCAGGCCAGTGATAAGCTGGTGGAGGGGGATGAGGGGAATTGATGTCTGAAACAGCATCTTTTGATCTGAATGAATATGAGTTTTATCCGGTGGTGCCGGTGGAGGATATCCCCGAGAACGACCGGCTTTTCATTGAAATTAATGATGATCCGATTGTAATCCTGAATATCCATGGTAGATTGTTTGCCATGGCGGATGTTTGCACCCACGATAATGGGCCATTGGGAGATGGTATGCTGGATGATCATCAAATTATCTGCCCACGCCATGGCGCCCGCTTTGATGTCCGCTCGGGAGAAGCACTGACCCTCCCAGCCGTATTGGATGTGCCTGTTTATCCGATACGAGTTGTTGATGGGCAGGTTGAAATTGGTGTTAAAAGATCCTAAAATTTTAGTTTATAAAAAAAACTCCGGCGCTTTCGCCGGAGTTTTTTTTATGCCTAGTAAAGAGTCAGGGAAATTAACATTTGGAACTATCACCGAATGAACCCACTACCCGGAGGGTATCAAAACCTTCTGCGAAAGGTCGTTCTGCAATTGCACCGTTGCGGATTAACGTAGAGCGGGTAATTTCAGCGTTGAAATAATAACGATCTGCATAGGTCTTGTACTGGGCCAGTGCTTTAATTTTCATCTGCACGTCTTTTTCCGTCACAGTGGTGAGGAAATTTGGGAAAAAGCCATAGCTGCTACGGATCACATCAAAACCAAGAACGGTGATTCCGCGAAATGCGCGCAAAGCCTCTTCTGTCACGGTCTGGTGATCCTGATGCAGGTCCGCTTTTGTGTGCACAAAAACTAGATCGGGCTGGAAAGTGCGATTGATGTTGAGCATGTATTCCAAAATTTCCTGTCGCGCTTCCGGGAAACGCCGGGTAACAAACTCCCCTACAATATCGCTTTCTTTAGGGACCCCCAGAACATCCATACTATTACGATGTTCAAAGGGTAGGTTTTGAAGCTCCGGATTTTTTTGGTTGTCCGAAAGGGTAACGCATAGAAACTCGGCGAGTTTATTGTGTGCAATATGGGCGATCAGTGCGCCCGCACCAATTTCAATGTCATCCGGATGGGCGCCTAAAAAAACTATCCGGCGTCCCAAAAACATCATGTCCTGTTTTTTCATAAAATTCACTTTGTCGCCAGGATTCCGCCAACAACCTTGGTCATTACCAGTTTCCCATCTTTTTCTTGCCGTCGGTTAGCTGCCTGGGTAATACCAGACATCATTGCTTCAAATTCATCTTTCCCCTGGAAGAGGCTGTTCCAGATTTTTCTGTCTTCATTCAGGGAAGCGCGAGTATAGTCGATAAAGGGTGTCGCGCTTTCAAAGGTCAGCGGATTTTCAAAAATCTTCAAATCGGTCTCTGCAAAAGTTTCTTTGACGGCAGTCAGGATTTGAGAGGCGTATCTTGAGCTGCCCGGCATGGGGGGAATGGGCTTGCCGGTAGCTTCTTTGATGATGTCATAAAAGAGCTGCTTATTTTCGGGCATGGGGCCGGTTGTAAAGATGCGTCCGCCGGGTTTTAAAACGCGATGGATCTCCCGGATTGTGAACGGAATATCTTCTGCGTAGTAAATTGCAAAGCAGCAGGACACCAGATCAAAGCTGTTATCTTCAAACGGAAAACGTTCATTAAAGTTTAATTCCATGAATTTAACTTTGTTGTCAATCTTCTCGTTTTCTTTCCGGGCCTGAGCCAGTAATTCCTGATTGACATCACCGCCCGTGATATCGGCATTGCCTTCCAGCGCGTTGTAATACGAGAAGCATTGTTTCCCCGCACCACAGCCGACATCCAGAATCTTCATCCCTGGTTTGAGCGATAAAGTTTCCAGCATCCATTCGTCAATATCCCGTCCGCCATATTTATTGTGGATGTCAATACGCGTTTTTAAATCACTGGTGGTTTCCTGGTAATTAATTTTCATATTCCCTCGTTCTTTTAAAGTTTACTTAAAATTAAAAATGATTATACCCGTAAATAGGTAAGAGCTTGCAACAAGTGTGAAGCTTAAAACAGGGCGGATTTAACAAATCCGGGGCAGCATTTCTCCGGCCATGACATCCAGAATCCGGTTTGATCCCATGGGGGTGTGCAGCAAAACTCGTTTTACTGGCGTGGAGGAAACGGTTCCAACGATTGCAGCGTGCTCACCGTATTTACTTTGTTGCATTGCTTTGAGGGCAGCTTCTGCTTCTTCTGCGGGCACAATCGCGATCAGTTTGCCTTCATTAGCAACATATAACGGATCAAAGCCCAGCATTTCGCAGGCCGCCTGGACAGCGGGTTGAATCGGGATGTTGTTTTCTTCCAAAATGATCCCTACATTGCTTTGCTGGGCGATCTCGTTTAATGTGGTTGCCAAGCCGCCCCGAGTTGGGTCACGCATGACATGGGTGTGGGGTGCGGCAGCAAGAACGGCCTGGATCATGTGGTTGAGGGGGGCGACATCGGATTGCACAGCGGTTTCCAGGCCCAGTTCTCCCCGAGCAGCTAAAACTGCAATTCCATGGTCACCAAGATCACCCGAGATCAAAACTTTATCCCCGGGTTGGGCTTCTGCACCACCTATTGAACGGCCCTCAGGAATCCAGCCGATTCCGGTGGTGGTGATAAACACCCCATCCGCTTTTCCCCTCTCAACGACTTTTGTATCCCCTGCGACAATTTGAACCCCGGCTTCTTCTGCCGAAGCTTGCATGGAACGCACAATACTTTCCAGTACATCCATGGATAGACCTTCTTCAAGGATGAAGCTGGCGGTGAGGTAAAGCGGTACAGCACCTCCCATACTGACGTCGTTCACGGTCCCGCAAACGGCGAGTTTACCGATATCGCCGCCGGGAAAGATGAGGGGTGCCACGCTGTGGGCGTCTGTGGAGATAGAAAGCTGGCCCTTCAGGGCAGCCGGGTTTGGCAGCCCAACCGCTGCGAAATCATTCCCGGCAGCTAACGGACCGCACTCAAAACGCGGCATGAATACACTCAGGATCAGTTCCTGGGTCATCTTGCCGCCACTACCATGCCCCATCACGACCTGTTCTGCATGATGAAGGGGGACCGGACAAACGGGTCCTTCCATTGCGGGAAGAGCATCTTTGATATTCATGGAAGGTCTCCTTTATTGATTGCTTCGATTTCTGGCATACTGATAATAAGCCGCGCAGGCGCCTTCGGAAGAAACCATAGTGGCTCCTAAGGGGTTGCGAGGGGTGCATAGAGTCCCAAAGGCAGGACAATCATGTGGTTTTTTGAGTCCCTGCAGGATTTGACCTGCAATGCAGATTTCAGATTCGCGGGTCTGAATGTGCTCCACTTTGAAGCGTTTTTCTGCATCAAATTCCTCGAAGGTGTCCCGTAATCCCCAACCGCTTTGTGGAATGACGCCAATTCCGCGCCACTGGCGATCCACCGATTTAAACGTGCGGTTGATCATATCCTGCGCAGGTTTATTGCCTTCAAAAGTGACCACACGGGAATAGGCATTCTGGACTTCATACTGGTGGTTCTCAAGCTGCTGCAAAACCATGAGCAGCCCACGCAGCAAATCGACCGGTTCAAACCCGGTGACCACGATTGGAACTTTGTATTTCTGTGCAATTTCGGGATACTCCCAATACCCCATCACGGTGTTTACGTGACCAGCGGCAAGGAAACCCTGAACGCGATTGTGGGGAGAGGAAAGTATAGCGTTCATCGCCGGGGGAACGCGGACGTGAGAAACCAGAATGGAATAGTTCTTTAAACCGAGCGCCTTCGCCTGTAACACACTCATTACATTGGGGGGCGCAGTTGTTTCAAAACCGATGGCGAAAAATACAACTTCTTTGTCGGGGTTTTCTTGAGCGATTTTGACCGCATCCAATGGAGAGTAGACCACTCTTACGTCCCCTCCGGAAGCCCGGATGGAAAATAAATCTTTTTTGGAACCGGGCACGCGGAGCATGTCGCCAAAAGAAGTGAAAATCACGTTGGGTTGAGAAGCAATTTCCAGCGCTTTATCAATTAATTCCAATGAGGTTACACATACAGGGCAGCCCGGCCCATGGACCAGTTCCACTTCCGGAGGCAGCAATTCGTCCAGTCCGTAGCGCATGATGGCATGGGTCTGTCCACCGCAAATTTCCATAACCACCCAATTTTGAGTGACGGTTTTGCGGATTTGACTTAACAAGCCTTTCGCCAGGTCGGAGTCTCGAAATTCGTTTACATAACGCATCGGTTAGACTCCGCTGGAATTCATTTCATCCATTTCGGCTTCTAAAACAGCCATCTCGCGCAGGATTTGCAATGTTTCTTGAGCATCTTCTTCGCTGAGCAGGTTCAAAGCAAAGCCGGCATGGACAATCGTGTAATCCCCGACTTTAGCTTCCGGGAGGGTTTCCAGACAAACTTCCCGGATAACTCCACCAAAATCAACTTTGCACATGCGTAGTTCATCGCGATGATATATTTCTGTGATTTTTCCAGGAACACCAAGGCACATGATCTTTTCCTTTTCTAACAACCTTTAATAATCTATATTGGCGGCAATCAGCGCCTGACCTAACGCAATCCCACCGTCATTGCTGGGTACGCGGTGGTGAGTGAGGACAGCAAATTGTTCCAATTCTAAATTTTTTGTAACATGTTCAAATAAATAACGGTTTTGCCAGACGCCACCGCTCAGGGCAACATGATTGCAACCGGTGTCCTGACGGATTTGGCGACAAATCTGGAGAGCTAACAAAGCAATACTGTTGTGGAACCGGGCCGAAAGCACCGATTGACTCACACCGCTGCGCCAATCCGAGATCATTTGCTGCCAGACTAGAGCAGGGTTAATCTGGTTGTCTTGAACCTCAAATTCGTAAAAACCGGCTTCGTCGGGTGCGGCTAAAGCTTCAAGCTCAATGGCAGCTTGCCCTTCATAGCTGACCGATTGGCGGACACCAATCAGCGCTGAGGCTGCATCAAACAATCGCCCCATGCTGGAAGTGAGGGGGGAATTGATACGGTGCTCTAATTGAGTGCGCAGAGATGTTCGTTCTTCATAGCACAATGCCTCAACCGGAGGCAGATCGCTTTCCCATTCTATTCCGGCTTGCCAGAGGTGAGACAGAGCCATGCGGGCAGGTTTATGTACGGCCAGGTCGCCGCCTGGGAGAGGAGTATAAGAGAGATGGTATTTCCGTGTATATCCTGTGTAACCGCCCAGCATAAACTCACCACCCCATATGGCTTTATCGGTTCCCAGGCCGGTGCCATCAAAGCACAATCCCAACACCGGTTCTCCGGATGTCCAGTTATTGTCTGCCAGACAGGCGGCCAAGTGAGCGTGATGGTGCTGGACCAGGATGAGGGGGAGCCCTTCTTCCCGTGCGCGCTGCTGCGCATAGCGTGTAGCCAAATAATTTGGGTGAAGATCCGCGGTGATTCGTTCTGGTTTCACACGGAAAAGTTTTTGATAGTGTTCAATTCCTTCTTCAAAAGACCGCAGCGTTTCATAGTTTTCCAAATCGCCGATATGGTGGCTGAGGAATGCATATTTTTCTTTGGTCAAGCAGAAGGTGTTTTTTAATTCCGCGCCGGTGGCTAAAACCGAGAGAAGCTTGTCCGGAAGTGTGAGTGGATTTGGCGCGTAACCTCGTGCCCGACGGATGATCCGCGGTTCGTTGTGCATGACGCGGCTCACAGAGTCATCTACGCGGATGTGGATAGGGCGGTCATGCATCAGGAAACCATCGGCAAGATCACGCAGACGGCTGCGCGCATCATGATCCGTATAGGCAATGGGCTCTTCACTGATATTTCCGGAAGTCATTACCAGGGCCTCCGGGAAACCCGCTGCGGGCTCCAACAAGAGCAGATGGAGTGGGGTGTAGGCGATCATAAAGCCGAGTGTATTCTGATGAGGAGCTGTTTCCGGGGCGATGTTGGAATCCGGACGTTTTTCCAGCAGAACGACGGGCCGTTCTTTGGATAATAAAAGGGTACGCTCTTCAGGGGTAACGACGCAATGTTTTTCGACTTCAGAGATATCAAATGCCATCAGAGCGAATGGCTTATCGCTGCGTTTCTTTCGACGGCGTAGTTCAGCCACTGCGGAAACGTTGGTAGCATCACAGGCCAGATGAAACCCACCTAACCCCTTGATGGCCAGAATTTTTCCCTGCTGAATCCAACCGCGTGCTAATTGAAGAGCGTTTTCTCGTTCTGCCAGACGGGTCTGCGTTGGGGTTTCTAACCAAATTTGCGGTCCGCAATCCGGGCAGGCGATGGGCTGGGCATGGAATCGCCGGTCCAATGGGTCCTCATATTCGCTTTCACAGCGGGCACACATTGGGAAAGCGGCCATTGTGGTTTTAGGGCGATCGTAGGGGATGTCCTTGATGATGGTGTAGCGCGGTCCGCAATTGGTACAGTTGATAAAAGGGTAACGATAACGGGGGTCCGTCGGTGTGAATAGTTCTTTCTGGCAATCTTCGCAGATTGACATATCCGGAGAGATGGGGATAAATTCACCCGGTTGGGGTTGGCTGGGGATGATCTCAAAACGAGTATACCCATTGGGCGGGCAGTCTTCTACCCGGACCTCATCAATCTGCGCCAGGGGAGGTGGATTGTTTTCCAGTGCGTTCATGAAGGCAGCAATACCATCCGGAGAACCATTAATTTCAAGTTCTACCCCACTGGAGGTATTCCGAACCCAACCCGTGAGATTAAGATTAACCGCCTGAGTATAGACAAAGGGGCGGAAGCCCACCCCCTGTACAATGCCCCGTACCCAGATCTTTTTACCAACAGTCTTGAGGGTCATGCTTATTTTTTGTGGTCTTCCACTTTTTCCAGAAGCCAGTTTGCCCATTCTTCGATTCCCTCGCCGGTTTTGCAGGAGAGCGCGAATGTGGTCAACCCGGGGTTCAGGATTTCAATTCCTTTGCGGAAGTAATCCATATTGAAATCAATGTAAGGCATGAGGTCAATTTTGTTGATGATAATGACATCCAATCCGCGATAAATATTTGGATATTTATAGGGCTTGTCGTCGCCTTCCGGGATGCTGGCAATGACCACATTGGCGTGGGTGCCAAGGGCAAACCCGGCAGGGCAAATCAGGTTACCAACATTTTCGACGATTAGAAGATCGAGATCTTTCAAATCCAACGCACCCAGACCCCGGCTTAACATGGGGGCATCCAGATGGCAGGATCCGCCGGTGTTGATCTGGACAGCGGGCATTCCCGCGGCCATCACCTTGTCCGCATCAATTGTCACCGGGGCGGTATCTCCTTCGATCACCCCGATCTGAAGTTTGGGAGCCAGTCTTTGGATGGTTTGCAGGATCACGCTGGTCTTGCCTGAACCCGGTGAGGCCATAATGTTTAAACCAAATACGCCAGCTTCATCTAGCAGCTTTCGGTTTTCGGCTGCGACTTGATCGTTGGCATCCATAATTTTTTCAACGACAGGAACGGTTTTTAAAGTCATAAGAGAATTCTCCAAAATTTATCTTTCAATTTCCAGGCTGTTCACCATGAATTCTTCGCCGGCAATTACTTTTACCCGGACACTGTTGCAGTTTGGGCAGGGCTGAAGACCGTCTTCAATAGTGAATTGGTGGCCGCAGTCTCTACATTCTAATCTGGCAGGAATCCGCTCAAAGTGCAGTTGGGCGTTCTCACAGAGTGTGTCTTTGCTGAGCATGTCCCAATAAAATTGTACAGAATCATCTACAATACTGGAAAGATCACCAATGACAATGTAAATATCTGTGACACGTTTTGCTTCAGATTGACGGGCGTGTTTTGTAGCGATATTTAAAATGCTTTCTGTTACAGCAAGTTCGTGCATCAGCTAATTATAATCCCTCAAGGTATGTTCCGCAACGAATAGATAAATAAGATAAAAATACTATTAATATTTACCTTCTGATTGAAAATTAATTTTGCTCTTTTGTGTTTTCGTCTGATTTTCGAAGATAAATAAACCAGTATACTGCACCTACAAACCCGGCTCCTCCGATAATGTTTCCGATGGTCACCGGGAGGAGATTCCCTGACAGGAAGTTTCCCCACGTCAGATTGGCAAAATCAGCGGGTGCTTTACCGATCATGGCAAAAAAAGCTGCATCTTTTGAATTCTTGATGAATAATGCCATGGGAATGAAATACATATTGGCAACGCTGTGTTCAAATCCAGCGGCGACGAAAGCCGCAATAGGGGGGATGATTGCCAAAATCTTATCCCCTGTGGTGCGTGCGCTGAAGGTCAACCATACTGCCAGGCAGACCAGAATATTGCAGAGAATACCCAGAGCCATCGCCTGGATAAATCCCAGGTTTGTTTTGGCCGCGCCAATGTTCAGGGCGGTCAGTCCAATTCCACCGCCCGAAAAGGTATATTGCTTTGATAGAAACATCAGGGCGGCAATTGAAACGGAACCTACGAAATTGCCCAAGTAGACAATGCCCCAATTGCGAAGCATGCCCCGCAGTGAAATTTTACCGCTCAAATATCCAATGATCAGCAGGTTGTTGCCGGTGAATAATTCGGCACCACCAACAACGACCAGAATGAGGCCTAATGTAAAAACAAGACCAATCAGGAGTTTATTCACGCCGTAGGGCAGAGATGAGCCCCCTGTGGCGATTGTAGTGGCGATAACCGCACCAAAGGCAATGTACGCACCGGCCAGAAAGGCCAGGACAAACATGGAAGCGGTATCCAGCTTTGTTTTTTTTATACTGATGACTTCGGCTTTATGTGCCATTTCGTCGGGGGAAAATGAGTTGATGTTACTGAGTTGGGTCATAATGTAGTGGGCTCCAGGATATGAATTAGGGTGAAATAATAAGGTAATCAAGCTTGGTTTAATCTTCCGATTTCAGCCATTTAAAAATGATATCGGCTGCTTCTTGAGCGTGGGTTGTGGTGCGGTCAGAAAGTGTGTGTTTGAATTCAAATTGGTAGCCTCTGACGGAGGCCAGCATTGCTTCGGGAGCAGTTCCGTAAAGTGTTTCCGCCAGCACGAGACAGGTAGACGGGGTCATATGGTGCGTGAAGGGGGAAGATTGAAATTCGGGGTCGACTCTGGTGAAATTGACGTCATTGGGGACACTTCCGGTGTGCGCGTCGATAAAGCAAACACGATCATAAATTGCTATGGTTTCTGCGAGTTCGGGAGTGAGCTGCAGAGCAAACAGAAAATCGGGCGATGCCTCGGATGGGGGAAATTCTTCCTGATAAGTTTGAGGTGCTTTTCTCCCCAATTTTTCACAGATTGACGTCATAATGTGCCAGGAAACTCCGTCGTCCTCGCGGTCCGGATTCCCGTATCCTAAAATCAATGTTTTATTCAAAGTCAAACCTTTCTTGCTTTAAAAATGTCTATAGGGTGAGATACAGAAGGGTTTTGGTGATATTTCACCAAAACCCTTTTGAGTTTCATGTAAAACGAACCAAGGTTTACCCGTCTCGGCGCAAAGTTTTGACAGTCTTGCCTTCCGGATCTACCACATCGATAATGATCGGCATCTGGCCGACTGCATGTGTAGAACAGGAAAGGCAGGGGTCGTGAGCACGTACGGCTGCTTCAACGCGGTTCAACAGACCTTCACGAATTTCCTGTCCATTGATATAGGTTTTGGCAACACTATCTACAGCTTCACACATAGCCCAGTTATTGTGGCCGGTCGCAACGATCAGATTGACGCGTTCGAGTTGGCCGTAACTGTTCGTCCAATAGTGGTGGATCAAAGTGCCGCGCGGCGCTTCAATGACACCAACGCCTTCACCCTGGAAATTGTGCTTGGTATTGAGGACATCGTTGCTGAGGATGTCCGGATCATCCAGAAGGACTTTGACGCGTTCAAGAGCAAATAAAGTCTCGATCAGACGCGCATAGTGGAAGTACAGCGTGTTCTCAACCGGTTTACCGCCATTCAGGGATTTGAAGATCTTGAATTCTTCGTTTGCCAGCGGCGTGTCAATTTGTTTGACTGCGTTCAAACGTCCCAACGGACCTACCCGGTAAACACCTGCGGGGTATCCCATCTTTTTGTAATAGGGGAATTTGAGATAGGACCAATTTTCAACGTGCTCGGCAATGTAATCCAAATAGGTGGATGGATCAAATCGTTCAAGAAGTTCACCGTTGCGGTCCACCATGCGGAGGTTGCCATCATACAACTCAAGGGAATCGTCTGGTGTGACAAGGCTCATATACCCACTGGGGAAAACACCGAATTTGTTGATGTCTTCCATATTTGCCGCTGCCCAATCTTTGATGATCTGGACGCCAACTTGAGTGGTGGCAATGGCTTCGTCTACACCGGCAAGAATGATATCTCGTTCTTCGGCTTTGAGGGCTTTATTCACACCACCGGGGATAGCAAAATTGGGGTGAATACGGCGGCCGCCCAGAATGCGGATGATTTCCTGTCCATATTTTCGCAGATTTACAGCTTTCAAAGCTAGTTCAGGATTGGCCTGGATAAGTCCCACGACGTTGCGGGTTGCGGGATCCGAGTCAAAGCCCAAAAGAAGGTCGGGCCCTGCCAGTTCAAAGAAGTGCATTCCATGACTTTGAATGATTTGCCCCATGTGCATCAGGTCGCGAAGCAAAGAAGCCGGACGGGGTGGGGGGGCACCTACAACTGCATCGCCAGCCTTGGCAGAAGCCAGGTGGTGGCTGACAGGACAAATTCCGCAAATACGTGGTGTAATTGTCGGCATTTCGAAGACCATGCGGCCTTCACAGAATTTTTCAAATCCCCGGAACTCATTAATGTGCAGGTACGCGTGTTCAACATTTCCGTCATCATTCATTTGAATGGTAACCTTGGCGTGACCTTCAATACGAGTTACGGGCTCAATCGTGATTTTTTGAGCAACCATTATTTATCCTCCGCTCTCTAATTCCACTGGAGTTTATCGTCTTTCAGATCCGGTATGCGACCTTGAGCCAATTCACTCAGAACGTAAAAAATTGTATCTGCGTCCGGGGGGCAGCCTGGCACAAAGATATCTACCGGGACTACTTCGCTCAACGCTCGCACGCGGGTGGGTACACATAGTTCCGGATCACTGGGAATGATTCCTTCGCTGTCTGTGCTTTCCGTTTCAACATATGCCCGGCGGAGTGACTCTTCCAGCGGGAAGAAATTGCGCATCGCAGGTACGCCACCGAATACGGCACAGTCACCCAACGCAACCAAGATCTTGCAACGGGAACGCATTAACCGGGCCTGTTCTTCGTTGGCGGTGTTGTTGATACCACCTTCAAGGATGCCTACATCAACGCCGTCTTTGTCAGCATGTTTAAGATCTGTAATGGGTGTTGCGCGGATGTCAACCAGTTCTGCGATTTTCACAATCCGTTCGTCCATATCCAGCAAAGACATGTGACAGCCTGCGCATCCAGCCATCCAGTCTGATGCTACTTTCGGTTTTGCCATTGTTTGCTCCTTTTATTCAAATCTACCCGATAAAATAACCATTAATCTTCGATCGCCACAGGAGCAACTCGTTTGGTGAGTTCGTCTTTCCAGTTGTCGTCGGTTTCAAAACCGAGGCGACCGGCAATCGCTTCGAATACGCTTGTGTTGGTCCAGGTGTCTTTTTCTGGTTCAAGGGCCTTTACAGCTTTCTGAATTCTTCCATCCAAATTCAGATAATGGCCTTCTTGTTCCGTCCACATGGTTACGGGTAGAACGATATCCGCTTGTGCAGTCAATGGAGAAACGAAGCTGGCCTGAACAGCCAGGAAAGGCACCTTCTCAAGTTTTTGCTCAAATCGTTTGGAAGGTTCTTCGTCTCCTAATGCCACGTAAACAGCCTGGTGTCCGTTCAATTGGAAGGGGCTTTCGAGTTGGTATTGAGCAGCAGCCATGCTGTTGGCATCGCCTTTGGTACTTACGATATTGGAGAAATCTTCTCCAATTGCACCGATTAACTCGCCTAATTCTACCAAAGCTTTCAGGGTTTGAGTAGAGTTCTTTTCGGTAATCCCCTTGCCGTAAACAATTGCGGGGCGCTCTGCAGAAGCAATCAACTGGGCCAGTTCAAGGTATTCATTTTCAGAGACACCAGTAGTTTCTTCAGCAGTTTTGAGAATGGCATCGGCGTCCAGATCGGAATTGGCTTTAGCCAGGCCAGCTTTTACCACAGCAGCGGACAGACACTTTAACCAATCGAGGTCGGCCCCTTTGGAGGCTTTGAGAACGCTGCTTGCGAATTTATCCAGCGGGTTTTCGTTAGGATCTACTACTACCAGAGAAACACCCTCGGGTAAAACGCGCTTGATGAAGAAACCAATGACTTGATGATCTTTGACCAGATCTGCGCCGATGACCAGGACGCTATCGCTGTTTTTTAGACAATCTATTTTTCCTTCAAAGGGTTTGCCAAGCTCGGCAGCCAGGCGGGAGGGTAATTCGGTATAAATACCCTCTTCCATTGAGGTAACCATATCACTTTTGAAGCCATTTTTGAAGACCTGTTTGAAGCTATATAATGCTTCAGCAGGAAGCCGGTTTGAAACGATAGCAGCTACTCCATCGCCTTCTTTTCCGACGAACGGCTTCATTTTAGCCGTCAGGGCCTCCAGGGCCTCATCCCAGGAGGCGGACACTAATTTTCCGTCTTTGCGCACCATGGGAGAAGTGATCCGCTCACGTTTTTCATCAACCGGGTGGAATCGACCGATTTCGCAAAGCACTCCGTCGTTTACTTCGGCTTCCCAGTTTCCTTCAACTCTTACCAGACTGTTATTGCGGGTTTCGACATCAATTCCACAGCCAATGCTGCAGCCCACGCAAACGGACTCGTTATGCTGTACATCGGTTTCTTTCCCGCGGTAGGCACTCCAGCGATCAATCAGCGCGCCGGTTGGGCAGACCTGAATACAGGCACCACAGGAGATACAGGTGCTTTCTCCGAGTGGCACATCCAGGTCGGCAATGATCCGGCTTTTAGAACCACGTTCCTGAACACCCAGAGTGAAATTGCCGACCTGTTCGCCGCAGGCACGCACACAACGGTGACACAGAATACAGCGGTTGTGTTCCATGATGATGTAGGGGTGTGAGGCATCCATTGGGTAAGGTTTCCAGGTAGGCTGGAACGACCAATGGGTCATGCCTTCAGCATAGGCAGCATTTTGCAGTTCACAATCGCCGCCGCTGACCTGGCAGTAAGGGCACAGGTGATTCCGCTCACTGAAGATCATGTTGAGGACGAACTTCCTGGCTTCATGAATCTGGCTGGTGCTGGTTCGAACGACCATTCCATTACTGGCGGGAAGGGTACAGGACGGTTGTAAAGTCCGGGCACCTTCTACTTCAACCAAGCAAAGCCGGCAGCCACCATAAGGGGTCAGTTCCGGATGGTAGCATAGTGTTGGAATGTGAATGTCAGCAGCTTTGGCTGCTTCCAAAACGGTAGTTCCTTGTGGAACTTCAATTTCTTTGTTATCGATAGTAAGTTTGACCATAATCAGCTCTCTTTTTATAATTTCAAAGTCTCTTTAAAGCTGCATTTTCTAATATTCTCACCCTATTTCATAGGGCAAACGCCGCAAGGGCAGACATCTAATCGGACGTGGGCTTCTACTTCAGCCCTAAAGTATTTCAGAATATCGCGCAGAGGTGTGCCCGCTGTTTGTCCTAAGCCGCAGTTTGAAAGCTGGCACAAGTTATCGCTGATGGTTTGCAAGTCGTCCAGATCGCTTAAGGTTCCCTGACCTTTGGAAATTTTTGTCAAAATTTCATAGGCTCTTTGGTTACCAATTCGGCAGGGGTTACATTTTCCGCAGCTTTCATTCCGGAAGAAGTTAATCAGCACTTTTGCCAGATCCACTACACAGGTGTCCTGATCGCAAATCAGGAGTGCGCCGGACCCCAGGGATACCCCGGCCCGGGTGAAAGAGTCAAAGTCCATAGGGGTATCCTGCAAGACAGCAGGAATGATGGACCCGCTTGAACCGCCCGTTTGAGCTAACTTGAGCGTGCTGCCTTCTTTCATTCCCTTTCCGTAGATCGAAATGACTTCCCGCAGGGTGATTCCCATGGGGACCTCGATCAGGCCGGTGTTGTTGACGTGACCCAGGATGGTATAGACTTTAGTTCCAGGGCTGTTGGGTGTACCAAAACTGCGGTACCACTCCGGTCCATTCCGTATGATTGCGCAGATGTTAGCGAGTGTTTCTACGTTGTTCACCAGGGTTGGCTTTCCCCACAGGCCATTTGTTGTGGGATATGGCGGTCTGGACCTGGGTTCTCCCCGCTTTCCTTCAATTGATTCAATCAAAGCGGTTTCTTCGCCACAGATGTATGCTCCAGCGCCACTGTGAATGTGGATCTTGAAGCTGAAATCCGTTTGAAAGATGTTTTTGCCGAGAAAGCCCAGTTCCTCTGCCTGCTGGATAGCCGTTTTCAGCCTTTCCTGAGCGAGCAGATATTCGCCGCGCACATAAATAAATCCTTCGTCAGCACCTACTGCATAACCAGCGATGGCCATTGCTTCTACAATGCTGTGCGGGTCGCCTTCCAACAGAACCCGATCTTTAAAAGTACCCGGTTCCGATTCGTCTGCGTTACAAATCACGTATTTCTTGTCGCCCGGCGCGTTTGCTACAAAACCCCATTTCAATCCGGTGGGGAAACCTGCGCCGCCGCGCCCTTTGAGGCCAGAGCTCTTAATCTCTGCAATAACTTCTTCAGGAGACATTTCTGTTAAAGCCCGGCCAAGGGCCATATAACCATCGTGAGTAATATAGTCTTCAATGCTGGGGTCGATAAGACCGGCATTTTTGAGGACAATACGATATTCAGCTGGTAAGGTTCCTTTTCGGGCAGAAATCCAGGCAATCCGCCCACTTAATTCTCGTGTTGCAGCTTGAAGTCCGGCTGCAATGCGCCCTTTGTATAAATGTTCTTCAACGAGAAAAGGCACATCTTCTTCTTTCACCGGTCCGTAAACCACTGCTTCCGGATACACAATAACAATAGGGGCAGCATCATTTCGACCCACATCTCCTACCATGGACAGAGAAATTTCATCTTCCAGTCCAAAAGTAGAGATTTCTTTTTGCAAACGAGCAAACACTTTCTTCGCGCCGCGTTCCATGCTCAGGGGGTCGCTTGAGACTAAAACCATAGATCGATAAGCATTCATCAGCACACCTCGCTTAGCTGTAACGGGACAGAATGTCTGGCACGTCGCCGGGCTTGACACTCCCATAAATATCATCATCTATCATGATGACCGGGCCAACTCCGCACACACCCAGACAGCTGGTAGTGATTAAACTCCATTTGCCGTCTTTACTGGTCTCATCGGGTTCGAGTCCCAAATTCTCCTTCAGGGCTTCCCAGACCTCACGTCCACCCACCACATGACAGGGCGCCGATTCGCAGAACTGAATGACATGCCTTCCGCGCGGCTTTGTTGATAGCATGTGGTAAAAAGTGGCAACTGAGAACAGTTTACTGGTTGGTGTTTCGAGCATTTTGCTGATTTCCTCTAAAGCCGCATCAGGCAAATACCCGAGTTCCCGGTTGACGTCATTCATAATGGGAATTAACTCTTCCCGTTTTGTCCCGTGGCGTTCCACGGCAGTGCGAACGACATCCAATACAGCATTGCTATCTATCTTGCTTCTATCGGTCATACTCCTCTCCTCCAATAATCACTACTTTAGACAAATAAACCAAATCACAGATCGGATCTGGGGGTGGGAGAAAGTCTCAAGCTACCAATAAGAATAACAATAAGCGTTACTGAATCTCTATTGCGTTGTAATTACAAACCTGAGCACAGATGCCACAGCGGATACAGGTATCTGGATCAATGTGGTGTGCTTGCCTGCGTTCACCGGTGATCGCGTTCACGGGGCAGTTACGGGCACAAACTGTACATCCGGTACAAACATCCTCAAGGATAACAAAACTGATCAACGCGCGGCAAGTTTTCGCCGGGCATCGTTTTTCGTAAATATGCGCTTCATATTCGTCCCGGAAATGTTTCAATGTGCTCATAACCGGGTTCGGAGCGCCCTGACCGAGACCGCACAGGCTGTCGGTGCGAACTTCTTGACAAAGGGCTTCCAACCGCTCAATATCGCCGTCTTCACCTTCTCCGTCACAAATCCGGGTCAGAATCTCAAGCATTCGGCGGGTGCCGATACGACAGGGAACGCATTTTCCGCAGCTTTCGTCCTGAATGAAGTCCATGAAGAACCGGGCGATATCCACCATACAGGTATCTTCGTCCATAACCACCAGTCCACCGGAGCCCATGATGGAACCGGCAGCGGTAAGTGCTTTGTAGTCAACAGGGAGGTCGACCTGTGAGGCAGGAATACAACCACCCATAGGGCCGCCAGTCTGAATAGCTTTCAGCGCTTTATCATTTTTGATGCCACCACCGATGTCGTAGACGATCTCACGCAGGGTAGTACCAAACGGGACTTCAATCAGCCCTGTATTCTTTACATCGCCGGCTAATGCAAAAGTCTTGGTACCTTTACTGTCCTCAGTACCAATGCTTGCATACCATTCGGCACCATTCAAAATAATTTGAGGAACGTTGGCATAGGTTTCAACATTGTTGATGTTGGTGGGTTTTCCCCACAGGCCTTTTACGGCGGGGAAAGGTGGGCGGGGACGCGGCTGGCCGCGCTGGCCTTCAATGGATGCCATCAGGGCAGTTTCTTCACCGCACACAAACGCTCCTGCGCCCATGCGGACTTCAAGATCAAAGGAAAAACCTGTGCCCAAAATATTGTCGCCTAACAGTCCAAATTCATGGGCCTGCTTGATGGCGATTTTCAATGTCCGAACAGCGTCCGGGTACTCGGCACGGCAATAAACGTATCCCTGCTGGGCACCGATTGCGTAAGCCGCAATGATCATGCCTTCCACCACGGAGTGGGGATCGCTTTCCAGCACCCGGCGGTTCATAAATGCGCCCGGGTCGCCTTCATCTGCATTGCAGATCAGATATTTGACATCTCCGGGTGAATTCCGGGCAAACTGCCATTTTCTTCCGGTGGGGAAACCCGCACCACCACGACCACGCAGACCGGATTTTAAAACCGTTTCAATCACGTCTTCCGGTGTCATCTCGGAAAGGGCTTTGGCTGCCGCCGCATAACCATCTTCAGCGATATAGTCTTCAATATTCAGCGGGTCAATCTTTCCGAGGCTGTTACGCAGGACGATGCGGATTTCTTTAGGTTTCGGTGGAGCGACTTCTTCGTCTGTAACTTTATGTTCGTCAGCCAAGAATTTTTCAATGGTCCGGCCTTTGAGGAAATGCTCTTCTACAACATAAGGAATATCCGCTGGGGACAAATTAACGTAATGCACGCCTTCAGGGTAAACCATCAGGTCCGGGCCCAAAGCATCCGGGTCGCCAATACGAGAGGTTTCCAAAACCTGAACCTCGTCAATAAGTCCTTGTTTTACAAGTTCGTCTGTAAGAGTGTCAATAATCTCATGCGCGCCTTTTTCCAGGCAGACTGGATCAACCGACACCAATATGTGTGAGCGAAAAAACGCCATATTCTCACCTTCTGGAGTGGTATAAAAAATTATTTTTTATTCTAAACACTCAAACTCAGATGTTTAGAGCTCGAGTGCGTATTCTTTAACGACTTCACCACCTACGACATGGTTTTTCATAATCTTGCGGACCATATCCGGGGTTACTTTACCGTAAGTAACTTTTGCTTCTTCCCCAATAGTGACCTGAACAACAGGTTCCCAGGAATCGAGGCCAATATTGCCAGCCTGCCGGACAACAATCCCTTCCAGGTTTTCCTCTTCAATTGTGTCCAGAATAGCTTTCAATACTTCACGTGCTCCTGCTGCAATACCAACGGTTCCCATGCCAACTACAATTTCTTTCTGGCCGCTGGCCGCCTTGATCTGGCGTTTGCTCAGAGCTTCTTCACGTACCCGTTTCAGGTCTTCGAGGGACTTAATCTTATTCATGATCTTCCTCTCCATTATGAGATTGTCAAAGGGTTGATAGTTCCTTGATCTTCTTCAAGTTGGATATTTTCTATTCCAACTTCAATATACTCGCGTAAAAAATTGATCACCGCCGGTTCTGTAAGAGAGATGCCATCCAGTTCTTTTTTAATTGGTTCGTCATCAAACACAAATTCCTTCCCGTCAACTTTGTAGGTTAACAACCAATGAATTTGAGGCGCTCCAAGAACAAGGCTCAAGTAAGTTTCCGAAAGATCTCCTAAAGGCATACGATCGATGTGGCTGTATTGGAATTCAGCTTTCACACTCGTACCTTTGCCGGGAGTAGACTGGATTTCTAACCAGCCATTACATGCTTCTGCTGCTGCTTTCAAAAGGGGGATGCCCAATCCAACTTTCCGGGTGGTGCGGGAGGTAGTAAAAGGATCGGTGACCCGAGCAACCATTTCCGGATCCATCCCTACACCGTCATCCAGCACGCTCATCCGCAGCCGATCTGCTTCAGTATCCTTTTCCACGCGAATGACAATGTTTTTTGCTTTCGCGCCGATACTGTTCTCGGCTATATCCAGCAAGTGAAGCGCAAGTTCTCTCAAGCGGCAACCATCTCTTCTTTGTCTTTTTCCTGAAGACTGTGAATGATTTTCGGGAATTTATTGGGGCGCATACGTCCATAAACTTCTTCATCCACTGTGAGGACCGGGGCCTGACTGCAGGCACCTACACAACGGCAGAGTTCTATGGTGATCATCCCGTCTTCTGTGGTTTCTCCAGGTTCAATACCAAGGACCTGTTTGGCTTTTTCGAGCAATTGCGGGGTACCGCCGACATAACAAGCCGTGCCCATGCAGAATTTGATGGTGTGTTTCCCTCGGGGAGTGGTCGTGAAGAATGAATAAAATGTAACTACCCCATGAACTACGCTGGCCGGAATTTTTAACTCAGCAGCAACATAATGTTGAACAGATTCCGAAATAAACCCGATTTCACTCTGAATTTCATTGAGCACTACCATGGTAGCGCCGGGTCTATCTTTGTTGTTGACAATTATTGCATCAATAATTTTCTTCTGTTCAGGATTTGATAGTGGATCTTGGTTCGCATTATTCCTAAACGAATTTGCCATAGTGACTCCATCTGTAGATAAATTTGAGCACGAATTGTGAAAAAATACACTATTCGCCTAATATGAGTTTACACCCGCTTGTTCAAAACGGTCAATACCCAAATGTCATAGATTTATTAGTAAATAGTCAAAATAGGAGAATTTGTTTGTGTCATGGCGCGCTATTATCTGGTTCAAGGATTTGATAAAATCTCCCGTTTTTGGCTTGCAGGGCCAACCTTAGTTCTGAAATTAACGGTTTTTCCATATAAAAAACCATTGGCCCCAGAAAATCTGCAAGGTAATGCACGTCACCTGCTTGAATGAGCGGATAGGGGGCGATTTGTGGGAATTTCTTGCGAGCTTCTTCAGGCCTGATGTGACGCGAAATTTCCAGCACTTCAATGGGTAAATCTGCGGGAACCATGCCAAGGTTTTCAATCAAGCCAAAGGCTTTACGGTTAACGTGAGCGGGGATGAAGAGCCCTCCCAGATCACTGACATGTTTCCAAGCCTGTTCAATTGTAAGGTGAGTCGAGGTGAGCAATAAACGCTCCTCTCGTCGGATGAAATCGCCGGTTTCATCTACTACAAACTGCTCTCCAAACAGATCGGTGTCATTCATAAACGCCGGGAGGGCCGCATCGACAATGCTCTGAAATGAATTGGCCTGGTCCAGCGTGTCGAACAGACACACACAATGAACTTCTTCAGCGGTTTGCACTTCCATGCCGGGGAGAACTACCAGATCCGTTCCTTCCGCGGCTTTTTGGACGGCCCAAATGTTGGCGGTTGCATTGTGGTCCGTGATGGCGATGAGATGGATATTTCGTCCAAGGGCCTCCCGAACGATCAGGGGAGGAATCATTTCGATATCTCCACAAGGTGAGAGAACCGTATGGACATGCAGATCTGCCCGGTATTTTTTCACACGTATCTTCTAACTTAACTCGATTGGATTACCCGGCTTTGATTCCCATATCCCAAAGATTGCCGATGACGGAATAAGTTGGGCCAGGGGTCGAAAGCAGGATAATTTCTTCCTGGTTGGCTTTAGCGATGGTTTTTTCATCAGGCATGGCACCTTCGGTGATGATCACCGCACTGAGGTCAAGCAGAGCGGCAACAGCTACAATATTGATGTGGGCCTGAAGGGTGATCCATAGATTTTGGCTTTTTGCACCTGTCATCACACAACTCAGTAAATCTGAAGTATATCCTCCGGTGGGGACGATGCTGGCAAAATCTTTTGGATCGGTTAGTGGTGTAAGTTGAAGTTTATCGATAATTTGTTGAAGATTCATGTTTAGCTGGTCTCCTTATTTCGTGACATTCCTTCCCCAACTGATTCCTCATCCAAAAAGAATTTCATGCGCAAACGCGTTCCGCTGCCCGGAACGGATTCGAGGGCCATATTATCCACACAGCGGGCGATATTGACCAGGCCCATTCCTGCGCCAAATCCCAGTTCTCGGATTTCTTCGGTGGCAGTGGAATAGCCAGGCTGCATTGCCAGTTCAACGTTTTCGATCCCCGGCCCGTTATCGAACACCCGAATGGAAATCCGATGGGGTTCGATTTCCGCACGAATGATTCCACCTTCATTGGTATGAATGATCAGATTGATTTCAGCCTCATAAACCGCGATGCCCACCCGGCGCGCCAGTTGGGGTGAGGCCCCAAGACGCAGCAGCGCTCTTTTAATATTGCTGGAGGCCTGTCCGCCGTGAGTGAAGTCACCGGCTTTGATGGTATACCGCAGGATCAGACTGGAACGGTCTGAATTGATATCTTCAAAAAGATGTCTGGCGCGATATTTACGGAGCTCTTCATGTTCATAATCTCTTTGGAGAGCTGAAAGAAAACCGCGCGTGATATCCCCCTTGGTAAGGATCCCGGCCAGTTCTTCTTCTGCATTCAGCACAACCAGCCGGCCTACTTTGCTGTTGACAAAAGTCTTGAGGGCTTCAACGACCGGTTCATACTCACGGACGGTGATGGGCTCGTGAGTCATGTATTTTTCAACGGGTGAATCCAGGTCGGACTGGCACAGGCAGTGGATCAAGTCTTCCATGCTGACCACCCCAACTAATTTTCCGTCATTGGTGACCACCGGTGCTCCGGAGATCATTTCTTTCCGGAACATTTCCACCGCTGCCCGCATGGTCATAGAAGGCTCAAGGCATTTGACCTTGGCATTCATTACTTCGCGAACTTTGATTTCATACCCCAACTCTTCAACGCGCGTAATACTTTCCGCGACCTGGTCTGTTATAACCGTTGATTTGCTGGGATTGTTTGGAGCCATCTTACCTCGCCTGAATCAATTTACTCATCGCAAATACATTCTTCTGCAGAAATGGGATTCTCAAAACAGGGGAGACCGGCTTTGTAGAGAATACCGCACAATTCAAACATACCGCAAGGGGATGAAATTAAAGGAATTTGTTCTTCATTGGCAAGGTTTATCGTTCCCAGTGGGACTGTTTTCCCACGGACCATAATAATGGCTGTGATATCTGCCATTACTGCTGTTCGCACGACCTGGGGGTTACATAAACCTGTCAGTAAAACCGCTTCAGGTTGGACAGAGGCCAAAACATCACTCATCAGATCCGCGCCACAACCGCCTTTAACTTCTCTGTTCAGGTCATTGAAATCGTTAATAATTTTGCCTTTGGTTAACTCCAGAATCTCGCGAATCTTCATAAGCACCTTCGAATCGGGTATGGTAAAAAATTAATTCTATAACTGAATAATTTTACCCTAAATCCCATTCTTTGTGGAAATTTTCACGGAGTGGTTTCGGAATGTCCACCGCACTAAAAGGACGGTGAAGGGTTTTTCTGTGTTAAAATTAAGTTTAATTCAGAAATCATAAGAGCGGGTGGCATGAAAACAAAAATTCAAACAGTAAAGGGCACGCGAGATTTTTATCCGGAAGAAATGGCCGTCCGGAGCTGGCTTTATCAGGTAATTCGAGAGGTATCCGAGTCTTTTGGTTATCGGGAATATGATGGTCCATTTCTTGAAAGAATAGATCTTTATGCGGCTAAATCCGGTGAAGAACTTGTCAAAGAGCAGTCTTTCGTTTTTCAGGATAGGGGTGGGGATGATATTGCCCTGCGGCCCGAATTGACCCCAACGTTGGCCCGAATGGTGGTTCAAAAACAAAATGCATTGACTTTCCCGCTGCGGTGGTGGTCGTTTGGTCCGTTTTGGCGTTATGAACGGCCGCAAAAGGGGCGTACACGGGAGTTTTTCCAGTGGAATATTGATTTGATTGGCGCGGAAACTCCCGAGGCGGACGCAGAACTGGTGGCAGTCTGTGCTAAATTCTTTGAAAAAGTTGGCTTGGAACCGGATAAAGTCAATATTCTGGTGAATGACCGGGAATTGATTGATCAATTGCTGGTTGATCTGGAAATCACTGCGGATATGAAGCGGGTTGTTTTTCGCTTGATTGACCGTCGAGAAAAAATGAGCGCGGGCGAGTGGAAAGCCTACGCTCTTGAAGAATTGAAACTGACACCTGCCCAATTCGATGGTATTCAAAGTATTCTGCAGGATGGTGAATTGTGGAAGAAGTCTCCAAACCTGGTGCGTTTGTTCAAGGCGTTAGAGGCAATGGGGGCCCGGGAGTATGTACGTTTTGACGCGCAGATCATCCGCGGCCTGGATTACTACACCGGCATTGTGTTTGAAGCCAAAGATCAGGATAAAGAAGGCCGTTCCATTCTGGGTGGAGGGCACTACGGCAATCTGGTTGGTGATGTGGGCGGAAACCCGCTGCCGGGTGTCGGGTTTGCGATGGGGGATGTGATGGCAACGCTTATACTGGAAAAATACGGTTGTCTGCCGGAGATGGCCGATTCACCGGCTCCGGTGATGGTGACGGTGTTTGATGAGGAGCGATTACCGGGTGCTTTAAACCTGGCGACTGAAATCCGAGCCGGGGGATTAAACGTGTTTAGCTATCCTGATCCGATCAAATTGCAGAAGCAGTTGAAATATGCGGACCGGATGGGAGCTCAGCTGGTTGTGATCATGGGACCGGATGAAGAAGCCAGCCAGCTGGTTACCATCAAGAATTTAAAAACCCGCGATCAGGAGACTGTAAGCCGGGAAACGATGGTTTTAAAGCTCCGGGAAATGCTTGCGGAAGGGCATTCAATGTGATAAAATGTAGTCCATTATGGTGGCTGTAGCTCAATGGCAGAGCACCGCACTGTGGATGCGGGGGTTGTGGGTTCGACCCCCATCAGCCACCCCAGAATGAAGTTAATTATTCTTTTGTTAAAGTTCTGTAGTTTCAAATAATTGGCTTCAATAGCTCCCCAAAATTTCCGAGATTTTGGGGAGCTTTGCTTTTAACTCGTTTGCCAAAGATGAATTTCCCTTTAAAAATATCGACTTTATACGACCGAAGCGTATTGTGATTGTCCGGAAATGTTGCTTGATTGTATAATAGCTCAAAACAATTCAAATTGATCGTCTGAGGACGGGTGAAGAATGGCAGAAATTGAAGGTTATCCATATTGGAATGTGCCTTTGGCGACAGTTTTGCAGAAGTTAGATGTCTCTGAGGCCGGGATAGAGTCTGAGGAGGCTGAGCAGCGTTTGAGACAATATGGTTTGAACACCATCAAGGCTCAAAAAAAGACAGAGCCGTTATTATTGTTTCTCAACCAGTTTAAAAACCCAATTATATTAATTCTAATCGTTGCTACAGTAATTTCTGCTATTACCGGCGACTGGTTAGATTCTTCCATCATTCTGGCAATTGTCCTAGGCAGCGCAGTGCTGAGTTTTCTACAGGAATATGGTGCCAGCAATGCGGTGGAAGAACTTCGTGCTCAAGTCAAAATTAAGTGTACTGTCGTGCGTGATGGAAAGCCCCAGGAAATTCCCGCAGAAGAGGTTGTGCCGGGCGATGTGTTGAAGCTTTCGGCGGGAAGCCTGATTCCGGCAGATGGATTGATCCTGAATTGTCGAGATTTCTTTGTCAATCAGTCCGTTCTCACAGGAGAAGCTTTTCCTGTTGAAAAAAGGGCGGGGCCTGTTCGGGAAGATGCAAGTTTAACCGAACGAACAAATTGTGTATTTATGGGCACCGATGTCCGCAGCGGCAGTGCAGAAGTGCTTATTTTGCAAACCGGCACCGGCACCCGATTCGGACAAATTGCCAGACAGCTCACCCTGCGCCCCCCTGAAACCGAGTTTGAACGCGGGATCCGTCGTTTTGGCTATCTGCTGACAGAAATGATGCTGATCCTGACACTGATCGTTTTTGCGATTAACGTTATTTTCAACAAACCGGCCATCGACTCGCTTCTTTTTTCGGTCGCGTTAGCGGTGGGAATTACACCGCAACTGCTGCCCGCGATTATCAATATTACCCTTTCTAAAGGGTCCAAACTAATGGCGAAACAAGGGGTAATCGTCCGCCGTCTTACGTCTATTGAAAATTTTGGCAGCATGGATGTTTTGTGCACCGATAAGACCGGCACACTGACGGAGGGAGTGGTGAAGCTGGATGGCGCTGTAGATGTGGAAGGTGCGGCGTCCGAACCGGTTTTTCGCCTGGCCTTTCTCAATTCCAGCTTGCAGACCGGATTGATCAACCCGCTGGATGAAGCCATCGTGGCTTATCAAAATCTGGACCTCACCGGCGTCACCAAGCTGGATGAAGTGCCCTATGATTTTTTGCGCAAACGATTGAGCGTGATTGTTCAGGAGGGAGGGGAGCGGACTTTTATTGTTAAAGGTGCGCTGAATAATATTCTGGAGGTTTGCACCCGGGTCCAAATGGGCAACTCTGTTCAGGATTTTACCCCTGTCGTCCGGAAGGAAATTCAACAGCGTTATGCAGCCTGGAGCGATCAGGGTTTTCGGGTGATCGGGGTGGCTCAAAAATCGGTTCCTGAGCAAAAGTATTACACCAAGGAAGACGAAAACGGGCTGATCTTTATGGGCTTTTTACTCTTCTTTGATCCGCCCAAGGTGGATGTCAGCCAGACGATCACCGATCTTGCCCGGCTCGGTGTTGAGTTGCGAATTATTACCGGAGATAATAAACTGGTCGCCCTGCATACGGCGAATGCGGTGGGTCTGAATGTGGAGAGCGTGCTGACCGGTTCTGAAATTATGAAGTTGAGCGATGAGGCTTTGTGGAGTGTGGTGGAAAACACAACCCTGTTCGCAGAAGTGGACCCCAACCAGAAAGAGCGTATCATTCTGGCTCTAAAAAAGACGAACCATGTGGTGGGTTACATGGGTGACGGAATCAATGATGCCCCCGCGCTGCATGCTGCGGATGTTGGTGTTTCGGTCAATAATGCGGTAGATGTTGCTAAAGAGGCTGCGGATTTCGTCCTTTTAGATCAAAGCCTGGACGTGCTGCGGCGGGGCATTGAATTAGGGCGGGCTACTTTTGCGAATACACTCAAATATATTTTCATCACCACCAGCGCAAATTTTGGCAATATGTTCAGCATGGCGGGGGCATCCTTATTCATGCCTTTTCTGCCGCTGCTGCCCAAACAAATCCTATTGATCAATTTTATGACCGATTTCCCTGCAATGACCATTGCCAATGACGCGGTGGATGAGGAGATGGTGGAAAAGCCGCGCCGGTGGGATATCCGTTTTATACGGGATTTTATGTTTGTCTTCGGCTTGATCAGTTCGGCTTTTGACTATCTGACGTTTGCCGTTTTGTTAATTGGATTCAAAGCGCAGCAAAACCTTTTCCAGAGTGGCTGGTTTGTGCTTTCGATTCTGACCGAGTTACTGGTTTTGCTGGTAATGCGCACACGGAGGCCCTTCTTTAAGAGCAAACCGGCTCCGGTCTTATTGTTTACCACGTTGGCAGTGGGTGTGCTGACCTTGATCCTTCCTTACCTGCCGTTGAAAAAAATCCTCAACATTACACCTATCCCGCCTCTGGTCTTGCTGGCGCTGCTGGGTATTGCCGGATTGTATATCGTGGTCACGGAAATTGCGAAAGTTTATTTCTACCGGGCCAAATCTCTATCCAAATAAAGGCATGTAGAAAAATACAATTTCAGGGGTTGGAATTCCAGGGGAGATCGTCGGGCCGGATGCCGGGCGGGTCTAGCCAGGCCAGCCAGCCTGCGGTGTGTCGTTTCTGAGGGGCAGGATGTTCAAAGCCGATCAGGAAGAGGCTCCCGCCCAAGAACAAGGCGCCAATCCATTGCAGAGGACTCAATCGTTCGCCCAACCAGACTTGGGCCAGGAAAACGGTTACGAGCAGTTCCCCCAGTCCCAGGAGGGCGGTTTGCATGCCGCCGAGGTGCTTAACCCCCAGGAAAAGAGTGATCCGGGATAGAAAAGTAATGGCAGCCATTCCGAGAATGGGCCACCAGGGTGTACCGGAAACGGGCAGACTCCGGTCGAACGCAGCGAAAGCAATTGAGACGGTGAGGGTCATCGACATCAGCGTGTAAAGGGTGACGGTGGGAGCCGGGACTTCATACAGGACGCGCTGGTTCACCAGCAGGTGCAGGGCATAAAGCGCGGCGGAGCCCATCATCAACCCGGCTCCAAGCCAATCCACATTCTGCTGCCCGGCGCTTACCAGCAGGTAAACACCGGGAAGAGAGAGCAACAGGCGGAACAACGTCAGCCGGCTGATAGGCTGCGAGTCCATTCGCTGCCAGAGCGCGACAAACAAGGGATAGAAAGAATAAATCAGATGACCGATGCTGGCATCGAGACGGTTAAGGGCGGTGTAGTACAGGATAGATCCCAACCCGTTCAAAAAACCGGCCAGAACACAGCCTGCCAGCCCGACTGGATAGATATAGAAAAATCCGCGCCGGAAGATACCTATCGCGATTATGAGCAGGCCGGTTGCCATTGCGGTGCGGAGGGTGACTACAGCCAGGGGTGAAAAACCAGTCGTCAGCGCTTGCTTGCCGAAGATGGGCGTGAGGCCCAGAAATAATGCCGAGGCCAGAGCGGCGGAAATACCGGTATTTCGTCCATTCTTGTTCATAAGAACCTTATGAAACCGTTAAAAATCTTACACAATCAACAGCAATATCTTTTCGCGTTTACCCTAACAGAGAGCGCACCTCATCTTCAAGGTCATTATTCATAAAATCCCCTTTCTGCAAAAGCGATTTTACTCTGCCTGCGAGGAGTTCTTTTTCCCTGGAAGTGAGTTCCTTTGCGGTGACCACGATCACGGGAATCTCGGCGGTTTCCGGCATGGACTGCAAGGCTTCCAGCACTCCAAACCCATCCAATTCCGGCATCATGAGGTCGAGGATCATCAGATTCGGAAGCTCTTTGCGGGCCAGCTCTACTGCTTCGCGCCCATCGTCAGCTTCAAATAAAGTATATTCTCCCTGGGATTGCAAAATGCGACGGATCAGGCGGCGGGCTTCCGGGTTGTCATCCACAATAGCAACTCGAGGGTAACGGTCGGAAGCGACATGGCTTAAAGCCGCCAGCAACCCTTCCTGTTCGGTTTCCTGCACGGGTGGAACAGTAGCATTGATATCTTTGGACCAGCCCTCACCCAGGATTACGCTTTCAACCGGCATGGTATGACCGGTGCAGTTGACCACGACAACTTCATCCGATCGGATCACACCCGCCCGAACCAGTTTGATCAGCCCGGCAATGGTCACCGCCGCGGCGGGTTCTACGGAGATCCCTTCCATCTTCGCCATGAAATGGATAGCGCGGAAGGTCTCTTCATCGGTAACGCTTTCAAAAATTCCTCCGGCTGCGCCCAGAATTTTTTCGCGCAACAGAGTGTAGGTGTGGCCCGGATCCCCGGTTGCCAGTGTTTCGATGTGGGTATGAGGGGCGCGGACAGGAATTGCTTTTTCAAGGTTTTGTTTCCAGGCGTGCACCATGGGCGCGCAGCCTTCGGTCTGGATGACGCCGACTTTGGGCAGGCTGTTGATCCAGCCCATCTCTTTGAGTTCCGTGAAACCTTTCAGTGCACCGAGCGGCCCCATTCCGCCGCTGACGGATTGGAGGTACCAATCAGGGCTCTGCCATGGGTGACCGGTGGGAGTGCCCAGGCGCTGGGTAAGTTGTTCCGCGGCTTCGAAAGCGATCGTTTTCATGGCCTCAATGCAAGGAATACTGCGGGCGCCCAAATCATAAAAAACGCCGCGCTGGCGGGCAAACTCGGAAGCGATCTTTTTGGTCTGGTCATAGGAACCGGTTACCTTGACGACCTGGGTCCCATACAACGCGACCTCGCGCATCTTTTCAACGGGAACGCGGCTGGTGAGAAACGCCCAGAGCTTGATCCCGGCCCGGGCAGCATAAGCGGAGTAAGAAATGGCGACATTCCCGGTGGAAGCAACTACCATTTCTGTGATCCCCGCTTCTTTGAGGGCTGCGATGGTAACAGCTGCCTGGCGGTCTTTAAACGATGCTGTAGGGCCCTGCCGCTCATCTTTGATGTAGATATTGGGATTCCCCAGCATCATTCCCAGATTGTTCGCTTTCAGGAGCGGCGTACCGCCTTCTCCCAGCGAGATGTCCGGCAGATTGGAGACGGTGGGCAGAAGCTCATGATAGCGCCAGAGGTTGAAGGGGCGAGTGGTTAATTGTTCTTTCCAGGCTGCGGAAATCTGGGGGTAAGGATACTGTGCTTCCCGCCATTCACTTCCGCAATGCGGGCATGTATGCGAATGAGGATCATAGGGTGCTGTTTTTCCGCAATCTAAACATTTCGCATGGATGGTAATGGGCATAAATTCCTCGGTGAATCCATTGATTTTTTCGCTCAACCATGAATCCGTTTGAGCGCGGTTTCCAGATAATTCAATAGTTCCTGTTTCCGCAGGAACCCTTTAGAAAGGAGCTGCTGTCCGAACTCGGACAACTGTTGGTGCTGTTCAGGAGAGAGGTCTGCCCCGGTCAGAATGAGGACCGGAAGTCCCCGCAGGGCTTCATCCTGAAAAATGTTTTCAAGAATGGTGAATCCGTTAAGCTCGGGCATGAATAAATCGAGAATGAGGATATCCGGTTTATGTTCCTGAATGCTTGTCCAACCGTTTACACCACCTTCGGCGAGAGTCACCCGGTATTTGCCATGATCATTCAGCATTTTTTGAACCAGGCGCAAATCGGCCGGATTATCGTCAATGACCAGGACATCCCTGAGTTGTCCATCCCAGTTAAGCCGGTTAATGGCGTGGATCAGATCATCCTGCAGGAAAGGTTTGACGAGGTAATCGGCAGCGCCGAGGTTGATGCCTTTTTCTTCTTCTTCCAGAATACTGCAAATGATCACCGGAATATCTTTGGTTTCCGGATCGTTTTTTAAATCCTGTAAAACCTGCCAGCCATCTTTTTCCGGCATCATAATATCCAGGGTTATTGCGAAGGGCCGCACACGTTTGGCTTCTTCCACGGCTCTTTTGGGATCGTTTAATGCAACGACCTGATAACCCTGCTGGCTGAGAAAACGGGAGTACAGCCTGATAATTTGGGGTTCATCGTCAATGGCAAGGACGATATTTCCCGATTCATTGATTTCTTCAGGAGGCAGGATTAAAGTGTCTTCTGCCGGAAGGGGAAGGGTGAAGAAAAAGGTAGATCCTTCACCGACGGTGCTGGAAAGCAGGCCAATTTCTCCCTCGTGCATTTGGATAAGATTGCGCGAGATAGCCAACCCGAGGCCTGTTCCTCCTGTTTTCCGGGTGGGAGAATCGTCTACCTGTGAGAACGCCTGGAAGAGTTTGTAGCGATCCTCGTCGGCAATCCCCACACCGGTATCTGTGACGGTAACCAGTATTTCTTGACCGCTATAGTTTAGTTTATTCCGGACCCGTGCAGAGACGGTAATGGAGCCTTCATCAGTGAATTTGGCTGCATTGGAAATGAAGTTCAGCAGCACCTGCCGGATACGCGTGTTATCCGCCTGAACTACAGGGATATCCTCCGGAATATCCTGGATTAATTGGACCGGTTTGTCTTTTACCAGTCCGCTTGCGGTGGACATAACACTGTTCACCAGATCTCCGAGATGAAGGTCATCAAAAGCAAGGGTCATCTTACCTGCCTCGATCTTTGAGAGGTCCAGAATATCGTTGATCAGGCTGAGGAGATGCTGTCCGGAGTTGTAAATTGCGTTGAGGTCCTGTTCCTGAACGGCATTGATGGGGCCGTCAATCCCTTTGATGATCACACGTGAAAAGCCGATGATGGAATTTAGTGGCGTCCGCAGCTCGTGACTCATATTTGCCAGGAATTGGCTTTTCATTTGATCCACTTCCTGCATTTCTTCAATCGCTTTTTGTGCCAGCTCGTAGGCGCGGGCGTTCTCGATGGCAATAGCAATCTGATCGGAAAGGATTTGAAAGACAGAGAGATCGTCCTCGGAAAATGCATTCTCGCGGACGGATTGGATATCAATCGCGCCGATAACCCGGTTGCCCAGACTCAAAGGAATTCCCATTTCTGACCGGGTGTCCGGCAGCAGCGGGTTGCGGTAGTGTGTTTTGCTTTTCAACACGTCATTGACGACCACGGGTTCGTTGAGCGCAGTGGTCGTACCGATGATGGAGCGGGACCCCACTGCCAGTTTGTGCTTGCGAGAGAGTAATTCTTCCCCGGCTTTACCGGTAGAAGCGCGCACCACGGCATTTTTTTCGGCTTCATCCAGAAGGAAAATCGAGGCGTGATAAAAACCAAACCGTTCACACAATAAGTTTACATTCTGATCCAGGAGTTCTTCCAGAGAGAGAGTCTGTGTGGTGTCTCTGGCGATTTCAGCGGCTGTTTGCAGCTCCAAAGCACGCCGCTCTGCTTCTTGAAGATAGCGCTGGCGTTCGGCTGCTACGGATTCAATTTCGGAATACAATTCGGCGTTTTCGATTGCCAGCCCAAGCTGGTTGGCAATTTCCTGAACCAGAAGCCGTTCATCCTCGTCCCATTCCCGAAGTGGGGTTTCATCCAGAATCTCGATGACCCCGGTCCCGTGCTCGCCAACCGTGAAAGGGGCTGCGATAACAGCAGGAGCGTTTTCTTCTCCGGATTGGACAACAGTTTTCCGGTTGGAAATACTCT
>JAHDQE010000120.1 GCA_018433975.1 Ornatilinea sp. | reverse complement strand
TCTCCTTCATTCTCTTTATCTGTCTGATACTGATCTTCTGGTCGGGCACCTTCTCGTAGGACCCGGTTATAACGAATCTCCTCGCGATACATTCGATCTAGTGCAACCTCAATCACATCGCTTTCACTCCGTCCCATAACGCTTGCCATCGCTCTTAATTGACTCACGCCTTCTGGGCTTATTCGAAAAGATCGTACTGGTTTACTGGCAGAATTTGTTCTCGGCATGCTCGTTTTCCTTATCGGTTAGGTTATTAATAATGTAATACTCTAGTATTTCTTTGTCAAGTTAATTTCCGCATTTTTCCTAATTTGGTCAAATATGTCCCCCTAGGATGGGTGCTTTCTTCTTGCTATGATTAGAGTCACAACCAAATATCTGTTCGGTCGCTGATAACCATCAGCTGTTCCAAAAAATCCTTGGAGCGACCATCAGCTTCTTCCCTGTTCACACAACTTGCGTGCGTGTAAATAGGCGTTGAGATCTGAATGGTCGCTTTTGTTTTAACTAACTTTCAAACCCGTTAACCGGAAAAGGAGAAAAAATTGAAAGAAATTCCAGTCTCAAAACGTAATCTGATCATTGCCGTCATCCTGGCAGTTGTCATTGCTTTAGGTATCCTGGTGATCGAAAACTGGCCACTTCGTACGGAGCAGAGTTCAGCAGCATCAACCAACGAAGACAGTCTGGGGTCTACTGCAGCGGTCAATGCCATCGACCAGGTCTTCCAGGTGAACTATCAGGAAGGAAAAGAAGCCTGGCTTGAGCGTATCTGCGAAGTAAGCACTCCCGCTGGATGCGAGCTGTTTTCGGCCGGTGCAGACCGTATGTGGGGAAAATACGTGGATGCCAAATCTGTGGTCACAGCTGCCTCTCAGGCAGTAGAAAAAGTAGCAGACAATGGTTCCGAGCAAGTCTGGCAGATGACCATCACGTTATCTTCTCCCTTACCGGGTAGCAATAAAACCCAGGATACAGCATATGTTGTTCTCGCGAAAACAGAAAGTGGTTGGAAGTTTGATCGTTTCCTGATGGAAGAAGAAATCAATGCCATTCTCGCCCGGGGAATAACTCCCACCACAACTGTAGAAGAAGGAAAGAAGTAGTGAAAAGAATCTTCCTGGTTATTGTCGTCTTGACCTTGCTCATACCATCTGCTGTTTATTCTCAGGGTACTGATCCCTGGTCAGAAGTTTTTCAGCCGGATGGAAATCTGAATCCTGATTTGATTGATCTGGGAGTTACCACAAATCACCCCGATTGGATGTCAATTGAACTGCCCTTTGGTCAGTCTATTGATCTTGATGCAAATTATCACCGTTATCAAACACCCAGCGGGAATATCGTTGTCTTACCCTCTGCCTCGACGTTATTTTTTATGGCCATGAACCCCCAAGAAAGCGGTTTGACCGGCTCTTATGGATCACTGGGAAATGGTTACGGCAGCCTGATCTCTTTTCTTGGGCTGGTTGCCGGCGACAATCTGGATTGGAGCAAGGTACAGGCGGAACATCCAGAGTACACCAGCCCGGATCAATTCTGGGGGGCGGTTCTCAATGGTCAGCAAGATGTGTGGACCTATTTCTCCGGATGGGGATTCATCACAACGCTGCTTCAAATGACTTGGAATGATGGTGCTCTTCGCTCGTTGTATTTGTTGTATTTGAATGGTTCACAAAACTGTGCGGCCATTCCAGGGGGGTGCTCGGGAATTGTCACCCCACCTCCTCCCCCAAGGGAGTGTCCTGATCCAACGGTTTCTATGCAACAACCTGTCCTCGTCATTCAAAAAACTGCGCCGAACAATCCCCTGGTTGTAGGACAAGATACTGAAAATCGCCGCGGTGCAGATATCCAGGTCAGGGTGATAGTTCCTCCAGTGATTTTCACCTGGTATGAGCCGATTTATGAAGAAAGAGATGTTTGCCGCTCAGCCAATTCCGGAGAAACCGCCAATTGCAATACCGGAGCTGGATCAGCTGTCAATGATGGTGTCTCAGATACAGAAATGGTATTCAAGGAATGCCGGACACATGTAGAACATTTACCGGATGCGGTAGCTTCTCTGCAAGCTACTGCATCATTAGATGCCGCCAGCCAGGATTGGATCACCGGTAGATTAGGTCAAACCCATTATGAAGCCTTCGTCCACCAGGCAAATTTCAACCTGATTCCCGGAATTGGTTCATGGACAGGCGGATGTGATGGCGGGGGCACCTGTACTGCTACTGGTCAGGCACTCCGTGTTCCATTTGCAGATCCAGGGACCTTCAACTTGCGAATGGACGTAGGGACCACGGGCACTCGCTTCCGCGGAGTTCCAATCACCCAACCGAGGCGAGTAGGGACTGATGGAACGATGCAAGTATATGTGGCTCTTCCGGCGCTGGTGCCATAAAGGTCAAAGTGCAGATTTTATCGATTGCGGTCGGTGTGTTACTGACAGTCGTCCTGGGTTTCATGGCCGTCATCTATTTACTACTGGTGATTGGGTTGTGGTGTCCACGAAACGATTATGACAAGTAAGGAGGCATTAGTTCATGACAGATTATTTTGTCGTCTTTGGAGATTTTCTCGCCGCTCTGCCTACTTACCTGTTGAACGGTGTTCTCGCAACCGTTTACTGGCTTGGCGAATCTGGAGCTGCTCTGGTAAGTATTCTTTGCGCAGGGTTGATCATCCGTTTTGTGGATCAACGTGTGCAATCCAGAGCAGCTTTCCGACCTGGACGAAGTGGGCGGGAAGCAACTACTCCGGATTTATACACAGCTCAAATCACGACGGCGATTATTCTGGTGCTGTGGGTAATTAGCCAATGGGGGATGGGAGCACCGGTCCCCTGGCTGGGTGCAGCGATGTGGATCGCTGGCACAACCATCCTCTTACTGGTGCACATGCAGGAACATACCCTTTTGTGGAATATGAAATCGGGAATTGCGATTTATTCCCTGGCCGTCATCGGAAGCCGGCTCTACCTGGCATACACCGCTCAATTATCAGCAGATCTATGGGCTGCGCTGATAGGAACATCTGAAAGCGCATCAGCAGTGATTGCGAATACACGCGGAAATGTAACTACGATTATTCTTTGGGCTTTATGGTTGGTGATCCCGTTAGGTTATTTTGCCATGTTGCTGCAGCAAGTTCTGATCAATCCGATGTCGTTGGTCAATCCATTGGCAGGCGCCAGCGAGTTGATCAATCGGTATCGAACCAGAAGATAGGGTGATAGATGAAACCAGCACACAAAATCGTGGGCTTGCTTGATTTATTACTCTACCTTTTTAGGTGAGAGTCTTATGAACGGCGGAAATTCTTGATTAACGCCAGATTCTATTTCAACGATTGGAGGTCAATATGTCACAACTGATGGATTTGCTGCGCGGACCTGCTTTAGGCGTGATTGTCATGATCATCCTGATGGCAGGCGTTCTCATCATCACTGCATTTGCGGCGCTAATTGCCCAGATGAGTCTCTTGTTCCGGCTTCGACCTTGGAATACTTCCGAAAAGAGAAGTGAAAAAGGGAATGAAGGTTACCCACAAGAAACATTTGAGCAACGTTCCGCAACTCGTGAAGACCAGCGAGCATCATCTCCCCATCGCCAGCGTTCACCACAGGTGGTGGTTGTCGAACCAAATACGAATGAGGTGGTTGATGCAATCTGGTGGGAAACAGTGAAGCAATAGCAATCCAGGGCTTCTCTTGCGCAAGCAAGAGCAGCCTCACGAATTCACCAACTGGTTAAGTTGGCGAATTGATGAGGCAGAACGCCAAGTACGGAGAAAAGAGAACGATGATTATTGGAAAACTGACCGAAAAAATACCCTGGCTGAGAACGAAGGACTCTCTATCCATTCCAAATGACCTGGAAGTGGAAGGCACAGAGCTACATTTCAACGACCGAAATGAGCTTGACTATCTGGTCTTTCGTGTCACAGAGCGGGAAGGCCCGCGGGAATATCAGGGATACCGGGCGGTCCGGCTGCTGCAATTACGCTACATCTCTCTGGAAGCTCGCCGGGATGCCGGGCTGCTACAGAAGATGCGTACGGTCTTGCGTGGTTTGTATGGCGCTCAAGTGGATCTGGTTTATCTGGCTGCCGGCGTTTTTAAGAACCCCAATGTTGGAATTGTTCAATGCTATGGAGTCGCTGCGTTTTCGCCAAAGAAAAATGAAGCTATTGAGCGTTCTTTACGCGATCTATCTGCCTTACGAGCCGGATTGGTGGGTGCTTACCGTCAAATCCGCCTTGAACCACTTTCAACTGAAGTGGCTCAATGGTTAGCGCGTGCTCTGGAGCAGATGCCTTATGCCATTGTGGCTGTCGGGCATCCAGATCCACGTGAAAACGCCCGCGGTGGAGATTCTTCGATGCGTGATCCATTAGTGTCTGGAAGTCAGGGTGCACAACAATATTCCATTCAACAGAATGAACTGCTCTTTCGCGGTATGAGCAGCCTGGAAGAAGAGTTCTTGTTGATGCTGCTCACAAATCATGTTCGCCTTGAAGATATTACCCGCATGTTGGCCGGTATGTTGGAAGATACCTCCGTTTACGCTTCCCGTCAGTTGGGAACCCGGGCTGCTTCGTTTGGAATCAGCCTGCCGGCCATTTTGACTGGGGGCCTTGCTGAAAACGCATCCAGGTCTTATGGCACAAACCATTCGAGCGGCGTCACCCAGGGTGAAGCTGCCACAGATGGCGTCGCAAATTCAGAAGGCCAGGCGCACACCACGGGTCATGCCAGCACTCGCGGTTGGGCGCACACGGTTGGAATCTCCGAAACCGATACGATTGGTTCGTCTTCCACGGTTGGAACTGCAGTCAGTCAAGGGACAGCTCATACCGAAGGAACAGCAGTAACCGATGGAACGTCCCACTCTGATTCGTCCGGTGTAGCGAACTCTCATACGGATAGCTCTTCTTATGGCGTGAATGGCGGTGTGGGTGGGAGCATTGCTCCGGCCGGCGTAGGTTTATCGGCTAACGTAGGCGGCAATGCTAACTGGGGTTCAGCAGATGGTGTGGTTGTCAGTAGCGGATCATCCGACTCAAGCATGCATTCGGTCACACACAGCCAGGCAGACACCGTTTCGCAAAGTACTACTCAGAGTCAATCGAATACAACCTCCCAAAGTCATTCGACGACGCAATCGGAAGCTTGGACTACCTCTGGAGCTGAGACGGATTCAGTAGCCGACACGACCAGCACATCTAACACCCAGAGCCATGCAGATACAAAAAGCACAGCCCGATCTGAGACAGATGGTGTTGGCTTGGGGCAAAGTATTGGACGCGGAATAAGCGCCGGGATGAGTGTTGGTGTAGCTCCTTCTTTCTCGCTTTCAAACGCTTATCAATGGCAGGATGATCCTTATATCCTCCTCACGGATATCATGCGCACTCAACGCAAGTTACTGGATATTGCCAGTCGGGAAGGCGCTTTTTATACAGATTTGTATGCACTAGCCACCAGCGAACAAGGCATTCAGGCGATGATGGGGCTCATCCCAGAAGCGTTTCATGGCACTGAGGATGTTGTCGCAGGTGTGCAAACCCGTGCGTTAACCGATCCGGAACAGGCTTATATCGGCTTACATGCCCGTGCGTTCACCCCATCGACCCGCATCGAGACGATTCCAGAAGCTATGAGTGGGTATGCAGAATCGACCTTACTCACCATGCTTCAGGTGGCAGCTTATACCGCGCCAGGCATGTTCGAGCAGGGATCAGCGCTCACCACCCAGGAGGAAACCCCAGCATTTGCTTTTTATCCGGATATGCCTGGGAATATCACCATCGCCAGGCAGTGGTCGAGTGAAACAGGTTTATTAACGGATACTTTTCTAAAGTTATCTCCAGACCGCCATTTTCATACTGCATTTGTCGGGGATACCGGTTTTGGAAAATCGATTGCAGCTGAACGCCTGGCTTATGAGACGACCCGTTTCTGGCATTACCGCACCATTGTGTTGGATTTCGGACAGGGCTGGCGTAAAGCATTGAACTGGCCAGGGGTGGGGCCGAAAGGTTCAGAAGACGGTCTTGGACATGTGGATATCCGTCAGCTCTATCCTGGTTCACCACGCCCACTCCGGTGGAATATCCTGCAAGTACCGAAAAGGATAGAACCCGGCCGCTACCGCAGCATGGTGGCTGAGCTATTTGCGAATGCTGGCAGGATGGGAGCCAGACAGTTGGGTTTCATGCGCCGTGCGCTAACCGAATTGTATTATGAGGCCGGTGTTCTGACCGGCGACCCCAAGCTGCAGAATGGTCCCTTAGGACATCTTCAGGATGAACGGGAGGTGGAGTTAATCCGCAATGAACGTCAGAGTCTTGGTGAGGATCTAAATGATCTTCATCCTGGAACCTTATTAGAAAGCCTTTCTCCGTCCGAACTGCAAGCTCTAGCGGTCTATCGTAGCCGGAAGTTGGATGTTTCCAAATGGGTTGATCGTCTGCGGACCTACAAAGAGAAGCTTGAACGTGATCAGGTAAGCCGTACCAGTCTGGAGGGAGTCCTTCTTCGATTGGAGCAGTTCTCCGAAGGACATATGGCAAAGCAATACGGATCTTCAGCCAGTGGAACCGGCGTGGAAGATTTGGGATTGATGGGCAGCGCTGATAATCCCTGGGGAGTCATTGTCATCGAAGGTGGCGCTGAAATGGATGAATACTCCAAAGCAGCATTGCTCTCATTATTGGCCAGCATATTGTATTCGGATGCGGTCACCCGCCGGCGCGAAGCTTTGGGTGGCAAACATTTCCCACCCATGCAAATCTTCTTTGAAGAAGCCAATAAAGTCCTAACTGGCGTCTCAGGTGGAGCTGCTTCTGATCAGGGATCAGGAGAGTCGGGTAACCCGGTCAGTCATCTTTTTCAAACGATGTGGCGTGACGGAAGAAAATACAACGTTTTTCTGCATCTGATGGCTCAAACCGTAAGCGAGTTACCCTCAGGCATCCTATCCTCCTGTGCGAATGTATTTGTGTTCCAAACCAAAGATCCCAAAGATCGGGATTTGATCTTGCCACATTTAGGCCGCTCCGAAAAAGGGCTGGTCAATACCGAATACAAACGCTACCTGGCACGCATTCCGCGGACGTATGCGATTGCCAAGTTGGGTTACAGCGATGATGTGTTCTGGCTGGAACCAGTGTTAGTCCGCCCAATGATCATCCGTAGTAATGAACCCTCTGACCTCGAGATTACCCAGGAATTAGGGCTGTTTCCCTGGAACGGACAGCTTCTGACATCCTGGCAACCAATCGATCCCGCTGACGCTTCGCGTCGGGGCATACTGAATCCAATGATTTGTAAAAAGGAGAAAGAATAATTCATGCAAACAAAAAAACGTTCCCCCATTGCCGCAATTGTACTTGCCGTTGTCATCGGTTTGCTTGTGATCGCCCTTTTGAACGGGGTGATCCGTCCAACTCAGGTGGTGGTCGCCAAAGTCGCCATCGCCCCTGGAACCGTTCTGACTGACCAATTGGTTGAGCTGCGTACCATTCCGATGGGAGCTAAACCTGCGGATGCTACTTCAAAAATTGAAGATGTGACCGGGAAGATCCTGGCAGTTGGACGAGCTCCGGGGGATCTGATCGTTACCTCCGTTTTGGGAGAGATAGCCAGTGCAGGTATTCCTGCTGAACTTCCAGAAGGGCATGTTGCTCTGGCGATCCATGTCGACCTGGCCAGCGGCGTGGCTGGTTTACTTCGTCCAGGACAGACCGTTACGGTGATTGGTATGATTTCTCCAGATATTCTCAAGGCGAGTACCACTTCTGTGTTTACTGCACCGATTACGGAATTTACTTCACCCATTGTTTCACTCACTCCTGGTGTGAGCGCAACACCTACCCCAACTCCTACCCCCGCTCCTCCGGCTTCTCCTCTCGCTCGGTTGGCAATCACAGGTGTGCGAGTTCTCTTAGTGCCTCAATCGTTTCGTTATGAAGAGATTCCAGCCGGTGCCAGTGAAGAAGAATTGTTTTCCTCTGCTCGAACAAGCATGTCAGCTCAGGAAGGCAGTGTGATCGTTCTGGATGTTCCCACGGGGTTGATCGAGGTAACTCCAGGATTCAAGGTTGATCCGGCAACCTTGCTAGCTGCTCTCGACCAATATGGCATTATTCACCTTGCCTTGGAACCAACCTCAGGGTTGGCGTTGGATGTTGCGGACGTGATTACCCTCAATCTGGGTGAGTTGTATAACGAGATGAACGATTATCGAAAGAAATAGGTCAAAATGAGCGATAACGCTTACCAAACCAATAAAATCACCGTCATGCTGGCAGGAGCCGGTCATGATGTTGTTTACTACCAGATGCAGCAGCCGATCCTGGCAGACCAACGCTTTATGATCTCAGGTCACGCCGCTCAATGGTCCATGTTCGAGACGAACTTGAACAACCTGCGGCCGGATCTGGTGATCGTCCAGACCGATATTGCTCCTGATCCGGATACCCTGATTCGTTCCCTTCATAAAATTTCAGCCTGGCGTGGAATTGCGATTGTAGTACTGCCTTTGGCCCAAAAGGATTTTCAGGGAGCTTTTACCAAAGTGGATACTGTGCGTGGAGTTTTCGTCGCGCCGGTAAATTGGACCGAAATCATCCAGGCAGCTTATGGTGCTGCGATGACAGCCCGGGCAAGTCTGACTCAAGCTGCACCCATGCAGCAAGGGGTATCCGGCTATTCCAACAGTGGAACATCTGCGTACATCACCGGCACGAAAAGGATCGCTGTCCTATCGCACTCGGGTGGGTCTGGTTGCTCTACCATCGCTGAAAACCTGGCTTATGAATTATCTGTCCGCCTCAGTGTGAAAACGTTGCTGGTGTCCATGGGGTTGCCACCAGCTGCTGCGCCACATTTAGGATTACGGTATGTCCCTAATTTAACCGAATACTTTGATCGTCCGGGCAAGGCAGCTTTTCAGGCTGCAATCCAACGCAAGGAAAATTTGGAGATCTTGCTTGCGCCAGAATCCTCCCTGGAATACATGCACATTCTGGAAAGCTCAAGTAAAGGAACCGGAGAAGGCAGCATTAATGGGATGTTGATTGACTCGGAAGATGGTCGCTATGCCGCTATTGTCATGGATGTGCCAACCACAGAAGATTTGTGGATGATGCATTCAATCATCTTTGCCAATTATGCCTTGATCGTTGCCCGACCTACTCTGGCTGACTTAACTGCGATTCGCCATACCCTCACCCTATTGTTGACAGGCTTAAAGAGTGAGAAACGCCTGGCCCGAGATTCGATTTACCTGGTTCTAAACCAAACTTCTGATCGCAGCAGCTTTACCCCTCGATTATTCCAGGAAGAGCTCTCCAAATCCTTGGGGTGGGCTCCACCCATCGCAGCCATTGTACCTTTTGATCCAGGGGTTCCTCAGGCACAAGATGATGGCTTGATGCCGGTGACACGAGGTGATGAGTTTGCCAAAGGGATTCGCGCCATCATCAACACTTTATTTCCCTTGGTGGAAAACAATCTTGCTCGTGCGGATGGGAAAAAGGGTATTTTGCGACTACCCAAAATACGATTTACGTAGAATACCATTTTTGTCTCTTGAGTAGGAAAAGTTTCTAATGTTGGAGGTTACCTATGCCGGGAATATTAGGTTTGTACGACACTGCCACGAACGGGAATAACCTGGACGAATCTATCCGGTCTGAAGTTTTCAACGAGGTGATCGATCAGATCAACCATGATTTCTCAACTTCTGTTCTTCAGAGTCCAAATGAAACCGATCGGCAGCGCATTCGGGAGCGGGTCGAGGCACAGATTGCTGCGGCACTAAGAAAACGCAACTGCCGCCCTGGTGCCCTTCAGGAAGCTGCCATTGCTGAAGAACTCACCCGGCGGATATTGGGATTGGGTTTTTTAGATTTGCTTTTGCCGCCGGCTCGCACAGATATCTCTGAAATCACCATTTACTCCAGCGGCCTTCTTCAAATCATGCGTAAAGGCTCGGTTCGTTGGGAGACCATCGAACTGCGGCCTGAACCAGGTGAAATCTGGCGTGTGTTGGATCGCTTGATTGGTCCGCAAAACAAAACTTTGAATGAGACCAACCCAAGTATCAATGCCAAACTGCCGGCAACGCCACATAATCCTGGTGGTGGACGGATCAAGGCGCTTCACCCGGTCATTGCACCACCAGGTCGTAATCCTTCTATCAATATCCGCCTTTATGAACAAAAGCCGGTCAAACCAGAGTGGTTATTGGAGCGAGGAATGATGAGCTCCGAAATGATGGAGGTTCTTCGTCAGGCCATGGAGAAAGGAGCCCGCATCCTGATTTCCGGAGGAACCCGAACCGGAAAGACCACTCTGCTTAGTGCCTTGTGCAATTTCTTGCCTACGATCTGGCGCATCGTGAAGATTGAAGACCCAGAGGAAATCTGGGTAGATCGTCCGACCGTCCAGACGGTGGAAGCCCGCCCGCAGGCTATTGGCACGGATGTCCGGCCGTATACCCTGGCAGACGGAGTCGATGATGCCATGCGAATGTCACCTGATTACCTGGTCATTGGCGAGGTACGTGATGGCGTGGCAGCCATGAGTTTGTTCCGGGCTTTGATGACAGGGCATAGCGGAGCCTGTACCTTCCATGCGGACAGTCCTCGTGAAGCAGCTCGCCGTTTAGCAACAGTCATGGGTGCGGATGCTGGAGTTAAGCCGCATGAAGCCAATCAAATGATTTGTGATGCGGTTGATTTGCTGGTACAGATCGGTATCCGTCACGAAGTTCGCCGGGTGATTGCCATATCCAATGTGTCCAAGGATTTGAAGAACGGTGACGTATATTTTGAACCCATCTATCGATATAAAGAAGACTCGTCTGAGGAAGAACCTAATTGGGAAAAATTAGGGGAATTGAAATAACAAAGTGGTTTTTACAACCATGCTTACTTTTTACTTATAATAAGCATGGTTGTAAAATCGTTTTATGATGATCCTGTAAAATAAAAAAATGAAGTCGCAATGAGGAATAATGGCCTTAACCCAACCCAACTTTTCATTAGATTTAACCGTTGCTCAGTGCCCTAAATGTGGCGCAAATCTAGATGTAACAGGAAATCGAGAAGTGATTGCCTGTGAATATTGCGGCACCCCACTGGTCCGGAAATATTCAAACCAGATCAGGGAAGTAAACACAAATGCTGACGGAAAGGGGTACGAATTATTTTGGGATGGGAAACAGGTGGGACACGAACCCAACTGGTCGCGCGAACAAGCCATCGGCAACCTATTATGGAATCAGACACAATACCCTGATCGTAAAGTGGAAGGACGATATAAAGGGGAGGTCATTTTGCTTCATGATTCCTTGTTTCAATATATATTACCTAAAACCCTCTCCTTGCAACCTTGTTTTGTCGTCCCACAGGGTGAACGTCGTCCCGCCGAAGATCAAATGCAAAGGCTGGTGAGACATTTGCGATGGGCACGCGAGCGGTATGCCGAACTATTGGGAAATCGTAACACTTTCATGCTCACAGAGAAGGATCCACTAATTTACGATTCACCTTATAATCTACCGTTTTATCGGGGCTTATCGAGTCAAGCAAATCACATTACTGGTGAGTTGTTAGACTTCACAGGTTTCAACCGCTTCTCCTGTCCTCTGATCTTCTTCACAGTGGTGGTCAACCACCAAGAAGATTTTCCCGGGGGATGCGGTTCACCATTCAATGGCGGATTCAACACGGGTGGGGGGATTGTACTGGTGTCTTCCTACGCACTGGATAAAATTCCGAATTTTCAATCCACCGTTCAGCACGAGTTGGGTCATGCTTTCGGTTTACCACATGTAGACGCATATGGTTACGACATGAAAACCAGTACTTCCATAATGTCCTACAATCTTTCTCATCATACCAAAGGCTTCAACCCAAGCGAGATGCCTGGAGAATTCATACCCGAAGATGTCCGCGGGTTGGCGTTGAATCAACGGGCGTTTCCGACAATCACCTTCGATAGAAAGAAAAACGTTCCTTCCGAATATAACCTTCATAGTGAAATTAGGATCATCCGACGAATGGAGATCGTTGGGCAGCCAACGGGAATTGTTGTGAGAACTGCTTCAGGAGAGGCATTTTCCAGTAAAGCTGGCAATGTGGTCCAAAATATAATTAAGCCCAGCATGAATACCGGACAGGTAAGCTATGACGCCGGCAGAATGTGGCATTCAGAAAAGAGTGCAACCGGTTGGGTTTCCCTTGAACTGCTTTTCCCGTTCATAGTCGAGCTAACTGGAATTGGGATTCATACACAGCACAGTGGAAAGTACCACGCGGCTGAAGTAGTTAGAATTTTTTCTCACACGAAAGGTGAGAAATATTCCTTAGTTAAGGAGTCGCGCCTTCGTTCGGTTGACGAACGTGTAAATTTCACTTTCACTAAGACACAGTATTTGAAGCTGGATCTTAAAGCTGGTTCAAGTGGATATGTTGTGGTACGAGGGCTACAGTTTTTTTCGGGAAGCGAGGAGATCTTTAATCCTTTAATCCCATGCTAGGTTGATGTTTGTTATGCAAATTCAGCCATGCAATGGCAATTGAATGATGTCGGATTGTTCCGGCATCAGTTATTCTCCATAATGTCTCTAAAAAATAAACATTGTGTCGTTGTTCGCCATTTTTAATCAGAGGATGCGCGTAACTTGATTGGGAACACAACACTAAGAGATCCCTCGACGTTCTAGCTCTTACATAACCTGATTGGATATTCGGTTAATAGTAATTTCATAGGTGTTCCCCAATCCCTATCTCATCTCAAGCACTAATAATTTCACGTTGTGTATTATACTAATTACGATTATAATAATTGTGATTAGTATTTAATTGTCTTCTCATGGAGGAAACCATGTTTATAGACCGAAAGACCGAACTTGAATTATTAGGCCAACGCTACCGATCCAATCAGGCAGAGCTTTTCGTATTATACGGTCGCCGGCGTGTCGGAAAAACGGAACTGTTGCATGCATTTTGCGCAGATAAACCACATATCTTTTTTATTGCTACATTAAGTAGTGATTCAGAGCAATTAGCCACATTCTCTCAACAAGTTTACGGTTTCACCCATGCAGATGTTCCCTCAGGATTTACATTCCCTTCCTGGGAAGCAGCATTGCGGGCGCTAGGCGAACTCCCCGGACAACCCAAACCGATCATTGTTTTGGATGAATTTACTTATTTGATCAGCGGAAACAAAGCCATTCCATCCATCTTGCAAAAGGTATGGGACGAAACACTCAAAAATACACAGATCATGATCGTGTTGTGTGGTTCATACATTGGCATGATGGAAACAGAAGTGCTCGGTTATCAGGCTCCTCTGTATGGCCGCAGGACAGCAAGCACTCTCTTACGGCCCATGGATCTGGCTTCCTCTGCGTTGTTTTTTCCAAGTTATTCTGCCGAAGAAAAATTCCTCACTTGGGCAGTTGTTGGGGGAATGCCCTATTATTTGCGCACCTTCCAGGACAGCCAGGATGTTTTTGCCAATATCCGGCAACATATTCTAGATGCACAAAGCGGCACGTTGTTCAACGAACCACGTTTACTTCTTATGGAAGAATTGAGAGAACCGCGTAATTATTTTTCCTTGTTGAGAGCAATCGCGCAAGGTCGGACGCGTTTGAACGATATTGCGCAAGGCGCTGGTATAGGGGATGTAACGACGGTTGCGCGTTATCTTGATATTCTCCAGCAAATGAGATTAATCACCAGGCGTGTGCCGGCTACTGAAACGCAACCGGAAAAGAGTAAAAAGGGAATTTACCATATTGACGATCATTTCCTGCGGTTCTGGTTTCGCTATGTTCATCCTAATCAAAGCAGTCTTGATCTTGGATTAGCGGATGCGATCCTTCAGCAACGGATAAAACCAGATTTGGATCATTTTGTTGCCAATGCATTTGAGGAAGCGGCGATAATATTCACAGGTCGTCTGGCGCAAGCGGGTGAATTAGACTTTTTCCCAGAACGAATTGGGGGATGGTGGAATCGAGATGCAGAGATTGATGTTCTCGCGATCAACCTTACAGAAAAGATTGCCTTGGTGGGGGAGTGTAAATGGACAATACATCCGGTAGGTGCCAGTGTTTTGGATGATCTCAAGCAAAAAGCGGAAATATTACTGAAAGAACATCAAATTAAGAAAGTCCAATTCGCCCTATTTTCTCGTAAGGGTTTTACTGCTGACGTGGAAGCCAAATCAAAGAATGAAGGGATACGCTTGTTTACAGCCGATTCAATTGTGAATCGTGTTTGACATATTAATCATTGTCCCCCTAGGATAAGCCCTTTTTGCTTGCTATACTCAATCTAATCTGATAACTTAATTATTTATTCTTTCAATCGTTAGCCGGACTCTACCTGCTGGATACGCATGTCAAAGGCGTACAAGCACGAGTGTCTGGCTTTTGTTTTTAAAAACTTACCTGGAGGATCTATGACGATATTAATTCCAGTGGTTGGGCTCTTATCCACTACTTTGGTGCTCTTACTGTGGTATCCAAAGCAAATCAAAACGGGTAGATTATCCGCTTTATTTACTGTTGATTCAGCCCGAACTCTATCCAGTCTCGATCAAAAATCCCTGGAGTATAAACTTTTAGCCTCCGGTCTGAATATCAAACCCGTTACCTTCCGCTTACTACGTATCGCTGCTGGTGTTTGCGGCATGGTTATTGCCTGGTTGTTCCTCCCAGGTCTTCCGGCAATTGTTATAGGGGGAATCCTAATTTACATTCCTGGCGCATGGTTGGATGATCGAGTAAAAAGTCGTGGTCGGAATATTGACCAGTTGCTCCCAATTGCTATTGGTCGGACTGCTGCTGGTCTACTTGCTGGTGGATCCGTACCCGATGTTTTACAACAAGTCGGTGAGTCCTTGGAGATAGAAAAAATCAATCCTCTCACCCCAGAGTTTATTCTCACTGCTTCAGAAATGCGAATCAAAGATAGGGTGGAGGCATTGCGAAGTCTGGCATCGCGCAGCCCTTCGGTGTCCCTGGCCAATCTAGCTCAACTATTGGAAGGATATACCGAAGCAGGCGGACGAGCCTACACCGCAGTCCTGATGGATATCTCTAGCCGGGTTCAGCAAATCCTGATTGCACGCAATCGTGCCCAGGCGAAAGCTGGTGATTCGCTGGTTTCTGCAAAAGTCCTGCCAGCTGTCTTGATCCTTATTCTGATTTATCTCAGCCAGGACCCAATGGTGCGCTCTTCGTTAACCGCCCTCCCTGTTCAAATCGTAATTGGTGGCACGATGGCAGCCATGGTGGGTGGGTACTTCATTATCCGTTCCATGATTATGGAGGCAGTGTAGATGACAGCTCTCATTTACCTCACCGGAATTGCTGTTTTTGCACTGGTCATCTACCTGACACTTGAACTTGCACCCGCAGCACCCACAGGCCGGTTATCTGAGATTCTTACGCCAGCAGATGGCGTTATCCTGACCGGATGGCGCAAATCCCTTTCTCCCCTAGACAAGCCAGTATCTAGATGGACACCAGCTGGTTTTCTACGGAAAACACGGGCAGATCTGTATTGGGCTCACATCGGAGATCGCTGGAATGATTGGAATGAAGTGCAGTTTACCTCTCTGCGGGTGGCTTTAGCTGTAGCAGGGTTTGGATTGGGGATGGTAGCCACTGCGGAACCAGTATTTGCTTTGGTAGGTGGATTGGTTGGATTTCAATACCCTGCCATGTCTATGGGTGGGGTTGCCCGTCGTTATCGTCGTCAGTTTATTGCTCAACTTCCAGAATTTGTTCAGCTAATTTCAGCCCAGATGTCTGCAAATGTTTCGATGGAAGAAGCCTTGCGTCGGACAGCTCAAGCGCAAAGCTTGGTAGGCAAATGGATGCGGTGGGTTCTTCAGATGGCGCAAGGTCGTGATCTGATTGAGCAAATGCAACGCGAAGCCCAGGAATCGCATCTACCCGAATTGATCGGCATGTCTGTTCAATTGGAATTCATCCGACGCGGTACTGCCCAACAGGAATTGATGGGACAGCTGGCAACCAGTATTGCAGCTGACTATATTGGCTCCGCTGAGCAGCGAGCAGAAAAAGTGGGATCCGAACTGGTAATCCCAATGGTGGTTTTTTATTTCCTACCATTCCTTGTGACGTTGCTGGCTGTAATCGGATGGCCAATTGTCCAGAATCTAGGTGCGATGTAATGGCCACCAATCCCCTCCACTTCATACGGGACCATTCCGAACGCATACGTGACCTGGCAGGTTTTGGTTTCTTTCTCTTTGCCACACTTATTTCTGGGTTGGCAGCCTGGCAGCATCCTTCTATCCTAGCCTGGCTATTTGCGATTCATAACGGGTTATTGGCTTTCTTCTATACCCGGCGAACACCGGCGAAACAATATGATCGCACTGGATTGTGGCTCGGAATGATCGCCGCATTCTTGCCCACATTCACAACTTGCAGCCATAGCGAGTGGTATTTGCTCATACCTGCCCTGGCTGGCTACTCATTGATCTTGTGGTCTCTCATCACTTTAGGATCACGTTTTGGGGTTGCTCCTGCGGATCGTGGACTGACCAGTCGTGGCCCCTATCAGTTTTTACGTCACCCGATGTATCTAGGAGAACTGGTGTTCAGGGCAATGATGGTTTTCAGTTCTCCAGATTGGTTCAATGCCATTCTTTTATCTGTTGCTCTGACGTTCATTCAATGTTGGCGAATCCTTCGAGAAGAAAAAATGATTGACGGATATGCCTGCTACATGCGGATTGTACGTTGGCGATTGATACCTGGACTCTGGTGAAAAATATGGCGCGGAACTTATCAAACATGTGCTTTGCGTTAGCTTTGAGTATCGCCCTACTCATGAAATTATTTGCAATTCAAGACGAATTAGTCTGGTTGGCGGTATTCAGTGTATTTGTTTCTGCCATTCTGACCAATTTGATGTGGATTCGGTCCATGGGAATTGCCGGGATTAGTGGTTTATCCATCGTGTATATCAAGTTGGGTAGCGGTTCACTACCAGGAACCATTTTGACGGTCTTAACCACCTTGCTTTTGGTTACTGCGGTGCTACTGGCAATTTATGCAGATTTGTCCTACCCATCGAAAAACATCCAAGGAGATGAAAAACAACATGAAATTTAGTTTTGGAAATTCCTTTAATTTGAAACGGAACTCGGCTCTTGTTATTTTGCTTGGGGCTCATCAACCTGATCAAAAAGTATTGGAAGCACTCTCCCAGACTGACAATCTCTCAGTACGGGAAGCATTCTCTACTCGTGGTGTTTTACAGAACCTGTCTGGAGTACACCTGGTTATTCTCGGTGACCTGCTCCCAGTGTCAGATGTATCTGAAGAGGTTCTTCATAGTGCGCTGGATAAGAGTGGGATTCCGGTGGTTACTCAAGACAGTTTTGTAATAGACCCGGCTGAATGGCTAGGACGAGCCCGGTTGACCAGTGCCAAACAAGTCTCGTTCCTACCAGCCCGTCAGATTAATTTGGTGAATTGGTCTGGAGGGGTAGGAAAAACAACCCTTGCGATGGCTGTTTGTAAACGCTTCGTCAGGAATACAGGACTGCCAGCGGCATTGCTTGAACTTAGTATGGGCGGAAGCGCACTGCACGCTCGAATTTCACCCGACCTTCCCGAATTCTTTACCATTGCCACTCATAAAGCAGAGCCGGCTCTTTGGAATGGGGTCAGTTTATACCCGATGGACGGCCGAACGATCGATGTCCTTTGGAGCGAAGACCCGCAAGGGGTTCGAAATCTACTGGCCGAGATCCAACGGAAACACACACTTTTTGTCGCGGATTGTTTTCCCGGGCATCCCCTTTTCTCGGAATTGTCGAAACCCAAGCCAGGTTTAATAAACCTGGTGGTTACCTCTCCTCGCGATGATGCCATATTACAAGCCAGACGATTGATGAACGAGGTTTCAGAACCGCACCATTTGGTATTGAACATGGCTAAATCGGTCTCTGATCGTGCAGAAACCGGGGTGTCGATTGTGTTGCCTTACAACGAAACATGGGCTCAGTCGCTCGACCCACGATTGGCTGATCCCATTTTAGAACAAGCATATACCGGCTGGAAACGGAGGAATTAATGAATCGAACTGTTCAATTTATTATCGGTGTAATTGCCGTTGTGGTTGCCCTGGGAGCAGGTTTCTATGGACGCAATCTGTATTTGAAGGAAGTTTCCACTTATCAGGTACCAGTACCCATCAATGCAATCCCTGCTTATGCAATTCTAGATGCAGACATGTTCCAAATGCGCGAGATGCCTCGCACGATGGCGTCTTTACCCTATTACCAATCCACCCAGGATCTGGAAGGAAAGATCAGCACGGTTTCATTGCCGGCAGAACTACCGGTTGCTCAGGCAAATGCGGTGCCTGTCACACAGTTTCGACTGGCTGATGCAGCATATGAAGTTCTCTCAATCCCGGTTGAACCTGTTTCTGCAGTAGGTGGACAAATTCGAATCGGAGAACACGTCAATTTGTATCAAGTGCTTCCCGAGAAAATTGACCCTGAGAACACAGCGATTTCAGCCAACGATCAATCCACCTTCAAGGTAGAGCTCATCGCCAGAAGTGTATTGGTAGTAGATGTCCGCAATGCACAAGGAGTCGCTGCGGAATCCAACCAGAAGAGTGAGGATAACTCAACATTTGGAGGCAGCCCTCAGAACGAACAAGTCCAAATCCTTACCCTGGCGGTGGAGCCAGAAGATGTGGACGTTATTCTCACTGCGGTTGCAGCAAGCAAAAAACAAGGTGGATTGTTATGGTCAACTCTGGCACTTCCTTGATCCATCCAACCGTTCCACCAACCCTTCAGCCTTTAAACCAATCCGATCTGCTCCTAATTGAACGGGTCCGTGAGGAATTGGTACAGCGGGGAATCAACCCACCCAGCTGGCGAGAAGCAGACTCAGAAAAACGTCGTCGTTTCTATGATGAGGTGCGCTCTATCTTGATTGATCAGGGTGAGAATCGCAGCGTCGTCAATCGCAATGCACAAATTATCACGGATGCATTGTCCGGGGTGGGATTGCTTGATCAGTTGCTGCGCGACCCATACGTGGAGGAAATCTTCGTGCGCAATGGGGAGGTAGCAGTGGAATATGATGGGAGTTTTTTTCATCTTGGGAAACTGGCTGATGACAGCTATTTTGAAAACCTCGCTGTGCATGTCGCAGATCAAGGCGGCGCTACTTTACGCGGAGATCGACCGGCTGTGTTAATTGATCTGCCAGGTGGAGAACGGTTTACCGCCATCGTTCCGCGCCTGTCAACCGAGGGGACTGCAATCAATATCCGTACTTTCGGCCGGCGTGTTCGCACATTGGAAGAAATGGAGCAGACTGGTACGTTTGCCAAATGTGATCCGACATCAATCGGATTGATGCCGACATTTACCAGCCCTGCTGAAAAAGATACCAGGTCCGAACTAACCTATCGGATCCAATCCCTGAAAGACACACCAGATCGATTTCTAGCCTGGATGGTAGCCAACCTGTCTGGCAGCCTGATGATTGCCGGCGAAATGGGTTCTGGCAAGACGACTTTACTCAACGCCCTCTCGGGTTTCTTGCCTGTATCCGCACCGATTGCTGCGCTGGAAACCTTCCGAGAATTGGAAATCCAGCACCCTTTTTTATTGCGTACTGTAGCTCCAGCTGAATTATCGCCTGGCACACCTGGCGTGACCCTGGATTGGGTCCTAAACGTCATTTATACCCGTATGAACCCGGCAGCCATCCTGGTGGGCGAGGTGGTAGGAAATGAGGCACTGCAATTCTTAAAAGCCACCTGCCTGGGGCGCAAAGCATTAACAACCATTCACGGTGGGACGATAGAAGAGTCCTTGATGCGCCTTGAACAACTTGCCCTGGCTGCAGCGCCGGAATTGGGATTGTCTGCTGTTCGCTCAATGGTTGCGATGGGATTGGATGTTGTTGCTTTGATGGGAAGAGTCAACCGATCTGGAAGAGTTCAACGCACATTACAGGCCATCGCCACGATTAAAGGAATTAATACGAAAGGTGATTATTGTTTGAACTACCTTTACCGGGCAGAAGGTGATGAGAACATCCCTGTCTTTGAACAAGCCTATCACCAGTTGGAGGGAATGAAATGAATCGCTTCTTAAAGTGGATCCTTGTCGTTGTATTTCTACTTGCTGTCGTAGGATGCCTGGTTTTTATTTTCGGGAACCTGAATGCCTTAATGAAGGTGGACCCAGCACCATCAAGTGTAGATTATTTCGAAGATGTTAATCATAAGAACGAGGAAATCGAGAGCAAATTGCGGAATGCCCCCTGGCAAGGGTTGCGTTTTATCCGACAAGAACGAACGTGGCGTTTTTATGGGGTAGCCGGTGAAACCAAACAGATCGATTTTATTCAACCGATGAGTTTGGTGAAAGTCTACTATCTCGAAGCAGACGGTGACCTAAGCTTCACCTGGGCAGCTACTGAAATTCAATTTTCTGGAAAACCGGCCTATTCATTGATTTCCCATCCTATCCAAGAAGGACAGTTGATTGGAGTTCAACTGAAAGGTGATTATGTCACTCAAAATGGCGTTTATTGGGAGGATTGCGAGTCTGATTATTGCCACCTGGCGCAAATGATTGACACCATGATCGTGCTGGATGATGTGGGAACTGGACTCACGAATGGGTTTATTCGTTATGGTTGGGAACCCCCAACGTATCCGATGTATGGTTTTTTATGCTGGCAAATCATCTCCACAAATGATGACCCGGATAAGTCGTTATTAATTGGCCAGGAGTGACTTATGGAACCTTGTGATTATCACAAAGATATAAATCCAGTCATCAATCCTGAAACCGGACAGCAGGAATTCCAGGATTGTCATCACCCCTTGGCCAGAAAAGATGGAAAGGTGATCTTGAGCCGGCATCTGATGTCAGTCAGCTTAGGACGATGGCTTCGTTCATTTGAGATTGTTATTTATAAGGATGGGAATCCGCAAAACTTGACGATTGAGAATCTAGTTCTGACAACCCTCGGCAAACTTTCACATGACCCGGATCATAAGGCGGTAATTTTGATTTGCCCATATTGCGGAGAACCTTTCAAAGTCACCCTTTCTCATAAAAATCGGCGGATCTACCATAACGATTCCTGCCGAAGGTTGGCTGATCGGAAATTTATCATTGATCCAGAAGAATTACGGCAGTTGGTATGGGAAATTCCAACTACTCAGATTGCTGCCTTATACGGAGTTTCTGATAAAGCCGTTGAAAAGCGCTGCAGGGCGTTAGGTATTCCAAAACCTCCGCGCGGGTACTGGACCAGACTGGATCGTATAAAAGGTTCTCCGGAGGATGAGGCATGAGTCCGTTTCGATTCTTAATTGATGCAGGAGCAGTGTTCCTGGCGGGCGGTATCTTTCTGGTTTTATACAATACGCTGTTATCTGGCGTAGAAATCATAGCGAAAACCTGGCGCAGGATATTTGTTTCCTGGGCAGGTCGCCGGCTACGGGCGATGGGCGTCATTCAAGAAAAGCCTTACCAGGCACACAATGAGTTGGATTGGAAGCGATTAATTTTATTGATTGCCACGCCAGGGTTAGCAATAGCAGTCCAAGATTTTATGCTCTCACCGATTGTACTGTTGATCGGTTTAATCATCCTGATTTGGATCAACTTTCAGCAAAAACAGGTCGAGCGCGCACAAATCAACGAGGATGCGGAAGCGGTTGCCTTGCAAATTCGATCATTGATGAGTGTAGATCACTCTCTTTTGAATGCTTTGATGAAGGTCAAATTGCCTGTGGGCGTGATGAACCACGCCATCGAGCAGGTCGCAAGCCGCTTACGAATGCATCAACCCCCTGGCCAGGCTGCACAGGCATTAAAAGGATTACCCGGAAATGTCACATCAAGGCTGTCGGCTTTGATTGCCAATAATGCTCAGCTGACAGAAGAAATTCAGGACGAGTTGCTTGTCTCACTGGAACAGGAGGCTCACCGACAAAAACTGCTACGCTCTAAGACTCGTCAGACCCTTTCGCTTGTTCGTGGAACAATCCGACTGCTACAAGGTGTAGTTGCCGTTTCCGTGTCCTTCGTAGTTTTATCACCAGCCTGGCGTGATTTTTTCCTGCAAGATGCACCTCATCGGGTGTTACTGGCAGTCATGATTTGTGGAGTTGTGCTAGCCAGCCTGTATTTTGAGTACGAAGTCTACCAATTGAGTTTTGGGGAGGTCTAGGAATGGATACCTTTTCCCTTGTGGTGGGCTTTAGTCTGGCAATCGGAGTGGGCATGATTGCCAATACCGTAATATCCATTTTATTTGACACAGGAAGGAGGCTTAGCACTCCGATACAGCGTGGCCGTTTACACGCTCTCGGACTCGGAACCAAATATCAAAGCGACGAGAAAAGAACAGAAGAAGCAATTTTGGGGTTCGGTGACATTCCATGGGGAGCTCTTTATGCGGGTACAGCCCTGATTGGACTGATCCTATTGGCAGTCTTAGGACCGCAGCTTCCCAGCATCCGGTTGGGTTTCCTGGCATTGCCAGGTCTGGTGTGGTTAGCCAAACGCTATTTGATCCAGCAGCGAAAACGGTTCATGGTCGGACAAATTCGACAGTTTCTGATCGATGTACGTCTGCATATGAGCTTACAAGGTTCGCTCTTGCTTGGATTAGAGAGCTTGGCAAAGACGACCGTCGAAACTTCAGTTGTATACCAACGTCTACAAAAAAGGCTGCAGGGTAGTTCTGCTCGCAGTGGGTTGGATTTACTTAACCAGTTAGCTGACGATTTGAAATCCCCCCAGTTGCTTCGCGTTGTACAACGTGTCCAGGCTGCTCAACAATCCGGAGGAGTCTCCGATGTTGATCAAGCGATTGCCAGTGTCATCGAAGAATTGAACGAAGAGATCGGTTACCAATCCGAGGAACAGATGCAGCGTTTGCCCCTGCGCATCACCTTACTGGCTATGCCGTTTCTCCTTGGTCCAATTGTTATCTTGTTGTTTTACCCGCTTGTTGACCGCATCCTGAAAACCCTCTCCGGGGTGTCGATTGGCGGCGGTTTCTAACCCATTTTTCAAAACCCCCGCCCATAGTGCGAGGGAAAGGAGCCTGTTTATGTTGTTCGATAAGAAAGCATCCGAAATTCCACAGTTTGTTGTTGTTCTGGCGATCGCCGTTGTCTTGGGAGCAGTGGCTATCTGGGCCATCCTGAGCAATATCGGTACCCAAGGCGGCAGTATTGCGGACTGGATTAACAGCATCGCTGTGCCGGCTGCACACCCATAATTTATTAGCAAACCTGGTATCTGGTCTTCTATCCTGAAGACCAGATACCAAACATTAACACTCCGCTTCCTCTGTAAAAGTGCAGAGGAGCGTTCCAAGGAGAGGAGGAATTATGTTGCATGATCGAAATGGACAGAGCGTTGTTGAGTATATCGTTGTCCTGGCGATCTTCATCGCTCTGGTTGGCGGCGCGCTCTGGGAAGTCTTTTCCACTTTAAAGGTCAAGTTCAATGATGTCAACGCCGAAATTGGGTCTTAAATCAGATTCTAAGGGGCAGGCGTCGGTTGAAGCCTTGTTAGTTCTGATGGTGCTTGCACTGGTCATTTTTGGTGGTATTGAACTCAGTCGTGGAGTAGCCATGAGGCAGGCATTGGACAGCAGTGCCGGCGCAGCTGTTCGCGCTTTATCCCTGGATCCTTCCCAATGGAATTATGCAAAGAACTTGATTCAAGAAGGGACGAACCAAAATGTGATGGGTACGGTAGAGGCTACGACCATTCAAGTTTTTGATGCTGCCGGCACTCCACGGAGTTCAGCCTGGCTTTCAGGCAGCCCATTTGGAACTACTTTTATCTTGGAGGCTTCTGCACCATTTCAGGCAGATATCCCCTTCCTTTCTGAACCCATCATGACAATACGAGTTCAGCACTGGGGAATCGTGGAGCGGTTTCCATGATCCCATTACTTTTAAAAGCATTTACTGGAAATGGGATGATTATTGAAAGAAAAGCACAATCCGCAGTGTGGGGATTATTATCCATCCTCGTGCTTGTAGTGATTGCAGGTGGGCTCGTGGATATTTACAGGCTGTATGCGGCACGTAATTGGGCTTATTCTGTGGCGCAAGAGGCTGCGCTTGCTGGTGCATCCCGAGGGAGGGACTGGGATGCCGTTCTCAATACAGGCTTTATCCAACTGGATCAAGCCGTGGCCTGTAATGAAGCCCAAAACGTAGTTAATTCTGCTATGCAAGCGCGTGGAATTATTGGGTACACCTCGTCAATTCGGGTTCTGCCTGATCCTTTTGGAGGAACGATTTCCGGATTTCCACCCCGTCCAGTTCGCTTGGGAGATGAATTGAGCGATTGGTCAAGTAATGAACCTGCTGTTGGAGTCTATTTGGAGGTTCCAATCCAATGGACGATTCTAAACATTTTCGGAATCGAATTGAAAACCGTTCGGGTATTTGCATCCGCTGGGGTTGTCCAATGAAAATATTTATCTCAAATCTGATGAAGCGTAAGAAAACATTTCTGGGAATTATCCTTGCCATTGTGATTGGTTTGGTGATCACGATCTCTGCACTGGCGGATTATGGCCATCCTATCGTTTCTTATAATCGAAATCCCGTTTCGATCACGTTCCCCAGAGCTGGAAGAATTGTTTTATGGAATGTCATCACCTCAAGCTCACCGGGGTATTTTTCGCGCTATCACTTCATCCGTAATGGCTGCAGGGTAGGGCAGAACTGCACCTATATGGATGTGATTAACAATCAAACAGTGCTGACCCCGATCACGGTTGCAGCGGGTGAGACGATCCAGATCAGAGGTTGTGATTGTTATGGAGGTAACTGCGGTTCAGGGGGGTGTGCTAACCCGCACGTGGGTTGGAAAACGCCTCATCACGATTACTTTTGTCCAAATTACTTCTATTCGCAAAACTACGATCCAAGCGCCGGTGGTAGAGACTTTACCAGTTTAATGACAGCTTTTCTCGCATCCGGGGATACCATTATCGGCACTCCACAATGTTGGGGGGATTGGGATGAAGATAATAGTAATGGCGGTTATGACCACGACTTTGAAGATTTCGTCTTAATCTGGGCTTATCGAGATACCTTTACTGGCTACCATGATGGAACCTCTGGAACAGTACCTCAATCCCAATGTCGGGCTTTCGGCTGGGTGATGCAAGATGCCGCTCCAGGGTTGGATATCAATTACCGCATCCTGGTAGATGGCAATTTGGTAGCGAATGGAGTCGCTAACCAGTACAGGGCGGATCTGACCGGAACATGCACGGGCGGCACTTGTGGGTTCACTCAAGATTTGTGGGGATTGATCTCGCCCAATGTTCAACACACCATACACGTTCAGGGTCAAAATCCCTATAATTCCTCCTGGTTTGATCTGTCAGGAACAAATAAAACGATTCGATGCTCACTCCCGCCCAGCGTGGATTTGAAAGCGAATAACCAGGATGGAACAATCCGCCTGACTTCTCCCGCTCAATATCTGTTGAGTTGGACATCCAGTAATGCAGATACCTGCACTGCCTCAGGAAGCTGGACTGGAACGAAGGGTCAGTCCGGCTCGACGAATTACACTGGCATCACCACCGGAAGTTACACCTATACGTTGACATGTTCCAATCCCATTGGCTCCACATCAGATAGTGTCACTGTCATTGTCTACAATCCACCCGCAGTGGATTTGAAGATTAACAACACCGATGGTCCTCTGACATTAATTTCTCCCGCAAGCTTTACCCTGAGTTGGATCAGTCGCGATGCGACCATTTGTTCAGCAGCCAGTTCAAATGGCAGCTGGGTTGGGAATGTGGTCATAGCTGGAAATCAGCCTATGAGTGGAGTCCCGATTGGAACGCACACCTACACAATCACCTGTTCTAATCAGTATGAAACCACCAGTGATTCAGTGACGGTTATTGTGATTGCACCACTTCGCGGGACAATAGCGGTCACATATGCGCGTTTATTGTTATTTGCTCCTAGCCTGGATCAACCCGCACAGACCCTAACTGGCGAGGTAACAGGTGGTGTTCCACCTTATTCTATTTTGGTGCAAGTTCGGGCACCATCGGGAGCTCAATTTTCTTTGAACCGCAATGGCTCAACCTGGTCGGTAACTCCTGAAAATTCAGGAGATCTCAATTTTGGTACCACAGAAGAGGGTATCTGGACCGCATGGGCTGATTTGTCGGATGATTTTGGCCAGACATATCGAACACCCAGCGTAGTTTGGGAGGTGGCATGGCATCCCGTGCATGGTCGCCCGTAATCCGAATTCTACTAGCCGCCCTTACCGTGATGACCACTGCCAGTTGGGAGACAACATCTGTGAAGGCTGATAGCGGTGGAACCTGCCAAATGGCATATGGCTTGACCCCAACATCTATTCCAGATTGGTTAATGCCAGTAAGCGGGAACACGAACCTAGCCACTGCCAACCGTTATGATGTTTTAGCTGCCGAGTTATTATCATCCGGATTGGTCGATGGTGCTATCTGCCCAGCAGAAGGGTTGAATCCTGATGGCTCCGCAAATGGTTGTGGAATCGAACTTACTAAAGACCAGGTGCTCACCTGGCAGAATCAATTTGACTCGGTGATTCTCTCTTCTTCTCATGTCTCAGAGTTACCGCCAAAGGTAGTTAAAGCTGTCATTGCCGTTGAATCGCAATTCTGGCCAGCGGCAAATTGGACTCTGGGTGAGATTGGGTTGGGTCAGATGACCACATATGGTGCAGACCTTGTTTTAATGTGGCGGCCGGCTTATTTCCAAAGCATCTGCCGGCAAACATACGGTGAAGTAGGATGTCCTACCCAATATCAATTCCTGGATTCTTCAACGCAATACCTATTACGCGGAATGGTTTTACGAGATATCGAGGCCACCTGCCCGAATTGTCCAGGGGGTGTTGATCTTGAAAAAGGAAACCAAGCGATACGAGTTCTGACTGAAACCCTCAATGCAAGTTGTTTGCAATCGACCAGGATTTTCAATCTGGCAACCGGCAAACAACCAGCTGCGTTTTTAAGTTATGACGATTACTGGCGTCTGGTTCTAGCAAATTACCATGCCGGCGCTGGGTGTGTTTATCAAGCTCTTCGAAAAACCGGAAATCCGAACAATTGGAATAACATTGCAGCCAATTTTTCAAGCGGTTGTGCAAGTGGCGCTGAATATATTCGACGTATCGAAGGGCAGATCAAGCCATAGAAAAAGAGGTGCTATGGATTGGATTATTTTTGGCCTTGTTGTAACCTGGTTGGGAATCGTATCGTGGTTCGATATTCGAAAAAGTGAAATACCTCACAGCGCATGGGTGGTTATTCCTCTCATTGGCGCAGGCCTTTATCGGATCTGGCAGGGAGACTGGACATTAGTCCTACTTGCTGCTGTAGTTGCTACTGTAAGTGAACGGTATTGGATATCTAAAGCATTTGGCTGGGAAGAGTTAAGCCGAATAATCACCTGGCTCCCATTGCTATTCTTAGGAGCATTCCTCTCGATTCAATCTTCACCACTTTCAGCTTTGGCAATCATTGGCTTCTGGGCTGCCTGGGAATTGAAGTGGTGGGGTGGCGCGGATGCCGTTAGTGCAATTACGATCTGTCTTATCTGGCCAGGGATTTTCTTTATCATGTCGTTTCTGGTTATTCACTTAATCGTTGTGATTGCTTCGGGATTGGTATCTATGGTACGGGAACAGAAAATCATGCTTCACCGTTTACCGGGATTGCCGATATTGTTAGCCTCGGTGTTAATCTTGAAAGTATGGATAATCGTTTTAGGCTAATCCGCAATGTCTGGATTATGCTTTTGTATTCAATACAAAACTTTCGATGTCCTCTTCTCTTACGCGGACTGCTTTACCAATTCTCACAACTGGAATTTCACCAGTTTGCATTAACCGATAGGCACCTGATTTGCTTATTCTCAGGTATTTCGCTACTTCCTCAGCTTTCAGTAGCCGTTTTTGAGGATATGTGGGAGGTGTAGCTTTTTCTACGGGAGTTTTTTCAGCGGCTTGGTTTGGAATAACCCGAAGTAGATTCTTAACCCCTCGTCGTTCACGTAATTCGCCCACCTTTTCACCAAGAGCCCACAGCAAGAACTCATTGAGAGTGATTCCCTCGACCTTTGCGTAAGCTTCAATTTCCTTTATAAGTTCGTTCGGAATGATTACTTCCACTTTATGTATCATCAGACCTCCATGACCACGGGATAAGTGGCTGTTACTCCCATCAAGAAATTGACCACCTTGGATAACTTCATTCCGTCATTATAATTATTAATAGACAATCTTTGATCAATCGTTGGCTGGACAGAACCTTCTGGGTGCAGAAGTAAGTCCAGCTTTATTTTTTAAATGCGGAATGGATAGGAGCGCCTTCTGATTGCTAATTTTGCCGTTTTAGCCCTGTTTTTTACCTGTATGGTCTACGATCTCCGCAACCACCTGGTCCCCACGCCATTAACCGTTGGCGGGATGGTTGGTGCAGGTGTGTATGCCCTTCTCAATGGCTTATGGGCTCCAGTATTGTTGATGATTGCACTAACTCACGTATCAGATTTCAACCCCCGAGAAAAACGTCTAGCATTTGTTCTTACGTTGTCCGCATTTGCTGCAATTTTTCAACCTGCAGCGACGTTGATTTGTCTTCTCATCCTTATCGTGTGGGTGCTTTGGGAATTTGGTGTTTTAGGAGGTGCAGATGTCAAGCTGATTATTGCTGGCGCCTTGGTTCTTGGAAATCCAATTTTTCTGATCCCGATAGCAATTGTCGGTGGAGTACAGGGCGTAATCGCGAGCCTTCAGAAAAAGAGGGAAATTCCTTTTGTCGTATCAATTTTTTGTGGAACTTTGTTGTTCGTTCTCTATCCATATTTCTAAAGAAGGAAGGAGGTGATTGGCATTGCGTTTCCTAAAGGATAACCGGGGAATCGAGTCGACTGAGGTCGCATTGATCATTGCAGTAGTTGTTCTGGTGGCTTATGGTGCATACCGGTTGCTGGGCCAAAATATCGCTGCCATCGTGACAGATATTGCTGGAAAAATCTAGTCAAATCAATGGTCTGCCAGTAATGTCTCCTTTGGGGATATTCCAAAAACTGGCAGATCAATTATTTCTCAAGGAGGATTATGAGGTTTATTAAAGACACTCGTGGGATGGAATTGCTAGAGGCTGCAATTACAACTCCAATTGCGATTATGGTCATGTTGGCGATTGTCAACCTGGGGATGTTAGTCTATGCCCAACAGGCAGTGCAAGCCGCAGCCAGGCATGGTGCGCGTATGGGAAGTGTGGCGCAGCAATGCCCAGCCTGTTATGCCATGAGTGGAGCAAGAGACGCAATCGCCCAGGCTGGGATTCTGGAAAATACTTCGGTCAGTGTCTTGGCTCCTGGAGGAAGTGCCGGCAGCATTTTAAAGATCCAAGTCAGCGGCAGTGTACCCAACTTCATGGCTCCTCTGACCAGCCTGTTCCCTGGATTGCCAGGGCAGACGTTTACTGTCCGTGCCGATTCTACATTTCGGCAAGAAGGCTGGTAATATGCTGTGGCGAGATCGGCGTGGCTATTCAATGACTTTCTGGGCGGTATTCATTGGGTTGGTGATGATTCCTGCCCTGGCATTGGCTATTGAACTCGGACGGTATTTTTATGCCATTTCAGAAGTGGCAAAGGCAGCAGACGCTGCGGCAGTTGCCGCTTCCGCTGAGATCAATCAGCAAGTTTTTCAAGATACCGGAAGTCTTGTTCCCACTTCAAGAACCTGGGGGAACGCTCAGGCTTATGTGACCTCTAATACAGCCAGCTTATCCGCTAAAGGGGTGCATGCCTTTGTTACAGGAATTCAGGTCAGCGGGGGAGACAACACGGTACGGGTCTCTGTGTCAGCAGATTTATCTATCCTGTTTCCATCAGTAGTTCCCAAGGTGCTTGTCACTCAAACCGGAGTGGCCAAATTACGTGTCTTCACACATTGATCTATTTTTCCCATAAAGGAGCGTGGCATTATTAAAAAGAAATTGACCATCTAGGATAAGCCCCTTGTAATTGATATACTCTGATTGACAACTCAAAAATTCTTTATCTATCGTTGGCCGGACACAACCCACTGGGATCTGTCCGGCAATTTCTTTTTAACCCAAGATGACGAAGGTTTTATATACAAGGAGGTCAGATGATAAACGATGTAGTTCTAGAAGGAATCGTGGTACGGGATCCATGGAAATTTATGGATGACCTGTTCTTCAGGTTGGTGATCTATAGAGACAGTGATCTGCCTGCCAAGAAATTGGATCTGGAACGTGATGCAGGCGATTACATCAACGTCCGGGTCAATGGCGGAGCCAATGGGTTGATCCATATTCGCCGCGGCATGCGATTGCGAGTGCATGGTTTCCTCCAGTCTCGAGATTTCCGCGAAAGCTTGGAAGAGTTTATTAACAAAGCGCGGAAATCCAAGAATTGTGCTGACCTGTCGGTGGATATCAAAGCATGCGATTTGAAACAAAACCAGGTATTCATTGACCGAAACGTGGTAGAGGCAGTCGCCAGGCGCATTATTGTGTTGGATGCTGCTGCACCGAACGAGAAAAAAGCCAGATCAATTGAGAGAGTTACGACTGGCAAGCACGCTGAAGCGGAAAACAATTCACGTGAGATGGAATCTACTTCTGGAGAAATTGACGCAACTGCTGAATAACTCATCCTATCAACAAACCGAAGGTGAGCATGGGTAATCCTCTTTTTGGATTACCTGCAAAAGGCCTTAGCGTGTAAAAAAACAGAGAGATGGATGAGTTCAGACCTGAAGTGAATTCTTAATACTTCAGGGTACGTGGAGGATCACTAGATGACGTCCGAATCCCTTGCATAAAGCAAGCTGGATTTCGAGAACTGTCATCGTAAGCTCCCTTTGGTATTGGGAGCGAGTGATCCTCCTTTTTATTTCCGGGAGTCCCCGGATAGTGGGCTTGCACTTTAACAAACAACCTTTTCCTCCCAGGAGGCGTCATAGCGTGCTGAGAAGCAGAAAGGTTCATATCACAAGGAGAAAACAATATTGTGTGGGTGGGATGAATGACTCATCCCACCCATAAATTCTCACATCCATAGGGCTGCAAATGTCAGCGATGAAGTAAAAGTCTTCACCATTGTCGTTTTCTGCCCTGTGTTTATTCACGGGTAGCAAATAACGTCGGAACACTCCTGGTGCTTAGCCATGAGTTAATCTTTCGAATCGACCTTTTGTTAATCAACGTCGGATATTTCCATAAGGAGGATTATGCAAAAAACACAAGACCTTACCCAAGCACAAGTTGAACGTACTGAACGTGCACAATCTGCGATTCTCGCTGGCAAGTTCCAGGTCACCCGAACCAACCCCCACCAATGGACGGTCAAAAATGGCGACAAGCTACCGTATGTCGTCACATTGAGACCATCTCAAGGTGATTCTGAAGAGGTCAATTGGGCGTGTACCTGTATGGACTATCAGCAGCGGGGACCTCAGATTCTCTGCAAACACATTGAAGGTGTCCGCCTTTTAGAAGCGGCGCAACCACAAATTCACATAATTCAAGAAAAGGAGAGTCACATGAATGAAACCATCCCTTCAAATGATGGGAACCTGAACGACCGGCTGAACCGCATCCTCTGGGAACTTCGCCAGCCATTGGATATGTCTCGCGTCAAACGCCGCCAAGCGCCAGGTATGGGATCCGTCCCATATCTGGAAGGATACGACGTTATTGATCGAGCCAACAGTATCTTCGGATTTACCTGGTCATTTGACTTGATTGGTGATCCGGTCATCGTGCGTTGGCAAAAAAAGGTGCTGATCTGGAATCAACAGGAAAAACGCAAGGTTCCTGCCCTGGATGCCAATGGGAAAGTTAAGACCGAGGAAGTCGGTTTAGTGTATATCACCGGCAAAGTATCTGTCGATCTGGACGGAAAAACTTACAGTCACGCCGATCTTGGTCGTTGTGTCTTCACTGGCGATACACCCGAAGCTCTTGATATGGCCTTGGCAGGTTCAGCCACAGACTGTCTGAAGCGCTGCTTCCGCCAGTTGGGTGAACAGTTCGGCAATCTGCTGTATGACAAGGAAATTGCTCAGAACGCAGGCTTTGATCAAAACCGATCCAATGGCACCTCATCTACGGCAATTCCAACTTCGAAAGCAAATTCAATGCCTCCCACCACCTCTATCGTACGCAAGTACGGGGATGGTGTCTCCGTGAATGGCAATTTGTCCGAACAGGAGGCATTTGACCAATTCAAAGAGAAAACCGGGAGAGTTCCTGCTTCAAAGGATGAATTGCGTAATTGGCTAGCCAGTCAACGCGCCACACCGACGCCTGCATCCGTCGCAGCGTAAATAACCACATTCCTAAGAGAAAGGAAAAATACAATGTACCAAACGATTATCCTCATCGGAAATCTGGGAAAAGATCCAGAAATGCGCTTTACCCCTGGCGGACAACCCGTGACTACCTTATCAGTAGCCACGAATCGCCGTTATAACGGTCAGAATGGACAGCCAGTCAAAGAAACGACCTGGTTCCGTGTCACTGTGTGGGGAAAACAAGCAGAGTCCTGCAATGAATTCCTACACAAAGGAAGCAAGGTATTAGTTGAAGGGCGTCTGACCCCCGATCCTGAAACTGGTGGGCCACATATCTGGGAAAACAATGGGAAGGTTGGCGCTTCATTCGAAGTAACCGCCTCGACCGTACGTTTTCTTTCTGGACGTGAAGACCAGGAGGAAGCAGAACCCGCAGTAAATACCCAGGTTCCGCCAAACTTAGACCCAAGCGAAATTCCATTTTAGCCAGAGTCAAAACGCACCGGTGAATCACAACGAAGGACATGCCATTCAGGGCATGTCCTTTCTCATTCCTATTGAAAGAACACAGGAGGAACACATGGTAAAAGCTGAAATCACAATCGGTACATGTTATGGAGATGCGGTCATACCCGTCGAGGTAGTCGGAAAAGGCCCGAGACCTGGAACAGTCTGGGTACGCGCGCTCAATGGACTGGAGCCATTTACCAAGAACAGCCACGGTGGCCCTTATCAGGACAGCACTACGGTGGTTCATATCCCTCACTTGAGGGATGTCCGTGTTGAGAATGATCCTGAAGAAGCACCAATCTGTGAAGCGATTGAACCAGGAGAATTAGAAGTCCAAGTCTCTCCGCAGGATCACTTGCTTCCAGCGGATTGGTTTCTGGAGAGTGCTTATGAAGACCGAACTTGTTCCGAGTAGAACCGCAGGTACGGTTAGAAGCAGTCAGGGGATCCCAAAAGCGCATGGTAGTGCAATGATCCGGGAAGACTTTACGGTGTTCACGCCATCCGTTTCCGTCCAGGGATATCAATACCTGGTTGATTTTGGTTCGGGCAGTGAACATCGTTTTCACAGGGTCAATAAAAACAAGGAGTGCTCTTGTGGTGCAGCTTATTGCGAAGCGATTGATGCTGTTCGTTTTTATCTTCAAGCTGGTAGTGCACGAGCGCCTGATCCAGAAGGGATGCTACCTTGTCCTATCTGTGGCAGCAAGACTTACCGCGATCGAAATTGGGATGGTAAGTACACCAAGGAATTGGGGTGGCGCTGCACAAAAGGTGGCCTGCGTCATTTTCTAGATGCAAAAGCTGAAAGGATAAAAAAGAACCTTGCAGAAAATCCCTGGCTCATACCTCCCGCACCTGGATACCCAGGTGTGCGGCGGGATGAATTGATGACCTGGGAAGAATGCGAAGCAATCAGCCGCAAGGTATTTCTTGAAACCGGATACGATCCGACCGCATAAATTACAGAACCCTAATGGACCCCGCAAGGGGCAAAATGGGGGGACAGCATCCCTCCAGGGGTGGTCTGTCCCCCATTTCACAGGAGACAGACATGAACAACCTACAACCGTACCTTATAGAAAGTGCACACCCTCAAACTTACAACTTTCCCCGGCTCAAGCACCTGCCCGTTCGTGAGCAGCCGGCTTTCCGGGTAAGCAAAGATTCAGATGCATGCAGTCTGGCTGAATTGCTGGCAGTCATCATTGGTGGTTCAAATCAAATTGAGTCCGCTGAACAGCTGCTGGCACAATTTGGCACAATCCAGAAAATTGCCCAGGCACATGTGAATGAGATTGCCAAAGTGCCGGGTATTAGCAACTTGACTGCACTGCGGCTCAAAGCAGCTTTGGCACTTGGACGTAAGCTCCTTCAACCAGAAGATGAACGCCCAACAATTCATTCACCTGGAGATGCTGCTCAAATCTTGATGCCGATGCTGGCGCATCGTGAACAAGAATTCATGGTTGTGATGCCGCTTGACACACGCAACCGCATGTTGGATGTGATTGAGATATATCACGGATCGCTTAATTCCTCGATGGTGCGGGTTGGTGAGTTATTCAAACCAGCACTGCAGCGGAACGCGGCGGCTATCTTGATCGCACATAACCATCCCAGCACAGATCCTACACCCAGTCCCGAAGATGTCAGCGTTACTCGCGCCATTGTCCAAGCTGGCAAGCTCTTGGATGTGTCAGTCCTGGACCATTTGGTCATTGGATTATCACGATGGGTGTCACTGAAGGAAAAAGGGTTGGGATTTTCATAATCCACGAATGAACACAAGGAGATCGACATGAAGTCCATTTTGTTTTTTGATATTGAAACCACCGCTAATGCGGATGCAATTGCGCTCTTACCCGAGCCTTCTGCTCCTGCCAACTACAAAGATCAGGACAAGATTGCCCAATACATCACCGAAAAGAAAGCAGAACAAATAGCTCAGGCACCACTAGATGCTGATCTGGGTAAGGTTATCGCCATCTCGCTTCAAAACGGGATTGAAAGTTCGGTAGAAGTTCACCTGATTGGTGATCCTGAAACCAAAACCGAAAGCGATCTGATCCGTTGGTTTTGGTCTTTGTTCGCAAAAGCCGATGGCCGTTCATGCGGTTACAACATCATTGGTTTTGACCTGCCTTATTTACTCAGAAGGTCGTTCGACCATGGCATCCAGGTTCCGATCCAACCACAACTGTCCAAATTTCGCATTGATCCCACTCTCGATCTAATGGCAATCCTCTACAACTGGGGACAGGCCAAAGGATTGAAATGGGTCTGTAAACGCTACGGAATAAAAAATCCGCTACCTGATTTGGATGGTTCTCAAGTGGTCAACATGGATCCGGAAACATTGCGTAAGTACGCTGGAAACGATGTCTTTCTGGTCGTAGAGCTGTACAAGCGCATGTGCGGGGTATATCTGCCGGCAATGAATTCTTACCAACCTGCTTTTTTTAACCGCTAATTTCACGGAGGATCAAATGGATCAATTACCCACCTTACAACAACTTGAATACCTGGAATCAGGTTTCGAGGTTTCCAAGATTTTGGCACAGGCTGGATTCCCGATGGATAAACCTGCTTTCGCCATTACTTAGGGACAAATTACCGAAGGGATCGCTCATACCCTGGCAGATCACGGTCTTCCTCCAGATCGGTTGGAAGAAGACTTTTTGATTGACCTGGCGCAAGGAGTCCAGAAAGTTCTTCAGAACGATGATGTACTTTTCTGGCGAAGTTCTATCCGTAGTTTTACAACGGATCACCCGACCGTCACAGCCTTCACAACATCGAATTTAGACAATGATGACGAAGGTCCTCTCACGGAGCAATACGAAAACGCAATCCGCCTGGGGGATGATGAGGCCTACTGGCCAGATGGTGGTGCTTCTGCAGATTTGTTTGACGAATTCTAATCACTATGAGACAC
>JAHDQE010000110.1 GCA_018433975.1 Ornatilinea sp. | reverse complement strand
CAGCGTATCCGCCGTCTCGCCCGATTGGCTGATCGAGAGCACCACCGTGTTCTCGTCCACAATCGGGTCGCTGTAGCGGAACTCCGAAGCGATGCTCACCTCCACCGGGATCCGTGCGATCCGTTCGATCAGGATCTTTCCCACCAGTCCCGCGTGAGAAGCCGTCCCGCAGGCCGTGATCACGATCTTCTCAATCTGTTTGGCTTTTTCCGCCGTCAGGTTCAGTTCCGGCAGGCGGATTCTTCCTTTCTCAAAATCCACCCGTCCCGCCAGGGTGTCCGTCAGCGAGCGCACCTGTTCGTGAATTTCCTTCTGCATAAAATGGCGGTATTCGCCCTTCTCCGCGGAGACCGGGTCCCAGGGGGCCGGCTGAAAATCCGCTTTTACCGGCTCGCCGTCCAGCGTTTGAATGGATACCGAGTCACGTGTCACCACGGCCATCTGCCGCGATTCCAGATAGGCCAGATACCGGGTGTGCTCCAGGATCGCCGGGATATCCGAGGCAATGAACATCTCGCCTTCGCCCCGTCCGATCACCACACCGCCCGCGTTGCCGATCCGCGCCGCGATGATCTTTTCCGGTTCGCGCGAGGAAAACACCACAATCCCGTGCGCGCCCTTCAACCGCACCAGGGCCATCCGCACCGCTTCCACCAGGGCATTCCCCTGTTCCAGGTAACGCTCAATCAGATGCACAATCGTCTCGGTATCGGTATCGGAATTAAACTGGACACCCTGCGCGCTCAACTCTTCCTTCAGTTCGATAAAGTTCTCCACAATCCCGTTGTGCACCACCACAACTTCTTTCGTTCTTCCGATATGCGGGTGCGCATTCCGCTGGCTGGGTGCCCCGTGTGTCGCCCAGCGGGTGTGGCCAATCCCCACCTTTCCTTCAATGGGATTGCTTTCCACCAGTTGTTGAAGATTCTTCAGTTTCCCGGCATCGCGCCGGATTTCAATGTGGCTGTTTTCCAGAATCGCCAGACCTGCCGAGTCGTACCCCCGGTATTCCAGGCGTTTCAGACCGTTGAGAATGATCGGCGTAGCATTGCGATCACCGATATAACCCACAATTCCACACATAAAGTATTCCTCCGTGATTTTTAGTAAAGCCCGGCCTTAAAAACCGGCAAATTACCGCCCGGCTTTTCAGACAGGATATCCTCTCACTGTGAGCAGGCTCCAGCGAGAAAATTAAATATTCACAATAAGTTTTCAATCCAGGGACAGTTCACTTCAAGAATCTGGAGGGCATCCGCCGATCTCTCGATTTTCCCGGTGAACAGGCTGCCAGCCTGAACCTTCCTCCGGTTAGCTCCATCTCGCGATGAAGAACCCTCAACCTCGTCACCCAAAATCACGTTCCCCCATTGGGCCAGGCGCTGTTATTCCCTTTTCAGTAGTTTTTTCTCCGGCTGTGCCTCCTTTTCATTTCACGAAACCCATATTTGATATAATCAATGCCAATCTTACCCGAAAAAATCTTCAAGGGCAAGCTTAACGCAAAAAATACAAACAATTGCACTACTTTAATCCCCATGGAACCTGCCAACGAAAACACCCCCCGGCGTTTGAGCTTTTTCGATATCCTCTTTGCCCCCATCGGCTGTCTGATCCAGATGCCCCTTCTGGCGGTGGCTGTCCTGGCCGTGTTTGCCCTGATTGGTACCTATCTGTACAATACTCAGAACACCGATTTCTGGGGGCTGGCTTCTCATAACCTGGACCAGTTCACCATCTCGGAAGACGCCTCCCAATTTGAAGGGAAAAATCAGAATATCTGGAAAGTCACCTACGAAAGCAAGCGCCCTTCCGAATATACCGGCCTGATCCGGCACATCTCTCCCTTTCGCATGTCCCGCTTTCCCATGTTAACGCACGATATTCTGGTAACCTCGGGCGATTTCGCAAACCCCGGCTTGGTGAAAACTTCCGTTTCCAACCATCATTTCTTCTGGCGCTCCGAAACCTCGGCCCGCCCCGGCGGAAAAATCAATCTGATCCATGCCGTGCCGGAAAATCAGGATGTCTACACGCAGCTCCTCCAGCTCCGCAATGGCGACCAGGTCACCCTGGTCGGAAAAGAGATCTTAAAAATCGATTCCATCGCGCCGGATGGAAATAACGAGGGCTGGTGGCAGGACGCCGGCTGCAATACCCTCCTTATCCAATCCGTGCAGATCAACCCTTAAATGTGGCCTGCCAAAACGGTTTCTTTTTCCAATTCTGCCGGTAAATTAACCCCCAAACTGATGCTATAATCAAAATTTGAATAGTCGTGACGATCAAGAACATATCGTAAATATTGATTGAATTGGACAGAAAATAATGAATTTCGGCGAACAACTCGATATCTATCTGCGGTCTCGTTTCACCCTGATCGTGTTAATCACTCCCGAAGAGGAACGCGCTTCCGAACTGGTTCGCGAACTGTGCGGCCGCACCCAGCGCGCTGCTCAGTCCTGGGATGCTGCGGACGGCTTCAAGTGGCTCTCTGCTCCGGACGGCACTCCGCTTTCCGCTAAAGATCCCCTCACCGCTTTGGAAAAGATCGATCAGTACGATAACAACACCAATTCCATTTTCATTCTCAAAGATTTCCATGATGCCTGGAAAAACCCGCAGATCAAGCGCAAACTCCGCAGCGTTTGCCAGCGTCTGAAATTCACCAAAAAATCGATCCTCATCACCACGCCCTTTAATGATTTGCCGCAGGAACTTAAAGACGAAGCGGTGCTGATCGAATTTCCACTGCCTACCGCGATGGAATTGGAAGATGTGCTCGTAAACCTGACCCGCACCCCGGGCGTCAAGGTGAATCTGACCCCCTTGGGACAGGAAAAACTGGTGCAGGCCGCTCTTGGGCTCACCGCCTCCCAGGCACAGCGGGTCTTCGCCCGCGCCATTGTCAGCAATGGCGTGCTGGATGACCGCGATATTGTCCTGGTCACCGAAGAAAAAAAGCAGATCATCCGCGAGAGCGAGGCACTGGAATTCTATTCCGTCAGCGAAACCCCGGACGATGTCGGCGGTCTGGGCGTGCTCAAAGATTGGCTGCGCATGCGCGAGCGGGCCTTCACCCATGAAGCGCGCGACTACGGCCTGCCTTCCCCCAAAGGGATCGCCCTGATCGGCATCCCCGGCACCGGGAAAAGCCTGACCGCCAAGATGGTCGGCGGGTTGTGGCGGCTTCCCCTCCTTCGATTGGACGTCGGTTCACTGTTCGGCAGTCTGGTCGGCGAATCGGAAGAGCGTGCCCGCCGGGCGCTGAAGCTGGCGGAAACCGTTGCCCCCTGCATTGTCTGGATTGACGAAATTGAAAAAGCGTTGGCGCACGGCGGTGCGGACAGCGGCACTTCCACCCGCGTCTTTGGATCTATTCTGACCTGGATGCAGGAAAAGACTGCCCCGGTTTTTGTGGTTGCCACTGCGAATGACATCTCCAGTATGCCCCCTGAACTGCTCCGCAAAGGCCGTTTTGATGAAATCTTTTTCCTCGACCTGCCAACCCAGGAGGAGCGTCAGGAAATCTTCTCGGTTCACTTGCGCAAACGCGGCCGTCTGCCGGAAGATTATGACGTGGCCTTGCTGGCAAAGAATTCCGAAGGATATGTCGGCGCTGAAATTGAGCAGGCCATCATTGACGGTATGTACATCGGTTTCAACGACAACCGGCGCGAGTTCACCACCCAGGATATCCTCGCTTCTCTGGGACGTCAGGTTCCCCTCTCCATCTCCCAACGGGAAAATGTGGAAGCGCTGCGAAGCTGGCTCCGGGAAGGCCGGGCTCAGTCCGCTTCTTTCCAGCGGGCCGAGGAAGCTGCCGACCGGTTTGTCCGCATCCAGCTTGAACTAAAAAACTAACCGGCCGCCTCCATGACGACCTGGCCGACACCGCCCAACTGGATCTACACACCCCGCTGGTATCATCTTGACTCCCTGAAGCGCAGGCTGACCCATCCTTCTTTTTTGGTGCGTGTGATCTTCGGCACGCGGGCCGCCAGACGCCTGTCCAGACATGCCGTTTATTGGGGCTATCCCATTGCGGCATACCAGCTCGCGCATTTCCTCGATCTTGGACACAAGAATGAACCGGCTCATGCTGTCGCTGCCAGAGCTGTTCGCAGCCTCAAATCCCGAAAAGCCATCAATGCCGTCTGGCAGGCCTGGATCGAAAATCGGAATCCCGAGTTGGGGCAGATCCTGCTGGCACACCAACAGCCCATCGCCAGCGAACCGCCGGACGTCCGCACCCTTTGCCTCCTGAAACTGGGGCACAATCGTCTGCTTTCCAAAATCCCCGCGGACCAGATCCCGCGGATTGTCACCGCATGCAGCGATTCGGACACCCAAATTGCAAAACAGGCCAGAGACACCCTCCTGCACTTGAAGAACCGGGATACGATCGATAGGTTCTGTCACATCTGGCAGGAAAATCCCACTCCGCTCCTGAATGAGCTTCTCGTCGCCGGGAAGTTCACTCCTTCCCTCCCTGAACCCCGTGTTTATAAGGCCCTCGCGACCAATAAGCTCGCTGCCATCTCGGAGATGGGAAAGGACGCTGTAGATCCTTTGATCGGCGCCCTTCAGGATGCCGCACAGGAAATTGCTGCCCGCGCAAAATACTGTCTCCTCAACCTGCAAAAAATGGACGCGGTCAACCACTTCTGCGCCCGTTGGTACCGGACTAGGGATCCCGACCTGGAAAACTGTTTGCTCAGGGCCAGATATATCGCCGGCAGCCCGCCGGAGGTTCAGCTTGCCACAATCTTCAAAAATAACCGGATGGACCTTGCGGAACAAATTTCTCCCGAAGCAGTGTCCGGGTTGGTCACAGCGGCTGAAGATGCCGATCCCGCCATCCGGGAAGGAGCCTCTCAGGCTATCCAAAACCTGCAAAACGTTGAAGCGCAGGAAGCGCTGCTCGAACACCTGATTGCGGCGGAGCACCCCCTGGCACAGGAAAAAGCCCTCCGGGCCGGTTATCTGCCCCAATCCCCGGAAAAACGCGCCCTTTATTTGTTTCTTACCGGGCAGTGGGAAGACTATGAAACCCTGGATTTTGACCAACGTTTACTGCAAACCGCCTTTACCGCTTCACCGGCCCCGCTCCGCAGGCGCATCATCCAGACCGTGCAGCGCAGCGGGCGGGTTGCTTATCTTAAAATCCTGACCGGCTTCGATCAGGACTTCCGCCGCGGAAAAATCACCGCACAGAACGCCGAAGTGCTTTTCCGGATTCTCACCGCAAACCGGGAATGGGAACAGCTCTGGAGGCTGGCCCCCGAGCTGCCTCTCGATTGGAGCATTCGCATCCCCCAGGTGCTGGTTCAAAACAACTGGCGTCCCGAGCCCCCCGGCGAACTCGAGTTTTTCAACCATTTGCTTGAACTGACGGCAAAATTATCCCCGGACAGCATCGATCATCTCTCGCAAAAGGTTCAAGAATCTCTGCCTCCCGCTGTTTTATGCGCCAGGCTGAAAGTATCCGGCCGGGCCAACACCGTCTCTTTTTCTCCTCAAAGACCTCTCATCGCAGTCGGAACCGGGAACCGCAAAGTGGCTTTGTGGAACTTTCAGCACGGCGAGGTTGAAACCGTCTACACCGGATTTAACCACGCAGTGGGAACCTCTGCCTTCACTTCAGCCGGACAGCTCCTGGTCGGCGAGAAAACCAACCAGAAAAGCCCCTGCGGGGTGTATCTCTGCGAGAACGCCCATCCGGTACAAATAGAAGAACACATCGGGTCCGTCACGGGCCTGGCGGTTCTGGACCATGCCAACCGGATTCTGACTGCCGGGAGGGACCAAACCCTGAAACTGTACGACCTTACTCATCAGCGTGTCGTCTCCCGTCAAAACCATCATGCCTGGGGAAGGTCCATCTGTGTCTCTCCTCAAAACGATCTGGTCGCTCTGCTGCATAAAAATATCAGCTTTTTTCAATTGCCGGATTTGAAGCACCTTCCTCTTTATTCTGCTGGTGAAGCGGCGCGGACCACCAGCATGGCTCAAAAGGCGGTCTTCCTGCCCGATGGCAGCAATCTGATTGTTGGCAGTTATAATGGTCAGGTTGCCCGCTATCAATTGGACCGCAAATCCGGGAAAATGGTTCCCAGCCTGCTCACCGGACATTCTGCTGTTATCACGGGTTGTGAAGTTCTACCCGCCCATAACACCCTCATCACCGCCAGCGCCGATGGGGTTTTGCGGTTCTTTCAGGGAGAAGAACTTTCCCCATTGGCTTCCATCGATTCCGTCACCGACCGTCTGGCCAGCATTGAGGTCTCTCCCGGTGGAGAATTTCTAGCGGTCGGCAGTGGGGATGGGAGTATACAGTTGTGGGATTTGCGGGTTTTAGAACTCGCCGGATATCTGGCCGAACCCTTATCCACCTATCCGCCCGATCTGTTGGCCGCCCTCCGTGCTTTGTTGGATTACGCCAATTTGCCGTCTGCCATCAGCCCGGCGCTGGAATATATCCGGCTGATGCTCCAGCGCCGCTTTCGGTTTGATATCCAGATTGATCAGCTTGCCACGATACGCCCGGGAGAATTTGATATCATCATCGATTAAAATATAGGTGTTATGAAAAATTTATTTTCTTTATTCAGCAATCCTCAGGAAGAACCGCCGGAAGGCAGCTCCGAACATCTTGCTCATGAATCTACCCTGAAATCCCTTGAGCTCGAAATTTCGGATCGCGATCAGACCATCCTGCGCCTCAAAAATGAACTGGCCCGCCTGCGTGAGAGCCGGGATACAACTGCGAATGAACTTGTTGAAGCCAAATTGAAAGACCTGCTTAAAGAATTAGCCCCATCCATCAGCCAGCTTCAAACCCAGCGCCATCTCGTCCTTGAACAGGAAAAGCCTTTGGCGCCGCGCCATATTTTTACCATTCTGGATCAGATGCAGCGTGTGCTGTCAAAATACGGCCTGGAGGTGATGGATCAGGTTGGCGAAACGGTTTTGTTTAATCCCGATCATCATACCCCGCTCAGCCTGAACACGCCCCTTTCCACCGGTAGTTCCGTAGTGATCCGTTTTCCCGGATTATCTTACCGCGGGCAAAGGATCCGCAAAGCGGGCGTCGAGCCGGTCGAGGTGCAGCAATGAGCGGGCGCTTGGCCGTGGATTTCGGCACTTCCAATACCGTGCTGGCAGTCTGGGACGAAGCGCGCCAGGAAGGCATCCCACTTTTCATTCCGGAATACTGCCGCCGTTTCCAGCAGGGTGAGGAGTGGATCTCTGTTTCCCCCTCCCTGATCCACTATGCCGTGGATCAACGCCAATGGATCGGGAACCAGGTCTTGCAGAACAACCTCTACCATTCTCCGGGGACTTTCCGCTGGATGAAACGCTACATCAGCAGCCGCAGCCCGATCAAAATCAATCTGCACGGTCAGGAAATCACCCCCTTTCAGGCCGGGCGGGATTTCCTCTCCACCCTGCTGGTGTTTGCCGCCCAGGAGCTTAACCTTCAGGATGAAGAAGTCGCTTTCAGCGCTCCGGTTGAATCTTACGAACATTATGAGAACTGGCTCGCGGATGTCGCCCAGGCGGCCGGGATCACCCGTTTCCGCCTGATTGACGAACCTTCCGCGGCCGCGTTGGGCTATGGCGCCCATATTCAGCCGGGCAACGTCTATCTGATCTTTGATTTCGGAGGCGGAACCCTCCACGCCTCTGTCGTGCTCATGGACGAGGAAGAGGATTCCAATGCGGGCCGGCGCTGCCGCGTGCTGGGCAAAGCCGGCAGGAGCATCGGGGGCACCAGCATTGACCAGTGGCTGTTTGAAGAAGTTCTCAAGCAGAATTCCCTGCACGATTCCGATGCCGAAGTACGCCGGATCAGCAATGCCTTGCTGGTGGAATGTGAACGCGCCAAGGAAATCCTTTCATTTGAAGATACTGCTTCCTTCTCTGTGATGAATCCCGAAACCGGAGCCGTGCTGGCAGCCAATTTCACCCGCGCTGATTTTGAAGAACTGCTCGATCAGCACGAACTCTTCACCCAGATTCACCAGACCATTCGCTCTGCCCTGAATGAGGCGCGCGAACGCGGGTATGACGAAAACGCCATCCATTCCGCGCTGATGGTGGGCGGTGGCAGTCAGATTCCTTCTGTCCAGCGCACCCTGAAACAGATTTTTGGCCGCGATAAGGTCTTGTCCAACCGCCCGTTGGATGCCGTAGCCCGCGGCGCGGCGGCCTTTGCCGCAGGAGTCGATTTCTACGACCATATCCAGCACAATTATGCCATCCGCTACATCAACCCCCAAAAAGGGGATTATGATTATTACACCATCGTCGAAAAAGGCACACCCTATCCCAGCAGCGAACCCATCGCCCGGTTGGCAGTGAAGGCCTCCTACGAGGGGCAAAAACAACTGGGGATCGCGATTTTCGAAATTGGCGATCAGCACGCCCAGCAGCCGGAAAACGCGGTGGAACTGGTGTTTGACCCCGGCGGTGCGGCTCGGGTTGTCCAGCTTACACCCCACGAAAAAGAACAGCGCGCCATGTTCTGGATGAATGAAAACAGCCCGACCTTTCTCAACGCGGAACCACCCGGCAGGAAAGGCGAGCCTCGTTTTGATGTCGAATTTAAAATTGATGCCAACAAACGCCTGACGTTGACCGCTCGGGATCGAATGAACGGCATGCTTACCCACCAGGATTATCCGGTTGTCAAGCTGTCCTGACCGGAGGAGAATTTGTAATGTCGCACTTTTCACGCATCAAGACACAGATTGTTGAAAAAGCATTCCTGCTTAAAGCTTTAGAAGACCTCGGCTTTGAGATAGAAGAAGGTGAACTCGAAGTCAAAGGGTTTGGAAAGCAAAAAATGGCAGTCGAAATCATTGCCTCGCAGCGTTTCAGTTATCCGATTGGGTTCCGAAAAAATAAGGATTCCTATGAGATCATCGCCGATTGGTACGGTGTCCGCGGAGCCAAACGCCAGGAATTCAGGAATCAGTTGATGCAGCGCTATGCCTATCACGCCGCCCGTTCAAAGCTTGAAGCCCAGGGTTTCACGCTGGTCAGCGAAGAAGTGGAAGAAAAAGGCCAGATTCGGCTCGTGTTGCGCCGCATGGTCTGAAAAAGGAGCTCAAAATGGATGTACACGAGATTGAAGTCAGCATTGATGAGAATGGACAGGTTCAGGTTCAGGTGCGCGGCGTTAAAGGGCTCAACTGCCTTGATCTGACCCGGGACCTGGAACAGGCTCTGGGCGGCGAAGTAATTCTGCGCGAAATGACTCCCGAGGCCTCCGAAGATGCGGACCAATGGAACGAACAGTCCGGTCAGATCCAGGACGGATTGTAAGCCATCATGAGTTCTCCTGCTCTTCAGGTTCACGCTTTTGAACCACTCAGCCGATCCAACGGTCCCGGAAAACGGGCTGTGCTCTGGGTCCAGGGCTGCCACCTCGCCTGCCCCGGATGTTTCAACCCGGACACCCATCCTATGGACGCGGGGACATCGCTTTCGGTCAATGAGGTATTCGAGCAGATCAAAGAACAGGAGCACTTGGTTGAAGGAATTACCATCAGCGGCGGAGAGCCGCTCCTGCAGCCCCGCGCATTGCTCGGTTTGCTCAATCGCGTCAAGCATGAAACCGCTCTGTCCTGCATCGTCTTTACCGGTTTCGCCTGGGGTGCAATCCGGGAAAATCCCCGGCTCTTTCCGCTGTTTCAACATATGGATGTCCTGATCGCGGGACCTTATCGCCACAGTGAACGGGTCGCCGCGGGTCTGGTTGGGTCGGCCAATAAAACTTTCCATTTCTTTACAGACCGCTATACCCTGAACGATTTCTCCCAAACGCCCTCCGCAGAGGTTTTCCTCGCTGCCGATGGCAGTATCCGCTTCAGTGGAATTGATCCTGTACAATGGTAGAGAATAAGCCTTTAGCGCAAGAGCTCCTCGCACAGTTTCAAAACGCGCTCCGGAGTCTTACCCCTTCTCAAACCCTGGAGCCGTCTCTCCGCGAGCAGATGGCCCTCCGTGGGGTTCTACTTACCTTACAGGAAGATGGGTCGAAAGGTGCCGTTGAACTGCTCATCCAGGCCGCGCTTTCCTGCCCCATCCCCGATGGAAATGAGTACGCCTTCAAAGCGCTGCAGTCCCTCGCCCTTGCCGGGAACCAGGATGCCATCGATGGCCTCTTCCAATTGGCTGTTGATCACGATCATCTCGAAGCTCAAATTTGTCTGCTGGAAAACCAGCTTGAATCCTCCAACCCCGAACAAACCGCCGTCCTGCACCTGTTATCCGGAGAAATGGACGGGAAGCATATCGATCTGGATCAACTGAATCTGTTGGCAAAAGCTTTCTTTTCTTCCACCGAATCCATCCGGGGAAAAATGCTGTCCGTTGCCGGTCGCTCCGGGTTAAAAAACTGGGCGGATATCGTCGCTGCATTCAGTTCCCCTTCTCAGGAGTCCCTTACCCCAATAATCTCCGGGTACTCCGCTCTCCAGCCCGCCGAGCGCAGGCTGTTCCGTGGGCTCCTCTTCGAAAGAGCAAAAGCCGGTTTACAGGTCTGCTCCGATGAATTTTGCGAACTTTTCATTCAATATGACGTAGAGGAAGTTCGTCGTCTGGCGGTGCAGCACCGGCTGTTTCCGCAAGGCCCTATTCAAAGGGCTCTCTTTCTTTTCCTGGCCGGGGAATGGGAAGACTACACCCAACACGATTTTGACCAGTCTTTGATCACTGCCGCTTACGAAATGGGCACACCCGAGGTTCGGAAGCGCATCCTTACCACCAGCCGCGAATCCGGTTTCACCGGATGGCTCAAGGATCTGCACACCGGGATCTCTTCGGGCGCCCGGCTGCTGGCGGACCTCACCGCGCAGGATTGGCAAACCACCCTGCAGGCCCTCCAGGAAAAGGATCAATGGGAACAGATCTGGCGGTTGGCGCTGGCCGCCCCGCCCATCCGGGGTGCGAAAATCATCCGCACGTTGGCAAAATCTGCTTGGACTCCCGAAAAACCGGAAACTCAAGAGTTTTTGCACCGCCTGGAGAACCTGGCCGAACAATGTCTGAAGCATCCCATTGAATTGGTTCCCACTCACACCCTTCCCACCGGGCTGGCAGTTCTTAATCTCGCAGCCAGCCTCGATTCATCCGTTCTGGCCGCCGGGACGCGCGGCGGTGAAATACACCTCTGGCGGAATCCGCTTTTCACCCCGTTGGGCACCCTCCAGTTGGGCGCCGTTCAGGGTGTACGGGCGCTCAGCATCGATAATCAAGGCCGCTATCTGGCTGCTGCCTGCGGAGATAAAAGTATCCGCATCCTGGAAATGGATACCCGGAAACTCATCAAGACCCTGACAGGCCATCAAAATCTGGTGCGCTCGCTGGTAATTCATCCTGATGAACGCACCCTGATCAGCGGCAGTTTCGATGGCACGGTCCGTATCTGGCGCTTTCCTTTGGGGCCGGAACAGCAGTGTCTGGCACCGGGTCAGGGCGAAATTCAGGATATTGCCGTTTCGCCGGATGGAGAGTTCCTGTTAAGCGCCGGCTTCGACCAGGGTCTTACGGTTTACCGGCTCCCAGATGCTTCCCTCGTCCGGAAATTGGCAGAGAACCACAGCACCATCAACCGCCTGGCAATCTCGCCCCGCAGTCCTTATGTTGCCGCATACGAGGCAAACGGGGAAATCAAAATCTGGAACTACGAAAGCGGTCGGCAGCTTGCCGGAATAACCCTCCCCAATCCGGACAACGCCCTGACCAACATGGTCGTCCATCCTTCAGAAAACCTTCTGCTCACTGGCGATACCTCCGGGGACCTCCGGTTTTGGCAAACCACTTCCGGCGAATCTTTAAACTGGGTGAAGATAGAAGGGAACCTCCAGCGCGTAACAGGCATCCTGTTTTTGGAAAACGGGCGCCAATTGGTGACCGCTGATGCTGCCGGGATTCTAAAAGTTTTCGCTCTCGATACACTGCTTCTTGCCGGCCAGCCCATTGAGTTACACAATCCCGCCTTGTTAAAAACTGTTGAGGAAAAACTTCAGGCTGTCCGGTCAAACGCATCAGAAAAAATCTGGCTTTCTTTCGTTGGGGAGCTGCTTCGCTGGCGGCAGCGTTTTGATGTTGAGCTCAGCGCACAAACCCTCATCACCGGCGGGGAATTTGATATACAACTTTAATCCGTTTCAACAAAAAAAACGGTTGGAATTTTGCGTGAATCCTCAAGTTTATAAAATCAAGCAGAATGAGATTACAATTTTTGAGGTAAAATAAATCAGTTTTTATCCTGGTCGAAAAAAGGAATCCCCAAACGTTTAGCCCAAAAATCAAATAGCAACTCCATTTATGAATCAGGGTTTTATCACTTGCAATAATATTTTCGCATCTTTCATCAGGGCTTAATTTCTTAGCAGGAATCTTTATCCCCCGGCCCAAACACAAATGAAAATAAGGAGTCCAATCGCATGGCAAAAAAAACAAGGGCACCAAAAGCGACTCGCCGCGAACGATGGTCATGGTATATGTATGACTTCGGCAACTCTGCTTACGCAGCAGTGGTCTTATTGGCTGTTTATTCGGCATATTTTAAAGGTCAGGTTGTTGGTGGAGCTGAAGGGTCACGGTTGTGGGGCGTTGCAGTGGGTATTGCTATGCTGGTTGTGGCCGTCACCTCGCCTTTCCTCGGTGCTATCGCGGACTTTTCAGGCACGAAAAAACGAATTTTATTCATCTATACTTCCATAGCCGTTTCATTTACCGGACTTCTTTTCTTTGTGCAGAAGGGAGATATTTTCTGGGGGATGCTGCTGTTCATCTTTGCGGAAATTGGTTATCGCAGTGCACAGGTCTTTTATAACGCCCTCCTTCCGGAAATCGCCCATCTGGATGAAATGGGGCACGTTTCCGGAAATGGATGGGCCATCGGTTCGCTGGGCGGGATCGTGTGTTTGCTCCTGGTTTTGCCCTTGATTGTGTTCGTTGGCGGAACGTTTGTGGTCCGGTTATCGCTGGTCATCACCGCGGTATTCTTTGCCGCATCCACCGTACCCCTTTTCCTTTTCCTGCGCGAACAGAGCGAACCCAAAAAGCTGCCGAAAGGAGAAAATGTTTTCTCTGTGGCTGTCAAGCAGCTTGGAACCACCATCAAAGCAGTCAAAAATTACAAAGATTTCCTGAGATTTATCCTGGCCTTTTTAATCTTCAATGATGGCATTCTGATGACCCTTAACTTTGCATCCATCATTGGAGCGGTTCTGTTTGGCATGACCCAGCAGCAGTTGATCATTTTTATGATCATCGTGCAAATCACCAGTGTAGCCGGTGCTTATATTTTCGGGAATATCTCAGGTCGTATCGGCAGTAAAAATTCACTGATCATCTCTCTGATTCTAATGACCTTCACCGTCAGCCTGCTCTTCCTTGTCCAATCCCTGACCGTGTTCTATATCATTGGCGCGCTTGCAGGGTTCGCGCTGACCGGAGTCCAATCCGTCAGTCGCACCATGGTCGGGCAGCTCAGCCCTCCCGGCCAGAGCGCTCAATTCTACGGCTTTTTTGCTGTGGCCGGCCGCACCTCATCCTTTATAGGCCCCACCATTTATGGAATATTAGCCGCCGAAACCGCAAAATGGTTCCAGGCCCAGGGGCAAACCCCGGTAATTGCAGAACAGATGGGGATCCGGACCTCGGTCATTTCGATCATCGCATTTCTGGTAATAGGAACAATCCTGCTTTTATTTGTTAAAAAAGAGCGGCATGATGAAGCGCTGGAAGAATTACAGCCCGAAGTTTAATTCAAACCATATTTATCTTATTGCCATTGCAATGGAAGAGGATTAAAATCCAGAAATGGAAGAAAATTCACTCCAACAATTCAGATATCCCCGGCGTAGATTGTTGCGCGGAGCGCTTCGTAACCTGATTAAAGTTGCTTATGCAGCGTTATCTGATTTCAATATCATTGGGACGGAAAATTTACCCGATAAAGGCCCTCTCTTGGTGGTAGCCAATCACTTCAGCTTTATGGACCCGGTTGCAGTGATCCGTTCCGTACCGTATCCCATCGAGTTTGTGGGCGGCTTCCAAATGCCCAACGCCCCCGCCTCGGTAACCTGGCTTCCCAAAGTGTGGGGCTATTTGCCGGTCTATCGCGGCTCCGTATCCCGGCGTGCGTTGATCGCCTCTCAGGCCGTTTTAAAACAGAATGGTGTGCTGGGGATTTTTCCGGAAGCCGGCAATTGGGCCACCGTACTGCGTCCGGCCAGACCGGGTGCCGCTTTTCTTGCGGCCCGCACCAATGCCCCGATTCTTCCCATCGGAATTCATGGTCTGTTGGACGTATTTCCATCCATTAGAAAAGGCAAGCGGGCTGTCGTCACCGTGCGCATCGGCAAGCCTTTCGGTCCGTATAATTTCTCCGTCCGGAACCGTGCCGACCGCAAACAGATCGATGAAATTGGTAATGAAATTATGCGCAAAATTGCCGAGCTCATCCCGCCGGAATGGCGCGGTCATTATTCGGAAGACCCTGCTATTCGCGAAGCCGCAAAAGGCACCGAAATATACCCATGGGATGAAACCCCGGAAGGCTAAGACTTTAATTCTTGACAATTCTTGGGCCCGCCCGTAAAATCAAGAAGAAGCTAAAAAAGGAATTTAGGGAAGAGATCAATCAGCAATTTTGTTGACACCGAAGGGGCAAATCCGGCTTGTTGGTCGGATGAATCTCTCAGGTAAAAGGACCCTTTATTTCTAAAATCCTCTGGAAAGTCGTAAGACACCGAAGGTGCAAACCCCTCTCGGGGTGAATCTCTCAGGTTGAAGACAGAGGGCACACGCAGGTGTATTGCGTGTGCCTTTTTTATGTCTGCAATATTACACAATATAAATCTTATATTAATTAAACAAGGAGAATGTATTATGAATGTCCCAACCGAATTAAAGTATACAAAAGACGACGAATGGGTAAAAGTAGATGGAAATGTAGCAACAGTCGGCGTCACCGATTATGCGCAGGATCACCTCTCTGACGTTGTTTTTGTAGAAATCGCGGTTGCGGTCGGTGATGAAGTGGAAGTTGGCACTACCGGTGCCACAATGGAATCGGTGAAAGCTGCCGCAGATCTCAATCTGCCTGTCTCGGGCAAAATTGTTGCCATCAACGAAGATCTTGCCGACACACCGGAGACCGTCAACAGTGACCCCTACGGAGCCGCCTGGATGATCAAACTCGAATTATCCAATTCCGCCGAACTGGACGCGCTGATGGATGCCGCCGCTTACGAAAAATATTGCGAGGAGCGTGATTAAACATGTTTATTCCGCATACCGATGCTGAACGCGAGGAAATGCTTAAAACCATCGGGGTGGAAAAAATTGAAGATCTTTTTAAAGATATTCCGGAAGCCTACCGCTTCCCAAAACTGAACCTGCCCGAGCCGCTGACCGAAATGGAAGCGCTCGCGCAGGTCCAGGATTTATCTTTAGCCAACGAAACAACGCAGGATTTAATCTGCTTCCTCGGCGCCGGTGCATACAATCATTACAGCCCGGCCGCCGTGGATGCTCTGCTCCAGCGTGGCGAGTTCTTCACTGCTTACACCCCTTATCAGCCCGAAGTTTCCCAGGGCACACTTCAGGCCATTTTCGAATATCAATCGTTAATCGCTTCTCTGACCGGAATGGAAGTTGCCAATGCTTCTCATTACGATGGCGCCACCGCCACCGCAGAAGCGGGCATTATGGCACTTTCCCAATTCCGGGGCAAACGTTCGAAAATTGTCCTCTCACCCTCCATTCACCCGCAGTATGCTAAAACATTGTGCTCTTATCTCTGCGGCGATGATGAGGTAGAAATTGTTGGAAACGAGCCTGCTTCTTATCCCCTCCCCGACCCTAATGATTTAATCAACGAAATAGATGACAACACCGCTCTGGTTGTCGTCCAATATCCCGATTTCTTTGGCCGCATTTATGATTACACGCAGCTTGCCGAAGCAGTGCATGCGGCCGGCGCGCTGTTCTGCGTCATTGTCAACCCCATCACCCTCGGCTTGCTCAAACCACCTGGAGAGTTTGGCGCAGATATCGTCGTGGGCGAAGGCCAGCCTTTGGGAATCCCGATTTCCTTTGGCGGCCCTTATCTAGGCATTTTTGCTACAAAGAAAAAGTATGTCCGCAAAATCGCTGGGCGTCTTGTTGGCGAGAGTGTGGATGTGGAAGGCAATCGCGGCTATGTTTTAACCCTCACCGCGCGTGAACAGCACATCCGGCGTGAAAAAGCCACTTCAAACATCTGCTCTAACCAGGGCTTGATGATGTTGGCCTCGACCATTTACATGAGCCTGCTGGGGAAAACCGGTTTGCAAAAAGTAGCCGATCTCTGCTACCAAAAAGCACACTACGCTGCCGAGAAAATCTCTGAAATCCCCGGATTTGAACTGGTTTATGACGAACCCTTCTTCCATGAGTTTGTGGTGCGCTGCCCCATGCCGGTCGAAGACGTGAATAATCACCTCATTGATCATGGCATTCTCGGCGGTTTTGATCTGGGAATCATCTCTCCGGATCTGGAAAACCACATGCTGATTGCTGTTACTGAAATGATCACCCGCGAAGAAATCAATTATCTTTGCGATGTCCTGCGGGAGGGTTCCAATGCTTGAAAAAACGATTTTTGAAATATCTTCTCCCGGCCGGACCGGTGTTCGCTACCCGGATTCGGATGTCCCTCAGGCCCCCGGTCTGCCGGCATCCCTGTTGAGGACGGAACTTCCGTTGCCGGAGCTTTCGGAGCTGGATGTCGTCCGCCATTTTACCAATATCTCCAAAAACAATTATTTCATTGATGGCGGTTTCTATCCTTTGGGCTCCTGTACCATGAAATACAACCCCAAGATCAATGAAAAAGCTGCCCGCCTGCCCGGTTTCGCGCTGACTCATCCCCTCCAGCCCATTGAAACTGTCCAGGGTAATCTGGCAATGATTTATGAACTCCAGAACTGGCTTGCCGAAATTGGCGGCTTCGCGGGGGTTTCCCTGCAGCCCGCCGCCGGTGCCCAGGGCGAACTGGCCGGGGTAATGATTATCCGTGCCTATCACCTCGACCGCGGCGAACCCAACCGGGTTAAGATGTTGATTCCCGATTCGGCACACGGCACCAATCCGGCCAGCTCAAAAATGAGCGGCTTTGAGATTGTTCACCTGCCCACTGATGAAGAAGGCAACGTCGATATGGAAGCCCTCGACGCAGTCTGTGACGAGAATCTGGCGGGCCTGATGCTCACCAACCCGAACACCCTGGGGCTGTTTGAAAAGCACATCGTCGAAGTCATCCGCAAAGTTCACGAATCGGGCGGCCTGGTCTACGGCGATGGTGCCAACATGAACGCTCTGCTGGGTGTGGCCCGTCCGGGCGACCTCGGCATCGACGTCATGCACTACAACCTGCATAAGACCTTCTCTACCCCGCACGGCGGAGGCGGTCCCGGCAGCGGCCCGGTGCTGGTCAACGAAAAACTGCTGGACTTTCTCCCCGGCCCGATTGTAGATATCATCGAGGACGGTGACGAGGACATCCCGCCGCTCTACGGCTTCAAAATGCCGGAGAAAACCATTGGCCGCCTGAAGGCCTTTTACGGCAATTTTGGCATGATGGTTCGCGCCTACACCTACATCAGTATGCACGGTGACGAAGGTTTGCGCAAGATCGCCCAGCATGCCGTCTTAAACGCCAACTACATCCTGGCCCGCGTCAAAGACGTTTATCACGTCCCCTATGACCGGTTGTGCATGCACGAGTTTGTAGCCGAAGGCCACTGGAACGATGCGCCGGAAGCCAGCGCGCTGGATATTGCCAAACGCCTGATCGATTACAACTTCCATCCGCCAACGAACTACTTCCCTCTGATCGTGCACGAAGCGTTGATGATTGAGCCGACTGAAACCGAGAACAAGCAGACTCTGGACGAGTTCGTCGATGCCCTGCTCAAGATCGCAGAAGAAGCTCGCACCAACCCGGAACTGCTCAAAGAGGCTCCGCACAACACCACCGTCAGAAGGATGGATGAAGTTAAAGCCGCCAAGGATCTTGTGCTCTGCAACTGTTGATCCAAGATCTACGAACAAAAAAATCAAGGAATACCAACGGACGCTGTCTACCAAACAGCGTCCGTTTCCTTTAACCTTTCAGAATTGTTATGAAAATCTAACCAATTAAGTTGGATAATAAGAAGAAGGGAAGTAGAAAATTAATCCAATAAGGAGGTGATGCAGCATGCTGACCGGTTCACTGGAGAAAGGCCAGGGCCTGGTTGAGTACGCACTGATATTAATTCTTGTCTCTGTCATTGTTATTGTTGTCCTTGCGCTGCTTGGCCCGGCGATCGGTAAAATGTTCAGCAACGTTATGGAAGTCGTTTAACCTGATTTTCCTTCTCAAGCTTTGATTGCCACATGTTCATCTTAAATGTGGCAATCAATTCTTTCCCAAAAACCTTGCATTACTACGCTGTAAAACCCCACCCCCCTTCCCAGCGACCCCAGAAATAAATACAACCAAATAATTTCTTTGCGATCTTCGCGCCTTAGCGTGAGATTCAAAGCCCCTCCCAAACAGCGAAGAATCTCAGCCTTCTCTCCCAATCAATACCCTCAAAGATAATTACAACCAAAAAAAATTTCCTGCAAAACCCTTGCGCCCCTTCAAATGTCATTCTGAGGCCGAAAGGCCGAAGAATCTCTGTCTCTCTTTCCGGTACTCATAAATAAATACAAACCAAAGAATTTCTTTGCGATCTTCGCGTCTTGGCGTGAGAAGAATTTCTCGCAGATCCCCTTCAAATGTCATTCTGAGGCCGAAAGGTCGAAGAATCTCTGCCTCTCTTCCCGGTACTCCAGAAATAAATACAAACCAAAGAATTTCTTTGCGATCTTCGCGCCTTGGCGTGAGATTCAAAGCCCTCCCAAACAGCGAAGAATCTCCACATCCTTTTCCGGTCCTCCCAGAAATAAATACAACCAAAAAGAATTTCATACTCTTGATACAACCGGTTTGACATTTCTCCCGTAATCCGGTATACATTCCTATAGAAAAAAATGCAGGTCGGGGCAAAGGCATGGCCCAAAATCCAACAAAACCGCATCAGCCGTACCCTGGCGCAAGGACACTGAATGACACAACCCATCGACTTTTCACAGCGGAAAAACTTCCCCGGCGTAGAAGGCAACCAGTTTGACATCATCCTGAAAGTTGCCGCGAAGATTCAAAACATCCCCGCCCCCCTCTACGCCATCATCCTCTTCCTCTGGGCCACCCTCATCACTTGGGCCAACTGGCCGGTAACCCTTACCATCCTTTCCTTCTTCGTCACCGACTGGATCCTTCTGGGCCTGCTTCCCCGCTTTAAAATTTCCTACGGCCCTGCCAAACCACCCGCCCTTATCCTGACCCTGCTGCGCAGTGTCGGCTTGCTCCTTCCCCGCCCTCTGATCTTACCGGCCCAACTGGTCGGCACCGCCCTGGTGCTGTACGGCTTTTATATTGAGCCGCACCGCGTGCGGGTCACTCATCAGAAACTGTACAGCGATAAAATCCACTCCGATCAGCCCATCCGCATCCTCCACCTTGGCGATCTTCACATCGAGCGCGAAACCCGGCGCGAAGCTGAACTTCAAAAGCTCGTTACCGATCTCGCTCCCGATCTCATCCTGTTTTCTGGCGATGTCCTGAACCTGTCTTACCTCAAAGACCCTGACGCCTGGCAAGCCGCCCGGAACGTCCTCCGGCAGTGGCAGGCGCCTTTCGGCGTCTATCTTGTCACCGGCAGCCCCGCCGTGGACCTCCCCGAGATCATGCCGGACTTGCTGAAAGACCTCCCATTGACCTGGCTGAAAGACCGGCGCGTTACCATAGATATCCGCGGCGATGAATTAGATGTCATTGGCCTGACCTGTACCCATCTCCCCCACGAAGACCTCCCGCGGCTCAAAAAGCTGGCCGGACGGCCCTCCGGTCATCACACCATCCTGCTTTACCACTCCCCCGATCTGGCCCCCGATGCCGCCGGCCTCGCAATCGACATGCAGCTCTCCGGCCACACCCACGGCGGGCAGGTCCGTCTGCCGGGGATCGGCGCCATCGTCACCGGGTCGCTTTACGGCCGGGAATTCCAGACCGGGGAATACCGCCTCAACAACCTCCTGCTCTACATCACCCGCGGCATTGGCATGGAAGGCGCCGGCGCCCCCCGCGTCCGCTTCCTGTGCCCCCCCGAAATCATCCTCTGGGAGCTGTCCACGTTGAAAAAATAAGCCAACTGGGCTCAATCCTTTATTGTTTCTATCTTGATCGCAAAACTTCACAGAACATTAATACTTTTCACGACCTTCTCAAGGAGTTGCTCTAACTGCATATTGGAATGTGAAGACGATTCTCCGACAACAAACGAATAGACACCTACATCTTCATGATAAATAATCTTGAAAATGAATTCTTCACATTTAATCCGGGCTATCCTTGAATAAATTCCATCCAGTGTATCCATGACATCAACATCTAAGTGCGAAAATTGGTCCAACACGATATCAAAATCTTCATAATGATCCAATCCCACCAAATAATATTCTCGTGTTCCTTTTTCAGTCACACCAGTTCTTAAAACAACCATATCGGCCTCTGACAATTCCCCACACACAATTCTTATTAGATTTACTATCCGCTAATTTTAATCCGGGATTGAACTGAATGGATTGAGAACCGGTACTCTTCTCAAAAATTCACCCCATAGTTTTGTTTTAGCATTCAGAACTTCAATCCCAATCAAACAATCTTCGAAATTAAAATCCAGAAGACCTCACCACCCCAACTGGATCGAAGCTAAAAATAATTTCAATCCAATTATCATTCTTGAGATGGCTTCTCGTCACTTCCTCGCCATTCTTTATATCTTGCAGGAAGGAATTCTTCTCTACAATGATCTTTAATCAGATCCATTAACTCTTTAAACAGTTCTTCTGCAAAATCTTTTGTTTCTAAAGGGGTCTCTAACGTCCTCTCACTTTCATCAGCAAATACTTCGTGCAAACGATTGATATCTAATGTTTTTAAAAGATAACCCAATGAATCCGCAAGAAATTGCAGCTCACCTTCAGAAACACATAGATCAAAAAGGATTACAGAAGAAACATCCTCTGTTTTAAGAAGATTCATTTAATTACCTCCAAGAGTGGAATTCAACGTCTCACACCACCAATTATATTCATTTCTGTTATCCGTTTGTTAGATAAAATCCTATTTTGAATGTTGGGGACAGAATTTTTAAACGACGTATGAAGTTTCAATTCGCGTAAGGTAACGCTTGAAGACTGCACCACCCCCAACTCGCCATCGATTATTCACAAATTAACGCTTTTAGCGCGCTGTTTTCGCCCGCGGCATCGGCACGGAAAGCGCTGGCGACCCCGCTTCCTATGTTCCCCCGAGATCCTCCTCTGGGAGAAAGAATAAGCCACCGCGATGGGTGGCTGTTATCCATTATGGCTTAGGACGCCAGATCTCGAATGATCCAGTCTGTGCGTCAATGGCGATCTTAAATATTGTATACCACCAGTCGTCGCGATTATTCCTATATGAAACATCCCAAACATTGCCCTTTGTTCCTATCGCTACCACATTGATTTCACAGTCGTTCTCATATTTCAATCGCTTTTCAGCTCCACCATTCTTTTCTGCGATCTGTATCGCTTCCTTTGCCGAGATTTGAAACTGTGTCAAGTCAAGCGGTTCCCATTTGTTGATATTGGGAGTGTATTCCACTCTGGAGGTTATTAAATCATGATCTGATGGTGTGATAAAATTATTATATTCTATGCGGGTTTCTTCCTTCCCTGTTTGAATGACTTTAAAGGAATCTAGCTTTGCCCAGCTAAAGAGGCCCTGTTCAATCTCAGCACAATTCATCCTGAAGTTCATATAGTTTAAATTTTGCGATTCAAAAGGCTCCTGCCAAATTTGTTGGTAGAGGGCTTGCACAACGCGGAAGTAATCTTCCTGGCTCCAGGACACTGAATCTGTATAAGGGAAGGGGGTGGGCATCGCCTCGGGGGTGGGATCAAGCAGCTTAAAAACGTCCATGTCTCCCCGATTGAGCGCCTCAAAGATGGTTGCTGGATCAATGATATAGTATCGAAGATCAGAGCTTTCCACCGACTCAGAATCACCCGATAAGTAGCAGCTCATCATCATGATCCAAACTACGATGAGAAGGAGTAGCACCAACCTTTTTCTGGATTGAATTTCCCTGCGCATTTTTCTTTTTTAATCCTTTCATCTAGTTAATCATCCGGTGGAATTTCTTTTCTATCGTCATTTTTTTAATTTAATAGCTTTATAAACCATCCTTCAACAGGTATGGTGATGCGTCGCAATATGTCGTAACGGCTACACGCAAAGACGTGTACCCTTATCGCTTTAATTCTTTCCTCACACTCTGAAAATTCCCTAATATATGCCGTATTCATCACCAAAGCCGGTAAAGATTCAATCTAAAAAGGTTCTTTCGTAGAGATCTCCGTCTCAGGAGTTCCCATTTCTTGGCTATTGATAACATCAGCAGCTCTCGTGGTTTCATCTGTTAGTTCTCCACCACCATTTATCTCACCGGGACCTTGTTCCCTCTGACAGCACACCAGTGCTATTGAACAAACAAAAATAATCAACGATCTCTTGAAAATTTTTGTCTTTTTCATTTTTCCCCATTCCTCTCCGTCGTACCTTCACGTATTCATTTTTCCCAATGGGAGTAGCAAAGGTGCAAAAAAATATCCCTGCCAATATCGTTTGTTATATTATAGAAAATATCATACAAATTAAATAATTCCTATCGTAAGATATAATCAAAAAAGAATCAGGCCAACTTAAGCTTTCACGCGCAAATACCACAAAAAATGCAAAGGACCGACCCCCTCATCCGTACGAAACTGCACCTGCCCTTCACCCGGCCGGAGCTGGTTTCCCGCCCGCGGCTCCGCGAGCGGATCACGCAGGGGCTGTGCGGTCCGCTCACCCTGATCATCGCCCCTGCCGGTTTTGGCAAAACAACTCTGGTGGCATCCTGTGCTGCCGGTAACGAAACATCTGTAGCCTGGCTGTCGCTCGACAAGAACGACAACCAGACCGGCCGTTTCCTGAACTATCTAATCGCCGCGTTACAGACCGCCGACCGCCGGATCGGCAGCGAGGCCGCCCAGCTCATGGCGGGGATGCAGCAGATCCCGCCCGAATCGGTCCTCATCAGCCTTATCAATGATCTGGATACCAACCACACCGAGGTTGTCCTGGTATTGGATGACTACCAGGTGATCACCAACCAGGCCGTTCACGAAAATGTGATCTTTTTGCTCGATCACTGCCCCCACACCCTTCATATCGTGATCGCAACCCGCTCGGACCCCCCGCTTCCCACAGCCCGTTTGCGTGCCCGCGGCCAGTTGGTTGAACTCCGTGCTGCCGATCTCCGGTTTACCCTGTCCGAGACGGCCGAGTTTTTGAACAATGTCATGGGGCTCAGCCTGGCTCCGGGATCAATCCGATCGCTCGAAGAGCGTACTGAGGGGTGGATCGCCGGGCTGCAAATGGCCGCTCTCTCCATGCGCGACCGCAAGGACATCCCGGGGTTCATCGAAGGGTTCTCGGGCACAAACCGCTACATTCTGGATTACTTGCTGGAAGAAGTCCTGTCCAACCTGCCCCCGGAAACCACGCATTTCCTTCTGTACACCTCCATTCTGGAACGTCTGACCGCCCCGCTCTGTGATGCTCTTCTGGTGGACGGCCAGAGTTTGCAGCCCAACAGCCGGGGTCCCATTTCGGGATCGTCCGCTGACCGCTTGTTGGAACACCTGGAGCGGGAAAACTTGTTCCTGGTCTCCCTGGACGATGAACGTATCTGGTTCCGTTACCACCACCTGTTTGCCGATCTCCTCAACGCCCGGCTGCAGCAAACCCAACCCGATATAATCCCAATCCTGCATGCCCGGGCCGCCGCCTGGTTGGAGCAGGAAAATTGGATCCCCGAAGCGGTCCAGCACCTCTTTGCCGCCCATAAGATTGACCGTGCGGCGGACCTGATTGAGCGCTGTGGGCCTGCCCATTGGGCGGAGAACGATCTTTCGGTAATCCGGATGGCGGAAGACCTGCCCCCGGAAGTATTGCTGGAGCGCCCCAAAATCGGCGTTTCCTGGGCATGGCTTCTCATCAACCAGGGCCTTATCGAAAAAGCCCTCCCCCTGTTGCGCGATCTGGCGCAGAATCTCGCCGGTGAAGGCTCCGGCCCTGAACGGCAGTGGATACTCACCATCGTCCGGTTGGCATTGGCCTTCCTCGGCCCGCAGGCCAATCCTTTTGGAGCAGGTCCTTTCCCCGATGAACAGATTTTAAACGACATTCCCGCCGGTGAATGGGTCCTGCGTGATGCCGCCGATATCCTTTACGCAATGGCCCTGGCAAGACGGGGAGAAATTGATCGCGCCGCGGAGTTCTCGACCAAAGTCATCCGGAAGGGAAAGAAACGCCGTGGAACACCGGACTTTCCCGCACTGGTGCCTTTCCTGGCTACGCTCTACCTTTTCCAGGGGCGTTTGCACGCAGCGGCCTCCCTGTGCCGGGAATATCTGGCCCTGATCCGGGAAAAAGGCGTCCGGGTCTCTATCACCGGCAATCTGGATATCCTCCTGGGCAATGTGCTTTACGAATGGAATTTTTTGGAAGAAGCCGAGTTGCACACCCGGGACGGGCTGCAAGCCAATCAGCCCTGGCGGAATATCATGACGGATGCCTTTGGGCTGGTCACGCTGGCTCACATCCTCAAGGCTACAGGGGATTACGCCGGGGCAGTCCGGGCCGTGGAAAGGTTTGAGGCCAGACTCCAGGAACAAACCCGGCCTGTTGAATTCAGGGAGGATTTCCACACCCTGAGGATACGGGTGGAACTCGCCTTCGGGAATCTCCAGGCTGCTTCGGATTGGGCCGATTGGGTCCGGCATAACGAAGACTTCTATCTCCACCCGGAATATTATCGGCGCACCCTGGCCCGTATTCTCCTGGCTCAGGGCAGCTATGCCGCTGTGGAGGAAATCCTCGGCGGGACTACTCCCACAATCCCAACCGACAACCGGATAACCCAACAGTTGGAATCCGATTTGCTCCGGTCCGCTGCCCTCGCCGGGCGCCAGCGCTTACCGGAAGCCCTGGCGTTACTCGAAGCCTGTCTTGCCCTGGCCGAACCGGAAGGGTATATCCGGGTCTTTCCGGACCTTGGACAGCCTGTCCGGGAACTCCTGGCGGCCTATTTGCGCTCGGAGACCCCGCACCATAAAGCCTTTGCCCGGAAAGTGCTCAACGCCTTTCCACCCTTACAAGGTCCCGGTTCTCCTGATGTCCAGCCGGACGTACTGGTTGAACCGCTCTCGGAGCGCGAACTGGAAGTGCTCCGTCTCATCGCCCTGGGCAAAACCAACCAGGAGATCGCCCGGCAGTTGGTGGTGGCCCGCGGCACCATCAAAGCCCACGCTGCCAGCATTTACCGCAAACTCGATGTCGCCAACCGCACCGAGGCGGTCGCCCGCGCCCGGCAGTTGGGCATCCTTTCCTGATCTCCCTTCTCCCCCCGCAAATAATCCTCTGAAATAACCCCTGAATATCCCTTTTGGCAGATGCGCGCTCTCCCTCCCTGCGTTAAATTATAGTAGGTTGGGTTGAGCGATGCGCTGCGGGTCACCCCCCCGGCAAAGATCAAGCGAAACCCAACAAACCAAACAGGAGTCAAACGCATGAAAAAAATAACCGCATTTATCGGGAGCGCCCACAAAAAGAACACCCACGAGGCCGTCCTGCAATTCATCAACAACCTGCAAGCTCTGGGGGACGTGGAATACGAAATCGTCACCCTGAGCAATTACAACCTCCGGCCTTGCCGGGGCTGCCGCCTGTGTTTCGAGAAGGGCGAGGAATTCTGCCCTCTGAAGGACGACCGCGATGTCCTGTTGGAGAAAATCGACGCCTCGGATGGAGTGATCTTTGCCTCACCGAACTACAGTTGGCAAATGTCCGGAATCATGAAGACCTTCCTCGACCGGTTGGGTTTCATCTGCCACCGCCCGCGTTACTTCGGAAAGGCCTTCACCGGTATCGTCACCCAGGGGTTCAGTGGTGGTGACAAGATCGTCGACTACTTTGATTTCCTCGCCAATTTTCTGGGCTTCAACACCGTGAAGGGTGTCAGCGTCACCGCTCTGGACCCGCGGACGGAAAAGGATCAGCGTAAGATCGACCGGGCGCTTGAAAGACTGAGCAGGCGCTTCTACGCCAGGCTGGTAAAGCCGGCCTACCCCGTGCCTTCGCTGTTCATGCTTATGGGGTTCAGGATGGGACGTGCCACAATCAAAGAGAAACTGGATGACAGCAGCCAAGACTACCGGTATTACGCGGATAAAGGCTGGTTCGAGTCCGATTACTACTATTCCACGGACCTCGGCCCGTTGAAGAAAGTGGCCGGCAAACTCTTCGAGAAAATAGCACCCGCCATCCGGGAAATGATTGCATAAGGAGGCTGCCGTGTCGGAATACTACGAGATCAGGGTCAAAGGCCGTCTGGACCCCCGCTGGTCCGATTGCTTCGCAGGCATTACGTTGACTCACCTGGCAGGGGATGAAACCTTGCTCTCCGGGAATCTGCCCGATCAGGCTGCGCTCCACGGTCTGTTGGAACGGATTCGCGATTTGAATGTCCCGTTGGTTTCCGTTACCTGCGGCGGGGCTCCGGCCCGGTCCGCCGGTGAAGAGGAGGAGGGCTGAGATGATCTTGGAAAACACAATAAGGACCGCACAGACAACCCACCACGCAATGGGCACCGTCATGACGCACAAGGCGTTTGGCGCGTACGCCGAAGACAGCCTTGCGGCGGTTTGCGAAGAAATTGACCACCTGGAAGGAATCCTCAGCCGTTTTTTGCCCGGGAGCGAGATCAGCAGGATTAACCAATCCGCCGGGATAAAGAGCGAACTGGTAAGCTTCGAGACCTATCAGGTGCTGTCCAAAGCCGTCGAACTTTCGGGAAATTGCCCCGGTTGTTTCGACCCCACCATCGCCCCGCTGGTCGATGTTTGGAGCACGGCAAAAGAGACCTTTTCTCCGCCGGACCCCGCAAGTATCCGGCGCGCCCTTCCATTGGTGAATTACAGAGATTTGATCCTGGATCCCTGGGAAATGACCGCCGGGTTGAAGCGTATCGGGCAGTCCATTGACCTGGGAGGGATCGGCAAGGGATATGCCGGCGACCGGATTCTGGAGGTTTACCGGCAGTTTGGCATCTCTTCCGCCTGTTCCAACCTCGGCGGCAATGTCGTCACGCTTGGAGCCAAACCCGACGGCACGCCGTGGCAGGTGGGCATCCGGCATCCCCGGCAGGGAAACCACTTGATCGGCTCGGTCGCTGTGGTCAATAAAACCGTTGTCACCTCCGGAGACGACCAGCGGTACTTCATCGATCGTCAGGGGAAAAGACACCATCACATCTTAAATCCGGCCACCGGATACCCTGCCGCTTCCGGACTGGTCAGCGTCTCCATTGTTTCGGAGGAGTCCTTGCGGGCGGATGTCTTATCCACCGCAGTGTTCATCGCCGGGATGGAGCAGGGGCTCGAATACCTGAAGCATTTTCCGCACACGGAAGCCGTTTTCGTGGACTTTGACACTCAGGTTTACATCACCCCCGGCCTTCGATATCACTTTCGCGCCGGTCGGGGCGTTGGGGTAACCGTTTTAGATTAAAGAAAATAAATAAAAAGGAGAAAAACAAAATGCTAGGTTGGATTATCGCACTCATTGTTGTGGTTGTTCTGGGCATTGCCGGGAGCATCGGCTGGTCAAAACTATCTAAAGAGCATCAGGAAGCCAGGAGCCTTCCCTTAAATGCTGTGGATTTCAATGAACTCAACGACGGCACCTATCACGGAGCCTATGCAGGCGGCATGTATAAATGGCGGGCCAACGAATGCCAGGTCACCGTGGACAATGGCAAAGTGACCGGCATTCAACTCACCGGCAGCGTCGATCCGGGCGCAGAAAACACCGGCCACCAGACCCTCTACGACCGGGTTATCCAGGCGCAATCGCTGCAAGTCGATACCATCAGCGGCGCCACGCTCACCTCAAAAGCTTATCTTCAGGCGGTAGAGAACGCCCTGCTCCAGGCCCAGGCATAAAAATGGAATTTGAGTTAACAAGGAGAAATCGATCTTATGGACACAAAAGAAAAAACGAAACGGAAAGGCAGGGGCAAAGGATGCCTGATTGGTTTGATAATCGTTCTGACGGTCCTGGCAATTGCCGGAGGGGTCGGCTGGTCGCTGATCGCCAAAGAGCATCGCGAAGCCGGAAGTCTTCCGCTGGATGCCGTGAACTTCGATAAATTGAGTGACGGCACCTATCACGGGGCCTACGCGGGCGGCATGTATAAATGGCGGGCCAACGAATGCCAGGTCACTGTAGCCAACGGCAAAGTCATCGGCATCGAACTTGCCGGCAGCATCGATCCGGGTGCTGACAACACCGATTTTGAGAGGCTCTACGACCGCGTCATCCAGGCCCAGTCCCTCCAGGTCGATACCATCAGCGGTGCCACCCTCACCTCAAAAGCCTACCTCCAGTCGGTGGAAAACGCTCTCCTCCAGGCCCAGTACGATTAAAACCGGCCCAGTCAAGACCACCCGCATAGCGGGTGGCTTGACCTGGCCCTATAAGGGCCTATTACTTGCAGCACCTCAAGATGCTGCTTTCACTTCGTTCAAGCCCGATGCACTGATTACTTAGCTACCCCTAAAGGGGTCTTCTGCCTCTTTCGTTGTGATCCGATCCATCATCTGATCGTGTTT
>JAHDQE010000026.1 GCA_018433975.1 Ornatilinea sp. | reverse complement strand
GCAACACAAAAAAGCGCCAACCGCTGCGGTTTGAAATCAACGCTCCGCTGTTGATTTCGATCTTCGGCTTGCTGGTGATTGGACTGCTGGCCGTTTTCTCAAGTAGTTGGGAATATTCCTTTAACTCCAACGCGGAAAACCGTTCCATTGCCTATACCATCATCGCCCAGCTCCGCTGGGTGGTTGTAGGCCTGGGAATTGGCACTGGCCTCGTCTTGTTTGATTACCACAGAATGCAGAAATGGGCACTCGTTATCATGGGTGTCACCGTGCTGGTACTGATCACCTTGATTATTCTCGGTGCCGCAAACGCAGACGGCCCAATCCGTGCCTTCAAAGAAGGCTCCGGACAGCCCTCCGAGCTGGCTAAACTGGTGATTATTATTTACCTTTCCGTCTGGTTGTGTTCCAAACGAGATCAACTCAACCAGCTCACTTTAGGCGTTTTGCCGCTGATGGTTATTGTAGGGTTGACTGCCGTATTGATTATGGCCCAGCCGGACTTCTCTGCCGCAATCACGGTCGTTTTCCTTGGCGCATTACTGTTTTATCTGGCGGGCAGCGATCTTAAACAAATTATTATGCTGCTCTTGATCACAGCCGGGTTTGCAGTTGTCGCCATTCTGATCTCCGACACCGTAAGAGAGCGGCTCACCCTGTTCATCAATGGGTTAATCAACCCGGATGAGGCCAGTTATCACGCCCAACGCGCCATGGCAGCCATCAGCCGGGGCGGCCTATTTGGCGTGGGAATCGGTAAAGGAACCGCGAAATATAATGAGGGCGTTCCGGTCGCCTGGACGGACAGTATTTTTGTAGTTATCGCAGAAGAGACCGGATTGATCGGTGCATTACTTGTAGTAGGGCTCTATGTCCTTCTGCTGTACGAAGGATTAAAAATCGCCCGCAATGCACCGGATTTATTGGGGCAGCTTCTTGCCGCCGGAATCACCTTGTGGATCGGGTTTGAAGCTCTGATCAATATCGGGGGCATGATGAACCTGGCTCCCGTCGCCGGGAACGCGCTGCCGCTGATCAGCACAGGCGGTTCCAGCATGATTACAACATTAGCCGGGCTGGGAATATTGATGAATATTTCCCGCCAGACCAGTTTCACGAAAAAAACTCCGGAAGGGAGGTCCTACAGTGCGGTTGTTGATTTGCGCGGGCGGGACCGGCGGGGGAGTGTATCCCGCCGTCGCCGTTCTTCAAGAGGTCAACGCTGATGACCAGACAGTGCTCTGGGTGGGCAGCGAGGGTGGCATGGAAGAAGAATTAGTCCGCCGCCTGAATGTGCCTTTTAAAACCGTACCCGCAGCCGGGGTTCACGGGGTAGGGCTTCGCGCGCTTCCCGGGAACATCGGACAGCTGGTGCGCGGCACATTGGCCTCACGCCGAATTCTGCGCGAATTCAAACCGGATGTGCTGTTCTTCACCGGCGGATACGTGGCCGTTCCCATGGCAGTGGCAGGCTGGAGAGTTCCCACCCTGCTGTATGTACCCGACATTGAACCTGGCCTGGCCCTGAAGGTTCTCTCCCGCTTCGCGGACCGCATCGCCCTGACAGCCGAAGCATCCCGGCAGTATTTTTCCCGCTGCAGCCATACAGAAATAACCGGCTATCCCACCCGCCCCGAGTTGAAACGATGGGAACGAACATCGTCCCGAGAAAAGCTGGGGCTGAAGTCCGACGAACCGGTCGTTCTGTTCTTCGGAGGCAGCAAAGGGGCTCGCTCCATCAACCGGGCTGTTACAGCGATCCTGCCCGAACTGTTGGCACAGGCCCAGATAGTCCACATCACGGGGCAGCTGGATTGGGACGAAATCCGGACAGCGCGGGAAGAACTTCCTGCCACATTGTCGGACCGCTACCATGCATATCCCTACCTCCATGAGGAAATGGGAGCAGTACTTGCCAGTGCGGATCTGGTAATTTCCCGTGCGGGGGCATCCATTCTGGGCGAATTCCCGCTTTTTGGCCTCCCCGCCATTCTTGTCCCCTATCCACATGCCTGGCGTTACCAGAAAGTTAATGCCAGCCATCTGAAACAGCACGGCGCAGCGCTCATTCTGGAAGATGAACGGTTGAAAACCGATTTGTTGCGAAACGTTACCGACTTGTTAAACGACCCGGAAAAACTAAGCCGGATGCGTCAGGCAATGCAGCAATTAGCTGTTCCTGAAGCAGCAAGGAAGCTGGCGAATCTGGCAGTTTCCCTGGCAGGGAAACCATCTGTACCTGTAGGAGATCAAGCATGATCGGTTTAAATGTCTTATTCTGGATTTTTGTGGTCCTGTTCGGAATCATCGGCCTGATGCGTGGATGGGCTAAAGAGATACTGGTCAGCTTCTCTGTGATATTGGGGTTGTTTATTATCTCGGTCATCGAAAAGTACGGTGGTTTTCTCACCAATCTTTTGAATGGCCCTGGTTCAGGATTATTCTGGATGCGGTTCATCATTTTGGTCGCGTTGGTGTTCTTTGGCTATCAAGGGCCCAATATCCCTAAACTGGCCCAATCGAACAGATTTGTCCGTGAGCGGCTGCAGGATTCCCTTCTGGGATTGTTCCTGGGAGCGTTGAACGGCTATCTGATCTTCGGCACAATCTGGTCTTTTATGGAAAGCTCCGGCTATCCTTTCCCCAACATCATTGCTTCACCTGTTGGGACATCGTTTGAACAGGCAACCGTTACGCTGATAAAAATTCTTCCGCCGATGTGGCTGGGTATTCCAGGAATTTATATCGCAGTAGCGTTGGCATTTGCATTCGTTTTGGTGGTGTTTATCTGATGACACATGTTCACTTGATTGGAATTGGTGGAAGCGGCCTTTCCGCAATCGCCCGGCTCCTTCTGGAGCGCGGATACGAAGTCAGCGGATCGGATCAGGCCTTATCCGTCTGGGCGCAGGACCTGATCGCTCAAGGTGCGAAGGTCTATATCGGCCATCAGGCGGAACAGATTTCCGGCGCTGACCTGATTATCCGCTCATCCGCAATTCCGGAAAGCAACATCGAAGTCCGAGCTGCCCGAGAAAAAGGAATCCCTGTCTTCAAACGCCATGAATTCCTTGGGCAGCTCCTCACCTCCCATACCGGTATAGCTGTTGCCGGAACACACGGCAAAACCACCACAACTGCCATGATTGCCTTTGTGCTGACCGCTCTGGGCAATGATCCTTCCTATATCATCGGCGGAACGGCGAAAGACCTGGGCGGCAACGCTCATTCCGGAACCGGGCCTGCCTTCGTGATTGAAGCGGATGAGTATGACCACATGTTCCTGGGATTGCACCCGGATGTAATGGTCATCACTAATCTGGAACACGACCATCCCGACTGTTACCCCACCCCGGCCGAATACCGGCAGGCTTTCAAAGATTTTGTGGGCAACTTACGCGACGATGGCACCCTGCTGGCCTGCCAGGATGATGCCAACGCCGCAGCATTGGTGCAGGAGATCCAGCCGGGGCGCACTGCCCTGACCTATGGTCTGGACAAAACCGCGAATTACCGGGCAGAGAACCTTGTGCCGAATAATGCGGGCGGCTTCACTTTTGAAGCCCGCTTCTATCTGGAAAATGAACCCGTCCAAACGCTTGGCATTGCTTCACTTCAGGTGCCCGGTGTGCACAATGTTCAAAACGCATTGGCGGCCCTGGCAGTAGCTCATCAGACCGGTCTGGATGCCGGACATGCGGCACAAACGCTTTCCGGGTTCACCGGAACAGGCCGGCGTTTTGATATTCTGGGTGAAGCCTATGGTGCAACCATTATCGATGACTACGCGCATCACCCTACGGAAATCAAAGCCACTCTGGCTGCCGCACGCAACCGCTACCCGGACCGCCGTTTGTGGGCAGTCTGGCAGCCTCACACCTACTCCCGCACCCAAATGCTGATGGAGGATTTCATCACCGCATTTGACGATGCGGATAAAGTGATCGTTACCGAAATCTATGCATCCAGAGAACAGATCAGAGATTTCTCTTCCCGGACCGTGGTCGAGAAAATGTCTCATCCGGATGTCGTCTACATGCCAAACCTCAAGGATGCCGCCCGCTGGATTATCGACCACATCCAGAGCGGTGATGTCCTGCTGGTTCTCTCGGCAGGCGATGCCACGGAAATCAGTACACAGGTGCTGGCAAATTTACAGGAAAGAATGGTATGAGTAACACTGTCGTGACCGGAACGTGGATGCAGGATTTGCGGAGCTTCTTTGGGGATAAGCTTCAGCAAAACGCCCCTTTGGCGGGCTATACAACCGCCAGAGCAGGCGGTTCTGCGGATGCGCTGGTCATCCTGAACTCCGCACAGAGTCTGGAAGAAGCTGTCCGCTTCCTGTGGAAGCGCGAGATTCCATTCTTCATCCTGGGAAATGGATCTAATATCCTGATCAGTGATGCGGGATTGCGCGGGTTGGTAATCATCAACCGCGCCAAAGCTTACAAATTTGATTCCGAAACGACCCCACCCACCGTGTGGGTTGAATCCGGTGCTAATCTGGGCGGATTGGCCCGTCAGGCAGCCATCCTGGGTCTGAGTGGCCTGGAATGGGCCGCAACCGTTCCCGGAACGATTGGTGGCGCAGTTTACGGCAACGCAGGAGCACACAACGGCGATATGCAGGGCAGCCTTGTCCTGGCAGAAATCTTGCATCCAGTATATGGCAAGGAAACCTGGACAAACGCCCGGTTGGCATACGGCTATCGGACCAGTATTCTGAAGCGCGACACGGTCAAGAGCGTGATCCTCTCTGCAACCCTCCGGTTAAACGAGAGCACACGCGAAGCGGTAACCTCTCAAATGGATACCTTCACCGAGCAGCGCCGCAGCACACAACCCCCCGGTGCCAGTATGGGTTCCATGTTCAAAAACCCGCCAGACGATTATGCAGGGCGGCTCATCGAAGCAGCAGGACTCAAAGGCACTCGAATCGGGGGTGTTGAAATCAGCTCGAAACATGCTAACTTTTTTATTAACGATGATCAGGCCACAGCCGCCGATATCTGGAACCTTATCCAGCTTGTTCAGCGCACCGTCCTCGATCAATTTGGCGTCCGGCTTGAGTTAGAAGTTGAACCATTGGGCGAATGGCCAAAGGCATCCGCGCCCCACACAAACCATTAATGGGCTTAGAAGGTAGTCATATGAACGAACAAAACAAAATTCGAATCGGCATACTTTTTGGGGGGCGCTCTGGCGAACATGAAGTTTCTTTAATGTCCGCGCGTTCTGTTTTATCCGTATTAGATCCTCAAAAGTATGCGGTAACTCAAATTGGCATTACGCATGATGGACAGTGGTTCTCCGGTGATCAGGCCTTAGAAGCACTCTCAACCGGAAACACCGCCGCACTGACTCGCGTTACCCTTTTGCCCGAACCGGGCGACAACACACTCTACGCCATCCGGGAAACCGGACAGGGAACACAATTGGAACCCCTCACCGAGCTGGACGTCGTCTTTCCGGTTCTGCACGGTTCTTTCGGAGAAGACGGGACTTTACAAGGGCTTTTGGAAATGGCCGGGCTGGCTTATATTGGAGCGGGTGTTCTGGGTTCCGCGGTTTGCATGGACAAAGCGCTCTTCAAAGACCTGCTCATCGCTCACAACCTGCCTACCCCAACATACCGCGTATTCCCTCGCGGCGTGGTAGAAAATCAGATCGACCACGTCATCGAGCAAGTTGAAGAGATCGGCGAATATCCTCTGTTCGTAAAACCGGCCAATATGGGTTCTTCGGTTGGGGTCAGTAAAGTCAATGGACGTTCCGATCTGATGGAAGGCTTACTGGATGCCTGCCGGTTTGACCGCCGCATCCTGGTAGAAAAAGGAATCAACGCTCGTGAAATCGAGGTCAGTGTGTTGGGAAATGATCAGCCGCAGGCTTCTATCCCGGGCGAAATCGTCCCATCTCGAGAATTTTATTCTTACGAAGCAAAATACGTCGATGATCGTTCAGAATTGTTAATTCCTGCCCCTCTGGACCCGGAAGCGCTGCAGTTCATCCGGGAACTTGCGGTGAGAGTCTATCAGGTTGCAGATTGTGCAGGAATGTCCAGAGTAGATTTTCTGGTAGACAAAGATACCGGGGAAGTATACGTCAATGAAGTCAACACGATCCCCGGATTCACAAAGATCAGCATGTATCCCAAGCTATGGGACGCCAGCGGTTTGCCCTATTCAAAACTGGTTGACCGCCTGGTGGAACTGGCTTTTGAACGCAAAGCCGAACGCGACCAGACCGAATATCAATACGGGAGAATTGAATGAGTCGTACACAGCAGGATCTGACCCGGGCCGACCGGGTGAGAATGAGAAGAACTACGCAAGGTTCCACCCGGACCCAGCAAACCAGGCAGCACGTCCGTCGCTATGCTGCTGAGGTTACGCCGGTGACTGTTCGTGGTGGATTGGGAACGCCGGTCATCCAGCGCACCCGCACAAAACCCCGGCGCAAGATCTCAATTTCGCTCGACCAGCGCGGGACCGAAATGCAGCTCCCCGCTCTGCCGATCATTCATCCTGGCTGGCGGATTCTTTCCGCTTTTCTGGTAATCGGATTCAGCTTGTTAATTTATTTGGCTTACAACACGCCCGCGCTGTTGGTCACAGCGCCTGAAATCAATGGTCTCAAATATATCCCGGCAGGCGACATCCTGCGTTCGGTAGACCTGGTGGGCCGTCCAATCTTTACAATTGACCCGGAACAAGTTACCGAAAAATTGGCAAAGGACTTCCCGGATCTGGTGGATACTTCCATAGAAGTTCAATTACCTGCATCCCTGGTTATCAATACCACCGAGACCGAGCCCGCGGTGGTCTGGCAGCTGGAATACCGCAGCATCTGGTCAGACGAGACCGGAAAAGTTATTCCCCAACGCGGAGAACCCGGTGACATTCTGACGGTTGAAGTTGAAGGAATTTTACCGATGGTGGAAACGGAGAAAAAGGCCGGTGCGGAACAAAGTGTTAATCAAGACCAGGAAGAAACCGCTTCGAATGAGCCACAATATGTCGCCCCTTCCCTGTTGAATTCAGCACTCACCCTTGGCAAACAGGCCCCGGAGGGAGCTATCCTGACTTACAATATTCAAGACGGCTTTGGTTGGTATGACCCAAACGGCTGGTACGTATATTTTGGAACTCAAATGAACAATCTGGATCAAAAACTGGTTGTTTATCAGGCCATCGCCGCCGAGCTTGAAAAAGAGGGGCTTCAACCCGGCACGATCAGCGTAGAACACGTTCATGCACCCTTCTATCGAACGGAGCATTAGCTATTATGGAAGAACCTATTGTTGTTGGAATTGATATCGGTACAACTAAAGTCTGCACCCTGGTGGCACGGGTTGAAGGAGAAAGCACCCTGCGCATTCTTGGCGTGGGGATCGTCCCGTCCCAGGGGATCCGGAAGGGAAATATTATTGATCTGTCCGCTGCCGCCCAATCCATTGCCAGATCGGTAGAAAAAGCGCAGCGAACCTCCGGATTGGAAATTACTTCTGCCCTGGTCAGTCTGGCAGGGTCACACGTTTCCTCTGTCAACAGCCGGGGCGTGGTGGGCATCTCCGGACGGGTCATCGATCAATATGATGTAGACCGTGCGCTGGAATCAGCGCAGGCTGTGGCAATCCCCCACAACCGGGAAATCATCCACGTGATCCAGAGAGGCTTCACCGTGGATGGGCAGGACGGCATCCGGATGCCGATTGGCATGCACGGATATCGTCTCGAAGTAGAGGCCCACATCATTACCGCAGCGGCCGCCACCGTCGAGAACCTGCGCCAATGCGTTCAGTCCGCCGGGGTTCAGGTCTCTCAATTTGTGCTCAACCCACTGGCTTCCGGAGAAGTCGTGTTAACCGATACCGAGCGCCAGATGGGCGCAGTAGTTTGCGATATCGGCGGCGGAACCACCGATTTAGCTATTTACATTGACGGCGATGTGTGGCACACTATGGTGTTAGCAATTGGCGGAAATCATATCACATCGGATATCGCTCATGGCCTGCGGCTTCCCATTACCCAGGCTGAAGAGATCAAGAAACAATATGCACACGCCATTGAAAACGGGCTGGAAGAAGGGGATATCTTCTCTATGCGGCCTTTTGGAGAAGATCAACCTGTAGAATTCAGCCGGCGTGATCTGGCCCACATCACGGAAGCCCGCGTCGAAGAGATTTTCCAACTGGTTACACAGGAAATCAAGCGCTCCGGTTATGATGGGCTTCTCCCCGCGGGCATGATCCTGACGGGCGGCACCAGCAATCTGCCGGGCATCAAGCAGCTTGCCAGCGAAGTGGTTGGCCTGCCGGTCCGCCTGGCACAGCCGGAAAATCTGATTGGCCTGGTGGACCAGCTTCACTCTCCGGCCTACTCCACCAGCATTGGCCTGCTGAACTGGGCGATTTTACTCAGTGAAACCGGCCCTGTGAGCCATAGACCCCAGCATAAAAGCATCAACATCAACTGGGATGGTATCCGGGGCTTTCTAAGACAATTACTACCCTGAACGGGAACGGATGAATAACGGGAGCTTTACTGAAAAGAGGTAATGAAAGGAAACCAGAATTAACTGCGGAGGACAACATCATGGAACAAATCAATCAACCAGTATCAGAATCATTTGCACGTATCAAAGTTGTAGGTGTCGGAGGCGGCGGTTGTAACGCCGTCAATCGGATGATCGAAGAGGGTCTTCAGGGTATCGAATTCATCTCGGTCAATACCGATGCTCAGGCTTTGCTCCTCTCCAAGGCACAGACTCGTGTGCGCATTGGGGATAAAGCCACTCGCGGCCTCGGCTCCGGAGGAAACCCGGAAGTCGGTAAAAAAGCCGCCGAAGAATCTGCCGAAGAGTTGTATGAAGTGCTCAAGGGCAGTGATATGGTCTTCATTACCGCGGGTCTGGGTGGCGGAACCGGAACCGGTGCAGCACCGATCCTGGCACAGATCTCCAAAGAGGTCGGCGCCCTGACCATCGGCGTGGTAACCCGTCCCTTCACATTTGAGGGCTCCCACCGGCAGCAGTCCGCCGAAACGGGCATCTCCCAGCTCAAAGAACAGGCCGATACACTGATCGTCATTCCCAACGACCGGCTGCTCCAGATTGTGGACAAACGCGCCAGCCTGCAGGATGCTTTCCGTGTGGCCGACGACGTACTGCGCCAGGGTATTCAGGGAATTTCCGAGTTGATCACCGTTCCTGGTTTGATCAATCTGGACTTCGCTGACGTCCGGACCATCATGTCCGAAGGCGGCGCCGCCCTGATGGCTGTTGGTAAAGCTTCCGGCGAAGACCGCGCCCGCGTTGCCGCGGAAATGGCAATTTCCAGCCAGCTCCTCGACATTACCATCGATGGTGCTCGCGGCATCCTCTTCAACGTAACCGGTGGAGATGGGCTGACATTGTTCGAGGTCAACCAGGCCGCTGCGATCATCAAAGAGACCGCTCACCCCGATGTGAACCTGATCTTTGGTGCAGTGGTGGATCCGAGCCTCGGCGACGAGATCCGCGTCACTGTGATTGCGACCGGGTTCGATCGCACCAGCGGTGTCCGCAGCGCTGCACCCCGGCGGGTGCGTCAAAGCGAGCCCAATACGGCTCAGCAGACCGGAACAACCTCTGCCGACCGGGCCTCAAACCAACCGTCATCATCAGAATTCCAGCCGCGCGTGCTCAACACAGACGACCTGGACATTCCGGCTTTCCTGCGAAACCGTAACAACAACCGGTAAATTGGAAGCCTCGGATAACTTTTATCGCTATCCGGGATGTCAGACTGCATAACTGAATAAGGGTAATACGCCAACATTATTGGTATTTCCCAACCTCCCTTTCCTCCCCATTGTGAGGTTGGCAATCTTGGCGTGCGGAATTGCCTTGCCAGAACCTCCGCCCGGCAACGGCAATTCGAAAACGAACAGCTCCTGGATTAATCCGGGAGCTGTTGATCTTTAACTATTGGAGAGCCACCCCTCATTAACTCGTTTGAGGGGATTGGAGCAAAGCGGCCACCCGGGCCCACAGTTCCCGGATATTGATCGGTTTGGGCATATAAACATCACACCCGGCTGCCAGGGCCTTTTCAGCGTCCCCCCGCATGGCGTTGGCAGTGATTGCAACAATTGGCACATAGATCAGTCCGGGTTTGCTGCTGGAACGCAGCCGCCGGGCAACTTCATACCCATCGATATCCGGCAAATTGATATCCAGCAGAATCAAATCCGGGATCATTTCTTCGGCTATCTTCAATCCGGATAACCCATCTTCTGCACCGAGAAATTGATACCCGGCGGCTTCCATGGCGCGCTTCACTAACGTTAGGTTATCCGAATTATCTTCAATATACAAAACTGTCGCGCTCATTCTCACTCCCAATCGGTTTCTTCTCGTTCAACGCCTTCTATCCCGAGATTCAGAAACTTTTGCAGTCCATCAACATCGCGGGTCAAACGCTTCGTTCCTTCAGTTCATTAGATATCCCCGGAGCAGAATGTTCTTTGACCCGATTGAACTTTCGCCATACTCCAACCTAATCCCGATCGTCGTTTCCTTCAACGGACTTATGAGGCAGTTCAACAATAAAGGTAGAACCCTCTCCGGGTATGCCAGGGCTTTCGGCCCAGACTTTTCCGCCATGCATCTCCACCAGACTCCGGCTGATCGGCAGTCCCAATCCTGTGCCGCCAACCTTTCGGGTTGTGGAAGTATCTACCTGGCTGAAGGATTCAAAAATCATCTCCAGTTTATCCGGCGGAATTCCCAGACCGGTATCCTTCACCTCAATCCGAACCCGGTCTTTCCGCATCTTTGCACAAACGGAAACTTGACCTTTTTCCGTAAACTTGACCGCATTTCCCAATAAATTGAGCAGCACCTGCCGTAAACGGGTCCGGTCGGCGGAAATGACAATGGACTTATCATTCTCAATATGCATTTCCAGTGCGATTCCTTTTTCACGAGACAGCGAACTGGTCAGGTCAATGGCCTCTTGCAGCACTTCATGCAGTTCAAACGTTTCAATTCCCAACCGCATCCGTCCGGATTCAATCTTGGCCATGTCCAGCACATCGTTGATCAGGCCCAACAGATGCTTTCCGTTCTTTTCAATCAAAGTCAGGTCGCTCTGCATTTGTTCGGTAAGCGCCCCATCAATTCCCAACAAAATTACATCGGTAAAACCCAGAATCGAATTCAATGGTGTACGCAGTTCATGACTCATATTCGCCAGAAAGTCGGACTTGAGATGGTCCAGCTCACGCAGCCGCTCAACGGTAGCACCTTGCTCTACATACAGGTTGGCGTTTTGCAATGCCACCGCTACCTGAGCAGCCAGTGTCGCATAAGTACGCACATCCTCGTTTGTAAAACGGTTCGTTTCTTCAGATTGAACATCCAGCACTCCCAACAAAAGGTCTCCCACAATCATTGGAATAACCAGTTGAGACCGGGTATCCGGCAGGAGCGGGTGCGGAATATACGTTTCATCTTGCCGGCAATCTTTCACCAGGATAAATTCACGGCTGCGGGCGGCCTGTGCCACCACAGAGATGCCTTCCTGCAGGCGGACCGGCTGTCCTTCTTCAACCATCCTGCGGCCCACCTCCCCTGTTCCGGCACGGACCGAAAGGGTTAAACCATCTTCATCTACCAGATAAACCTGCGTATGATACAAATTAAATTTCTCTTGGGTCAGTTCCACCACCGATTGCAGCAGTTCGGCAGGGCTCAACAAGCTGGATGCTGCCGTACTTACCCGTGCCACAGTCTCCATTTCTCTGGCCCGTTCTTGAGTTTGCTCCAGCAGAATGATATTGTTCATCACTACCGCCGCCTGACCGGCAAGGGCCTTGTACAACCGTCGCTCAACCTCGCTGAAGGCATGTGGCTCGTTCCAGTTAAAAAGCGCTATTCCAATCCAGTTTCGACCCACTGCCAGAGGCAGCAAAGCCGCAGACTGGATTCCATCCCTGGCAAAGATAGACCGGGTGTGTGCATCCAGACGCATATCTTGAGATAGGTTGGGGGATATCAGCGGATTCTCCGGATCGTTAAGCCACAGAATAGAAGAGGGCATATCAGCCAGATTCAAACGAAAACCAACCGGCAGCGGCAGGTTCACCCCTTCGCGCCCCCAGACTGCCATCAATTTCAGCGTGGCTGGTTGACCGTTCGAATCTCTTTCAATCAGGTAAAGCTGGGTGTGATCTGCCCTGGCAACAATAGCGGGTTGGGCCATCGCATTGAGCACCGCCTGAAGGGAATCCGAGGTGCTCAGCCGGGCGCTGATCTCATACAGCAGTTCACTTTCAGCCAGCGCCTGTTCGCGCTGCTCGTTCAAACGCAGTCCATCAAGATGTACACTCAAACGCTCGGCAATGGTCTTCACCCAGACTTCAGTGGATGCGTCCATTTTATGAGGCGAATCAATCACCAGCTTCCCGATCAAATGATCCCGCGCCTTTAAATCCAATTCCCTGGTTTCCGGGCTTTCGGGAACTTGCCTCCCCTTCAAAGGCTGGACCTGGTTAAGATCGTAGGTAAAAGCCAATGATTCCACATCGTTTTCCCGCAAATATTGGTCCCAATTGTTCCGGGACAATTGTTGGAAAGCAGTCTCCGCTTCCTGTTGGAAACGTTGGGATTGTTCTAATAAACGCAGGTTATCAATTTGCTGGGCCAGCCGCTGTGTCACAACTTGAACCAACTGTTCTTCTTCACGTTTCCACGGACGCCCATCCGCTTGAAATGCAATCTGCCCGATCGATTTTCCACCCACTTCAATGGTCTGCTTTATCTCGGACCGGTCTTCCGAATTCAAAAAATCGGTCACAGACAAAGCCCGAATCTGTTCCTGATCAAAAGCAAAGCCGATCTTTTCCGGATTATGAATTCCATCCAAAAAATCTTCCCAACCACTTTTCTCAAGCTTATCCGTGAATGCTTCCGCGAGCCCCCCTTCCGGAGTTCCCTGTACTTGTTGTTGGTCACTTTCCCGTTGAGCAACTTCCCGAGAAGCCGGTTCAACAGGATTCAATTCCTTTTCTTCCTGCCGGCGCGCCAAATCGTTCCCCGGGCCGCTGTCCGGCTCAGGGATCAGAAACTCCACGCTCGAAAATAGCTGCTCAAGCCGGTTGGAATATTTCTGCTTAGACATAACTTTCAAGTTCCTCCGCCAGAGCCCGGTATTGCACAGCCGCGCGGGTCTTTGGAGCATGTACAGTAACCGGCAGGCCTAAAAGTTGACTCTCACGAATTTTTGTATCAAATCCAATCACCGTCTCCAGAATTGCATTTTGATAATGCGCCTGAACCTGTTCCATAACCCGGCGGTGGAAATTACCCCGCCGGTCGAACATGGTAACCAATAACCGGTAGCGCAGCGCTGGATTGGTTTTACCTCGCACGAGTTTGATCAACGCAAACACGCTTTCCAGGGCTTGCAGGGAATAATACTCACAGGGAGTGGGGATGATCGCCAGATCTGCTGCCGTCAATGCTGTAATTGTCAGCGCATCCAGAATTGGGGGACAATCCACGATCACCCGGTCATATTCCGATAATGCACTTCCCGACAACAAATCGAGCAGCAAATTTTCGTATTGCTTTTTATTGAACAAATAATGCGAAATCGCCACTAACTCCGCATTCGAAGCCAGCAAATCCAGGTTGCCATAAGCAGTATGTTGAACGGCTGCTTCCGGCTGTACTGCAGAGAGAAAGATATCCGCAAAAGACAGCTCTACCGCGTCAGGATTAAACCCCAAACCCGCCGAGAGATTGCCGGACGGGTCAAGATCAATTAACAATGTGGAATAGCCTTTCTCCGACAAACTGGCTCCAAGTGCTGCCGCTGAAGAAGTCTTTCCCACACCACCTTTCTGGTGGCATAGAGCAATCGTATAAGGTTTTATCGTTTTCTTGTTATCGATCATGACCGCATTGCACACTTTCTCAACAATAGTCTTAAAATCCGGTTATCCGCCTTCTCTATCGTCCATCCGAAGCTGTATGGTGGTCTGTGCCGCTCCCAGAGCGCGCCCCAGTTCCCGGACCGCCACCTTCAAAGCATCCTCAACCGTGGTTGTGGCCTGTATCTGCTCACTGATGGTGTTAATCAAAGCTTCCTGTTCTGCCTCACGTTGGGTTTGGGCATAAAGCCATGCATTTTGCAGCGCGACTGCTACCTGAGAAGCCAGTGTCGAATAAATTTGAATATCTTCCGATTCAAACCGGCCAATGTAAAGACATTGAACATCCATCACTCCCATCAGCCGGTCCCCCACAATCATTGGGATTGCAAGTTCTGAGCGGATATCCGGGAGGAGAGGATCCGGAATAAAATCCGGATCTCGGGTTGTATCCTCAACAATGATTCCTGCCCGGTTCCTGGCGGCTTGAGCTGTGGCAGATTTTCCGGAAGCGAAGGAAATGGTACGTCCTTCCGCCACCAACCGTCTCCCAATTTCATCGGAGCTTGCCACCAGCGTCAGATTTTTCCCCGCCTCATCCAGCAGGTAGATGTGCGAATGGTACAGACCAAATTTTTCCCGGGTCTGGCTTACAACCGCCTGCAGCATTTCATCCGGGTCCTGGATCGTCGAAATAACCATACTGATCTCTGCCACAGTCGCCAATTGATTCGCGCGGAGCTCCAGAAGATTTTTCGTTCTTTCCAATTCGGTCAGGTCATGGGTAACCCCATAAGCCCCCACCAACCGGCCTTCGGCATCCGCAATCCCCCGGATGCGCTGGCTGATCTTATGTTCGTTTCCATCCGCATCGACAACCCGGCTGGTGAAATCCATTGTGAGGTTCGGATCGGCAATTTTAGAAGCCTGCCGGAAGCGTCGGATCACTTCCCGACGGCTTTCGGGATG
>JAHDQE010000109.1 GCA_018433975.1 Ornatilinea sp. | reverse complement strand
TTGCCCCGGGCCGCGAGCGCGGTCTTCTGCTGACCGCAGCAGTAATTGCAACTGCGGCCGTGATTTCTGTCAGCGGGATGGTGGGCTGGATTGGGTTGATTGTGCCGCATTTGGCGCGCCGGATTTTCGGAGCGGATGCGCGTTATGCCCTGCCCGCCTCAATGTTGATCGGTGGAAGTTTGACGATATTGTGTGATGATATTGGACGGACAGTACTTGCGGGTGAGATTCCCTTGGGCGTGCTGACCTCTTTAATTGGCGCGACGCTGTTTATTGTTATGATGTTGACGCAGAATATTCGGGTGCGCCGATGAATGAGGCTTTGCTTGCGTTTGAAAATGTCCGTTTTCAGTATGTGCCGGAAAATGGGAATGTACTGGATGGTTTTTCGCTTTCCATTGAACCGGGTACCGTAACGGCTATTCTGGGGCCCAATGGAGTGGGAAAAACCACCCTGCTGCATCTGGCCCTGGGTTGGCGAAAGCCTCAATCCGGACAGGTGCTGCTGGAGGGCAGGCCGCTTAATGAGTTTTCTCATAGTGAAATTGGGCGGAGAATCGGATTGGTTCCCCAGGGCGAGCATATCCCTTATGAATATTCGCTGCTGGAATATGTCTTGCTGGGGCGGGCGCCCTATCTGCGTCCACTGGATATGCCGGGAGAAGCGGACTATGCGATTGCAGCGGAGGCACTGGAAACGGTTGGGCTGGGCGCCAAACAAATGCGGCCGGTTACCAACCTGAGCGGTGGAGAACAACAGCTGATTCTGGTAGCCCGGGCACTGGCCCAGGAGCCAAAAATGCTGCTCTTGGATGAGCCCACAGCGCATCTGGATTTGAGTAATAAAATCCGGCTGCTGGATTTACTGCAGGATCTGGTTGCAAGGGGCGTGACGATTGTGTTCAGCACCCATGATCCGGAAGTAGCCGCTTCGATTGCCACCCATCTGGTTTTAATGCGGGATGGACGGGTGCTGCAGGCCGGACCTATTTTTGAAGAGTTTACTACCGAGAAGCTCTCCGAGGCATATGGAATCCCCGTGGAGGTGCGGGAACTGGAAGGCAGGCGGATCGTGCTCTGGAAAAAAGGATCATCGAGGGATTTCTCCAATGTCTGATTTTAAAATTTCGAAAGGAAATATTCTGATCATTACCGGGCCGCGCGGAGCGGGAAAAACGACCTTGTGTGCCCGGTTTATCGATCAGGCTCGTGGAGCGGGCTGGCGTGTGGCAGGGGTTCTTTCTCTGGCGCGGGTGGTGGATGGAGAGAAGACAGGTATTGATGTGGTAGACCTCCTGACGTATGAGCGGCGGGACTTGGCGGTGCGTTCCTTTACTCTGCCTTCCGAAATCCGGACTGCCGGATATGCGTTTGATCCGCAGGCGATGGAGTGGGCGAACCAGGTGTTGGCCGGCAGCAGCGCTTGTGATCTTCTGGTAGTAGATGAACTGGGTCCGCTGGAACTGCGCCGTCGTCAGGGCTGGCAGGCAGGCCTGGCCGCACTGGATGGGGGAAAATACCGCCTGGCGCTGGTTGTGATCCGGCCGGAGCTGCTGGAAGATGCAAAACTGCGCTGGCCGCAAGCGGAAGTGATTGAGATTCTGAATATCGGAGAACTTCCAGAAATTGTAGCTGGAATTAAAAAGAGAGGTTTGTTCTCCGAAAATTAAGCCGCTTGCAAGATTCTTTTGAAATGTGATAAGCTCTCAATAAGCAGGAAGTCCAAATCATTGTGTAAACGTGCAAAGGAAATTATGGCAGAGATTATTACCCAAACAGTGTATTTCAAAAAAACTGGAGAAACGAATACCCCGCGCGTGCTGGAGCTGGCACGTGCCCGGGCGGAAGCGCTGGGGATTAAAAAAATCCTTGTGGCAACTACCAGCGGGAGAACCGGTGCGGATGCGGCAAAATATTTCAAAGGGTTGGATGTGGTCGTGGTATCGCATTCTACCGGTTTTCTTAAGCCGGATTTCCAGGAATTAGAAGCGGAATATCGGACCGAAATCGAATCATATGGCGGCAGAATCCTCACGGCTCAACATGCTCTGGGTGGGGTAGGCCGTGCGGTGCGAAAGAAATTCGGCACTTATGAATTGGATGAAATTATCGCCAATACTTTCCGGGTGTTCGGTCAGGGGATCAAAGTGATTGCAGAGATTTCTTTAATGGCAGCCGATGCAGGGCTGGTGCGTACGGACCAATCGGCTGTGGTGATTGCCGGAACGGGACATGGTGCAGACACGGCCTGTGTGGTCCTCCCCACCCATGCCCAGACCTTTTTTAACCTGCGCATTCTGGAGGTTTTATGCTGGCCGGCGCCGGAAGACCCGGCTTTCCACTCTTAAAAATGGAAATTTACACAAAAAAAGGCGCCCGGCCGGGCGTCTTGAGATTTAAAAGAGGGGTTGGGGCCTTTTTAACAACCGCAAACCATAAAGCGTCACCAACAGAGAGGCGCCCATATCTGCGAAGACCGCCATCCACATGGTTCCCATCCCCATCAAAACCAGTATCAGGAAAACAAGTTTAATCGCCAGAGCAAAACCGACATTTAGCTGGATGGTTCGCATGGCGGCTTTGCTGAGCTTTACGGCAAAGGGAATCCGTTCCAGGTTTTCGCTCATCAGGGCAATATCGGCTGTCTCTAAAGCCTGGGCGGTCCCGCCCTGTGCAGCCCCGATTGCGATGCCAATGTCCGCCCGGGCGAGAGCGGGGGCATCATTAATCCCATCACCGATCATCGCAACGGAACCATAGGTTTCCATCAACTCCTCGACGGCATCAATTTTATTTTTCGGCAGCAGTTCGGCGCGGATATCCGTGACGCCGATCTGTTTCCCGATTACCTCGGCTGCGGCCTGGTTATCTCCGCTGAGCATGACCAGCGCTTTCACGCCGAGTTTTTTCAAATGTGCCAGAGCCGTCTGGCTGGTAGGGCGCAAAGTGTCCGCGACACTGATGGCCCCGCGGTACTCGCCATCTACAGTGATCAGGAGGGGGGTGTATCCCTTACGAGTTTCCTCTTCCACAATCTCGTGATGCGCCAGTTTCTCCGGGATCATTTCATGGAAATGATTGTGGCTGCTGATAATGATTGTCTGCTCGCCTACCATTCCGACAATGCCGCGTCCGGTCAGTGCGCTGACGGTCTGAGCGGGGGGATATTTATCGCGCAGGTGGAATTTTTCTGCTTGTTGAAGAATGGCTTGAGCCAAGGGGTGTTCACTGTGTTCTTCCACCGCGCTGGCCAGGGCCAGCAGGTCCAGGCAGGCAGGACAATACTCCGCTTGTTGGCTCGGATTGGAATCGGCTTGCTCGGGAGAGAACTTACAGGAACAATCCGGGGTGTGAATAGAAACCACGGCAGGTTTTCCCAGAGTGAGGGTGCCGGTTTTGTCAAAAGCTATGGCCTGAACATGGCTCAGTGTTTCCAGATGAGCACCGCCCTTGATCAAGAGACCGTGACGGGCAGCATTACTGATGGCACTGATCAGGCTGACAGGAGTGCTGATGACCAAGGCGCACGGGCAGCCGACCACCAGCAGAGCTAGACCACGGTAGAACCACCCGAATGTATCCGGACTGGGGTTCAGGAAAGGTTGGCCGAAGAACAGCGGCGGTATAGTCATCACGGCCACGGCCAGGACGACGATGAACGGTGTGTAGAATTTGGCAAACTGATCCACAAACCGCTGCGCCGGAGCCCGTTTCTCCTGGGCCTCTTCAACCATTTTGACCACGCGGCTGATGGTATTGTCTTCCGCCAGGTGGGTTACCAGAATCTCGAGGGAACCTTCTCCATTGATGCTGCTGGCAAAGACCTTTTCCCCTGACCGCTTTTCAATCAGGCTGCTTTCACCTGTGATGGGGGCCTGATTGACAGAAGAAATCCCGGAAATCACCTGTCCATCCATGGGAATCCGTTCGCCGGGTTTCACCAACAGGCGATCCCCGATTTGGAGCGAACTCACGTTGACCTGCTGCGGGCGAAAGGAGCCGTTTTGCGGGACCAGTAATGTGGCCGAACTGGGAACCACTTCCATCAAGCTGCGGATTGAATCCCGCGAGCGGTCCGCGGCATATCCCTCAAGAGCCTCTCCGATGGCAAATAAGACCATCACCATGCCGGCTTCGGTGTAGGCCCCAATGATGACTGCACCGATGGAAGCCACCGACATTAAAACATTGATATTGACCTCGTGATTGACCCGGATTGCCTGGAAGGCACTGCGGTAAATTGGCCCTGCTGCTGCCAGTAAGGCAGCCAGGGAAAAGAGATCAAGAATGGGATGGCTGATCCCCAGTAATTCTCCAAAAATTACACCGGGTAGAATCAGCAGAGCGCCGATCAACGCCATTCGGGTGTCGCGGCGCTGCCACATGAACGAAATAAAGTTTGGTGTGCGGTGTGTGTGGGGCTGATCCGCCTTGACTTCAGGTTCAACAACTTCATTACCGAATTCCTGAACACGGCGAACCACCGCTTCTGCGGGCACATCTCCCACGATATCTAGTTTTCCTGTATTGAAATTTAACACACAGGATTCAACCCCCTCCAATTTGCTGACGCCGTTTTGTAAAGACCGTGCACAATCCGGACAATCCAGTCCCTGGATGTGAAAGGTTTGTTGTTTTTGGACTGTTGTCATTCTTAAAATCTCCAATGCTTGCAGGTTGTTTTCGATACAATCCTACACCTTCAAGTCGGGTTTAAGGTCAAGGGGTTGGTTTAAGGTTGGAAAAAATTATCCGAAAGGTTCAGGAAAAGCCGGGCGAAAATAAAGGCATTTTCCCCGCGGGTTGTCAGTAAATACCCCTCTTCCGTTTGTTCCAATTTAGGAGCATCGGAGCCCAGCGCATGGGCCTGACAGTGGTTTTCCAAATTAGCGAGTTCTTCCACCGCGTCCCCAATTTCAGGGTCGGAGGAGACGATCAGGATATAGTAGGCGCCATCTTCATGCCAGATATGGACATGCTGCCCGCGTAAGCGGTTGATCAATTCCAACCCCTCTTCAGAAGTGAGCTGGCAGCCGGTGTGTTCAATCAACCACTCCAGCATGGAGGTAGTATTTTCATTGAAGGGAGTTGTACAAACCCGATCTAATAGTCGTTCAAAGACCGTATTTGCGGAGATACTCTCATTGAGAGTAGTTTTTTGATGCAGTTCCTGTAAAAATTGTGCCATTTCGTGGCGCAGGACCAATCCCTCGGTGACCTGGCGTTCCAGAGCGATATAGCGATCTTCAATGGTTTGAAGAACATCAATTGAGGTCAGATCGTGGTTGGCAATGCCATGGAGCAGCTTACGGATGTCTGCCAGAGCGAGGCCGAGGCGTTGCGCCCGCTGGATGAATTGGAGCGCCTGCTCTGCTTCGGAATCGTAAAGTCGGTATCCTGAAGAAGTACGGCGGATCGGGCTGATCAACCCCTGTTCTTCATAATACCGCAGTGCTGAAGGGCGTAATCCTGCGCGTTTGGCGAGCTGTCCAATGGTCAAAGTTTCCATGATGTTATTCCTGAATTTTCGCGTAAAGTATTGAAGCGAATAACTAAAAGAATTATAGAGCGCTTTTTGTCTTTTGCAGAGGTGTTGTATCAGGGAGAGGCTGATCCACATATTTACAAAAGAGTTTCTCTCAAAGACGAGAAACTCTTTTGTGTTCATTGATGGAAGTGTGGAATCAGGAAACTAATCTTCTCCGTGGCCGGCCATATCTGCGATCTCGGCAATGCGGGCATCCAGTTCTTTTCCCAACCCTTCGATATCCGCGTCCAGGAAGCCCCGGATGATCATGGAAATGGCGTCGCGTTCGGTGATCCCGCGGGACTCGAGATATTCGACCTGCTCCGGAGCAATTTTTCCAATGCTGGCCTCGTGGCTCATTTGGGCTTCGGGATGAAAGGCTTTCAGGCCCGGAGTAGATTGAATAAAACCTTCTTGTCCGGGGTCAAGCAGCATACCGGAGCAATCGATGTGCGCGCGGCAGGGGGCGCTGCCAACCAGCATACCTCCCTGAATCATTTGTCCGCCTGTGCATACTCCGCGGTGGGTCAGTTCGGCCCGGGAATTTTCGCCTTCCAGGTAAACGATTCCACCTGTCTGGATATCAGCGCCTTTAGACCCCAGTATGATGGTCTGGTATTTGGCAGAAGAATCTTTGCCTCTCAACCAGGTAACCGGGTTGGAATGGACGATCCCGGCCGGGTGCAGAGATACATAATTGCTGATGAACCGGCCGCCGCTGCCCACAGCGGTGCCTGCACGCGGCATAACGGTGACTTCGGGCCCCCAACTGTGCACCATGGTATTGGTCAGGGTGGCGTTTTTCCCAATGTAAGTCTCTGTAACGGCCATATGGATGCCGTTGGAGACACTGTGGTGGGTGGCACAGCCGGTGATCAGGTTTAATTCGGCGTTATCGTCGACCAGAATCACATTATGAATCGCCTGGGCAATGTTAGCATGTGCCATGTAAAGTGCGGCCTGATAAGGCAGTTCCACTTTAGCACCTTCCTGCACGTGGATGAAAAATCCTTGAGGTGAAGGTTGGTCCGCACAAAAACGGGTGATTTCATCCTGATCGCGCTTAACCAGCTTCCAGTAGTAGCGCTCTTTGAGCCACTCATAACGGGTCAGTGCCAGAGCAAGCGGCATCACCTCAAGTCCGTCCGCTGCAGAGAAAGAGCAAACCGGGTGGAAATCCTGCATGACAAAAGTCCCGGAGCGATTGTGCCCGTCCAGTAAAATACCAACTTCGGCCAGCGAATTAGCGTCTGATGGATCCAGTTGGTCCGGCGCGACCAGTTCAGGGTCGGGGGATCCCGTTTGGGTAATGTACTTCTGGAGGTTAAAAAGGTTTTCTCCGGTCATCCTAAAATCACTCCTTCCCGGTTGAGGCATTCCAGGCAGCGCTCATATCCTGAATCGCAGACCGTTTCAAAAATGATCCTGGAATTGCCGGAACAGGCAATTTTTCCTCGCATGACCACATGCGCTTTATCGGGATGCACATAATTCATGATCTCACCATTATGGGTAATGATCAGGCCCGAACGGCGTTTGATATGCTGGCCGGATTTGGATGCAAAGAGTTGCTTGGATAGACGCCCAACCAGCTCCAATGCTTCTACATCCACGCCGGAGTCAATTTCATCCAGCATGGCGAATTCAGGTTCGGTGGCCAGGAGTTGGAGCAGTTCCGACCGTCGGATTTCTCCCCCGGAGAGTCCGGCGTTAATCTCCCGGTTAAGGAATGGCCCTACTCTTGCAGTTTTTATCCATTGGTGAACTTCTTGCTCTTTTTCGGGGAAGGCCTGGAGGGTGTGATCCAGCAATTGGTTGAGCTTCACACCGGCAATGGTAGGCGGGCGCTGTTGGGCGACTCCAATTCCCATCTGGGCGCGCTCGGTGATACTGGCTTCGGTGATGTCCTGTCCTTTAAACAGAATTTTCCCGCGGGTTATCTTGTATTTTGAGAAACCCATGATGGTCATCATCAAAGAGGTTTTCCCACCCCCGTTCGGCCCGAACAATGCGTGGACTTCGCCTTCGGGAATTTCAAGATTAATTCCCTGCAGGATTAAGTCATCTTCAACCTGGACATAAAGGTCGTGAATTTCTAAAATATTGCTCATATCTCGTACCTCAATAAAATTTGTGCTCCAGAAAACACATAAGTGAAAGCTGTCTTTGCAAAGTGGCTGTCTTGAGTGCGGCAGGGAGTGTTGCCTGGAGGGTGGAACGGTTTTCTATTAGCTTGCAGCTGCCAGAGCTCCCATGGGATCCCAGGGAGGCAGCTTAACCGGCGTGGTATCCAGGGCCTGTATCAGTTCCGACGAGAGATACTTTTTGCTGACCGTGATTTCATAAAGGAATTGGTCAAACCAATCGTCGCTCATCACCAGATACCCCTTGTCGCCTTCCTTGGGGCCCCAACTGTTTTCTACCCGCCACTTGATGGGATTGCCGGAATCATCCAGGTCAACCCCTGTTAACACCATGGCGTGAGTCATCCGGCTTTGCCCGTAGTTTAATCGGCTTGCTTTGTTTTGGGTGAATTCTAATCCGTAAACCAGTTCAAAGTCGAAGATATGCGGGTTTAAAATACCGGGCTCTTTTGCGAACCACTGTCCGACATCGCAGCCAAACCAGACTGCGTGCCCATCCACAATCATATCTACTGCGGCCCGTTTCAATGTGTTGAGATCCACATTCAGATATTTAATCGTCTGTCCGTCGATCACATTTCCCAGATACTGCACAGTATAAACTTTATTGAAAGGTTTGTCCTGCGTGGGAGCATGGATCAGACATACCCGGTCATTCAGGTCAACGTTAACATATTCATCGAAGAATTGAAGTGGGGTCAGCGCGCCGCGCCGGTGAAATTCATTGTTTTTATCCCGCCACTCCCACAGGAAAATTACCGGGGGCTTTCCAAGGTGAATTGAGAGCATGCGGTAAATTTCTTCGAGCATTTCTTCTTTCTCGCTCCGCAGTTCTTCCAGGTCGGCGCCTTCCTGATGCAGTTCCCGTAGTACCTGAGCATATTCGCGGAGTTTGCCCGCAATGAGTATATTCATTGTCCGTGAGTTGCTGCTGCTGTAGGATTCGGGCATCACGGATTTTGGAACCACACCATACTTTTTGATCAGACTGGCAAACATATCCCATTGCCCGCCATCGGGTAAAGGAAATTCCAGCAGCCACATCACTAACCTTCCGTTGAGTGGTTCGTCCAAAGTCTCAATAATGTTCTCTAAAAAAAAGTTGGCCTTCTCCAGTTTATCCCAGAACATAAGATAGGATTGAGAAAGCTCAAATTGATCCAGGTTAAGTTTTTTCATTGCTTCCAGTCGGAAAGCGTTTAACCCGGCAAACAGCCAGCACCTACCGCTTTTGAGCTGGTCGGTTGCATCGGGGGTTTGGATAACATCTGAAAATGTGTGGTTGGTCTGGGTGAATACCTCACGGCTCAATGCTGCGGCCTGGACACCGTTCTTTGTGACGGCGTTCATTGAAAGCTGGTTTTCTGACTCCGCATCAAATTGAGTTGAAAAATGGCTGATATCTGCAAATTTGAGTGTCTTATCCATGATCACTTCCATAGAGTATTTATATTAGTTGGACTGCAAGTAAATTTCTAAAATCGGGTTGGCCGCATCCTGAAGCGAACCCAGCTTTCATTATAATTTGGAATGGTGGAGAAAAACACTTGCGTTTGTCCATAATCGGATGAATAAATGACACTGATTACCCCTTGTAAAGTCTTTGGGATGCGTTTTGATGAACTTTCTTGGCCGCTTTGAGTTGTCCTTAGCTTAAAAGATTGAGGCTGAATGAAGGGGGATCAGGCAGTATAATCACTGAAAGTAAATCTATTTGAGAATTTAACGGTTGTGTGAGGAGGCGTGATGAACGAGAAAGAAAAAGCATTCTTTTTCTTCCGTAAACTGGTATTTTGTGTATACAGCGAAGTTGGCGCGTTGAAAGCGGAAGTGCACCCCGAACTGGCAGCCAAAGTGGCGCTGACCTCTTCCTTTTTCCAGGGAGAACGAAAGAAGCAGGCGGCACTCTTATATCAGCGGATTGAGGAAGAAGAAGACACTGCCAAAATCCTGGCGCCATTCGAAGAACGGACCGGACTCTCTTTATATGATGTGTTCCGCGTATTTGATGAAGGAAACTGGCAAAATAAATTCAGCGGCTATAATTTTGGCGGGCCAAAGTGGACGCGTATTACTGCCATCACGATGGATTTAAAGCGTGCGATTGATGATGAAGACTGGGAGAAAGCAACGGATCTTTCTTATGATATCAAAGGGTTGAAAACCAACTTTGGCCTGTTGATCAATGAATTTGATAAAACGGACCGCTTGTAACAGGTCTTTTAGGGTTTGTTGTTCTGATGATGGTAAATAGGTTGTAAATGAGACAACCCTTCTTGGTTATCCATTGCCGGAAGGGTTGCTTTTATTAGAGGCCTTGAGAATGTGGAGTATCCCGGATTGATGAATTTAAATATGATTTTCCCTCACTTAAACGGAGAGCTTGCCGCGCTGACTTCAGCCGTGGTTTGGGCGATAGCGTCGATTTTGTTTAAGCAAGTCGGAAAGACAATCCGCCCAACTGAAATGAATCTGCTGAAGGGCTTGCTGGCTATGTTAATGCTGGCAGTGACGATCATTGTGCTGCGGGAATCTGTTTCTTCCCTGGCACCCTGGGTGGTGGAACTTTTATTGTTAAGCGGTGCGATTGGGATTGGAATCGGAGATACGGCCTACTTTACCGCGTTGAATGAGTTGGGGGCGCGGCGTGCTTTGCTTTTGATGATGCTGGCGCCCCCTCTGACCGGCTTGAGCGCCCTGATTTTTTTAGGCGAAGAACTCAGCGCGGTGGCCTGGATCGGAGTGGCGATAACGGTGGCCGGGGTGGCCTGGGTGATCACAGAAAGAACCTCCGGGAGCCAGTTTAAGCAGCAAATTCCGGTAAAAGGTATTGCTCTGGGTTTTCTGGCCGCGCTTTGTCAGGCCAGTGGGGCGGTGATGTCTCGCGCGGCACTGACCCAATCTTCGATCAGCTCGCTCCAGAGTTCTTTTCTAAGGTTGGGTGCGGGTGCGCTGGTGTTAATCTTATGGATAATTTTCCGTCGAGAACCTGTGGGTCAATGGCTGTCGGCTGTTGTGAAAGAAAAATTATGGGGGAAAATCCTCACAGCAGTGTTTATTGGTACTTATATTTGTATCTGGCTGCAGCAGCTTGCGTTTCGTTACGCTCCGGCGGGCGTGGCGCAGACCTTAATTGCAACCAGTCCGGTGTTTATCCTGCCAATTGCGGCGATTTCAGGAGAAAAAGTATCCCCGCGCGCTGTGCTGGGCGTGGTGGTTGCGATGTTGGGAATCAGCCTGTTGTTTGGTTTTTAATATCCTCGTTGGAGATCTACAACGTTGGGGATGGGCTGGCCGCAGGCTGCGGCGTTCAGTAATTCTGCTACATGCAGCATTCGCAGGTTTTCGATTTCCCGGACGGTCCCTGCACGGTGCGGACTCATAACAACATTCTCCAGTTCATTAAAAGGGACGTCAGCCGGAGCTGTATTGGCGCGGGCATCTCTGGAGGCCGGATAGTTGTACCAGACATCCAACCCGGCAGCGGCCAGATGTCCGTCTTTCAGGGCTTTAAAGAGCGCAAATTGATCCACGATGGGACCACGTCCCACGTTCACCAACAGACTTTCACGCGGCATTTGGGCCAGTTCTCGCGCCCCAATTAATCCGGTCGTATCTGCTGTATTGGGCAGGGTGATCACCAGAACCTGGGCCTGAGGCAGAAGATTGTTGAGATTCTTCATTGGATGGATTTCAACCGGATAATCCGGGAGGTCAGCGTCTGCCATCTGGCGCTTAATGCCAATCACCCGCATATCCAGTGCATGGCAGACTCGTCCCACCCGGCTTCCGATACGTCCAAAACCCAGGATTAATACGGTTTTACCGGAAAGCATGATGGAAGGGCTGGGCCGGTAGCGCGGAGTCCAGTCATTTTTGCGGAATGTCCGGTCGATGGGGAGGAGGAATTTTGCCGCGGATAGGAGGAGTGCCAGAGCGGTTTCCGCAGTGGTAGCAGCATTATGATGAAGATTATGCACACGGATGTGAGGAAAATCAACCAATACTTCCTGTGTGTTATCCGGAAGTCCCGCCCAGGGGATAATCAGAGTTTTTAGATTTGGGCTGGCACGTAGTTGGTCCTGATTCGGCCTTCCGCAAACCAGAATATCAAAATCGGCGGGCACGGGTAAATCGGGCCCAAAGGTGAGCTGGATGTGTGGGCCCAGATGTTTAAAAGGGTTTCTTTAGCGGAATCTTTGGGTGGGTAATCAATATGTACTCTGATTTCCATGGGTTGACTCAAATATTGGAGAAGTTGGATTTGCAGAAGGATTGTACCAGAATGAAGAGCCAGGACTGCAACTTTTTAAGAGAGGGCGCGTATATGGTAGTGAAAAAATAAGCATCAATTGTTTTGAATGGAGCAAGAGAAATGAAAAAGCAATATCTTTTTTGTCTGAGTGTTTTGTTGGTGTTGATGATGGCCTGCAGTTTCGGAAACTTTGAGGTGTCCCTTAACTCTCTGAAAGGTTCCGGAAATCTGGTTCGTGAAGAGAAACCGGTCAATGGGATTACCCGAGTGGATTTCAGCGGTTTGGGCAACATGACGGTTAAACAGGGTGATCAGGAATTACTGGTCATCGAGGCGGATGACAATATTATGCCGCACCTTACAACGAAGGTGGTTGGGGATCGTCTGGAAATTGGCATGGAAAAAGGGACGTCGATCAGCGGCCCGGTGACCCTGAATTACACGCTGACGGTGAAGGATCTTACGGATTTGGAGATTTCCGGCCTTGGAGACATCCACATGGACGGTCTTTCTACGGCTGAACTGGCGATTGGCATCAGTGGCGGCGGTAACCTGGATTTGACCGGTCTGGATGTTGAACGCTTGACTGTAAACTTGAGCGGTCTGGGTAATGTGTCTGTTGAGGGAAATGCCGGAGAACAAAAACTGGATATCAGCGGCGGCGGAAGCTATAAAGCAGGCAGCCTGAAAAGTGAGACCACAGAAGTGACGATCAGCGGGTTGGGCGGGGCAACCGTATGGGCATCTGAGCAGTTGGATGTAACAATCAGCGGTGGTGGAGACGTGGATTATTATGGGAATCCGCAGGTGAGTCAGAATGTTTCAGGCCTGGGGAAGATCAGTCATCGCGGCGATAAATAACGTTGTAATGATAAAACAAGTTGCCCGCAGCGAATCATTTGCTGCGGGCGCTTTTTTATAAAGGGGAAGCGGTTGATAGCAGAGCGCGAAATACTGTGGATGGTATGAGGCACTGTCCCAGTCCATGGAAAACAAAGCAGAACCGTATTGCTGCAAGATCATAAAGCGCCAAGGTTTTGCAGAACAGCAGGAATTGGATGAAAAAAGTATAATTAATTGAATTGATTTATATTTTGTATGGAATCCTATCACATGGGTGTTAATGATGAGGCGAAAGATACTGCTGTTTCTGATCATTGGAATATTTACAGCTTTGGCCTGCAATTTTCCGGTCACAAGCGGAAGTGATATCGATGCATTTCGGCTGCAGCAGACTCTTTCGGTTGAACAGACCTTGATCGCGGAACTTTTCCCGGATGCAACGGAAGAAAATCCATCTACCCTTCATTCCTCATCGAATTCAGCAGCTCTGTTTCAGGGATTGGCGACTGCGGTGCCCGGGTCAGTAGACGTTTCCGTTTCGCCGTTAGAAACAACAAACTTAACATGGACTTACATCACGCAGCCCGGCGACACACTCCCGGCACTGGAGGGACGGTTTGGCGTTCTTTCACAAGATATTGTAGCTTTCAGGTCGCTTTCTTCGGAGGGACTGCTTCCGGTTGGGCAGGAACTGGCCGTGCCGAATGTGCTGGAATCCGGGTTTTATTCCGGTGCTTTACTGCCGGATAGCGAGGTCATTTTCTCCCCTTCCGCGCGAGAGTTTGATATTGCACTTTATGTTTCTCAGGCTGGGGGCTATCTGAGCCGGTATGTGGAACAGATTGACGAGGTAGAGCACACAGGAGCGGAAATCATCCGGCGCGTTGCGGTTGAAAATTCAATCAATCCGAAACTGCTTCTGGCTGTGCTGGATTACCGCTCGGGATGGATACATGAAGATCGTCCTGACATGGACGCTGTAACCTTCCCGATTGGATTTTATGCGCCCACACACTCAGGGCTTTACGGTGAACTGCTGCTGGTTGCCCGGCAGCTTACGATCGGATATTATGGTTGGCGCGACGGGAAAGTTACTGAACTGGCTTTTAACAATGGAGCTATACCCCGGATTGACCCGCGGTTAAACGCGGGCAGCGTGGCGGTGCAGTATTTGTTCTCAACCCTGTATGCTGAACCGCAGTGGCGTTCGGTATTGTATGGAAAAGACAATTTTATGCTCTATTATCAGAGCTTATTTGGAGATCCCTGGGGACGTGCGGCTTTTGTTGAACCACTGTTCCCGGAGGGACTGGAGCAGCCTGATCTGCAGCTTCCCTTTCTTCCGGGCCGGACATGGAGCCTGACGGGAGGGCCGCATGCGGCCTGGGGCGTAGGCAGTGTGTGGGGTGGGGTGGATTTTGCCCCGGTAGAAGATCAAAAAGGGTGCTTTGTGGCGCAGTCCTGGGCTACCGCAGCAGCTCCGGGCCTTGTGGTTCGCTCAGAAAATGGTGTAGTGGCGGTAGATCTGGATGGGGATGGCTTTGAGCAAACCGGATGGGTCTTGATTTACCTGCATATTGCGTCACAGGAGCGTGTCGCCGTAGGTGAATTTGTGAATACCGACGACCGGATAGGCCATCCTTCTTGCGAAGGAGGGGTTTCGACCGGGACTCATGTCCATCTTGCCAGAAAATATAACGGTGAATGGATCGCAGCCGGGGATGCACTGCCATACATTTTGAGCGGCTGGCGGGTGGTTCCCGGCGATAAACCTTATCAGGGGACGCTTGTCCGTGATGGAATGACCGTGTCTGCGCAGTCCGATGGCTCGCATGGTTCCTCAATTGCGCGTTAAATGCGGAGTTTGATCTCGATGTATCCTTTTTTGATTTTCGTCATCTAAGTAAGCAAAAGGTTATAACGGAAAGAATAGAAAGGAAAATGAGATGAACGCAGATTTTTTAAATGAAGCTGGCTGGGATCGATGGGCCAGAGTTGTGTTAGGGGTTGTCCTGTTGGTGTTAGGCTGGGGCGGTTTTGTGACAGGCGGCTGGGGTGTGTTTCTTAAAATTATCGGTTTTGTGCCGTTGATTACCGGTATAGTTGGCTTTTGCCCGATTTATTGGCTGACTAAATTCAGAACCAAACGATAGATCAATCGCCAAAAGTCACTCGCTTGAAAGGATTTTTCATTGAACCGCACAGATTTTCAGAAAAAGATTGAACAGGCTAAACGCCCGGTTGTCGTTGAATTCTGGGCACCCTGGTGTGGACCGTGTAAATTTATGGCACCTACTTTAAAAGAAGTGGAGGCGATTTATAAGGGGCGGGTCGACTTATGGCGAATTAACTCGGACCAAAATCCGGAACTTCTTCGCAGCCTGGGCGTGATGGGTATTCCATCCATGATTGGATACAACCAGGGCAAAGAAATTGTACGCAGGACCGGCGCTCAGTCCAGGCCTAATCTTGAAGCGGTTTTTGCGGCAGTGGAGAAAAATGAGCCGCCGAAATTCAAATTATCCTGGGTGGACCGGATTGTCAGAATCGGTGCCGGTGCTGCTTTGATGGTGATTGGTTTATCTGGCGGTAACCTCTCTTATTTGCCTCTGATCGCCGGCGGGGTCCTGGTTCTTTATGGAATGTCCGATGTATTGATGTTCGGTTATCAGTTTATGAGATCAGGATTGAAGAAGTAATTTTCAAGAGCTTAGAATTAGAAAATTTGAGAGAAACAAAAAAACTGCTCTGTTTTACGGAGCAGTTTTTTTGTTTCTTCTTCTGCGGGGAAGCTTTTGAAAGAAGATACTCTTTTGATGGGGAAGAGGAATTTTTAAAGAAGATACTCTTTTGATGGGGAAGAGGAATTTTTAAAGATTGGATATATACGAGTAATTTAGTCTTATATGGCGTATACTCTCAGGCAATCATATTTATAAATTGAACTGGTTTTGCCAGGGAAGGAATGAAAAAGTGTTCCCGAGTTTTATTTTAGCGTTACGGGAAGGGATTGAAGCGGCCCTGATTGTCGGTATCTTATTAGGCGCTCTCAAAAAAATAAACCGTGAGGATTTAAAAAAAGCAGTATGGAGCGGTGTAATTTTTGGCGCACTGGTCAGTTTTTTTACGGCGTCTGTGTTGAAT
>JAHDQE010000009.1 GCA_018433975.1 Ornatilinea sp. | reverse complement strand
CGTTATGGGACGGAGTGAAAGCGATGTGATTGAGGTTGCACTAGATCGAATGTATCGCGAGGAGATTCGTTATAACCGGGTCCTACGAGAAGGTGCCCGACCAGAAGATCAGTATCAGACAGATAAAGAGAATGAAGGAGAAAATGAAATTCATCGTAGTGATGCTTAAGTTGATTGGATGGGTTGTCAAAACTACTGTCATCCTGGCGATTTGCTCGAGTATTTTGTTCGTTGCCTACAAGGGAAACCAGCCTATGCAGGTTCCTGAAGCTCCAAAAGGGATGACCTACTTTGAATTCGTTGCTGACCGGATAGATGCCGCAAAAACGGTAGAACCTTCCCGGTGCGGGTGGGGCATGATGTTATCTCTAGCTGCTCTGGGTCCAATTTATTCATTTGTTTATACCGAAGTTGGCATCCACCCGGATGGAGCTCTAGCGCGAGGCACCGCCTCAGATCCAGATATCCCTAAGGATGTCGCAAATGCTAAGTGGTATGAAGTGCCTGGCATTTGGTGGAATACGGTTGAAAAATTATCATGGACGATGGTTGGGAAGCCGGCAGCTTATGGATGTAAGTTTAGGACGGTAAAATTTGCGAATTATTAATTCTTATTACGCCCATGCGTAATCAGATAAACTGTTTGGGAGGTTAGGTGGGCATTTGCAGTGAATGCAATTTTCATTTTCTTCTACCCCTCATCATCGTTATCTTGGTCAGATTCCTTATCATCCAAATCCTCCAAATCATCTCCTGACTCTTCGCCCTCAACATCGTCTTCTCCTTCAAAGGGCACGACAGCAATATTTTCCCCGTTGACCGGGTCATAAGTAAATTTCGTTATGTAAGGATCACCGGTTACTAATGCTCCCTCATCATTACCATCCTCAAAACTACAAATGATTTTAAGATACCCTTTCCTAATCTCTTTTTCCCTGTGATGCAATTCATCTTTTAATTCATTAAATAAATCTGGGTCATAACGAGCGAAGTGTTCAATAACGTCAATGATTCCCGACAACACTCCATCCAATGATTCAGGACAATTCCAAATCGCGTTCCAACCATCCACCATTGGAGACTCATGATAAGCAAACGCTGGAATTTTAATTTCTTTCTCATATTCAGAAGGGTCTGCAAATCCGTAATAGTACATGTCGTGGGAATATAATCCTATTCCGAATTCTGTCTCTCGGTCACCAAAGGCCCCCAAGTCTTTATATCTCTGTAGTATTTCGAGAAGTAACGGATTATCAACCACAATTTCAGCAATATTGCTGCTGCTCGAATTGGTAACAAAATCAGTACGTATTTTCATTTTTCCTCCAAAGATACACTGTCCTTTTCATTACAACACAAAACAATCTCAGTCAGCAGTGGGCATCCACCCAGGCAATTATCCCTTTTCGAACAACCGGGGCAACCGGTGAAAAGGATGGTTCTGAAATCCGCAAAGGTAGGACTATTCCATGCTTCTTCCAGTGTATGGTCACGCAGAGAAACCCCATACTTTTGCGGCTGGTCAAAACTACAGGGCAGCATGAGCATATCCGCACTGATATAACAGCTGAACCGCCCGCCTTCGCAGGGTTCGATCGCCTCCGGGATAACATTGTGGCAAAAATTCACGATGCCCGGCACTGAACAACTATCCAAACCCACTTTGAAGTGGTGACCCCCGCGGTCGATCAACCCAAACATGCGGGCTACCCGTTCATCGGTAGGTGAGAGCACATTTTTTGAAGAGCCCAATCCGACAGGTTTATGCAAGAGGAAGATTACCCCATTAATGCCCTCGGGGAAATCATCTGTCTCCAGCCGGGAGACAGCTTCGTCAATGGAGTTATTTCCCACTACATAATGGATGTTGGTTTTCACTCCTGCCTCCAGCAGCTTGCGGATGGCATTGAGAGTGTAATCGCTGCGATACCAGCTCACTGCCACCGCTCCGCAGTATTGTTTGCTCAATTGTGCCAATTCTTTTGTCATGCCATAACCAGAGGTGGTGAAGTTCGGCACAATATTATTTTCGCAGCAGATTTTTAGTATTTCCTCGAAATGCTCGTGTTGATCCGGATCTCCTCGACCGCCAAGAGCGAACTGATTCACCCTCCCTCTGCACTGTTTTGCGATTTCGGAGAAATCCTCAAGCGATATATTGGGCTCTTCGAAGGTCAAACCGCTCTGATAACACCCGATGCCGGCTTTCACACACAACCCAGTTTTGCCATGAATGCAATGACCCATTATTCCAATATCGATCAGATGGGGAAACGAGGCCATAAATGGGTCAACCCCCGAATCCCATCCTCGGTTATCCAGGATACCAGTTCTGACGTAAGCTCCTGTTTTGGGATTGAACATGGAAATGAAATTGAATTTTTTGTCAACGATTTTTTGATACATCAATAACCTCAAGGTCACCATTAATCTATCACAGTAGCGCGGTGTTATTTAATTAACGTCAGTACGGGTTAGGCCGAGAGGCCAACCAAGGCATCGCGACCTAAAGAAGGTTTTTTGGGTTGGTGAGCGTAAGCAATCAAACCGCACATCAAATTGACCATGAAATTGCCCACACTGCGATGGCGGGAATGCTCGATCTGGGAGATATTTTTGAGTTGATCAATCACGGTCTCAACAATCGCGCGTTTGCGGATCAAAATTCGGTCGATCCATTCCATCGGCAGGCGGTTCTTGGCGTTGGATTTCAGTTTGGTGATCAGTTGCACGCCGATGGTCTGACGGAGCAGATCATACAAGGGCTTAGAAATATAGCCTTTATCGCCAAAGACCTTGCCAAACAGCCTGCGAACCAAACTTGGAACGGGTTTGCGGTCATCGACATTGGCTGGGGTCAGGGTAACATTGAGCAATTCGCCCCGATCATTGATCACCAGGTGTAATTTGAAGCCAAAAAACCAGCCCGTGGAGGTCTTCCCGCGCTCAGCCAACCCTCGAAAGACTTTGTGCGAGGCGATTCTTTGGTTCAGACAAACATCCAGCGAGGTCGAATCAATAAATGAGACCCCTGTACAATCACCAAGGCAAGCGGTTTTGAAATAAACACAGAGGGGAATCAAAGCAGAAGGCATGTAATCCACAAAACGGGTATAGCTGACCAGCCCGGGAAACTCGCTGCGCAGATTCGGCAAGACATATTCAAGATAGTACGCCTTGAAATTGCGGTAATGGGACTGATGGAAATGAATCAAAATCGTCATGATTTCACTGATGATCAGAGAACGATCTCGTTTCCGAGTTTGGACGCCACTGCTGAGAACCTTTTCCTCTACGGTGGGCAGAAATGCCTGACAAAAATCATCGACATCACAGAATAATTCGACTAAACTTTCCATCGGGACTCCTCCTGGATACTTGTGTTCTGGTAAACCCAAGTTTATCTCAGTTGGAGTCCCTTATCCCGTACTGACGTTATATACTGTGTTTCACTTGGATAAGGGATGAAATCCTGTGCCAACATCAACGTCATCACTTCGCTATCCTTGAATTCGGGCTTCCGTCCAGCTTTTCCTTGAAGGTATTTGTGCCCTTCCGCTTGATACCAATCATCGACCAGCACAAAAATGATCGTCAAAATGTCCGTTATGGGTATACTTGTCATTGGGAATGCTCCTTTTGATTTGGCTCAGCACCTTTATCTTGAGGACATTCCCTCTTTTCGTCAATCCTTTTTCATTTCACATCAGACGTATAATGGTATTGGGGGCTGTGCCGTGTACTGTGCGGGAGGGTAATTATGCCAAAACACGACCGTTGGACAAAAATCATTGCCATATGCGGAACCGTGATCGCCGGGCTGCCGCTGGTTTTCACCATTTTAACTGCCGCAGTTGGCTCCTGGATGGATAAGCGTATCCTTTTCGATTGGATGATGCCTGCGGAGCTGTTTCCTTTTGTGCTGGCCGGCAGCGCTTTGCTGGTTTGGGCCGCCTGGCGCGCGCAATGGCGGCGGATGTGGTTCGCCGCGGGCGTGGTTCTGCTCTTTGTGCTGTTGTTCGGCGGGCAGGCTCTGGCGGTTGCCAGTGGTCTGGCGGATGGTTCCCGGCCGGCGCAAGGGGTGTGGTGGGTAATCGTGGTCGCTTGCATTGCCTTGTATGACCTGGTTGCGGTGGGTTTAGCCGTATTAGGGGTTCAGCTTAGCCAACGCGTATTCCGCCCTGCGCTGTAACCGTCCAATACACGAATATTGACAAATTGTGTCTATATTTATATAATTAGAACATAATTTCTCTTATTCGTGGTATGGCGCTGCGCGCCGGGAGGCTGAACAATGGCAAGCATTACCCCTTTCTTGTGGTTTGAAGATCATCTGGATGAAGCCATAGAATTTTATACGGGGATCTTCCCAGATGCCCGGGTAACGGATAAAGCCGTATACCCGCCCGGTTCAATGAATGACATGGCGGGCAAATTGATGACGGCCACGCTGGAATTGGCGGGGCAGCGTCTGATCTTGCTCAACGGCGGGCCGGTGTTTAAATTCAATGAGGCGATATCGCTGTTCATCGCCTGCCAGGACCAGGCGGAAGTGGATTATTACTGGGAGCGCCTGCTGGATGGCGGCCAGGCGCAGCAGTGCGGCTGGCTGAGCGACCGGTATGGTTTGGTCTGGCAGGTGGTGCCATTGCCCATGTTTGCCTTGATCCAGGGACCGGAAGCGGCTAAAGCGGAGCGCGCCATGCAGGCCATGCTGCAAATGGTCAAGCTGGATCTTGGCGAGCTGCAGCGCGCCTATGATGGCGCTTAGCCTGCGTTATACGCTGCGGAAGTTTCCGAGTTTAGAAAAATTGACGCTCAGGCGGGCGTGTCTGGTGTGATGCTTCTTTAATCCAGCCAGACGAAAACGCTCATTGTTTCACACTTTGTCAGGAGAAAACCCATGCCCGCCGGCGGACGCTGGAATAATGGACCAGCCTGGCTGCTCTGGTGGAGGCCGGTCTTTGAATTATTTAATAGGCTGAATTTTAGGAAAAGCCATGCTGGAAACACGCGGACTGTTGTGGGCCTGGTGGATGCATTTCCTCAGCGATGTGGCGATCTTTTTCTTTTTGGCGATGAGCCTGAATTAAGACGTCGTCCCGTATAAACCAGGCGCCGCATAGTTGGAGTGATTGGAACACCTTGTTTCATATTGCGGGCGAGTTTCTGGATCAATCTCAAAGCGCGTAAGTTTTCGGCTCTGGCCTGGATGGCTGGCTGCTGTACTGTCACGATTGATATCGAGCAGGTAAACATCAAATGAATCAGCGTTCAGGCTGGACGTTGAGTGACGCGCTCTGGCAAAAAGAATAAAACCGGCCGCTGTTTAAAGCGGCCGGTTGCAGCGTATCAATTGGATTGATATTGCCAGGGTGTCCTAAAAACGCTTTACTCGCCTTTTTCCTCGGGTTCATCCACGTGAATATGCAGTTCTTTAAGCTGTTTTTCGGTGGCCGGAGAGGGTGCGTTGGCCATCAGGTCGCGGGCAGCCTGGTTCTTGGGGAAGGCTATTACCTCGCGGATATTAGGCTCGTCGGCCAGCAGCATCACCAGACGGTCAATGCCGGGGGCAATGCCGCCGTGCGGCGGCGCGCCGTACTCGAAGGCCTCCAGCATATGGCCGAATTTGAGCTGGATATCCTCGTCTTTGAGGCCGAGCAGCTGGAAGATTTTGAACTGAATATCACGGCGGTGAATACGAATCGAGCCTGAGGCCAGTTCGTAGCCGTTGCAGACCATATCGTAGGCGTCTGAAAGGATTTCTGCCGGGTTGGTGTCAAATTTAGGCATGTCTTCCAGCTTCGGCATGGTGAAGGGATGGTGGGCGGCATCCCATTTCTGGTCTTCCTCTTTCCATTCGAACATGGGGAAATCCACGACCCAGGCAAAGGCCATCACGCTCTTGTCCGCCAGGTTAAGCCGGTCACGGAAGAGCAGGCGCAGCGCGCCGAGGGTTTTATTGGCCACAGCCTTGCTGTCGGCCACAAACAGCAGCAAGTCGCCCGCTTGCGCGCCGGTCAGCGCTTTGAGAGCTTCAATTTCCTCAGCCGAGATGAATTTAGCGGCGGTGCCTTTGACGCCTTCAGCGGCCAGGGCCAGCGTGGCCAGGCCCTTAGCGCCCTGGTCGCGGGCGACATTGGTCAGTTCGTCCACTTCTTTGCGCGTATATTCGGCGCAGCCCGGCGCGGCGATACATTTAATCACCCCACCGCTTTTGAGCGTATTCTGGAAGACCATGAAACTGCTGTTGGCAAAGAGTTGGCTCGCATCGTAGAGCTTGAGATCGAAACGCAGGTCCGGTTTATCGGTGCCATAAGTGTCCATCGCCTCGAAGTAGGTCAGTTTCTTCCAGGGGGCATCCAGAATGCGTTTGTGCGGCGCGACGGCCGGGATCATCTCGGTGAACAAGCCTTCCATCATATCCAGCACATCATCGCGGTGAACGAAAGACATTTCCACATCGAGCTGTGTGAATTCAGGCTGGCGGTCGCCGCGCAGGTCTTCGTCACGGAAGCAGCGCGCGATCTGGAAGTAGCGTTCCACACCGGCTACCATCAGCAATTGTTTTAACTGCTGCGGAGACTGCGGCAGGGCGTAGAAGCTGCCGGGATGAACCCGCGAGGGCACCAGGTAATCGCGGGCGCCTTCGGGCGTGGTTTTAAACAGCATCGGGGTTTCAACTTCAACGAAACCGCGCTCATCCAGATAGTCGCGCATAAATTTGATCACTTTATGGCGCAGCAGCAAGTTGCGCTGCATACGCTCGCGGCGCAGATCAATGTAGCGATATTTCAGACGGACGTTTTCGTCGGTGTCTTCATCTTTGTTGATCATGAAGGGCAGTGGTTTGGCCGCGTTGAGCACTTCGCACTGCTGAACTTCAACCTCGATCGCGCCGGTGGGCAGGTTGGGGTTTTCCGCGCCGGCCGGGCGGGAGCGCACGATACCGGTCACCTGCAGGACCCATTCCGCGCGCGCGTCCTGCAAAACAGCCGCGCTGGCTTCGCCCGGTTTGGAAACGATCTGCACCAGGCCGAAACGGTCGCGCAAATCAATGAAGGTGACGCCGCCGTGGTCACGCTGGCGATGAACCCAGCCGGCCAGGGTAACGGTTTGACCGATATTCGCGGCGCGTAACTCGCCGCAAGTGTGCGTTTTATACATTCAGCCCTCGCTCAACTCAGCGCCGCGAGTTTTCTGGCTCGCGCGCCAGGGATTGGATAAAGTGTGCATATTTTAACACAGGTTGCGCCGCGCGGATGGATGCGAGTGCCGTCAGCTCTGTTCTGAACTGGCGGCCGATTCCCTTACCATACTCTAATGCGCGTGTGCTGGAGACTGGAATATAATGCAGCCGGAGAAGTTGTCGGTTGTTTGAATCATTATGGAGGAAAGCATGCGGCTGCAATTATTGGCGGCGATTGTCGCCACAATGATGGCGCTGGTGTTTTACAGCGTTGCCATTTGGGGGATGTTCATCAAAAAGAAATTAAGGCTGTGGCATATCGTCCTGTTCTGGCTGGGTCTGGCCGGTGATATCACCGGTACGCTGTTGATGGTTGCACTGGCCGGCCACTTTGAGATCAACCTGCACGGGATCAGCGGCATTGCGGCCGTATTACTGATGCTGGTTAACGCCTTATGGGCCACTTCGGTATATTCGACCCAAGATACCGCGCACATGAACGCCTACCGCCGGTTCGGCCTGCTGGTGTGGTGTTTGTGGCTGGTGCCCTTCATCTCCGGGCTGATTATTGGGATGACGCGTTAGCCCGTCTGTTCTTGCCTAAAAGTAAATCGATGGATTGTCCGCTGCGGCAATCCTGAAAAAACAGCCGGCTGCAAAAGCAAAGTTGGTTGTTTTTTGCTTGCCAGCCGGTGCGGTTTTCCGTACAATTCTGGTAGATTTACTCGCAAGGAAATGGCTATGGCAATTACCTATACGACTCGTATTTTGAAAGACGATCACACCAATGGCACCGGAATCCCTGTGCCGGATGAGGTTGTGGCGGCCTTGCAGGGCGGAAAACGTGCGCCGGTGACCGTTACTCTGAAAGGGTACACCTACCGCAGCACACTGGCCGTCATGGACGGAGCTGCGGCTATACCGCTCAGCGCGCAGCACCGGCAGGCGGCCGGCGTGGCCGGCGGTGATTTGGTGGAGATAACCCTGGCGCTGGATACCGAACCGCGCACGGTAACGGTGCCCGAGGACCTGGCCGAGGCCTTGCAGACGGCTGGGCTGCGGGCAGAGTTTGACGCCGCTTCGTATTCTGTCCGCAAAGAGTACGTGCGCCAGGTGGAAAGCGCTAAGGCCGCCGAAACCCGCGTCCGCCGGATTGGCGTGATTGTGGAGCGTCTGCACGGTTAATTTATGCCGGTGAACGCGTCAACGATTTCACCATCACCAGTTTTGAATATGCCCAGGGCGGCATCTCGGTGGATAATATTACCTATTCTTTGGTTTCCAATTGAGGCGGGTTAAGACTGTTCAGACCTGTACGCACCGTCTCGACAAACCAGCGCGCCATCTCGGCCGGCGGATAGGGCTGCCCGGCTTCCAGCCACCAGCGGCCTAATCCGCGCAGTGCCCCGGTCAGGTATCCGATGATCATGCCCGCGTCCAGGCTGGTTTGCAGCCCTTTCTCGCGCAGGGTGGTTTCCAGCAGCGGCCGCGCCATGGCGGACATATATTCCTGCAACTGCACGGAAAAATACGAGTTTTCCACATCGCTGAGCAGCGCCAGGTAAGGACGCGGGTAGCGTGCCATCTGTTCAAACGCGCGGGTCGCCAGCGGATAGGGCAGTTCACTGTTGTTTCTGGCTTCGAGTAGCTCCTCCACCAGTCGTTTTTGAGCCGCCAGGAATAGATCGTCTTTGTCCTTGAAATGCAGATAGAAGGTGCTGCGGTCGATGCCGGCGCGGACGGTGATATCTTTGACCGATATCTTGTTGTAATTGGTTTCGCTGAGCAACTGCATGAGCACATCGCTGAGCATGCGCTGAGTTTCAATGCCGCGTTCCGATAGATTGGTCAGTCGAGCCATATGCTGCTCCGAAGTTTGAAAATATTAAGAAGGTCCGTCCGGGCCAGCGGCAGCTTGTCGGCTGCCTTTGGGACTCGCGCTGGCCGGCAGGTCCGGCGGACCTTAATCTTGACAGTTAACCGCAGAAAGAGTAATATCTACACATTGTTGATATCAACATTGTGTAGATATTATAACGCAAAGTCTGTTTGCGGGACAGGTCAGGAGTGTTTGGTGAAGAAAATTTTAGCGGTAGCACTGACAGCCGGGGCGGCAATTCTGTTTGGCGCAGTCATCGGGGGATTATCTGGCGGTTTTCTGTGGCTGATTGACCTCATTCAAAAGGCTTTATGGGAGAATTCCCTGGCGCAGGTCTGGTATGCTCCGCTGGTAATTTGTACGCTGGGCGGATTGCTGGTGGGCTTGTGCCAGCGCTACCTGGGCAACCATCCGAAAAGTATTAATGAGGCTGTCCAAGAGCTGGCGCAAAGTGGGCGGCTGGCTTACCGGCATCTGCCGCAGGGATTGGTCACAGTCGGCGTTTCTCTTTCCGCGGGGGCCAGCCTCGGCCCGGAGGCCGCCATCATGGATTTGCTTGGCGGGCTTTCTACCTGGGCCGCGGATGTGCTGCACAGAGTGCGTGTGTCGCTGCATTTGCCGGCTGCGGAAGGCGCAGTCGGGCTGCGCCGCTGGCTGGAACGCTGGCCGAATATCCTGGCAATCGGCCTGGGAATATTCGGTTTTGGCGCGCTGGCGCGCGGTCTTTACAGTGACGGTTTTCTGCGGATGCAGGAATCTTTTGCCTGGAGCGACCTGCCCTGGAGCGTTTTATTGGGTCTGTTGGGCGCTGCCTTGGGAGCCTTGTATCAATGGATTTTTACCAGCGGCCGGCGGCTGGTGAGTCAGCGTCTGCCGCATCGTCCTGTGATGCGCGCACTTGTGGCTGGCGCGTTGTTCGGGCTGTGCGCCAGCTGGCTGCCGATGATGACCTTTTCAGGGCAGCATGATTTGCAGCTCGCCTACGACCAGGCGGCGCAGTTCGGCGCGCTGACTTTGCTGGCTGTGGGTCTGGCGCGCTTGATTTTTACCGCCGTGCTGCTTTTCAGCGGCTGGAAGGGCGGGCAGTTCTTGCCGCTGATGTTTGCCAGCACTGCTTTTGGCCTTGGCCTGGCGCAATTGCTCCCGGGCATTTCCGCTCCGGCCGGTATTCTGGCTGTGATGGGCGGTTTGCTGGCGGTGATTTTACCGAAGCCTTGGTTTGCTCTGGCGTTAATGCTGCTGATGTTCCCGCTGCAATACGCGTTGATTCCCATCGCCGCGGTCGCCGCGGCGGTGTTGGCAAAAGGGCTGGCAGGAAAAATTACCCATCACGCGGCGGCTGCGGCGCCAGGGCTGATTTCCTAAGCGCTGAGAATCTGCTTGTAAAGCAGGCTGGCCTGCGGTGAAATCAGGTGTACCAGCGTATCGATTTCGTCCAGGTGCGCCTGTACCGCTGCCTGCGGAATGCCGGCCGGCGCATAAACCGTAAACAAGACCGCCTGCGTATCAGCCTGGATCGGCGTGCGCCCGTCCGGCCCGCCCAAAATGGCGGAAAGGATTCCAACCTGGTCGGCGATATACATATCGCCGGGTTTTAATGTCAGTGTTTCGCCGCGCAGCCCGAGATAGGTCTCTCCGCCTTGGGCGGCAGCGATGCGCACTGTTCCGCTGACGCGGGCCAGATCGTGCCCGGCAGTCAGCAGGCCGTTATGCAGTTCGGCGATGAACATGGCCTCTACCAGGGCGGCCACACTGGGAATGGCCTTGCCTTTCACTGCCACTGATTTGAGCTGCCCCAAGACGTGATAGGTTTTATCAAAGGTGCGGTAATAACTGGCATAGGCTGGCAGCGGCCCCCAGCCAGGCAGCGCCGCGGCGTTTTCAGCACCAAATTGAAGGCGCAGTTCACTTTCAAGCGCCTGTTTACGGCTTTCCAGGGGCGGGCACAGGCTTGGGTTGCTGACATTCTGCAGCGCCAGAAATCCAGCTTGAGCGCCGGGCCAGCGTGCGGACCAGCTTGGGTCGGCTTCAATCATTGGGATGCTCCTCCATCTTGCGGACGCCAGACCAGACACCAGAAGGGCAGTTCATAGGACGGCGTGATGACGCGCTCAAGGCATTCGAAGCCCAGCGCTTGATAATAGGACACGTTGTTCTCCGTGTGCGTTTCCAAATAGACCGGTACCTGCTGCGCGGCAGCTTTTTCCAGCAGCAGTCTCAAGAGAGCCTTGCCGTAGCCGCGTCCTTGCGCCTGGGGATGCACCGTCAGGCCCCACAGGTAGTAATGCGGTTGAGTCTGCATCCAGCGCGTGTGCGCCTCGCTGACCGCTTCCTCGCAGGCCTGCGAGCGGTAAAAATCGCGCAGACCCAGCACCAGCGGGGCCTTCCAATAGCCGCTGCGGATAAACACACTCAGCGGAAGGTGGGTATGTTCAGGCGGCAGGGCAAAGGCAATCCCCTGGAGGTCCTGGGTGGCCTGGACATCGCCGTATTCGAGGGCAATCTTAATCGCGTTGCGGACGTACCAGCGGGTTTTCCAGCGGCGCTGCTCCGGGTTGGGGAAATAAGCCGTAAACATCGGGTAACTGTAAAAGGCGGCTGCGGCGGTTTCAGCCGCCGCGTCAAGCTGACTGAGTTGCAATGGAGAAATCGGCAGCATTGGATTGACTCCTTTACAGGACGCGTTCCTTGCCATAATTGTACGCCCATTTCAAGGAAGGAAAAATCACGCGCGGCTGTGCCAGCCGGTTTGCGCCTCAGCGAAGGCCCGAGCGGCGCATTCAGCCGGTAAAGCGGTATCCCCGGCCGGGGATGGTCTGCAAGCGCTGCGGGTGAGCCGGATCGGACTCGATTTTCTGGCGAAGGCGCCGTACCAGTTGCGCCAGACTGTCATCGCGCACGCCGGTACTGTAAACGCGATCTTCCGGCCAGACTGCGCGGATGAGGTCATCTTTACTGCACACCTGCTGCGCGTTGGCCTGAAGGAAGGCATACAGCTGCGCTTCTTTGGCAGTCAGCTCCTGCAGCGCGGAATGCCCCCCCAGCAGCGGAACTTGATCGAGCCGGCTGCACTCAATGGCTTCAGCGCCCGGCGCTTGAGCGAGAAATTCATCCAGACGGCGGCGGACGGCAGGATGTTCCAGCAGATCTGTTTTCTCAAGCGCCGTTCCAGACGCGTGCGCTTCACAGACGGCGCGCAAAAAAGCCGGGTAACCGCCGGACAGGCGATAAATTGCTTGCACGGTTTCCTCGCTCCATGCCACCTTGCGGCGGGCGGCATAGGCGTTGATGGACCAGGCGGCGTCTTTCTCTGAAAGGGGGCCCAGCCACAGGGTATGCGCGAAGAACAGTTCAGCCAGCTCGCTATGGGTATCTATTGGCTGCCGCGTGGTCAGTACATACGTCAGCCGGTATTTGAATTGATCGCGCAGCGCGCGTAAATTGGCGGGAATGGGCGAATCGCTCCAGCTCTGGACGGCTTCAAAACGGTCCAGAACAAGGCAAATGCCTTGTTCGTAATGCGCTAAAGCCGTGCCAATGGTTGCTTCCAGCACCGGCCAGGCCGTATTTTCTGGCCAATCCGCTCCGCACGCAGCGGCGATCAGAGCGGCAAAATCGTTCAAGGCTGGGGATTTCAGACGGTTGCAGTCTGCCAAAAGAAAGACGGGCGGCCGCGGCGCTTGAGCGGTGAGAAATCGGCTCAGGTTGCTTTTTCCAGCGCCAGAAAGACCAATTACCTGGACGCATTCGCCGCTTTGAACAGCGCTGCAAATTTCGCTGACTTCTGACTGGCGATAGGTTGGCGGATACAGATCCCGGTTTTCGCTCATGGATCCTCGATATTCATATGAAATTGAAGATTGGATATAATGATTTTACCTGAATGGCAGTGCGTTTATTTTGTCATGAATATTTACGGCAGCACATGGGACTTAATCCGGCTCAGACCGGGTTGGCTGCCTTCCTGGCGCAAATTTAACGGCGAATGGCCGCTGTCTGAACTGTCGCAAGGAGAAGGCAACCGTCCTGCTGATTGTACCTGGAATTGTTTATGGCGGGATGGTCAGGACCCATTCCGGCCATTGCGGCGTCTTAAGCCTGGCTTATCCCGGTTGTGAGGGTGTCCATTGCGAAACAAGCGAATTCGCGCGGCAATCTGGTTTCTGGCGGCGGTTTTGATTCTGGCAGGCCTGGCGGCTCTGCTGTTTGCCTTGCCTGAACCGGAATCCACTCAGCGCGTGGCTACCTTAGCCCCGACACTTTTCCAACCCTTTCAGGGTGTGCCGTGAAGCAGCGCCGTTGGCTGTTCTGGATCGTCTTTCTGCTGCTGGCCCTGACCTGGAGCGGCTGTTCTCCGGCCGCAACGCCGCAGTCTGGCGGCGAATCGCTTCCGCAGCCCACCCAGGCGCCCGCAAATGATGCCGGCGAGGCCGAGCCAACGCTGGAACCGTATATTGAAACCAAGCAAATTGATCTGGAATGGCCGCCGCAAATGCGGCTGGGGGAGTCGGATACAATCCGGATGCGGCTGGTACCCGATGGGAGCGGTTACCGCCTGGAAAGTGAATTTCCCGAACATGATATTACCGGCCAGCAGGTTAACATTGTTTATCCGAACGGATATACCCTTTCGGCCGCGGCCAGCCTGACGGGCGTAGGATTTGATATTTCTCCGGAGGGCGAGCAGGAATATGCGCTCAACCCGAATGAGGCTATCACCTGGCGCTGGACGATTGCTCCGCGCGCCGCTGGCCAGCAGCGGCTGAGCCTGACGCTGCTGCTGCGCTGGGAGCCGGCGGCTGGTACGGATGGCCGGCCGGGCGAGCAGATGGCTTACTCGCAAGCTGTGGACGTACGGGTCGAGTCTTTTCTGGGGATGACCCGCGACCAGAGTCTAATGTTCGGTTTTTTCAGCATGGCGCTGGGCGGCGGACTTGGATTGGGCCTGGCTTTTCGCCGCAGCCCGCTGCGCCCGAAAATCAAGGAAATATTGCCGGCTGCGGTGCGCATCGAGAACCTGCCTGGCCTGACTTTGGAAAATGAGGATGGCCGGCTGCTGCAAAGCCTTTTTGGCCGTTATGACCGTCTGGTAGTTCTTAAAGAATTTCTTTCCGGTTATTCCGGTTCGCGCACATTCCTGGTTCAGCCGCTGCACAGCGGCGGGCGGGCGGACGCTGCCACGATTGTCAAGATCGGGCAGCGCGAAGCGATACAAACAGAAGCGGAAAATTTTACAACTTTTGTAAAAGACACCTTGCCGCCGGTCACCGCGCGTTTGCAGCGGCAGCCGGTCAGTCTGCTGGGGTATGAACGCGCCGCCCTGCAATATACCTACATCGCTGATCCTGGACAGCCGCCGAAAAGCCTGCGCGAGTACTGGCTGGAAGACCCGAATCCGGAAATGGTGGATAAGCTATTCTTTACTTTTGGGCCAGGCTGGTGGCTGCAGCGCAGCCCCTATGTTTTTTATTTGAGCCAGGAATACGATCGCTTTCTGCCGCCGCACCTGAGCGTCCGTCCAGTTTCCGAACCTTCCGCCGCACCCCGTGCTGCCGTTAATTATATTTGATGCTGGTTGATCAAAAGTAGGTAAGTTTGTATACCAAAAAACAAAGTAAACGATATAGATTTATCCTTTATATATGTTAGCCATATTCCTGATTTCCTCGATGCATTCTTTGCGCAGACTTTCAGGAGAAAGGATTTCAGCACCAGATCCATATTGCATAACCCATCTTTTTAATTCCCCTAGACCACTGGTTTGTAAATATAAAATAAGGGTTCCATCTTTATTTTCTTCGATTTTCTGAGATGGATGCCAATTGCGTTCTCGAATATAACGAGCTGTCAGTGCATTAAATTTGATTGACACATCTGTGAGTTCATCACTTCGTTCAGCCTGAAAGGCGTTACCCATCCAGTCGGATATAGAAAATTTTATATCACGCTGGAACTTTTCTGGTAATACATTCCACTCCTCGATGCGTCCCACTAGGAAGTTGCGAAATTCATTACGCAATTCGTCAAAAGCGATCAGGTACCAATCACCACGCATGTTGTAAAGGTGGTACGGGTAGACCTTACGCTCTGTGTATTCCCCCCGACTGGCAGTGAAATAGCGCATCCAAAAACACTGACCATAATTGATAGCATGGTGGATATCAAGCAAGACCTTTTCATTGGTCGAAATCAGTGTTGGTCCAGAAAAAGTAAAGTGTGACCGCAATGTTTCCAGGTCTACAGACACCGGTCCTTTTACCCCCTTGGAGATCTTTTCAACAGCCGAGCGTAGCGAGGACTCGAGACTGCTGCCCAGAAACCGTTTAGAGATCTCCACACTTAAGAAGAATGCCAGGAGTTCCCCCTCTGTTACGATCATCCCTGGCAGGACCCAGGTCTTGTCAGCATAGAACCATCCGCCATGAATCCGATCAAATTCAATCGGAGCCCCCAAGCGGTTGATCATGAAATCACGGTCATTGAAAATCACCCGCCGGCTGACCTCCAGGATTTTCCCCAGGCGATCCGCGTTTGGATACTCTTCGTCGCGGATGCTTCGGTCAATGGCCATGATTCGTTCGAGCTGTTGCCTCTGAGACATAGGGGTTTTCTCTTTTCTTCTCTTTAAGTATAGGGGTTTTGAGTGCACGCAGTGTGCACTTTTTATTTTTAGCGGATCAAACTACCACTAATTCCACTTTACCTTGGTCATCCAGAAAGCAAATCCTTGCTTGCACAGGTTGACCCAATTTCGACTGCACCACATCCGCGTATTGCTTCACCTGGGGAGCATAAACCTTCACAAGATCATTTTTGTATGAATGCGTCAGGATTGGATCTGTCTTGAAATCTATGAGCTGCCACCCGTTTGAGTTCTGATAGAGCAAGTCGATCACTCTGTTCTCCATCCTTCCCTCCACGGTATATGTATAAGGTAATTCTGAATATCGATCCTTCGCAGAATTGATCTCTTCCCAGATAGGATACCGGCGTAGGCGCGCTAATAACTCGGTCGCACGGGCTATCGCGTCTAGACGCTGTCCCTCATTGGCTAAGCCAGCATTAAATGTTTCCATTTCAAATAGAGCGATCACGCGGGGATCACTCGGGAAGAGCCACCGTTGGATCGCTTTATGTACCATGCTCCCCAGGATATTTCCCGGCACACCCTCCCCCTGGCTAATAACCTGCCAACTTTTACCCTTAACTTCTTCGGTTGTTTCCGCAAGGAACCCTTCCACCGGTTGATAAAGAGGAATCAGGTCACTTTGCGTTGCCGATTCCTTTACTGCAACCGGGACGTCAATCATCAGGATTGGGATTTCCGGAAAAGCACACCAGACACGCAGCAAGTGTTCTTTTGCCATCTGGAATTCAAACGGTTTGCCTTGTGCTTCCACAAATTCCGCTGATTGGACTCCTGTAGCTCCGACAAGCTCCTTTGCCCACTGGTCTAGTTTTATCTCACCCTTTTCATTCATCTTGCAATGGGTGCTGATCAACAACTTGGATCTGGCACGAGTAAGAGCGACGTAAAGTAAGCGCAGATCCTCGCAACTCTCCTGATCTCGGTCTAACTCTTTGGCCAGTTTATACAGCATGGGAGGCTGGTCCAATTTGAAGGTTACGCCCAATTCGTTGATGAGATACACGTTTTCACTTGAACCTCTTCGCGTCCGGCCGGCATCCGCCAGAACCACTACCGGGTATTCCAACCCCTTGGATTTGTGAATAGTCATCAGAACCACGCTGCCTTCCGCCTCTGCCGGGGCTTCCCCTTCACGGGCGCCAGCATCATTCAGGGTCTCTAATGTATCCAGGAAGGAACGCACACTCACCTGCGCGGTCTTGCGCGCGTCAATGAGCAGCTTATCCACATTACGCCAAAGTCGTCCCCCCGATGCCTTGGCTTCCGTGTCGCTGCCCTTACTGTCGGCTGTTGCCAGCAGGGCCCGGTAATCCAGCGCATCCAACACTTGTTTCAGAAGCTCCGCCACTGGAATCCGATCGACCATCGGCATGAGGGTTGTGCAAATATCACGAGCACGTTTCGCGGCTATTTGGTCGGCCTCTGAAAGCGCAAGAAGATCTCCCTGCAATGCAGTCCAGAAAGTTTCGCCTGACTGCCGCAGCAGATAAAGGGCAGCATCAGTTAATCCAAAAGCGGGAGAGCGCAGCAGTCCGGCAAACGCCAAGTCATCTAGCGGGTCAGCCAGAGCACGCAGAATATTCATAAGATCACGGATCTCGGGACGATCGTAAAAACCCTTACCTGCTACCGTCACAAAGGGAATGCCTGCTTCCTCGAAAGCTTCCTCGTAAAAGGGAAACCCGGTAGATGCACGGAAGAGCAACGCCACTTCATCCCATTTATCGAATTGTTTCTCATCTTTCAACTCGAGCAGGCGGGTTGCTAGAGCTTTCGCCATCAATGGCCTAGCGGAATCCGCATCCTCGCCCACCCCCAATACAAATTCAACGTGAGGTGATTTATAGCCCACGTCGGGTTCGGTCCGATGTGCCATCATCGGCGTAAAGGGGATATAGTAATCAGGCGTGGAAGGACGGTCAGCATTGATTACACCATCCAACAGGTTGCCAGTTGCATCCAGCAGCGGAGCGTGCGCGCGGTAAGTGCGTTTGAGTTCGATCACCCGACCTTCTTCACTTTTAATGCGGTCTTCCTCTGCCTTGAAAACAGTCACATCCGCTTTACGGAAACGATAAATAGACTGGCGTGGATCGCCTACAATGAACAGATGTCCGGGAGCGCCAGTCAATGCACGCACGATCTCCTGTTGGCGGCGATTGGTGTCCTGAAATTCATCCACCAACAGAGCTTGCAGTTCTCCCTGCCAGTACGCACGGATTTCTGGACTTTGCAGGAGTTTTTGAGCTTTATATTCCAGGTCGTCAAAATCCAGAGCCTGATCGTTTTCCATAAAATCCTGATAAGCCTTGTGAACCGCTTCAAAGGCTTCACGCAGGAGCGGGAGGAGCTGCTCAAAAAGCACTTCAGTCTCCACTGATGGCGGTTCATCCTTGGAATCCTTACCCCCTGTGAGTGGATTGAGGTAGAGATCAAAATTACTTTTAAGCTCGTCGTAAATCCATTTTGAAACGCTGCCTTTCGTTCCTCCAGTTTTTGTGAGTTGGTTCCGGCGGAGATCATATAGAGCGGCTGCGCAGGTGACTGGATCGCCGGATTCCAATGCCGCATCAGCATCCATCCATAAACGCTTGACCTCAGTCAGTATGGCAGCGAGTTTATCTCCCCCATCAGCGATTAGAATCGACTCGGACATTGACTTCAATTCACGCAAAGGCTCCTGGAATTCTGGTCTGCTCAAGCGATTCTGCAGCTCCTGCGTCAACCGTTTCCGGTTAAGGATAATGTTCTGAAAAACTTCCATCGATTCCAGGCGTTTTTCCAAAAGTGTTTTCAGTATGTCTTTCAAGCTAGATAATTCAATATTCTGCAGCAAGGGCAGAAAATGAACCTGGCTGACCAGGTTTTTTAACGTATCCTCCACCGCCTGGCTTTGGTAAGCCTTGCCGACACCTTCGTCCAATACTTCAAAGCGCGGGTCTATGCCTGCCTCGGCAGGATGTGCGCGCAGGATCTCAGTACATAGACTGTGGATCGTGCCAATGCGTGCCGCGTCCATCTGCGCGGAAAGATCTGCCCATCTCTGGCGTTCCTCACTATCATCTATCGCCTGGACTTGCATGGTGACCAAAGCGTCTCGAACCTTCGAGCGCATTTCCAGGGCAGCTTTCTTGGTAAAGGTAATGGCTGCGATCTGGCGCGGAGGAATTCCCTCTGCAAGAAGAGTGGTATAACGCGCCACGAGAGTATAGGTCTTGCCGCTGCCTGCACCGGCCGTTACCGCCACATCTCGCCCACGCTCCAGCACAGCTTCACGCTGTTCATCGTTTAGTTTGTCAAAGGCTTTCAGGACTTTAAGGATTCTGGGGTCTGTCATGGGTTATCCTGCCTTAAAACTGGGTTGATATCGCCAACACCACCCTGCTGCCGGGCAATAAGAAGGACAACCCGCTTTTGGAGGTTTGGGAGGAAATTCCCCGGCACGCACGCCATGAACAATCTGTTCCAGATGCGCTAGCAACACTTCATAGGCTGCATCTAAACCTTCGAGGCTTTCATGCTTGACCTTGGATAATTGTAGGAATGGGTTTTGTTTTCCTCCAATAACCCAGTAAAAGCCATCTACAACATTGCCAAAGCTTAAAGCTTGCTGGGCTGCCAGGGCATAGATCGTGATCTGTAATCTGCGACCGCTTATCAGATCTGATTTCGATAAGTTCCCGCTTCCGCTCTTGTAATCGATCACACGGATGTCTCCTCCGGAATTCTTGTCCACCCGGTCAATGGTTCCCCGGATGAGAACCTTCTCAGTTCCAATATCTATTGCGAACGGCTGGGTTATCCCAAATTTAGCTTCTAACTGAATGGGGTCCCAGTCTTCCCGTTTTTCCTCCAGTAACATGATCGTATCGCGCAGCTTACCGTTCATTTCTTTCTTCTCTACTTCCCACAAGGGTGATTCGCGAAATCCCTGTTTCCGGGGCGAGAGGAGATAGACACTGGCAGCGGAATCCTGCAAGAAGGAAAGCAGGGTGTTCACATCCGCATTTTTCCCTGCGTTTCGATAGACCAACTCAAGAATCTCATGATATATCGATCCTCTTTGGGCTACTGATAATCCCAATTCTGGTACGCTGCGTTCCTTCAGACCGAGAACATGGTTGACATAGAAGTCAAACGGGCAAGTGGTGTACCCCTCCAGGCGGGATGGACTCCAGGTACGATCAGGGGAATAGCGTGTGAGGAGAAAATCCACCAATTGATCTGTATACCCCTCATACGCTCCGGATGCTTGTCTAGCACGCCTCGCCTTGAGAATTTTGCCGCCCTGGGCAATCCGCCGCCGACGTTTGAGTAACGCATCAGATTCTATGAATAAGCCATTTTGCTGTTCAGCCCAGAATAATAACTCTTCCGAAGAACAAGCATCCGCCTGTGGGCGAGGAGATGTCGGTTGTATCTTCTTGCAGCTATCCTCTGTAAACAATGATTTAACCGAATTCCAATACGGAGAGGGATCCCATTTCTCACCATCCTCTGCCAGGTAAGGCCGGGTGAGTAGCAGGCGTTCTTCCGCCCTGGTGAACGCCTGGTGGAAGATACTAGACTGCTCGCGCCCCAACCGGGGTTCCATCTTGAGGTCCCGACGCATTGCTTCATCCAGGAAGGGATCTGGGTTCTCAACTACCGGGAAGAGTCCTTCGGAGAGACCCAGCAAAGCAACCGCTTTGAAGCGGAAAGCACGGGCTTCGACTATTCCCCCCACCAGCACTGCGTTCTGGCGGGTCTCCCTCGGCTCCTGTATACTGGCACCGCTGAGTGTTCCCTCCAGGTCATTTAGGAATTGGGCGTAATTCACTTCACGTACTCCTGCCACACTTTCGCCCATTACCAACGCTTTTAGTACATCACCAAGTGATTGATAAGCTTCCCAATCCCAATCACCTGAAAGTCTCTCCACATAGCGCAGACCTGCCAGGCGTTCTTCAAGCCAGGCAACCCACTGTTTATGTGATTGGGCGGTATCGATCCCATCAAAAAAGTGCCAAAATCCTTCAAATGCTTTACGCAGTGTCTTCAGGTCAACCCCTTTAAGCAGGTTTTCCTTGTGTCTATCTTCGTCAAGATAATCGAGCTCCTCGAGGTTCATCTCCTCAAGCATTTTCCAAGCGTCATCCCATTGTTCCCTGCCCATCACGATGATCGCCTGCTGGCTTACCTTTTCTAGGTTCTCAACCATAACGTCATCCAACCCAAAATCAAAATAGGGTGAGTGCAAAATATTCATAACAGAGCGTGTTTTGTAATCCTCGCCGGGAAGAGCAAGCAAGGCAAGCAGCGATTTGACTGTGGGGGAATCCAGCATTGGTTGCGGATGTGAAAAATGTACGCGGATACCGAACTCATTGGCAGCGGTACGTAACAGAGGCTGATAGGTTTCCAGGTTACTAGTGAAGATAGCGCAATCACTCAACGCAACTCCCTCGCGCAAGTGCAATGCCTTGATCCACCTCAGGGCTTCCCGAGCTTCCTCAACCTGCGAAGATGCCTCAAGCATAATCGGCTGGGAGGTTTTTATCATTTCGAAGTTGCCGGTTTCGAGAATGTGTTTCTCCATGTGTCCGAGAAATTCCGGTAGGTGCGGCGTCTGGCCAAGGTATTCCTCTAGTAGAGGAAGCGAATCCTTTAGCTCTTTGATCACTATATTCGACTTCCGGTTTACCATGCGCGAGGATTCTTGTTCACCGGGCAAGGTGATCGTCATCCCGTCAACTTGTGTTGACAACAGTCTCAGAAATTCTCGCCGAACCCCGCTAAATGAGGTGAATCCATCGACCACTACATGAACGATCCCTTTTACAGCTTGTGTGTTATGTTCAAGGACATCCACTGCTAACCAGCTTTGTCCCTCAGTATCGATCCAATTCAACTTCTTCAGACGAGTGAGGTAACGATCGTATAGAACTGCTAATTCATGCCGGGCTGGTGAGGAATTAAGTGTGTATTTAAGCAAAACTTCCGGTGTAACATAAGCACCACGCAGTTCTGCGAAGGCATCCTGCAAGACAAGAATGAATCCGGGTTTGTGCGCGATAGTTGAATAATGTTCAATTTCGCCAGCAGTCAAAGCCGCGTCCAAAGTCTCCTGCACCAGGCGATTATCCAACGCAGGAGTGACAACCGGCGTAAATATGCCATTGCTTTCCAGGATATCAACATAAAGGTCACGGAAGGTGCCAATGGAAACGCCCATCCCACCACCGGCCTGTGCTAGTCGCTGGCGGAGATAGGGGGCTTTCTGTCGGTCCGGAACGATTACCCAGACCCGGGCAAGCGGATTCTCCTTTTGTACTGCCTGGATACGTTGGATACAGGCGGTTGTTTTGCCAGCTGCTGGTGGAGCAATAATCAGTTCGATTGTCATCGTTTTTTCCTAGATACACTGCTTCTTCTAATTGGCTATTCTTTGAGACTCATTGTTACAGCAGTAAATTATCCAATGGCGACCGAAAACAGAGATCGTCGAAAAATATCACACCGCCTTTTGATATAGTTTCCACAAATCTTCCTTTTATGGAGATGCACGCTGAATTGGCATATGGAATAATTATTCATTTCCATATATCTGCAACGGCTTTTTTAGGTCGCAAACATCTGCACCAGTGTTCTATAGAGGTGTTATTAAATCCACCCTCACAAGATTTTGTAGAAATTCGCGTATGTACTAATTTTACACGTATTCAGTGCACACTATGTGCACTTTTCGTGTCGGTTTTCAATTTATCTAGAAATCCCAATTTGCACACACTTCCCCCTTAAGACTCTAGAGGAACGATGCAGTTAGAACGGTGTGCACACCGTTCTATTTATCATTTCCTCTTCTTTGAGAAAACCAGATGCTTCCATCCTTTGTTGCTCGCTTCCCATTTCGCAATCCGTGTAGATTCGTCAGGAATGAGTTGAAATTTAACCCGCTTAGAGCAAGATTTATTTCTCCCTGAATAGCTCTCTGACAGTTTTGGTTATCGCAAAATACATACAGGTTTCCATTTGAAGCTTCATAAAACTTCATCCATTTCGTTTTTCGGGATATTTGATCCTTACTCACATCCCGCTCTACTTCGACGAATATTACTTCGCCTGTTTTTGGATCCACAGCAATAATATCTGGGATATAAGTCTCACCATTGGATAAACTAATAGCTTGTGCCCGTCCTTGAATTCTGTAACCTTCATCTACCAGGATTTCCCCGGCCTGAATATTCAGAATGGTATGTTCCGGTGAAGAATGGTGTCTTATTAGGATGTCAAATTCATTTTCCTTGGGAATTTTGCCTGTTAATACCTGGTATGCAACTTGACCATTGCGAGTCAAATGCAGCACCGCAGGCTGATTTCCACCAGAACTTGATCCTTGCTCAACAACACCAATTATCTGTTCAACCAAGATTGGGACTTCATTTCCTTCCGGTGACATTAACCAATTCAAGGCTTCATCCAGGTTTTTGTTTGCAGCTGATAAGGAAAGGCGTTTTGCCATTTGCTTTATGATGGATGGTCGTAAAGCAATCCCCATTTCACCCATCACAAGAATTGCCGCTGATGTTTTTTCATAGTTCTTGGACGACTGCCAGGTTTTTACCCAAGCTGGAATTGGTGAAGGGTCCCTCGATTCTTCAGTACCCGATTTTGGGGATTGAATGTCCTGGGCAACCTCATCTTTCTGAATCTGTCGAAGGGCAGCTAAGTGGGCTTCCAGTGCTGCCTTCTCTGCCTGTATGTTCTTTTTCGATTCCTGTGTGGCAATGAGCTCACGTTCCAGATCAGAATATTTCTGATTGAGTTCTTTCAAGCGCTGTTTTAATTCATTTATTTCCAAGGGCTCAATTCTCTTCGATGCTGGCCCTTGCAAAGTTCGCAGCCGAACATGAATCAGATATGCCAGGTCATCATCGCTAAATGATTCCAATGGTCGGGTCGCTTTTTCGCAGGATTCATCGTAATCCTGATCCAGAAGCCTTAAAAGTGCGACAAGTTGCTTGTGGGCATTTTCCCATAATTTCTGAGCATTGGCTTGCATTTTTTGCTCGTGCTCCTCGCTTTGCCCGATAATTTCTCTGGAGATTCGAGTAGACTGATTGCGTTGGAATTCTTCTAACGTGAGATCAACCACTTGTTTTTCTCCAATTCCGATTTCATCTGGCGAGAATCTTCAAGTAATTGGATAGCCTGGTCCTGATTTTCTTGCTCTGGCGCGCTGACCCACTGTAAAGCGCTGCGAGCAGCTTCAAGATAACTCAGCGTTGTCGAGAGCATTTGCTCATGCATCCCCATGCCAATTGGGGGTACTCGGGTCCGATCAACTTGTTGAGCGAGCTCAACAGCATGCTGGAGGGTCTGTTGGGCGGATCTGGACTGTGAAAAGAGATCGCCTTGTTGGTCAGCAGCAATAATGTAAGCGATCTCGCCATCCAAAGTGTTCAACTCAGAAATCCATGTTTGTGCAGATTTTCTGTAATCTTCAACTGCTTTGACCTCTGGCAAGAGGAGTACCGGTTTCCCCTGGTCATCCAATGGGGAAACGAACGCACCAATAATGGTAAAAAACACCGCAAGACCGAATAGTATCCAACCAAGCTTTTGCAGTTTTTCTTCAGAAATCTGGATTTCCGGTTCACTAGGATTATTCACTGTCATGACCCAATTCTCCAACTTCTAGGATTTGTGTGATGATTTCCAGATCGGTTACGGAATTTCGTTTTCCACGCTGCTTTAAATCTGCGATCACTTGTTTTCCGCGTTCATAATCAATATTGCGGATAAATTCAACTCGTTCGGCAACGACTTCAAAAACAGGGGTCGTTGTGTTTGGCCGGTAGCGCAGTTGAATATGCCCTTCAACACCGATCCGGCTGCCTTTCTGGACATGCCCGTACACCAATTCAGCCAGGGTGCCATAGACCAGCACTCGTAATCCCTTCACCGGTTTTGATTCCGGGCTGCCGTCGATCATCAGGTACAGGCGAACATAAGGGATAGGGTCCTGATTCTGGGGACGCAGATAGTCAAAATAGATATCCCCGGTGATGTCGCCCCGTTGCCATGTAAGATTTCCTTGCGCCATAATTTGTTGTCTCCTTTATATAAATGTTTGTTTGAATTCGGTAGTCCACAAAGTGCGTCTGGCTTAATTACTCATCCAACCTGTTTCCTCCTCGATATCCAGAACCAATCCCAGCGCATCTGCTAAAAGCCGGATACGATCCCTTTTCACTTCTGCAAAAAGCCGTCGCCAATTTTGATCTGTTGGGGAATAAAAAGTGAATGACTGCTCTATCAGGCGGGCAAGATTTCGCGGCTGTAATTCAGCCAGGCGTTCACTCGCTCCGCCGGCTCCGACTCCAGGATTCTCTTTTAGCTTGGCAATGGCCAGACTGTACGGATTCTGGATATTGGCTTGGGAAGCACCATGAATGACCCAGGATACAAAAGGTAAAGCATTCTTTTCTTGATCGAGTAAAGCTTGCCGATTTTTCTTGTCTGCGCGCACCAATAATTTATCCAATGACCAATTTCCCCTCGAATCAGTCACTACCGCCACCGATTGACTGGTTGGATCGTTCAGCAAAATCGATGTATCTTGGGTAGAGGAGGTATCTTTTTCTTTTGGGGAATCTTTAAAGCTTTTGAGAATCTTTAAAAGGGTCTCAAAACAACCCTTGGCTTCCGGGTCGAGCGTCGCAAAACAATCATTGAGGATACCCTTGAGAGGCTCAGAACAATCCTTGGTTAAATCGGAGAGTCTCAAAACAACCTTTGGTTCTGTTTTGACAGTCTCAGATCCCACTCGCTCCGCTCGGGGACGCCCTGCACAATCATTGCCCAAATAACTGACCCAAGAATCTAATTCATCCTGAACACCATGACTTTCTGATTTCACAAAAAGAGACGAAACAGCCTGTTGGATGGCTTGATGTTGTGGAGTGAGTGGATCAATCCTCTGTACCTTGAATTTCCAGCTATAGCTGCCCTCAGAATTGATCCGATGATCGATTCGCTCAACAAAAAGAGCTATTAGATCCTGAAGACGTTGCCGGCGAGAAAATTCCTCAACGGTACGATCACTTAATTCATCCTTTCGTTTTCCTCTCTCAATCCAGGCTGGAAGCCAGTTCGCCACAATCCGAGCGTTATTGATCCCTAGACGATTTGCGATAGCTTGATATCCACCCTCAATCCAGACTGCATCTCGGATCTCGCCTGTCTCATCATTGAAGTAGCACAGATTGCGAAAAACCAGGACAAACATGGCAGCATCTGCTCCGAGAACCGGTAACCAGTTTCTGAGGAAATACCACGTGACCAGGATAAAATCTCCCTGACCTAATAATCGGTCAGCAAGCTGATCTGCCAGGGTCCCAAGTTCTCCGTCGAGCCGGTGACCAATCAATTCCCGGATGACACCCTGAACGGTCTGATAGTGTGGAATCATTTTGTCGAATTCTTCTTGAGGGAGCCGCGCCGGATAATGCAAGATGTCCTTTGGATTCGCGTCGACAGCCAATTGCAGAGCGGACTGAGGGGAATCCTGGATCCCATGAGCAAGCAAAAAAGCCTTCAAGTCTTCGGCATCCCCGGGTGTCAGCGGGGAATCGAATAGTTCATATTTGTTGGAGGACTTTTTGGCTCTCCCTGACCGCTTATCTACTTCATGATCGGTGTCAATCTTTCTCGCAAACCATCCCAGACTGCTACCGGGTTGTAACAAGCGAAAGAACTGAGCCCGGCTGATCCCAGCCCATTGGCAAATACGCTCAGCGCGAACGGCAACTTTACAGCTCCCTTTTCGAGCCTTTCCACCGCTCGCCAGGTAATATTCCTGCCACAATGCCATGATCAAGAAAATCATTTGTGATCCGACGTATGGCAGCCAGCGCAGGTAATAAACCGGTAAGCGAACTACCCGGCTTGGCTCAATCAGGTAATTCCGGATGGAGCTGTAATGGATATCCAACTCAATGGGATTGTCCTGAGAATCTTCCTGGTCTGGATCAACTTCCTGAGTGATCTCATCCACATCATCAATTTCCTGGTCACACACAACGAAACGGACCTTAACTTCTTTGTTCATCACCCCTATTAGGAATCGCTGCAGGGTGGTCGTTAATCGGTTTTCTAACCACTCACGGCCATACGAATTCATGCAACCGATCACAAAGGTGGCATCGGAAAAATCCACCAGATGGGTTGGCTTCACCCAGGTGTTAAAAGCCGCCCGCGACATATCCATTTCGAGGTTAGCAATTGCCGCTTGCCAGGCTTTTTCAGGTGAAAATTCAACGACTGCACTCATAAAAGAAATCCCTATTGATAAAAAAAACAATATCGAATAAAACGAAATAACGGCACAATTACAGCCTTTGTTGGAAGGACAGTGGTTATCCCATTTCTTCCAGAAAAGACCCCTTTACGGGCTTCCTGTGGTTTCAACGTCAGCAACTCGGTCTGCGTCAACGTCTGCGGCATGTCAGCAATGCGTCTGCGGCACGTCAGCATGGGCGCAGACGTGGTTTTTGGAGTGAAAAAGAAATTGTTGATTTTCCAGGAAAGGTCAGAGGCCATTAGTATCACTCCAGAAATAAAGTCTTCCCTATTGTCTTAGGAGACGGTTGCAGGATTAAGCTTCCATTGTGAAAAGCCTGTGAACCTTCTATAACGAAGAAACAGACAACTTCTCCGACCGGTAAAGTATGCTTCCGCGCGATCGACCGAACTTCTTCCTTTAATAAAGCTGGAATTCGGAATGTCACTCTTATTTCCCATTGGGGAAGAGCTTCATGGTCTTTCTTGGATTTTTTCTTTCTTGTTCCACCAGCTTTCTTTTCCGGAACTGGGAATGCATCGGCTAACCATTTATGGTTTGTCGGTTTTTGAGCAGGTAAGATGGTGCCTCCTTCATTGCCTTCAGAGTACAGGGTCATTCGCTGCGCCTTGGGGTACGCTAAAAGTTTGATCTCTCCATTGCGGTAAAGTCTTGCGCCATATTCCAGAAACGCCCTAACGACTTCATCTCTAGGAACCGAAAGAGACTGAGCATCTTTGATAATCAAATCCACAACCTGCTGAGGTATTCCCCGGTACGTTACAGTTTCAAGCCGATGAACCTGTTCCCACTTACGGGATCTTTTCTTCCTGAAATGTGCCGTGGGAATTAAATCCAAGGGCTGGCGTGGGATCATAGTAGATTCTTGCTGTTGATCCTTCTCAACCTCGGTTATTGGATTAGGGTCACGTAAACCTGTAAATGCGTCTCGCCTTGCCATCGTGACCTCTAATATTTCAATACGAGAGCTGCTAAAGATTGATATTCCTCGGCAGCCCGCGTTTCTGGTGCATACTCAAAAATAGTCTTTGCCTCAGACCAACATTCACGTAAGACAGTCGCCCGATGAATGGGGGAAAGCACCTTGTCGCTGAATGTTGCCTGCAGATCCTGAAGTGAGTCACGCGACTCGTTGGTACTATCGAAAAACGTAGGTAATATCCCCAGCAATCCCCCTTGCCAATTCTTTTTGTCTCGCAAGGTTTGGATGGTTGTGACTGTCTTCGCTAAAGAATCTAATGATGCGAATTCTGTTGCAGTAGGAACAATCACCAGGTCTGCCGCCCAGATTGCACGTTCCTGTAAGCCACCCACAGATGGGGATGTATCAAAAATGATGTAATCAAACCGATCTTTCGTGAAAGTTTTCAGCAGCCCTTTTATATAGGAGATCGGTTGATCCTGGACACCCAACATCATTTGCGCAGCGGAGGTCATTGAATTACCTGGAATCAAATGCAAGAAATCGCGGCCCGTGTCACGGACCCATTGGCGAATAAATGTTATTTCACTTGGGGAGCCTGTTTGAGTTGTCAGGAAATAATAAGTTCCCATTTGGCTATCCATGCCTAACTTGGTTGCGCATTGTCCTTGTGGATCAAGATCAATCAACAACACTTGTTTATTCTTCAGCGTGAGAGCATGTGCCAGATTTACGGCGGTGGTGGTCTTTCCTACCCCACCTTTTTGGTTCGAAATGGTTATGATTTTTGTGGTCATTTGATTTCTCCTTAATCGATAAATTGCAGCTGTGTTCGACCTTCATGACCATGGACAGAAATGACATCTTCGAGAGTCTGGTAAACTCCCATGGCATAAGGTTCCCTGAGCCAATGAATGACTACCAAGCCGCTGCTAAATACAGTTCCTTCTGCTACCTCGCCAGTCCCTGAAACACCGGTGAGGTCTTCCACTCGAATCAACACAAATCGACGCATCTGACTGATTGATGAAATTTGATTTGGTTTTCGAGCCATACTTTCACCTTTAGATTGGTTTCTGCAACCTGTCCGCCGGCTGCGATCACGGACTCTTGGCTTTTTCTGAATGATTTTGGAATTTGTCAGATCCATCAACAAGCCATCTTTATAAGAAAGGCGGCATCCTGAGGTAATGTGTTCAAACACGATTCCTTCCGGCCAGGTTGATTTCTCGTCCCGGTTGAGGCGGATATCGATCATTCGAAATAACCTCCCAAAGAACATCCCCGGATCATCATCGACCCTGGTTGGATCCATAATGACTTTCCAAACGTAACCTCGAAGTTCAACGGGGTTCTTTTTATCTTGAGCAATAAAAAAATCTAAATCTTTACCTGGCATCTTGAATGGCTCTCCGAACCTTATAAAATAAGCCGGCAAACAGGTGCGCAAATAGACGGGCAGGGGGAAAGGATTAGCCCTTACCTTATGCAGGCTTATTGAGATTGTGGAACACCCATGACTGGGAAATCAAAAACTAATAGTGTGTTGCAACATTATTGAATCAGGGAGGACGCATCCCCCATGAGAAAATAGATTTGAACAAATTGAATTGGAAAGAGGAATGAAGAAAAGCAAGAAAAAGTACTTGACGAACCCACGTAAAACAGATACTATACGAATATCGATTAGCTACCGCAGCGTGCCCGGCAAGCGTGGACCAGAGTTCGTCAGGTCGGCTGATTTGCAGAGCCCGCCGCACAAATGGCACGGATTCAGGATTTTGACTCATAACCCGGAGGTCATAGGTTCGAATCCTATCCCCGCTACTATTTTCCAGACGACCAGAAATGGTCGTTTTTGGTTTAAACATGCATAAATTCCTCCTTATGAAATTATTGGTCAAACTCATATTTTATTTCCAAATTACATTTTCAAGGCCCAACTCCGTTTTCTAGGTTAGACTAAAATTATCATCTCTATATTTCAAAAGGTGAGGTATAAAAGGGAATTGTGGCTTTCTATTATTGTATTATCCACTCGTTTCAAAGGGAGATTATCTCCAATTTAAAACGGGGAATTTTGTTAAGCAATACCATGAAAACTCATTTATCAGTCTGCTGTCGACGCTCCATCAAGACAAGGATTTGACTGATGAAGATTTAGACAACTTGCAAGAATGGATAAGGAAACGGAGGTCTTGACTAATGCAACGGATATTTTTGGTTGAGGACGATAAGGCAATCGCTAAAAACCTTATACTTTTGCTCCACTCGGAGGGATTTACAGTCACTCACGCCCCTACGCGGGGTGACGCCCTTGCCGCGCTTGTCGGGAATAAATTTGACCTGGCATTGATTGATATTTCCTTGCCTGACGGAAATGGTTTTACAGTTTGCACGGAAATCAAAGAAGCGCAGGATATTCCCGTTATCTTTCTGACAGCTTCCGGTGATGAGGCGAGTGTTGTTACCGGGCTGAACATGGGCGCAGATGACTATATCACCAAGCCTTTTCGTCCGCGCGAATTAATTGCACGAATTAGAACTTCCTTGCGAAAAAGCGGACGTTCGAAATCAAATTTTGAAATTCGCGGGCTTCATGTCGATACGGCAAGCGGCATTGTGAAAAAAAATGGCAGCGAGGTATTTCTTTCAGCATTAGAATACCGCTTGTTACTGGTGTTTATTAGCAACCCAAAAAGTATTATCACGAGGAGCACACTGCTTGACGAATTGTGGGACGCTGCGGGCGAATTTGTTACTGACAATACATTAACCGTGTACATCAAACGCTTGCGAGAGAAGATAGAGAACGACCCGGCAAGCCCGCAAATTATTCTGACCGTTCGCGGGACGGGGTATAGATTGGGGGGCGAGCATGCTTCGGAATAGAGAGTTTCGACAGTTTGCCATTTTATTCTCTTTAATAGCCCTCATCGTTGTAATACTGGGCTTTGTAATAAATACGGCTGCGGGAATCCTTGCCATTGCTTCTGCCGCCGCTTTTGGTACAGCATTTTTTGTATTTACCAAAGCCCGATACAAAAACATTGCGCGGATTTCAGATCAAATCGACCTTGTGCTTCATAATGCTGACCATCTGTATATTGCTGAATCGGACGAGGGCGAGCTTTCTATTCTACACACCGAAATAAAAAAAATGACATCACGCCTTCGGGAACAAAACACCGCGCTAAAAAACGAAAAAGAACATCTTGCCGATTCGCTGGCCGACATAGCCCACCAACTCCAAACTCCGCTCACATCTGCGAACCTCATTTTGTCATTACTGGCAAATAACCCTGATGAAAACGAACGGAAAGCATTTGTGCGGGAAACCAAGGAATTGCTTGTGCGGATGGATTGGCTGATAACTTCCTTATTAAAATTATCCCGTTTGGACGCGGGCATTGTGGTGTTCCAAAGCGAGCAAATAGATGTAAACAACTTGATAAGCGCCGCACTTCGCCCGTTCCTAATCCCAATGGAACTGCACGATATTGATGTCCAAATAGATGCACCGAACGGGATGATGATTCAGGGCGATTCAGATTGGCTTTCGGAAGCAATTCAAAACATCCTTAAAAATTGCATAGAAAGCATAGGCAAGAACGGGAAAATTGAGATTATCTGCACGGACAACCCACTGTTTATTGAGATTGCCATCCACGACAGCGGCGCGGGCTTTGAAAAAGAAGATTTACCCTGCCTGTTTGACAGGTTCCATCGCGGGAAAAACGCTGGCGCGACAGGATACGGGATCGGACTGGCTCTCTGCAAGATGGTTATAACACGACAGGGAGGGACGGTTACAGCAAAAAATCACCCACAGGGCGGCGCGATATTTGCCATTCGATTCCCAAAGTGACGAATCTCTCACCTAAAAGTCACAGAGATGTAAGTTGAAAGCTTTATTATATGGGTAAACCGTGACAAAGGAGACTCACATAATGGAGTTCTTAAAAATTGAAAATCTATGCAAGGTCTATGGTAAGGGCGAAAACAAAGTTACTGCGCTTGACCATGTTTCGCTTACAATCGAAAAGGGAGAGTTTACCGCAATCATCGGCCCTTCCGGCTCCGGGAAATCCACATTGCTTCATATCGTCGGCGGAGTGGACGTACCGACAAGCGGAAAGGTGTATTTGGATGGGCAGGATGTATATGCCCAGAGCAATGAAAAACTCGCCATTTTCCGCAGACGACAAGTTGGGCTGATTTACCAGTTTCACAACCTCATTCCCACGCTGAACGTGGTGGAAAATATCACCTTGCCAATACTGATGGACAAGCGCAAGGTCAACGAGGAACGGCTGGATGACTTGTTGGACCTGCTCGGATTAAAAGACCGGAAAAACCATCTACCCAATCAGCTTTCGGGCGGTCAGCAACAGCGTGTTTCCATAGGACGCGCTTTGATGTATGCCCCGGCAGTCATGCTTGCCGATGAACCCACGGGTAGTTTGGACAGCCGAAATGGACATGAAATTATCAATCTGCTGAAATTAAGCAATCAAAAATATCGGCAGACCCTGCTCCTCGTTACACATGACGAAAATATTGCCCTGCAAGCAAACCGCATTATTGGTATATCAGACGGCAAAGTCGTGCGAGATGAAAAGGTGCGGCCATGAATATTTTCAACAAAGTCACCCTGCAAAGCATGAAAAAAAGCCATACCCGAACGATTGTCACGATTATCGGCGTTATTCTGTCCGCCGCCATGATTACGGCAGTCGCCACCTTTGGCACTTCCTTGTTGAATTTTCTGGTAAACGGTTCTATTGCGAAATACGGCAGTTGGCACGTTGAGTTTGTAGACGTTGATTCCTCTTTCGTACAGGAACGAACGCTCGACAATGGCGTCGCAAACACCGCAGCGTTTGAAAATATCGGTTATGCAACGCTTGACGGTGGGAAAAGCCTCGATAAGCCCTATCTTTTTATCGCCGGATTCAGCGAGAAAGCCTTTGACACCTTGCCCATAAGCCTGATTTCCGGCAGGTTACCTGAAAATAGCGCAGAGATTCTTGTTCCGTCCCATGTCGCAGCAAAGGGCGGCGTTCGATTCACGGTAGGTGACACGCTTACCTTTGCTGTTGGAAACCGTATAGATGGAAACAAGAAACTCAGTCAACACGACCCTTATCTGTCCGGGGAAAAATCGGGGGAAGGCAAAGAAATTCTTGTACCGGAAGCAGAGAGAACCTACACGGTTGTGGGGATCTGCGAAAGGCCCACTTTTGAGGAACATTCCGCACCGGGATACACCTTGATAACGAAAGCAGAGCCAGCAGACCAGGCGGGTACCTTCAGCATATTTATCACGCTTACAAATCCGAGGCAAGTCCATACTTACGCAAGCAGCATAGCCGGAAGCAATGCTTATATCTTTAACGATAATGTGCTGCGCTTCATGGGCCTTTCGGAGAATAAACTGTTCAACACGCTTCTGTACTCAACCGGGGGCATTTTGGTTGCCATAATAATGATAGGCTCCATTTTTCTGATTTATAACTCATTCAACATATCGTTGAATGAACGCACACGCCAGTTCGGGATTCTCTCGTCGGTAGGCGCCACAGCAAAGCAACTGCGAAATTCAGTGCTGTTTGAGGGGCTTTGCATTGGTGCGATCGGCATCCCGATTGGTATCCTGGTTGGCATAGGCAGTATCAGCCTTGTAATTCCCATTGTTGCCGGAAATTTCGGAAACATAGCCTACAGCACCGTGCCTTTAACCTTGTCGGTGTCTATCCCCGCGATCGTTGCAGCGGCTGTGGTCAGTTTGGTCACCATTTTGATTTCAGCCTATATCCCGGCCAGAAAAGCCGCAAACACTCCCGTGATGGAGAGTATTCGCCAAACCAACGAAGTCAAAACCGAATCCAAGGCCATGAAAACCTCAAAGCTCTCGCAGCGTATTTACGGTTTTGAAGGAACGCTTGCGCTAAAGAATTTTAAAAGAAACAAAAAACGCTATCGCAGTATTGTGCTATCCCTTGTTTTAAGCGTCGTGCTGTTTGTATCGGGAAATGCTTTTGGAACAACACTGGAACGGCTTTCAGAACGGACGATAGTGAACATTGACTATGACATCCTTTTTCACACGCAGGATATGGACATCAGCGAAATGCTCCCGCTTTACGACAAACTCAAATCCGCAGACGGGGTTTATGAGAGCTCGTACCAGGCAGTTTTCCCGTATTCATGCACAATTAAGACAAGTGATTTTTCAGACCGTTACCGGAAATACGCGGGGTATACTGCACCGGGCGAAACGGTTCATCTGCCAATGACCATCCAGTTTATTACGGACAGCGAATTTCTGCGTTTTCTCAATGAATTGGATTTGTCCGCAGAAGAATATACCGGGCAAGATGCGAAAATGATTGCCGTTGCCAAAAAACGGATTAACAAGAAAGACGGGGCGACGGAAGTGTTTGATATATTCGCAAGTCACTCCATGACTTTCAGTGTCGCCCCCGTAATAAATGACAAACCAATGATGGAACAGGGGCAAAATATAAACATTACGTTTGTCGATACCTACCCGGTGGATCCACCTCCCAATTCAACTGCCGAGGGAAATCAGCAGAATCCATACGTTTTTATGGTGGTGGCACCCTATTCGCTCAAAGAGAAGTTTGAAACCCCGGATATGCGTGCGAATATCGGGCTGGCCTTTCTATCAAAGGATCCTTTGCAATCGGTGGCAGAAATGGAAACAATGATTCAAGGCGAAGGAATTACGTCTGCGTATACCCTGTACAATATGCACGAGATACTTGAACAATACCGCAGTATGACATTTGTTATTAATGTATTCACCTATGTTTTTGTTATCATGATTTCACTGATTGCGGTTGCCAATGTGTTCAACACAATTTCCACCAATATCCGGCTGCGCCGGCGAGAGCTGGCCATGCTCCGCTCGGTAGGAATGTCTGACCGCGATTTTAAAAAGATGATAAATTTCGAGTGTGTCTTTTATGGTATAAGAACGTTGCTCTTCGGGCTTCCCATAGCGGGAATCATCTCCTGGCTGATTTATGAAGTGTTAATGAGCGTAGAAAGGATGGACAACTTCGATTTTATATTCCCGTGGGGCAGTATGGCAATCAGCATGTTCAGCGTGTTCTTTGTGGTGTTCATTACAATGCTGTATGCCATTAGCAAGATAAAAAGAGAAAATATTATTGACGCGCTTCGGGATGATATGACTTAATTCAAAACCGATACTGTTATCCCAAAGTTAAAATGTCCCCTCGTCTGATCAAGTAAGAATGTCCCCTTTTGGATGAGGGGCATTCTTTTTAGACCATGGTTTTCTCCAGGGATGGTCCGGAGCAGGCTTATCAGGTTTAGAAATCTTGCGCAGCTCAAAGGCTTCCATTCAACCAGGAAAACCGGTTCAAAACGCATACATTGAACGTTTCAATCGAACCTTCCGGGAGGAGACCCTGGATGCGTACTTGTTTACAACGATTCAGGAGGTACAAGAAATCACAGAGGAATGGCTGGAGGAATACAATACCGTTTGTCCTCATGAAGCACTGGGAGGACTACCGCCATATCAGTTTATGGCAATCAAATCATAATGGTCTCCACTTTAAGGTGGTACTAAAAATGGGCTGTTGACAATTTAAATACAGGTCAGGAGATTAGATTTCTAATGCTGGAAATCTCAAATCAGGTCCAAACCTTGTGATAAGTAGGTTCTGTGAAAATCTTGCTGCTTGGCATAACGTACACCTGACACGGGAATTTCATCACGATTTTTAAAATTTGATTCTGACCTTCGGTATATACTGATTCATGGCATTCTCTCGTTTCTTACCAACGCGGGCAACACAAATCGTTGGGCTACTTTATTATTGTTAATCAATCAGGAGGTTAAAATGAATCAAAAGAAATTGTTTCTTGTTTGGCTACTTGCATTGCTGCTTTTTGGATGCACCCCCTCTGGATCGGATATAGAAACCACGATTTCTACAACTGAAACTGCCAAATCGACCAGCACCTTCACTCTCGAACCAACGAATACTCTTGAATCAACTTCCTCTCCTGAATCAACTCCAACAAATGAGCCACAGCAAACTTTTATGGACAAACTTTATCCGGAATATATCCGCCTCATGGACTACAATGTTAATTGGGATTCTATTTTTCCAGATAACGATCCACTAAATCATGAATGGCGAACTGCTAATAAAGCTGATGCTTTCAAAAGATTAATAAGAGCCATTAATCCGGATATTGTATGTTTACAAGAGATTAATCCGGCACGAGACCCAAAAGACGTAAGTACAATCTTTGATAAAGTACTACCATTGGAAAACAGCTCCAAGTGGCAAGCCGTTATCGATAAGGATACGCTCATATTATCAAGATACTCCCTGAAGACAGATAACTACAGGATGCACACGACCTCGAATCAAAAATTGCTCAGTCAAGCAGCCGCTCTAGTTGATCTTCCCGATGATGAATACAAGCAAAAAGATATATACCTGATATGTGCTCATTTTGATGCATTCGGGGGGCAAGAAAATATTTACAACAGACAAATGCAGGCAGATATGATTATGCATCAAGTTGCTGATTTAAAAACACCCGGAGACAATATTGATCTTGTTCAAGGCACTCCTTATATTCTTGCGGGTGATTTTAATGTCTATGACACCGATCCGGCATATCACCTAACCACCTTAATCACAGGGGATATTGTTAATGAAAATTTATTTGGAGAAGATATCCAACCAGATTGGGATGATACCCCCCTGACCGATGCAAAGCCCAGTCATAATGGCAGGGAGTTGCAGTATTACACATGGCGCGAGGATGGATCGGGATTTACTCCTGGCATTCTTGACAGAGTGATCTATTCTGACAGTGTAATAACAGCCAGATATTCTATTATTCTAAATACTGAAGTGTTATCTCTAAAAAATTTATTAAAATATGAATTACAAACGGATGATGTAATGATGAATGGTGAGACGGAATATTTTGATCATTTACCGATTGTGATAGATTTTGATCTCAATAATTAGCAAAGAAAAATGCACTCACCAGACGAGAGTCCCTCAAAACCGCAGGCACTCGGCAGTCAGATTCGTATCTCCGGGAGCCTGGGAAACCTTACCCATCTGAAACGACAATGCGAGCGTTTAATTTATCGCGCTTTGGCTGAAGTATTTGATCTCGCGTTCCAGAGCACAGGAATTTAAGAATTATCCTGCATTTTAATGGAGATGAATACAAAAGGAAATTCAAAATCTTCTCAAAAAGGTGGATTCAATGATGCGAAATATAATTTCTCTAAGCGTCCTGCTGATTGTGGGTATGATCGTTTTCACCGGCTGCAGCCCATCACCCACACCAATGGTTAATACCCCGGAAATATCTACAGCCTCCGAAGCGGTTAACACACCCACTCCCACCGAAGTGGTCATACTACCCTGCAACATCACCTTTGAGAGCGATCGCGATGGCAACACTGAGGTCTACATCATGGAACCTAATGGCAGAAACCAGGTGAACCTCACTCAGAACCCCGGTGATGATTTCGATCCGGTCTGGTCGCCCGATGGCACCCACATTGCCTTTGCCTCCAACCGTGAGAATGGCGAGGAAGGTGGACAGTTCATTTATGTCATGCTGGCTGATGGTAGCGAGGTGGTGCAGGTCTCGCACAATAATGAAAGCAAGTACCCCGATTGGTCGCCCCTTGGTAACCAGATTGTTTACAGCAGCCAGGGCGAGATATACCTGGTGAACATCTTCGCGGGTACCGAGGCCAACCTCACCAACAGCCCTGAATGGGATGAACAGCCCAAATTCTCACCTGATGGCCAGCGCATCGTCTGACTAAAGGGTGAAGGCAATGACCGTCAGGTCTATGTGATGGACCTCAACGGCGGCAATGTTACACAGGTCACCAGCGCAGGCAAAGTGGATGACGCTGAGTGGTCGGTGGATGGCCGCATCTTCACCCACTGGGAACAGCCCGAGGGCATCTGTTTCAACTGCCTGGTCACCGTGGATGGCACTGATATTGCGGACGCCGGCGGCAAAGGCACCATCCAGGAATTCCTTCCCTTCTGGACCAACGACGGTCACCGCGTAGAGCTGGGCTCCGGTGACGTAAACGGCAGCGGCAATGATGATATCTTCCTGGTTGGCGAAAACTTTCCTGATCTTTTCTATTTCCTCACCAATAGCCCCGGCAACGACCGCAATCCCGACACCGCCGCCACGTGCGGCCCCACCCACGGCATTTACCCCCAATACGGTTCAATCGAGGCCGCCAAAACCACTGAAACCAATGAGGCACCCGCTGACAATCAACTCTCCAATGGTGCATTTGTCATTGGCTATACCGGCGACATCGGCTCTATCATGCAAAAGGACTTCGATCAGGCCTGCTCCAAGCTCGAGGTGGAATGCCTTAAAGGCGAAAGCATCACCGAGCTGGCCGACAAGGGTGTGGATGCCATTATCGATGCCTCCAATCGCTGGGATGTGATGGGGTCTCACTCGGCCATCCATGATACAGTAGAACGTGGTATTCCCCTCTTCATCCTCAATGCTGAAACCGATGACCAGGGTGTCTATAACCTCTCCGCCGAGCACGAGATCTATATGACCACCCTCCATTGGATGTTCCAGCAAATGGAGGGCCAGGGCAAATTCCTCTATTACAATTTCGGCGATTCCACTTATATCCAATACCAGATAGATTCGGTACTGACCGAATACCCCGGCGTTACCGCCATCAAGAAGCCGGCCGATTACAGCGGCAATTCCTTCACCCAGCAGCAGATCGCCGCCATGGTTGCCGAAGACCCCAACCTGAGCGCTATCTGGGCCACCGAGCAGCTAAACGATATCTTTTGGAGTATCAATGATAATTCCAACAACCATCATCCGCTCACCGAGTGCATGGCACGCAAAGACGAATTTATTAACTGGAAGAATGTGCTCGACAGCGGCTCCGATTTTCAGTGCATTGCCCAGGTCCGGCCTGGCGGTACCGCCTATGAGGGCATCTATGTGGCCTATTACTACCTCAGCGGCCTTAAGTTCAAACCCGATGCCTTCTTTGCAGGCTCCAACAACACCCTCCGCTATGATATTCCCGTCATCACCAACGCCGAGCTCCCCACCTGGATCGGCGAAAAGCTTGAACCCCTGCGCGTAAGCGATAACGGCTTCCTCGAGTTGCCTCCCATGACCCCCAACGAGATCAAAGCCAGGTGGTTTGAGGAATAAAGACTGCCATCCATTTGATTCATCCGAGACGATATTCGTTTGTCGTCTCGGATGATTTTTCTATATAGAGAATAACCAATTATTTTCGATAGAAACGAGTAAAAGACATTGCTTGTATCATGGTATGCAGGACTACACCAATGCCGGAAGGGAGTACCCTATGTATCATCGTATCATGATCGTGCCACCCCTAGCCTGCTTGGAAAGTTATCCCTATTGGTTTGGACCGCATCAAGACAATGGAGCCATGGAAAAGAACGCCCTTCCCACCCCTCTTAACATTGAGGAAAAATGTCCGAAAATCACCCTGCACATACATCTCAGCTAAAGCCAGGGTTAGTGCTCTTTCACTGCGCAATCCCTTTTCCAACGCATCCGGGTAGAAATCTCCATGCCGCACTTGCGGAACTGCAAATTGGATTTGACCAACTCTTGTCTTGACCGTCTTTGGCTTATAGCCGTTGGCATACCCGCATCGTTCTTCAGTTCGTTCATAATGCCCTGCCCCCAAATGATGTTCCCGTTCCAGGCGCATGGCCTCGTTGATCAGAATGCGAACTAACTCTGGCAATGCGTCGAATCCTTCAGCTGCAAGCTGTTCCAATAATTCTTCTGGTAATGTACAATCTGTTTGATAGGTCATGGTCTGCTCCTTTCAGTCGTCAACTAAAAGGATACCTGACCTATCACTCTAAATTTACAGAATTTATGTTACACCAACGATCGGTCCCCAATCCAACAGCAGGTTTACATTAATTTTAACAACAGCTAAGACCCGCCGGAGCGCATCATCGATATGGCCTAATGAAGCGGTATTGAAAGTATATATATGAAAATGCTGCCTCTATCGCATGGATGTTTAGAGAAACGCGATAAGCTGCTCGGCAGCCATCGGCTTAAACAGGTTTCCAATTTCAATGCAAAGTGAGACAACTCCATTCACAATCCAAACTTTTGGACTACAATTTTTCTAATCATTCTTTGGACAATCTTTCTAATACGGTTCAGATTCATCACAATACAAACGACAGGATGGTGCTGGTGATCTGTTCCAGAATCCCGGCTTAAGAGAATGAGGTTGTGGACACACAGACCGACGAATTCCACACCTACCCGGACGATAATTAAAATATCAGCTTTAATTTTGTGGTTGTTATAGAAGGCTCAGTCGTTTTCTTCAATATCATCGTGGAGAGTTTGTAAAACGCTTCAGACTATTGTTCAAGCGGCAGAGCTATCAAAATGTGCAACAACCATGGACAAGGATGAATTTATGGAGACAGAAAAGCTCAAAGTATTATTGAAACAGGTCCAATTGGGGCAGTTAGACATCGATTCCGCTTTGGTTAAATTGCGGGATTTGCCTTTTGAAAACCTGGACGATTTTGCGATGATTGACCATCATCGTGCCCTCCGCAATGGGTTCCCGGAAGTGATCTTTGGTCAGGGCAAACAACCGGCGCAGGTAGCAGCCATTGCGCGCCGTCTTTCTGAGCATAGTGATAAGGTTCTGGTAACGCGCGTTGACCGGGCAATGGCAGACGCGGTGCTCCTTGAGTTTCCCGAATTAGTTTATCACCCACTACCCCGATTGCTGGTCCTTGACCGTTCAGAGGCAACCGAAAAGAAGCCCGGTGTCCTGGTGGTGACGGCCGGGACTGCCGATATGCCCGTAGCTGAGGAAGCAGCCATGACCGCAGAATTGATGAATAATGCCGTCGATCGGATGTATGATGTTGGCGTAGCAGGGATTCACCGTTTGCTCAGCCAGACGGACCGTCTGTGGCGTGCCCGGGTCATTGTGGTCGCAGCCGGGATGGATGGCGCGCTGCCCAGTGTGGTTGGCGGGTTGGTATCCGCCCCTGTGATTGCTGTTCCAACCAGCGTAGGCTACGGAGCTAATTTCAACGGCCTTGCCGCCCTGCTGGCCATGCTGAATTCATGCGCCAAAGGTGTCAGCGTTGTCAACATCGATAACGGGTATGGCGCCGGTTATCTTTCCAGCATGATCAACCAATTGAAAGGCTGAGATGGAATTTTCACCCCTGGAAAGCAGCCTTTCTCCCGAACTCCGGCTTCGCTGGGAATCCTTACTGGAACAATTCCGGGAATTCAGCTCCGCGATTGTTGCATTTTCGGGCGGAGTCGATAGCGGTTTATTGTGCGCCGCAGCCTGGCGTGCCCTCGGTACGCGGATGCTGGCAGTTGTGGTCCGTTCACCGGTTGAATCAACGGGAGATGTGGCATCCGCTCAAGCTCTGGCTGCACAGGTCGGCTTCCCCTTACGGGTGATTGATTACGACGATCTGTCCAATCCTGAATTTGTTTCCAATCCCCCCGATCGCTGCTATATCTGTAAGCTGTCCCGCTTTCATCTCTTACAGGATCTGGCCGTTAAAGAAGGTTTTGCTGTATTGGTTGAGGGTTCCAATGCCGATGATTTGAAAGATTATCGTCCCGGTCGCCAGGCAGTGATGGAAACGGGTACGATCAGCCCTCTCCAAAAGTTGGGGTTTACCAAAGTCGAAATTCGGGCTCTGTCCAAAGCCTTAGGGTTATCCGTCTGGGACCGGCCCAGTGCGCCCTGTCTGGCAACCCGCTTCCCGTATGGTTCTGCGGTAACCCATGCCGGATTGCGGCAGGTGGCTGAAGGAGAACGCCATCTGCATGAACTGGGGTTTCAAACCGTGCGCGTCCGGCATCACGGCCAGTTGGCCCGGCTTGAAGTCGCACCCGACGAAATCGAACATCTGGTATCCTTACGCCAGCCTATTTCAGATTATTTCAAATCACTGGGCTTCCATTACGTAGCCGTCGACCTGACCGGTTATCGCCAGGGAAGCCTGAACGAGGTACTTAAATGAAAATTGCTTACACCGACTGCTTCTCAGGGATCAGCGGAGACATGTTTCTGGCTTCACTGCTCGATGCCGGTTTACCGCTCGATGTGCTCCAGGATGGTATCGACAAACTCAATCTGCCCGAAAAGGTAGAACTCAAGCTCACGGAGACCCATAAAGGCGCTTTACGGGCTGCCGATTTGGAAGTGATCGTTCCACACAGCCACCACCATCGCCATTTATCCGATATTTTGGACATCCTATCCGCCAGCCGGTTATCCGATCAAATCAAGCAAACCGCAGGCCGGGTCTTCACCCTTCTTGCAGAAGCAGAAGCCCAGGTCCACGGCGAGCCGGTAGAACACATCCATTTTCACGAGGTCGGCGCATTGGATTCGATTGTCGACGTGACCGGAGTCGTGATTGGGCTGGAAGCGCTGGGCATCGAACGGTTATACGCCTCCCCGCTCCCGTATGGCACCGGGACGGTCAACAGCGCACACGGACAGCTTCCACTTCCGGCCCCTGCCACCCTTGAAGTGTTGAGATCGGTACAAGCGCCGCTGATCCCCTCCGCTGCACAGGTGGAACTGGTTACACCAACCGGCGCAGCCATTTTAGGTACGCTGGCTACCTTCGAGCGGCCGGAATTTACTCTCACAGCAACCGGAATTGGGGCCGGAAAACGCGATCTCGCCTGGCCAAATATCATGCGGCTCATGGTAGGTGAAACTCCCACGGCGGAAGCTTCCAAAATGGTACAACTCGAAACAAACATCGACGATATGAACCCGCAGTTCTACGGGCACATCATGGAAAAGCTCTTTGCTGCTGGCGCGCTGGATGTCTTTCTCACCCCTATCCAGATGAAAAAGAATCGCCCCGGCACCTTGCTGGGAGTTATCGCTTTTCGCCGCGACGAGGCAGCACTGGCAGAATTGATCCTGCGGGAAACCAGCACACTGGGACTCCGCGTTCAGCCGATCAGCCGCTATGAAGCGCAGCGGGAGTTCCGGCAGATCCGTACGGCTTATGGGGAACTGACGATGAAGCTAAAAATTCTCAACGGGAAAGTCATTCATTCGGTCCCGGAATACGATGAATGTGTTCGCCTGGCGGACCAGAACAGCGTTCCCCTGACAGAAATTTACCAATCAGCTTATGAAGCATTAAAAGATTAGAGAACGCACACTTTTCTGATCAATTGCCGGGTTAGTTACACCAACAAGACAACAAGCATTTCCAGCGATTTTCAATCCGCCGGAAATGCTTGTTTCATTGTAAGTATTAAGTATTGGGCACTTTACCGTCAATGACCTGTTGGGTTCCAGGTGATCTGCCAGCGATCTTCTATCAGCACCGAAAGTTCCCGTACGATGGCAGCAACTTCTCCGGTGGGGTATGCTTCACGGCAAAGACTGGTGTACAACGAGTCTGAACGTTCAGGAGCAGGCGGCGTCTTGATCCACAAACCACATTTATCTGTTAACAAATCCAGATCCACACTCATTTTTACTTGCGGGTTTCCCTGAATGGCAAATTGATAACCATAATCATATCCCTGGGAACCATCAATATATCCGGCTTCTGCCACATCTTCCCACACCACTGCTCGGGCGGAAACCACCCAGATTGGGTAACCGGCAACCTCAAATCGAGAATCCAATGCCCAATTCTGACCGCGCTGCGGATTTACACCAACATCAAAAGTAAAAGTCATTTCCGCCGGCACAGCCTGGGGTGACTCTACATACAATGGAGCATAGTACACAACTGCATTTTCCATAACAAGAGTCAAAGGTCCATCAGCAGGCTTTGCACTGGAAACATACTCAAACAAACTGCCTGTCCGGTGCAAAAATGGCTGCCAGGGACCGGATGGAATAAGTTGAATCTTCTGCCCAAGTTCATCAATTACGTACACATTCTCCGGCATAATCGATACGAGCGATGGGTCCGGGTTCTTCATATTCATACGGATATAGAAAACCGTGGTAGATTCCGTTTGTGCAACCTTTTCCAATACCATTTCTATTTGAGGGGAAGGCGGAACAGGGATATCTGTAGCGGGCAGGGAATGTAACGTTTCTTTTGGGGATGGATTCTCTGTCGATTCAAAATTAAATTCGTTTTCGTTGTCCGTTTCGCCAGATGCCCCTGGCAATGTAAGGGTCGATTCCACATCGTTTTGTTCCACTTCGATTACCGGAAGACCTACAAGCTTACCTTGCGGAACCTGCACCAGGTTGAATGGAATCTCCCAATTCTCAGGCACCGCGCCAATCCGAGCCCAGGGAATACATTTGAGCACAAGTGTCATTTTCATGACGTCCTCGGGAATCGAAGCCTTAAACACGGGGGTCATAGCAAAAGCATTTTGCGGATACAGCCCTGTTCGATCCCTTTCTAGCAAAAAACCATCCGGCAGCCGCAGCAGAGCATCCCCATTATGATTGTCCATCTCACCAATATTCACCCCACCGCAGAACGCAGCAGGGCTGCTTGCAGCGTCTTCAGCCTGTGCTCCATCATCGGATGGGTCGATTCCCTGTACATCATACGTCAGCTCAACATGATCCTCGTATACAAACACATGATCGATTGTCAGGGTAACACCGTCTCGGGTTAGAGAGACTGGCTTAGGCAGCACACGCATCCCGGTTTCGTTTTCCACTAACCCCATCCCGGGTACATATCCAAACAGTTCCTTGATCGCCTGGACAACACGTGGGGAACTCACAATCATTACCAATACCAACAACACCGTGACAAATATCCAGACAGGTTTAAAAATTAAAAATGGTCTGGGTTTTACTTCCTTTTGCAATAAGTTTTTACGTAATTGATTAACAAACTCAGGACGCGCGTTGGGTGTGCTTACAGCCCCACGCACTTTTTCTTCAAATTCAATGAATTGGTTGAACTCGTTCATAGCTCACTCCATCTGGCTCTTTAACCGTGCCAGCAAACGGTAAATAGATTTCTTCACTGCTTCTACATTCTTGCCCATTAATTCTGCAATCTCAACGTACGATAGGCCGGCTAAATAACGAAGGTAGATCAGATCCTGCTCATCATCTCTAAGTTTCTGAATAAGATTTAGCAGATGACTCAACTCTTCATCGACAATAATTTGGCCCAGCGCATCCTCTTCTTTTGGAATTTCCTCTACCTTTTCCGTAAACGGTTGTGATGTATTGCGGCGGTAATAATCCACTAGTTTGTGATGTGCAATACCAAACAACCAGGCCGCAAAATGATTCTGTTCGCGGTAACGGTCCAATGATTCAATAGCCGCGATGAAAGTCTGTGAAGTCAAATCTTCCGCATCTTGCAGCGAACCCACTCGCCGGTACAGGTAACGGAAAACAGGTTGAACGTACATATCATATAATCTGCCAAAAGCGGACAGATCTTTCCTGGCTCTGGTAACCAGAATAGAGGGATCCTCAGCATGTATGTTCGGCATTTTCAATTCTTTGACTGACACCATTAAAACCCTTTCTCCCTGGGATTATTATTAAATGTGAATGCATTCCAATTAAGTTATCGGGAAAAAGAGCTGTTCGGGACATAAATAGGGAACCTTTTCCTGCTGTGATTCTTGTTTTCAGTATAGTGGATTCCGGAATCTGCTGCAGAAATGAGAACAATCGGTTTGTTTGCTTCTAACCAGGTTCAGATCCATACAACCCAATCATCTTCCACAAGTGATTGGGTTGTATGGATCAATTTATTGGGCATAAACCGGCGTTCCCAAATTTTATATATAACGGCGTTGCCTATCATGTGCCCCAGTTACTATTTTACAGACGCCCAGAAATGAGCGTTTTGTATTGGTTCAAATCTGGAATGAAAATAATGTTACCTACGCTAATTAGTTGAAAATACCCAAAAGGGCGTTTTCCCATTGACACATTACCTTACCTGCATTCAGGTATCACTGCCCTTTGGATAGCCGGCATTCCCATCATTTTTTGCTTTAAACACCAATTTTATATTGAAAGATACAGCTCAGCCCCGAACTTTTTGAACTTTTTTCAAACAGGTGCGGGTTTGCAGGTTGAATTCAGACGGGTGTGCTATTGTCGGGCTGTTTCGCCTTATTCATTCTCCGGGACCAGGGGCACGGGATTGATCTGGGTGGTATAGAGCGTCCAGGTGTGATAGCCGTCTCCCTCCTGGAATGGGCGCATGGAGGTGTAACCCTCGCTGCCTTCGATCAGATAAAAGACCTCGCCATTCCCGTCAGCTCCTTCATGGATCATTTTGCCCACCTTGGGAATCTGGAAAGGAACCGCTCCGTCGGGACAGACCATCTGCCCGGAGGCGGCCAGCCAGTCCTCGGTGATAATCAGGTAAACTGTGCCGTCTTCGCAATAGCCTGAGGCGGAAGCGATCATGTTCCCGGCCATTTCCATGCTGCAATCTTTTATCATCCCTTGCATTTCGTAAGGGATTGTTATAGGGGCGGTGCTGGAGACAGCAACTTCTCCTTCATTTGCAGCGGCCTGGACATTCAGGTTTAACATTCCCGAGTGCAGAATATGGGTCAGACTGGCGCCTTCGTAATTTATGGTGAGTGTGTGGTCAAACCCCAGATACAGGGTTTCCCCCGGTGACGGGCAGTTCAGAAAATCCGGTGATTCTGAGGCCTCAGCATTGTCTGAAGGGGAGGCTTTTTCCTCAGGGATTCCTTCGGTTGGCAGCGATTCTTCGGGGGTGTTTTCTTCGGCAGAGGATGGGTTGAATGCGGATAACACAGAGCAGTTGATTTGCAGCCCAATCAGAATCAGGAGCATAAGGGCCCACACAGAATGCTTGCTTGTAACGGGTTTCATCATTATCATTTCCTTCCCTGTTAAAGACCTATGATACAAACCTTTAATAGGATTATAGTGAGAGAAGTGCAGAGATTCAATACAAACTGCTGTGGATAGATATTCGTTCGATGGGTATTCAAATCCATTGACAATCCATGCTGAAAACTCGCTGAATTAAGCTAAAATAGAACAGGATGTTTTATTTATTAATTGGTATTTGGAGGGAAAGCAATCATGGCAAATCCTGCTAAGAAAACATTTTATCTGGGGAGAGTGTTTGATCCGGTTGCAAAAAAGGTCAGCGATCAACCCGTTGAGTATGATCCGTCTCATTTAACCACGCATGGTGTGATTACCGGCATGACCGGTTCGGGGAAAACCGGCCTAGGAGTGGCTTTCCTTGAAGAGGCGGCCTTGCAGGGAATTCCTGCGATTATTATTGACCCAAAGGGAGATTTGACAAACCTGCTGCTGCATTTCCCCGATCTTTTACCGGAAGATTTTAGGCCCTGGATTGATCCGGATGCTTCCAGACGAAAAGGAAAAAGTCTTGAGGTACTGGCGGATGAGACGGCTTCTCAATGGGAGAATGGTTTAAAGGACTGGGGATTAGGTAAAGAGGATCTTACCGCACTGAAGAACAGTGCTCAATTTGCAGTCTACACGCCCGGATCCATGTCGGGATTGCCGGTTAATGTTCTGGCATCTTTCCAAGCCCCGGCCATTTCCTGGGAAGAACATGCCGAGGTGCTGCGCGAAGAAATTGCCAGTTCGGTAACAGGATTACTGGCGTTAATTGGCAACACCGAAATTGACCCGCTCCGTTCTCGCGAACATATTTTGCTTTCCAATATATTAGAGCACGCCTGGAGTTCCGGGAAGTCACTTTCCCTGATGGATTTGATCTTACAGGTACAGAAACCACCTTTTGACCGCCTGGGTGCTTTCCCGCTGGAAAACTTTTTCCCGGAGAAAGATCGTTTTGAATTATCCATGTTATTAAATAATTTCCTGGCATCTCCTTCTTTCCAGACCTGGCTGGAGGGCGAACCGCTGGATATTGGCGAAATGCTGTATATGCCGGATGGACGACCGCGCCACAACGTTTTTTATCTGGCACACCTCAGCGAAAGCGAGCGAATGTTTTTTGTGACATTGCTTTTTGCTGCAGTGGAGACCTGGATGCGCAGCCAGCGCGGCACGAGCGGTTTGCGATGTCTGGTTTACTTTGATGAGATCCTGGGGTATTTACCGCCGGTGGCGAACCCTCCTTCCCGACCCATCATGCTGCGCATGTTGAAGCAGGCGCGTGCTTTTGGCGTGGGGCTGCTGCTTTCCACGCAGAACCCGGTGGACGTGGATTACAAGGCGCTTTCAAACGCAGGCACCTGGGTGATTGGACGTCTGCAAACGGAGCAGGATAAAAACCGCTTGCTGGATGGGCTGAAAAGTGCCGCAGGCGGGGTGGATGTCAGAAACTATGACCGGATAATTTCAGGTTTGGGTAAACGTGTGTTCTTACTGCACAATGTGCATGAATCAAAGCCGGTCCTGTTCAACACACGCTGGGTGTTGAATTATCTGGCCGGCCCGATGACCCGGACACAGCTCCCTGCTTTGAACGAGCTGGCAGGCGCAGATATTCTTTCAAATGAACCGGCAGCAGTTGAGGAGAATGAATATCCTGAAGCAGAGCAAGTGGAGCAGAAGGCTGCTGCAAAGCCCATTGAACCCGCCGAAAAGGTTGTGCCGCAGGTTCAAAATTCGTTTGCTTCAACTCGCCCCGTAGTTCCCAGCGCACTGGCGGAATATTTTCTCCCCAATAACCTGGATGTAGGTGAGGCAGTTGAGGCTGAGCGTTTGAATATTCCGGCTTCTCAGGAACCGGAAAAAATCCTTTACAAACCGGCGCTGCTGGTGCAGTCCGAGGTGAGGTATCTGGCCAGGAAATATAATGTGGAATATGCACAGAAGATGGCGGCATTGGTTAAAGATACCAATTCCCATTTGATCCGGTGGGAGGAATACGCATGGAATCCTGTTGACCCGGATGCGTTGTTTGATCGGCCCATGCCCGGCGCTGCATTTGATACTCTTCCAAGCTGGCTGAGTGATGCACGTGGAGTGAAATCCCTTAACTCGGATTTCACCGACTGGGTGTATCGCACCGGGACGATTCGGGTGCGGGCGAATGAGACTTTGAAGGTATATGGCGGACCGGAAGTTTCCACCGGCGAGTTCAGGGATCTGTGCAGCAAGGCTGCCAGAGAGCTTGCACAAGCGGATATGGACAAACTTGAAGAAACCTACGATAAGAAACTGGACACCATAGAGAGTAAGATAAAACGCCAGGAAATGGAAGTGGAAGAGCAGAAAGATGAATTGAACCAGCGCCGGTTAGAAGAGGCCGGGACGCATGGTGAGTTTTTGCTCAGTGTACTGACCAGCAAACGGCGGCGCAGCGTTTCCAGCTCTCTTTCTAAGCGTAGGATGACCGCAAAAGCAAAAGCGGATCTGGAGCAAGAGCAGCAGGAATTGCTGGATCTGGAAGAGCAGATCAAAAAGATAGAGAAGGAAAAAACAGAAGCGATTTCGGGAGTAAAAGAGAAATGGGCCGAAGCCGTAAACGATGTTGAAGAAGTTCCGATCACTCCTTATAAAAAGGATATATATGTTGAGCTTTTTGGGGTGGTCTGGCTGCCTTATTATTTGTTCAAAATCGGGAAAGAGCTACGGGAAGTAGCAGCTTTTAAATAGACTTCCTGTTTTTGTTTGAAAGATGAAAAAGCACCCTGTGGAAGGTGCTTTAATTTTCTAGTCCATTTCCTGCCGTCCGGCAAGTGCGCGAAGGAGGGTGTTCTGGTCAGCGTATTCCAGATCGCCTCCAACCGGCAGTCCTCTGGCAAGCCGGGTAATCCGGGGCCCCAATGGGATCAACTGCTGTCTGAGGTAGAGGGCGGTTGCATCTCCCTCCATACTCGGGTTTGTGGCAATAATAACTTCTTTAACTTCGTCCTGTTTTACGCGTTCGAGCAATGGGCGAATTTTCAGATCTTCCGGGACGATTCCTTCAATAGGAGAAAGGACGCCATGCAAGACGTGATAACGTCCCTGAAAACCTCCTGTCCGCTCCAATGCGAGAACATCCAGCGGCTCTTCAACGACACAAATATGTTGTTTATCCCGGCGCGAGTCGGAGCAAACTTCACAAACCTCCTGATCTGCAAGGGTGATGTTGTAGCAGATCTTACAGAAGCCCGTTGCGGTTTTCAGCGCTTTGAGCGCGTCAGCCAGGTCTTCAGAGAGGTTCTCGGGGGCTCGCAGCAGGAAAAAAGCAAGCCGGGAAGCTGTTTTAGGGCCAATTCCCGGAAGGCGTTCAAAAGCAAAAATGAGGTTCTGTACCGGTTCTGG
>JAHDQE010000010.1 GCA_018433975.1 Ornatilinea sp. | reverse complement strand
TCCATTAATTAGAAACTGTAAGAATAGGGAAATATTCATATTGCGGATCCGTTCATAAGTATATGCAGAGAAAAACGTTTCGTTTTGTATTAGGGAGGGTTTGGTAACCCTCCCTAATAAACTTCTAGATTATGGTTAACTTTTACGGTTCTGCAATATAGCGAAAAGTTTTCTTCCCGTCCTTTATCTCGATAACAGGACATCCGAGGACGGCGTTCCCTTCCTCGTCGAATTTGGTTTCACCACGCGCACCAACGAAATCGGTCTCGTCCAATGCGGCTTTGATTGCGTCCGGATCTGTGCTGCCTGCTCGTTCTATCGCATCGATCATAATCAGATAAGCATCGTAACCCGTCACAGAGAAGGTTTCCGGTTCGATTCCATATTTTTCCTGAAAGCCTTCAACAAATTTCACAGCTTCCGGGTGGGTATAGCCATCCGGATGGAATTGTGCGGTGTATACAAAGCCCTCAGCATTTTCTCCTGCAATTTCCAGAAGTTCAGGCACATCCGCAGAGTCACCGGCCATGAAGATGATGTCCGGGGTCAAACCGAGCTGCCTGGCTTGCTGGAGAATAGCCGCCTCTTCCGCGTATTCATTTGGCGCAAAAACGATATCCGGATCCAAAGCTTTGATTTGAGTGAGCTGCGCAGTGAAATCGCGGTCACCGGTTTGGAAGGAGAAATACCCAAGGACGCTATGATCATCACCGGTCATGGCAATGAAATTCTCGCGAAAATAATTGCCTAGGCCAACACAATAGTCGAGGGTGATATCGATTAAGAGGACAGCGGTTTTAGCACCTACCTCTTCCGTCGCGAACTTGGCTGCTGCCCAACCCTGGAAAGGATCGATGAATGCGGCGCGATAAGCGTATGGCTTATCCAGAGTTACAAGTGGGTTTGTGCAGGCAGGGCCGATTGAAGGTATTTTCGCTTTATCCAGTACTTCGTTCTGCGCCATGGCCATTGAGCTTGAGTTCACGCCTACTACGGCAACCACATCTTCGACTTCAATCAAACGTTGTGCGGCAATAGCCGATTCGCTTTTCTCACTCTTATTGTCAACCAGAACCAATTCAATGGGTTTCCCGAGCACTTCCGGTTTGTGATCGTGAGCGAGCTGAATACCTTTCCAGGTCATATCTCCATAAGGTGCTCCCCATCCTGTCATTGTCTCGTTGACGCCGATTTTGATAACATCGGGAATTTCTGCTGCCTGTTCAACCGGTTCAGCGACCTCCTCGGCAGCTTCTTCTCCTGTAGATTCTTCAACGGAGGGTTCTTCGACAGCTGGAGCTGCTGGCGTTGCAGGAGCGCATGCGGTAAAAACAATTGAGACAAGCAGAAGGACGGTAAATAAAAGCGTTATTCTCTTCCTGTGAAAGCTCATTTTTTACTCTCCTTAGGTAAAACATAGTGGAAACAGTTTCTAACAATTTTTGTGAATATATTTTGTTCCCGATATAAACCTCCTTTCATTTCAGGTGGGAGAAACTCGATTAGCAAATAAAAATGCACCACTTCAACCTGGCTGTACCAGCAGGGAAGAGGTGCGAGAGTGAGTGGAATAATCGGAAATGTATTTAATTAAAAGCATTAAGAATTACCCGGTTCAACTAATTTAAAGTGAACTTTCTTTGATCCGAAAGCGGCTGGATAATCTATAAAGTTAAAACACAGTTAAAAAGATAAGGGGGTAGAGTGTTGACAGAAATGTTAATAACTTATTAATAAAGTGACAAAAACATTAATACTTTATTAATATAGCGAAATCGGATGAATAATGATATTTCAATTTGTAACCAAATAATGTGATTAATGTCACAATAGGGGGCCTGCTTTAATGTTTACCAGTGGTGTACACTAGAAAACGAATTAAAATTGACGAAAAATTGTATTTTCATGACTTTCTTACGCCAGCTCACCAAAATATAAGTACAATTTTTGCGAGTAAATTTTTTTCCAGGTTTGTGGCGAGTTAAATTATTTCCGGAATTATGTAACGCTTAGATAATTTTTCTGAAAGCCCTGCACGGTCCTGTTTCAAGGCGAAAGGCAGATACTCCAGGATGTCTTGAGCAGTAATGCCATCTACACCTTTGGCGGTGGCAGCTAGATCCCCAGCCAACCCGTGGATGAAGACACCTTTTCGAGAGGCATCTTCAACCGAAAGGCCAAGGCCAAACATTGCGGCAATTGTGCCGGTCAACACATCGCCAGACCCGGCCGTTGCCATACCGGAATTACCGCTTAAGTTTAGATAGACCTGTCCGGTTGGAAGTCCAATCATTGTGTGAGCGCCTTTTAAAACAACAATCACATCCAGTTCACGAGAGGTTTCCTGAAGAACAGCAATCGGATTAGTTTTGATCGTGTTGATGTCCAGACCTGTAAGACGAGACATTTCTCCGAGATGCGGAGTAAGAATAGTTGGCGCAGTACGGGATCGTATCAAATGATGTTTCTGAGCAATTGCCGTGATACCATCGCCATCAATTAATAAAGGCTTATTAATGCGCGTAGTCAATTTACTAACCACATCCTGAGCCTCCTCATCCAAAGAAAAACCAGAACCCAAAACCACCATATCCATTTGATCACTCAACTTTTGTAAAGCCTGTAAATTTGAAAGCCCAATACAGCCGGATAAAGTTTCTTCCTGTGGATGAAAAACTATCTCGCTTCCTTTACTGGCAATAAAAGGAACAATAGACCGTGGAGCTGCTAACCTTGAATATCCTCCACCTGCATTTAAAAACGAGAGTGCAGCAAAGTAGGGCGCTCCATAATAATTTGCGGACCCAGCAATAAATAAAACTTCTCCAAAATCCCCTTTGTGTCCAGCCGGATCGCGTGACGGTAAAGGTAATGATGTGTTAAGCTCTATTTTTAGTGAATCAGCATCATACAATGAGGGAGGGAAAGAGATATGTGCACAATGAAGTTTTCCACCTAACTCATATCCAGGATAAAGCAGATTGCCAACTTTAGGCAATCCAAAAGTAATGGTGTGAGCAGCCCGTACCGCCACGCCCAAAATCTGACCATTGTTCCCATTTACTCCTGAAGGGATATCTACACTAAAAACCGGCTTACCACACGAATTAATGGTTTCAATAACTTCTTGATAGATCCCACTCACTTCACGAGATAAACCTGTCCCAAAAATGGCATCGATCACCACATCACAATTCAGAAAATCCGTTTGAACCTCTTTAATTGATCCGATCCGGCTAACGGGAATGGGTAGATGGGAAACAATATTGTAGTTAAGCTGAGCTGCTCCGGTATATTTCTCAGGAGAGTCAAAAAGGAAAACTTTAACCTCTCCACCCATGGAATATAATTTTCGAGCAATTACCCATCCATCCCCACCATTGTTTCCGGCACCACAGAAAACGAGAAATGAACTGCCGCGAATCCCATAGTTCTCTTGAATAACCGATGCGACCGCATGCCCCGCATTTTCCATAAGAAGTTCAGAAGGTATTCCATACTCCAGCATTGCGGTTTCATCCATCAACCTCATTTCTTCAACTGAACTAATTTTCATTTTTGCACCTCATAGAAAATCGGGAATTAATTCTCAAATCAGCTTCCTGGGGGCTATCCGTTAACCGGGTGGTCCATACTATGTAAATCAGAAATCACCCTGTACTCGTTCAATTTCTACACCGACGGCATCGGAGAATCGGAGTAAAGTCGATTTTTCAACACGAACCATCACCCTTTGAACCTCTTTTTTCTCCAAACACATTTTTGCAATATCATTTGCCAGGGCTTCCACAGTCTGACGGTGAGCAGTACTGCCAATTTTCAATGTTTCTTCCGCAATCGTTTCATAATTGACGGTATCTGTTATTTTGTCCGACTTTCCACATTTTTTTAAATCAGTAAACAGTTCAATGTTGACTAAAATATCCTGCGGCTCTTTGCGCTCCCATTCCGTAACGCCAAGGATGCCACGCGCTACCAGATTTCGGATCATGATTTTATCCACAACTTCCTCCTTTTATTTATTCTGCCTGACGGGTGTGTTTAACACGAAACTGTTGAAACACAGCCAGCGGAATCTCTGTTATCTCGCGAATTCCCAACATCCATGCAACGGTAAAATAAACGGCAGCCCCCAGGCCACCACCCAGAACAAGCAGATAAAGATCAGACCCTGAAAGGAATTGCTGGCACAATAAAATGATGGCAATCATTGCTGCAGCCGCTGCCAAAGACTTTACAAAATCCAACAAAATTCTTTGAGCATCAATACCTTTCCAACGGATACTGAGAATGGTTAAACCAATCAAGGATTCCACCAATACAGCAAGCCCATTCGCCAACGCCGGTCCGCCATGTTCTAAACCACCTGAGGCAATTGGACGTGCTAACCAAATCGCCAATCCAACATTGAGCAGCGTTGTAAAGAAAGAAACGTATAAAGGCGTATAGGTATCCTGCTGGGCCGCAAAAGCCCGTACGACCACCTCCAGCATTGATTGGCTGATCAATGCAACTGTATAAAAGCGCAATGCATAAAATACCAATTCGGTACTTTCTGGGGTAAACTCGCCGCCTTCAAATAAAAGCCGAATGATTGGCTTTCCAAGGAAGAATAACCCGACAGCCGCCGGTATAGCCAGGGTGAGAATTGCGCGTAAAGCCCCGCTGAGAGCCTTACGCTGTTGTTCTACATCCTTTTTTGCAGCCAGCGCTGCCATCGTGGGAAAAACAGCAATACCAATGGCTGTACCGATCAAAGTCCATGGCATATTCATCAAGCGATAAGCAAAATCTAACGCCGCCAATCGCCCTTCACCAAGACGCGAACTCAGCGTAGCATTGAGCCAGTTAATGCTTGCCCTGGCCATGAAAAGATCAATCACTCTGGGAATCATCAAAAACGCTACCCGGCGAACCGGTCCGTCAAATGCAAGGTTTGGAAACCAACGAACCTTGTAGTAAAGAATACCGGGGATTTGGATCACCAAATGAAGAAAAGCTCCCAGCACTGCCCCCCAGGCGATTCCAAAGATTCCCATGCGTGGCGCCAGCACCAGAGCCCCCAGGATAATCCCCAAACTATACATAGAAGGGAGCAAAGCCGGAATAATAAAATGTTCGTGTGCATACAACACTGCGGTCAAAATGCTGCTGATAGAGAAAAGAATCGTAGACAACAGAAGCAACCGCATTAATCGAATGATGAGATCCTGCACTTCCAAACTATATTCTGCTCCCACTCCCCAAGGCGCTTTCACCAAGGTAGGGGCCAATATGGCAACCAGCACGGATGCTATAAGAGTAACCAAAAAGATTAAATTAACTACCTGGCTGAAAAGACGATCCGCATAGCCGTTTTTATCCAACAACTCAGTATAAACCGGCATAAATGCAAAACTGAGCGCACCCCCCGAAAGCATGGTGAAAATTAATTCCGGGACAACATTTGCAGCTGTGAACGCATCAATCTGAAAACCGGTGCCGAACTGTCCTGCAATAATTCGTTGACGCAATAATCCAATTACTATAGAAGCGGCCCATCCTACCATCACAATTAGAGTAGAACGAGCGACTAATCCGGTACGATTGGTGGTATCCTGAACTTGAGGCTGGACAGCTTTATTGTTCATTAAGATTTCCTCATGATTTTATTTGATAAAAGGGACTATTAATAGTTTACCATTTTCAAGCTATTCCTGGCGACTATCCCACAGCACACAAAACAGTTGATATACTTTTATTTTCAAATCAAACAGTATATAAATATATAAACAAACCAAGTAATGATTGATAGGAAAACAAAGATATGCCCCTGACACTAGAAGATATAGCCAGACTCAGCGGTTTTTCCCGTTCAACTGTCTCACGAGCGATCAACGGTGATCCAAATGTAAACGAAGGTACCCGAAAACAGGTACTGGAGATCGTTGAACAACTTAATTTCCAACCCAACCTGGCAGCTCGCGGGTTAGCAGCGGGACACACTAAAGTATTGGGGTTAGTAATCCCAATGGGCGTCAACGCAATTTTCACCGATCCTTTTTTCCCTTTGCTGATACAAAGTGTATCTTCAGAATGTAATGTCCATGATTATTCCGTTATGCTTTGGTTGGCCGAGCCTGAATACGAACGCCGGATGATCTCAAGGATGATGTATAACGGATTGGTCGATGGTGTAATTGTATCTTCCATGATGATGAATGATCCCATCGTAGAAGCTCTTGTTAAAAGGAAATTACCGTTTATCCTTATCGGCCGGCATCCAACAAATCCTAACATTAGCTATGTAGACGTAGATAATTGGGCAGCGGCAAAAGTTGCCGTAAATCACCTGGTGGAACTTGGACGAACGCGTATTGGAACGATTACTGGGCCTCAAAACATGATCGTGGGCAGGGACCGCTACCAGGGTTATCTTGATGCATTAAAAGAACACAACCTTGAACTCGATATGAATTTAATTATCGAAGGAGATTTTACTGCTTCAAGCGGATCCAAGGCAATGAAAAAAATGTTGTCTTATCAACCGGATGCCGTTTTTATTGCCAGCGACGCAATGGCGGGAGGTGCTATTCATGCCCTGCAAGAGGAAGGCTATACGGTGCCTGACGATATCGCCATTATTGGTTTTGACGACATTCCTTCCGCTTGCCTGACAATTCCTCCGTTAACAACAATCCAACAACCAATTCCGCTGGTAGGTTCCGTGGCCGCTAAAACTCTGATCAAAATGATCGAGCAACCGCAAGAAGAGCCTTATCATATCATTTTGCCTACCAAGCTGGTAGTGCGCTCATCTTGTGGCTGGCAAAAAGAAAAAACGGATGTTTCTTAGAACCGGGCACAGCACCCACAAAAACCAACCGTTTTGTGCTGTACGGCTTCTCGATTTTTACTTTCCTAACCCGTTTTTGGAATAATCCACCCCAATTTGCAAAAGGTCTTGCGTAAAGCCAACTTTTTGCATTTATAATACTTCTTTTGGTGACTATCAGGCATCAAGAAAAATTAAAATCACAAGGGTGAATGCATTGGTGCAAAGATGAAAGATGGGAACGAGCGTTTTCGCGCGGACATGCTTTTGTTGCTGGTAGCCGTCATTTGGGGGAGTGCTTTCTCTGCACAAAGAGCTGCCGCCGCTAATCTTGGCTTTTTACTTTTCAATGGGTTGAGATTCCTATTAGGTGCACTGACCGTCCTGGCTTTTTTCCGAGGCCGTAAATTCGAATTTAAAAAAGAAGAAATATACGGAGGGGCTTTGGCCGGAACGATATTGATTTCAGCTGCCACTCTTCAACATGCCGGATTGCGGTATACAACTGCCGGGAAAGCAGGTTTCATCACAGGAGTATACGTTGTACTGGTTCCCCTCTTTTTAACCTTGTTCTGGCAAAGAATCCCATCTATTAATGCATGGTTTGCCTCATTATTGGCCCTGGCAGGAATGTTTCTTTTAAGCATGGATGGCTCTCTTCAATTAGGATTAGGGGATGGACTTGAACTGGCAGGGGCCGTAATGTGGGCACTTCATGTGATTATTATTGGTGCTTTAGCAAAGAAAACGGACGGGTTGAAATTAGCATTTGTACAGTACGTGGTATGTGGATTATTAGGGACCATTTTCGGACTACTCTTTGAATGGGATACCCTAAATGGGTTAATGGTAACCTGGTGGGCCATCCTTTATACCGGAATAATATCGGTTGGTTTGGGCTATACCTTACAGGTGATTGGCCAAAAAACTGCGCCTGAAACAGACTCTGCTATTATCTTAAGCCTCGAATCCGTCTTTGCAGTCCTGTTTGGATGGATTATTTTAGGAGAGATGCTTTCAATCCAGCAATTTATTGGATGCTTACTTATGCTCAGCGCAATGCTGCTTGCTCAATGGACTTCTTTTCGAAAGCGCAAGCGTTTTAAGGACATTTAAAACGATACCTCCCACCATTTTTTCAGAATTGAGGACATCTTTTCCAATTCCGAAACAGCAATCCATTCTTCCGCGCTGTGAGCCTGGTCAATGGAACCCGGACCCATGACAACACACTCTTCCGCTAACCCTTTGTAAGCCCAGGCATTGGTCCCAAAAGGAACTATTCCAGGTTCAAGGGTTGATTGATCCACAAGCCATTGTATCCATGGACTATCCGGTGACTGATAAAAGGCATCCAATACTGAAAGAACTTCCACCTTTACCTCAAGATCGCTGGATTGCCGAGCAATTTCGGATAAATGCTGCACAATTGCTTCTGAATTTTCTCCAGGCAGCATACGCCGATCAATAGAGACGCAACAAGAATCCGGAATAACATTCAGCCCTGTTCCGCCATTAATCATCGTAACTGCCAGCGTTGCGGGTCCCAGGGGGAGATCATGAATATTATTTTGCAATTGTTGGTGTTCAGATTCAAAATTTTGGATCAACTTAGCCGCTGCGGTGATCGCATTTTTCCCCAAATGCGGGCTGGAGGAATGGGCAGATTTACCCAAAAGGGTGAACGACATCCGGACCTCGCCTTTATGTCCATAGACCGGTTTACAGGACGTAGGCTCGGCCACCAATAATTTAGAAAGATGAATCCCTTCCTGGTGAACCCATTTTGCAAAAGCCGGAGCACCTAAACCGTCTACTTCCTCATCCGCTGTGCCCACAATAAGCAGGTTTGTTGCGGGTTTGAGTTTTCTGTGATACATTTCTTCCAAGATTGCCAGAATAATCCCCAATGTCGCTTTTGTGTCTACAGCGCCACGGCCATAAACGCAATCGTCTTTAATTTCTCCACTGAAAGGTTCAATGGACATCTGACCAACACCAACCGTATCTAAATGAATGTCAATAGCAGCCCATGTATTCGTTCTACCACGCCATATCCCATAGACATTTGGACGATCTTCTGCGACTTCATCAAGATATACTTCTCCTCCAAAATTTTTAAACCATTGGGCCACCTGTCTTGCGATAATACCTTCTCCAGAAAAACCCGATAAACGATGTGCTTGAGAAGGGGTTATGCTTGGAATTTGTACCAAACGACTGACCCAATTTGCTAAAACTTGAGAAGAAGGAATATTTGTCATAATTACGATCTCCCGAACACCTTTTTATTGGAGCAATTAGTCTGTTATTCTATCACCACTTAGAATTTCATTGTCTCTTGGATATTGAAAAACCGGTGATTTTGTTGACAGATTGTCTAAAAACATGTACAGTAATTTTGGTGATTTTTCATACCATTCAGGTTGTAGAATCAATCAAAATTATAAGAAACAAAACTGGCCGATTCCTTAAACTTTGCCGGATACACTCAACAAATCAGTTCTTCGTAGATTGACTTAACGTTTCAAACGCAAATATTTATAATTATCAAATGGCTTTACAGAATTATCTGATGCCTCACCAGCCTGAGAAATGATTTGATCTTCACAGGAAACAGATAATCTTTTTGCTTATATCACAAAAAGGAGGAGAAAGAAAGATGAAGAAAGTTTCAAAAATCCTGGTTATTGCTGTATTGCTAGTCATGGTACTGACAGCCTGCGGCCCAAAAGCGCCTGCAAATAAATTGGAAGCCATAAAACAGGCCGGGAAAATCGTGTTTGGCACATCTGCTGATTTCCCCCCATTTGAGTCGGTTGACGATAATGGGAATTTTGTGGGGTTTGATGTTGACCTCATGAATGAACTGGGAAAGCGAATGGGCGTAGACGTTGAAATCGTCGATATGCCATTTGACAGCCTGATCGCCTCAGTGCAAGAAGGAAAAATTGACGCATCTGTAGCTGCGTTCAATTATTCGGAAGAGCGTGACGAGGCAGTTGATTTTACCGACCCATACTATTTTGCCGAAGATGGTATCATGGTTGCAGAAGACTTCTCTGGTGAAATAAATGCACCGGAAGATATGGCCAATTACATCATCGGCATTCAGACCGGATCCATGCAGGAAGCCTGGGTCGTAGAAAATCTTGTGGATACCGGAATGCTTCCAGAAGAAAATCTTTTCCGCTACGAGCGCATTGATCAGGCCGCTATGGACATCAAGGCTGGTCGGGTAGATGCCTTGATGACAGAAGCTGTTGTTACCAAGAATGTCGCCGAGGAACTAGGTGGTTTGAAAGTGATCTTCACCGGTGTTGTATCGAATGGTCCTGTGAATATCATTATTCCAGAAGGAGCCACAGAATTGGCTGCCGAAATGAATAAATACATCGCAGAAATGCTGGATGATGGTTTCATCGATAGCATTATCCTGAAACATATGCAATAGAGATTCAGGAGTAGCTGAACTGTTGAGGGAAAGGCAATTTTGCTAATCAGGGAACTGCCTTTCCCTTTCAATATCCATCCATATTCAGTCCCTTTTCGTAGATCAGGAATTGTTTGGATCCTTACACTGTTTTAAGAAACCATTAAAATGTTTGCAAATATACTATTTTATATTTTGAGTGGTGCCGGGGTAACTTTATCGGTTATTGCGATTGCATTGCCTGTTGGATCAATTTTAGGGGTAATTCTTTCGTTATTAAGGGTCTACGGGGGAAAAGTTTTTTCCGGTCTCGTCGCAGTTTACAGCACAATCATGCGCGGCATTCCTCCCATTGTGCTCTTATTTATTCTATTTTTTGTCATTGCTGGCGCTATTAATTTATCTCCTCTATTGGCCGGAGCAATATCTTTAGCAATCATCAGCAGCGGCTACCAATTGGAAATATTTAGAGGTGCAATCCAATCCATTGGGGGAGGACAAATGATGGCAGCACGTGCTTTAGGAATGACCAAGTTTAAAGCAATCCGTTACGTCATATTGCCCCAGGCTCTTCGGATTGCCATTCCTCCCTGGTCCAACGAGGTCGCTTCTATCATCAAAGATAGTTCTTTGGTTTATGCACTGGGCGTGCCAGAAATTCTCCGCAGAGCACAATTTATGAGCGCAAGCACTTATCAGCCTTTTATTGCTTATGGGATAGCAGCAATTTTTTACTTTATCATGACATTTTTATCAGGACGATTGTTGGATAAACTGGAAATGAAGACGAAAATCCCAAACCTTCAACTCGAAAGATGAGGATACTGAGGTGACAAAAACAATTATTGAAGTTAAAGACTTAAAAAAGGTTTACGGTGGGCGGGAAATTCTTAAAAATATTTCGCTCACAGTAAATGAAGGGGATACCGTCGTCATTATTGGTCCCAGTGGTACCGGAAAAAGCACATTCCTCCGCTGCCTGAACTTATTGACTCATCCGGATGGCGGAGAAATCTACTTGGACGGACAGTTGATCAACGCACCCGGCGTAAACGAGGATGAAGTCAGACAACACTATGGAATGGTCTTTCAGGATTTCCTCCTATTCAATCATCTTACAACATTAGGAAATGTGATGATTGGTTTGACCAAGGTTAAAGGACTGGATGCCGAAACAGCAAAAGAAAAGGCATTAAAAGAACTGCGACATGTCGGAATGCAGGATCATGTTGACCAATACCCGGGGCAATTATCAGGGGGGCAAAAGCAGCGCGTCGCAATTGCCCGAGCACTCGCAATGGATCCCAGAGTTATCCTATTTGATGAACCCACCTCCGCACTTGACCCGGAATTAATTGGAGAAGTGCTCGGTGTGATGAAAAAACTGGCATTAGAAGGCATGACCATGGTGTGTGTGACCCATGAAATGGGATTCGCCAGAGAGGTAGCGGACCGGATTGTATTCATCGAGAACGGTGTCGTCGTTGAAGAAGGCAATCCCAATGAGATGTTTTACCATCCTAAAATTCAAAGAACCAAAGAATTTTTGTGGAAGATCACAGAACTCTATGCAAGTAGTGAAAAAAAAGCTCCAAGTGGTGAGTGAACATGATTGAATTTGTTAATTTCTTTTTGAAATATTTACCTGACTTATACCAGGGAGCATTAACGACAATAAAGATTACAGCTATTGGGCTGGGATTAGGCTTTGTTCTTGGCTTGCCAGCTGCGCTTTTAAGAGTATACGGCGGAAAATATTTGCGCTGGTTGGCTATTGCATACATTGAATTATTCCGGGGCACGCCTGTATTGGTGCAGTTATTTGTCATCTATTTTGGATTCCCGGATCTTGGCGTCACTTTTTCTCGATTAACTGCTGCTTATATCGCTTTGGGGTTAAACAGCGGCGCGTATCAGGCAGAATATTTCCGCGGGGCCATTCAAGCAATTGGCAGCGGTCAAATGATGGCAGCACGTTCTCTGGGAATGAACCGATTACAGGCTATCCGGCATATTATCCTGCCACAAGCATTAAGACTTGTGATCCCTTCCTGGTCAAACGAACCTATTTCATTGATGAAAGCCTCTTCCGTAGCATTTTTGATCGCCGTACCCGATCTGATGACAAAGGGAAAGCTTGTTGCTTCCCGGACTTATGACCCCATCACATCCTATCTCTGCGTCGCAATCATTTACATTGTGATGGTTTTTCTTATGACCACACTTGTACAGTATGTGGAGAAAAAAGTCCGGGTTCCGGGCTTTGAGATGGAAGAGCTCCGAGTATAAAAAAGAAGGTCCCATCGTGCAACCCTCCATAACTTTACAAGATGTTTATTCAGCGCGCCAACGCATCCAGGGGCTCGCCTACAGAACACCCGTAATTGAATCACAATACTTATCAAAAATAATGGGCACGGAAATATTCCTGAAATTAGAAAATTATCAGGTAACCGGTTCATTTAAGATTCGCGGCGCCGCAAACAAAATTAAAAGTTTATCCGGCATTGAAAAAAAACATGGTGTGGTAACTGTTTCAAGTGGAAACCACGGTCGTGCAGTGGCTTATGTTTGCCAAAAGACCGGCTCACATGCAGTCATTGTTCTATCAGAAGCCGTCCCACAAAACAAGCGGGACGCCATTCAAGAGTTAGGAGCTGAGATGATTGTTCATGGCCCCACCGCAGACGAAGCCATGGACTACGCGGACCGGCTCCAAACTCAAAGAGCTTTAACAATGGTGCATCCTTTTGATGACCCCTTTGTGATCGCCGGACAGGGCACAATCGGGCTGGAAATTGTGGAGGATTATCCCCAGGTTGATACCGTTCTCGTTCCACTTTCGGGCGGAGGATTAATGGGAGGAATCGCCCTCGCAATGAAATCTATGAATCCCGGCATTCGAACTATTGGGGTATCCATGGAAAAGGGAGCGGCAATGATAGAAAGCCTGAAAGCAGGAAGAATAGTCGATATCGTTGAAGAACACACCCTGGCAGATGCCCTGGCAGGTGGTCTTAATCCGGATAATCGTTATTCTTTTAAATTGATTCAACAGAATCTTGATGAATCTTTATTGGTTTCCGAAGAGGAAATTGCCGAAGCTATGGCTTTTTGCCTCAACAAGCACCACATGATCGTCGAAGGAGGCGCAGCCGTAGGTATAGCGGCTTTGCTTTCCGGAAAAGTACGACAACCCGGTAAACATGTTGCAGTAGTGGTGAGTGGTGCGAACGTAAATACCTCTACTTTATTCAAAGTGGCAGATAAAAATTATTCATCCCCTAAAAATTAATTCCATCGCTTATAAGGAGAATTAAGAAGAAATGATGAAAATCCTTGTTGAAAAAGATATTCGCCAGTGTGTCGGGGTAAACCAGACAGCATTTAACGCCGTCGCTGATGCCTTTTCCCGTCTGGCGGATGGAAAAGCAACTGTACCCTCCATTGTACGGGTTGATGTCCCTGAATTTAATGGTGAAGTCGACATCAAAACCGCTTATCTTCATGGGTTGGACAGCTTTGCAATTAAAATTGCGGCCGGATTCCTGGATAATTACAAACTTGGTATCCCTACCGGCAGCGGAATGATGGTTCTGGTATCCGCAAAAACCGGAAACCCCGAAGCCGTACTGCTGGACAATGGTTATCTTACGGATGTGCGTACAGGCATTGCTGGGGCCATTGCAGCAGAATATTTAGCACAAAAAGATATTCATACCGCCGGAGTCATTGGAGCAGGGGCCCAAGCACGGTATCAAATGCGAGGGTTAAAACTGGTCCGGGATTTCAAAAAGCTGCTGATTTATGGAATTATCCCTGAACAGGTAGATGACTACATCCGTGAAATGTCTGCTGAACTGGGTGTTGAAGTCATTAAAGCCGAGAGTGCGGAGGAGGTGGTCCGAAACAGCGAGGTGGTTGTAACGACCACACCCTCTAAAGATCCTTATCTAAAGGCAGAATGGCTTCATCCGGGCTTGCACATTACCTGCATGGGTTCTGATTCTGAATTTAAACAGGAACTATATGCCAATGTGTTTTCAAAAGCAGACAGAATTGTTTGTGATCGAAAATCACAGGTATTTAAATTAGGGGAGCTCCACCACGCGCTGGAGGAGGGGATACTCACCGATTCATCCAATGTCACTGAATTGGGAGAGATCACTTCACACAAAAAAACGGGCCGGCAAAACGACCAGGAAATCACAATTTGTGACCTCACGGGGGTCGGGATCCAGGATACCGCAATCGCCTTGCTGGCATACGAACAAGCAGAAATAAAAGGCATGGGGCTAGACCTCGATGCTTGAAAACCAAATTTAATTTACAGGATTTAAACTCATGAGAGAAAATTTTGTTCCTTTTGAACTAGAGAGAATTATGTCCATCTGGGAATATCAGGTGGAATATAACCTTTCAGAGAGTGGAGTTCATCCAATGACTACTGATGAACTTCTACAAGGCAATCCAGATCTTATCCAAAAGCTTACTCAAGTGGAGTTAAATTATCCCCAGACGAATGGGTCCGTCGAACTTCGTGAAAATATTGCGGCTCTTTACCCTGGAGCCACAAGAGAACATATTGTGGCAACAACAGGTGCCGCTCAGGCAAATTTCACCTCTATTTTAACGGCTCTAGATCCGGGAGATCAAATTGCAGTCCTACTCCCAAACTATATGCAAATATGGGGCATTGCCAAAAACCTTCAGCTTGATGTCCGAACTTTTTCGTTGAAGGAAGAGTTGGGGTGGGGCCTGGATATTGATGAACTTAATCGGACTGTTACGGATAAAACCCGATTGATTGCTGTCTGTAACCCCAACAATCCTACCGGACATATTATGTCATCGGAAGAAATGAATGCCGTCATCGCTGCTGCCGATAAAGTTGGAGCATGGCTGCTCGCAGATGAAGTTTACGCTGGAGCGGAGCACAATACGGATTCAGTTACCCCCTCATTTTACGGGCGGTATGATAAAGTTCTCGCCATGGGGAGCCTGTCAAAAGCCTATGGATTACCAGGACTCCGAATCGGTTGGGTTGCCACGACTCAGGATATGGCAGAGGAAATTTGGGCAAGGCAAGATTATGTCACAATTTGTACTACCATGTTAGGGAATTGGTTAGGAGCTTACGCACTATCCCCCGAAGTTCGCCCCCGGATTTTAGACCGGACTCGAAATCATGTGAGACACGGATATAATAATTTTAATAAGTGGTGTGAAGAAAATGCCGATCTGGTCTCTTTTATACCCCCTCAAGCAGCGGCAATTGGTTTTGTGCGCTATAAGCGGCAATTCAATTCCACTCAATTTGTAGAACGCCTGATACAGGAAAAGAAAGTATATGTCGTTCCAGGTGATCATTTCGGCCTTGATCACCATCTCAGGATCAGCTATGGTTTATCCGACACATATGTGAATGAAGGTTTAAAACTGTTAAAAGATTTGCTTTTATCGGTGGAATAACCGGTTTGATCACAAATTATTGATTATAATTTAGCTTGCACGCACCTATGCGTGATAAAAAGTAAGTTTTTTGAAGCTCGTGCATAGCAGGATCATTGAACGTGTTTTCACGGACATTTTAGTATCCAGGCAAAAATGTCTTTGAGAATTTGGCGGTGATTTCCCGTCAAAAAGTAGGATCCCTTCCTTTTTGGGAGGTGAATATTTCACATCAAAAAGGAGTTTCTTGTAATGAGTAAAGTACGTGTTTTAATCATGGGGGCTGCAGGGCGTGATTTCCATAATTTCAATGTATATTTTCGGGATAATGAGGATTATGAGGTAGTCGCTTTTACAGCAACTCAAATTCCAAATATCGAAGGCCGAAAATACCCTGCTGTTCTAGCCGGATCACTGTATCCTCAAGGCATCCCGATTTATGCAGAAAGCGAACTGGAACGTTTGATCAAAGAATTTAAAGTTGATCAGGTTGTTTTCGCTTACAGTGACGTACCCCATGAGTATGTCATGCATAAAGCCTCTCTCGTAAACGCTTCAGGAGCGGATTTCCGATTGATGGGTGTCAACACCACCATGTTAAAATCTACAAAACCCGTTGTTGCTGTATGTGCTGTCCGGACTGGAAGCGGTAAAAGCCAAACAACTCGCGCGGTTTCCAAAATTTTAATTGGAATGGGGTACAAGGTAGCAGCGATTCGCCATCCCATGCCTTATGGTGACCTGGCAAAACAAGCTGTTCAGCGCTTTGAGACCTATGCCGACCTGGATAAGCATGAATGTACAATTGAAGAGCGCGAAGAATATGAACCACATCTCGATAACGGTGTAATTGTTTACGCTGGTGTAGATTATGAGGCAATTTTACGACAGGCGGAGAAAGAGGTTGACATTGTTTTGTGGGATGGTGGGAATAATGATTTTTCATTTTACAAACCGGATCTTTATATTGTAGTAGCGGATCCTCATCGTCCAGGGCATGAATTAACCTATTATCCGGGTGAAACCAATCTGCATCTTGCAGATGTTTTTGTAATCAACAAAGTAGATACAGCCTTACCTGAAAATGTGATCACCGTCCGTGAGAATTTACATGCCATTAATCCTGATGCGGTCGTAATTGAAGGGGCCTCACCGCTCTTTGTGGATGACCCGGAAGTAATCCGAGGAAAGCGAGTATTGGTGATTGAGGATGGGCCAACCCTGACACATGGTGGAATGAAATATGGGGCTGGTTGGGTAGCTGCCCGCAGATTTGGCGCAGCAGAGATCGTTGATCCTCGTCCTTATGCAGTGGGCTCTATCATTGACACCTATAAAAAATACCCTGATACCGGTATGATCTTACCCGCAATGGGGTATGGTGACCAACAAATGAGGGATCTGGAAAAAACAATCAACAACGCAGATGTAGACCTGGTTCTTTCCGGAACGCCAATTGACCTGACCCGGGTCATCAAAGTCAATAAACCTATGCAAAGGGTGCGTTATGAACTTCAGGAAATTGGACAGCCCACATTGCTCGAAATATTGAAAAACAAATTCGGAAAATAAATTTCTGATAAACTAAATTGCTCAGGGCCTTGAAATTTCCCCTGAGCAATTTTGAAAACTCAACAAGTTTGTCTATTGGAAGGAAAAAAAGATGAAAAAGGATTTTATTGCTATTTCAGATCATTCACCTGAAGAATTACAGGATATCCTCAACCTTGCAGTATCTCTGAAGAAAGAATGGAAATTGGGAGGAAATGCGCCGATTCTTAAAGACAAAGTTTTGGCCATGATCTTTCAAAAACCCAGCCTCAGGACGAGAGTCAGTTTTGATATGGCAATGCGCCATTTAGGAGGAGACGCTTTATATCTTTCTCCGGCAGAAATTGGGCTTGGAAAGCGGGAATCCATTGCCGATGTGGCGCGTGTCCTTTCCGGTTATGTAGAAGTTATCATGGCCCGTGTTTTTGAGCATGAACACATCCTCGAACTGGCAAAATGGGCTGATATTCCCGTTATCAATGGTTTGAGTGACTACAATCACCCCTGCCAGGGGATGGCCGACACACTGACCATCCTTGAAGAATTTGGAACCATGAAAGATGTCAACGTGACTTTTATCGGAGATGGGAATAACGTAGCCGTATCTATGCTATTTTCCTGCGCAAAACTGGGTGCAAACTTTACCATTGCTTCTCCAGGCGGATATGATCTCCCTGAGAACGTCCTCGCAGACGCCAGAAAATTTGCGGAGAAAAGCGGCAGCAAAATTAATACCCTGCGGGATGTACATGAAGCCGTAAATGAAGCAGACGTCCTTTACACCGACACCTGGACCAGCATGGGACAGGAAGAAGAAGCTCAAATTCGGGAAAAAGTGTTCCAAACGTACCAGGTAAATGCCAGCCTTGTGGCAGAAGCCAATAAACATGCCATTGTAATGCATTGTCTTCCGGCGCACCGGGGACAGGAGATTACCGATGAAGTCGCCGATGGGCCACATTCAAGACTTTTCCCACAGGCACACAATCGAATGCACGCTCAAAAGGCAATTCTGGTACATGTTTTGGGAGACCAAAAGGGATGAAATCCGAGGAATACATTGCTCTCGAAGAAAAATATGGCGCACACAACTACCAACCTCTGGATGTTGTCATTGAAAGAGGAGAAGGGGTCTGGGTTTTTGATGTTGAGGGAAAGCGCTATTTAGATTGTTTGAGTGCATATTCGGCTTTAAACCAAGGCCATGTTCATCCAAAGATCCTTGCGGCTGCTCAAGAGCAGATGAAAAAACTTACGCTGACCTCCCGGGCTTTTCGAAACGACCAGCTTCCTCAACTCTATCAGGAATTGGTTGAATTAAGTGGGTATGAAATGGTCTTACCCATGAATTCCGGTGTGGAAGCCGTTGAAACCGCGCTAAAACTTGCTCGAAAGTGGGCTTATCAATCCAAACAAGTTCCACGCCATCAAGCTGAAATCATCGTTGTCGAAGGAAATTTCCACGGACGGACTATTTCTGTCGTGTCTTTTTCAACAGAAGCTTTTTACCGTGAAGATTTCGGACCTTTTACACCGGGTTTCGTAATTGTGAAGTACGGGGATGCAGCCGCAATCGAGAACGCGATCACCCCCAACACTGCAGCCGTATTAATAGAACCCATTCAGGGCGAAGCAGGCGTTGTCATTCCACCCAAAGGTTATTTAAAGCAAGTTTCCGAAATTTGCCGCCAAAATAATGTTCTTTTTATCGCCGATGAAATTCAAAGCGGTTTAGGACGGACCGGCAAATTATTTGCCTGCGATCACGAAAATGTACGTCCGGATCTGATTATTTTAGGTAAGGCTCTCTCCGGAGGATTTTATCCGGTTTCTGCCGTTTTGGGTGATCGAAAAGTTCTTGGTTTGATCCGGCCAGGGGAGCACGGATCAACCTTTGGCGGAAATCCACTCGGGGCAGCAATAGCACGCGCCGCAATCAATGTACTGATTCAGGAAAATCTGATTGAAAATGCGGCTAAATTGGGTGAATATTTTCAGGAACGTCTGGCCGAAATTCCAAGCCGGCATGTGGAGCTCGTTCGCGGCAAAGGGATGTTAATAGGCGTGGTGTTAAAACCGGAAGCAGGCGGAGCCCGAAGATTCTGCGTTGCTTTGCAGGAAAAGGGTATTCTTGCCAAGGAAACACACAAAAATGTGATCCGGTTCGCTCCGCCATTGATCATTGACAAAGAAACACTCGATTGGGCAATTGAAAGGATCACCGAAGTCCTTACCATGCCGTAAGCCCTATGATATTCAAAAAAACCTACCAGTCTGTTGATTCACTGGTAGGTTTTTTGCTTAATTTACCGTTAACCCTGTCCTATATTTACATCTTCTTAAAGAAGTTACCCAACTTCTCCCAAAAACCGGGCGGGGTACGAAGTTTTTTAAAAACCTCTCTGGGCCAGGGTTCAACCAAGATGGATCCGTCAGGAAAAACCACGGTTGGCACAGACAAATATCCGCCAGCCAATTCACGCAATTCATCCTGATACTTTTCTTCTCCCTGCACAATATCACGCCACTCGTAAATAACCGCCTCTTTATCCAACAAATTGCGCAACATCCGAGATTGTGAACAGCTTTCCCTGCCATAAACCACAAGAATCGATTGATTAGCATCATCAGGAATAGACACTGTGTACTCCTTTTACATTGTGTTCAAAAATATCTATCAGGTCAGAAAAGTAGACCCCATTGGCCATTCTTCTATTATTGGCTGGTTTGCTAAAAAGCAATAACAAAACTTGCTCTTATCAAATACTAACCCCAAAAACATTGCGAATTACAACTCCAACGCCAAAGGAAAACGCCGCAACACCCAGGCTGATTAAAGACATCTCAAGAAATCGCTGCCGGAAATTGTAGTCTTTTGCTACCGAGATATAAAAATTGAACAATGCAATAATCAGGATAGCAATTAATATTGTGAAGGCCAGACAGACAATGAAATTCTTGAAAAGGAGGTATGGAAGTACCAACAATGTCACCGTAAGAATATACGCTATCCCGGTATAAATGGACGACTTGATGGGAGACTGCCTGTCATCGTCATCCGATTTTTGAGAAAGGTATTCGGACGCCGCCATTGAAAAAGAAGCGGAGATTCCTGTAATCAGCCCGGCCAGCGCAATTACCTTTGTATTCTGAAAGGCAAAAGTCAAACCCGCCAAGGCTCCTGTCAGTTCAACTAGGGCATCGTTCAGGCCTAAAACTACCGAACCTGCATAACGTAACGATTCCTCATCTAACATATCCAGGAGTTCATTTTCGTGTTCTTCTTCATCGCGAAGAATTTCATCAACCTCCCTGAAATTTCCCGACAATTTTTTATAAGCTTCCTGTGCCTTCTCTTCGCCCCTTTCCATAAGTTTGATTCCAAATGTGAGGCCAAATAATTTTGAAATCCAATAATAGAGAGCGATCTTAAATTGGTTTGGACGAACATCCTTTTGGGTGTAATTTTTCCAGACCCCATAGTGTTTTTTCTCTTCAGAAGCAATTCGTCTCAAAACAGCACTATTTTCTTCATTGCCCACAGTTTCAGCAAGCCTTTGATACATGTAATGGCTGTTAATTTCATCTGCTTGTAAAAATAACAATGCCTTTCGAGTATCTGCGTCCAGAATTTTTGATTCCATAATTGTCAACCTCTCAATTTTTAAAGCGTTAATAATTCCCCAATGACTCTCGGCTCAAATTTTCGGATGGGAAGGGATCCATTCTAAAATGCTTAATTTGCCCATCTTGATATTGAAAATGAAATATTTGCGGCGGAGGCGGATCGGAATGGAGAATTTTAGGCCCAAAAACATGAATATTTGAAACCACCTCGGGAGACGAAAACACCCAATCCTTGGATTTCCATGCAAGGATTCCTTCCGTGCACTCAATCGGATTCCCCTGTGGTGCTTGTGCCGAAAAGATATACAAACCGCCGGGTGGAACCTCAAAGCCCTGCCATGTTAGCAAACCACAAAACCGAGGTGCTTCAACCACAAAACCTGTTTCTTCTTTTATCTCGCGGCGAATACAGGCTAATGGGCTTTCCCCATCCTGAATATGCCCGCCAACGCCATTCCAAAGCCCTTTATTTGGAGATTTGTTCCGTTTTAACATCAAAATGTGATCATTTCTGGTTAGAAAGCAGAGTGTGTAAGGAATGTTTATCATCTTTTTAGACCACTGCGTTAAGGGCATTAACTTTGCGATTGAAAAGAAAGCGGCAGTTTAAGCGTAAATACCGCACCTCCTTCAGGATGATTTTCGCCACCAATCTCCCCATGGTGCGATTCGGCAATCTTGGCAGCAATCGCAAGCCCCAACCCGGTTCCGCCTTCCATTCTACTACGAGACTTTTCTGCGCGATAGAATCGTTCAAAAATGTGAGGAAGTGCCTCTTCAGGAATTCCACTTCCAGAATCGTGAACGGTTATCTCAAGCCAATTATTTGTACGTTTCATGCCTACAAAAATCATTCCGTTAGCCGGAGTATACCGCAGCGCATTTTGAATTAAATTATTGAAAATCTGAATAATCCGGTCCGGATCCAGTTCTAAAGTATAGGAATCCAATTCAGAGTCAAATTGAAGCTGCACCCGTTTTAAGGCTGCCTGGGACTCAAACCGTTGGATTGTACTGCGAACCAAAGCAACGATATCCGTTTTTCTAAAATGCATTTCCAATTCGCCCGAATCGGCCAGGGCCAACGTACGAAGATCCTCGACAAGACGGGTTAGATGATAGTTCTGCTCAACAATAGGGGATAGAGATTCTGCTGTTAGAGGATAAACACCATCCTGAATCGCTTCCAGATTAGCCCGTTGCACAGCCAGGGGGGTGCGAAGTTCATGCGCAATATCTGCCGTCATTTCCAACCGAGCAGTTTCTGAATTTTCAAGCATGGTCGCCATTTGATTAAATGAATTGGCAAGATTCGCCAATTCGTCTTTTCCACGCACCGGAACTCGTTGAGATAAATCTCCCTGGCCAAGATTGTTGGCAGCATACGTAAGCTGTTGAATAGGTTTCAGAAAAGTGTAGCCCAGAATAAGGGCAAGAAGGATTGCCAGTCCACCTGAAATCAGTGCCGAATTGATTGCAGCGCGGTTTAATCTCTCAAGGAGTTCCGTTTCAAAGTTTGTACCTGCAAATGAGGCCCCACTGCCGGGTAAAAGATAGCCCACAGTTTTACCCCCAACTTCAATTGGTAAACCCAGACTATATTCTGATTTTGGAAGAACTTCACCAAGATCAGTGGCTTGCGGATCATAAACAAGCTTCCCGCTTACGTCTGCAAGCCGAAAGTTCATCATCCCGGACATGCCCGGCCCCATTCCCGAACTTCCTCCTTGATTTCCGCCTTTGCTCCCTTCACCTCTTCCTGTCCCCACATCCGAAGCGATGACACTTTTTACATTATCCCAGGAGCCTGTCTCCTGATAATGAGTTTCCAAAGAAGCTATCAAATTTTCTGCGCCAATTAGTCCACCGCGAAACACATAGTTTCTTATTTCACGCTGCGTATTTTGACGAATAAATATGGATAAGGATGCCAGCGTCACAATAATGATCAGCAAAAAAACGATAAACAAGCGCATTCGCAGTGACATCGGAAATTTTACTCTTTTCTGAAGCGGTACCCAATTCCAAATACTGTTTCAAGATACTGGGGCTTCTTGGGATTTTTTTCCAGTTTCGCACGCAAATTCTTGATATGGGCATCAATAGTTCGTTCATAGCCTTCGTATGCTGTTCCCTGTACTACTTCCAGCAATTGCAACCGGCTGAACACACGTCCCGGGAACTCGGCCAGCGCGACCAAAAGGGAAAACTCCGTGGGTGTCAGGTCAAAAGTGGTTTTCCCCCGTTTTACAGTGTGGGCATTTAAATCAATTTCCAAATCCATTGCCCGAACTATTTCCGGGCTTTCCCGTGAAGGGTTGGCTCTCCTCAGGACTGCTTTCACACGGGCAACAACTTCGCGTGGAGAGAAAGGCTTTGAAATATAATCATCCGCACCTAACTCAAGCCCAATCAGACGATCAATTTCTTCAATACGAGCAGTGAGCATAATGATTGGCGTGTCATCTTTGTGGCGAATATTTCGGGCCACATCCAGACCATCCATTCCGGGCAGATTGAGATCAAGCAATACCAGATCCGGATGAGAATTCTCCCAAGAAGTTAAACCTGTATCTCCCCGGGCTGCTGAGATCACCTGATAGTTTGCACGTTCAAGATAAGAACGAAGGACTTTGGTTAATTCGACTTCATCTTCAATAATCAATATTGTTGTCATAAGATAAATTATAGCTGTATTGGGAAGAATTTATTCCATTTTCACGGATTCTGTATCACATCTTCATCAAATATTCACAAATACAGGATGTTCTATACGGAAAATTCTGCAAAACGCGAAAACAGGGATATTTTTATCCGGATCTGAGTACTTCAAACCGGAGGACAGCAGATCAAACCAAGCGCCAGCACAATTAAGATCTTATGGAAAAGGTCCGAATCTTTAAACTGGATTGACCGCAAGAGGAGCATTGATGGTTTGAGCAATTTGAAATAGCACATCTTCCCAAATCCGTATAATCATCCACTTTTAATTTGCCCATTCTAACCAACTGCATGATCATGCCTTCAAGAGCATTTTCTTCAATGCCAAGTTTTGAACTCAATTCCGAAATACTCACTGCTGTTTTAGAAGCATTAATTTCTTTCAAGATATTCTGTAACATATTTTGCCTAACCCTTTATCCGATCCCCAAAAAAACGCCGGCCTGAAAAACCATGAAGCTAATCAACCACGCAATCATAAATTGTCCCAAGATGGAAAACCACATCCATTTAGCTCCAAGCTCCTGATATTCAACACTAAGAGAAACAATACACGGCGTATAAAGAAGAACAAACAACATAAAAGCAAACCCGGCCAGTTTACCATGCCCGCTGCTGGATGCGTTGAAATTGGTTTGGACAGCCTGCATAAGATCTGCCTCTGCCGGTTGGTCTCCCCGACCAAACAGATTAATCCCAATAATTGAAGGAATTTCTTTTACTGTGTCCAGAGTTGCATTCCCAAAAGAGGTGATAATAAATTTAAGATCCTCTGCAAAGGAAGGTGCGGCAGTGGTTTCTGCCTGTACGGACTCCTCTAATCCATAAACCTGGGTGAGTGTACTGACGATGATCTCTTTGCCCGAGATTCCGGCAATTAATGATCCGCTTGCCTCCCAATCACCAAACCCAAGAGGACTAAAAACGGGGGAAATGATGGTGGAAATTTTACCAAACACGCTGTATTTCGCAGAAGTGTTTCCAAAAGACCCCATCCCACCAACAGGAATAGCTAAAAGGAACCATACCAGAATACTTGCCACTAATATCACGGTCCAGGCTTTATGGATAAAAGAAGAGGTCCTTTCCCAGGTATGAATCCAAATGCTTTTAAAAGTCGGCATACGGTAGGGCGGTAGTTCCATGACAAACGGAAAAACTTCTTTTGTTTTAAAAATCGTTTTTCGGAGAATCAGACCTATCAGAAGAGCAACCAAGATTCCGATGACATACATCCAAAAAACTACCATCCCAGCATTTTCCGGGAAAAAGATGGAGGCAAATAGCACATAAACCGGAAGCCTTGCTCCACAACTCATAAATGGAACGAGCAGTCCTGTCAGAATCCGATCTTTGGGGTTTTCCAAAGTGCGTGTAGCATAAAGTGCAGGAACCGTACACCCAAAACCAACTACCAAAGGAACAAAACTTTTTCCGTGCAGTCCCACTAAGTGCATTACGCGATCCATTACAAATGCGCCGCGCGCCATATAACCAGAGTCCTCCAAAAAAGCCAAAGCCATATACAGAGCAATGAATACCGGAATAAAAACCAATACACCGCCTACGCCGGCAATAATCCCATCTACAATCAGAGATTCAAGCCATGTATTCTCCAATCCCATCAGATAAAGCAGGCTGATAACCCAGTTTGTAATGGGACCGTTTATGATATCTTCAATCCAGTTGAGATATGGGGCTGCCACATCCGTAGTAAATTTGAAAACAACCCACATTAAAGCCAAGAAGAGGGGGATACCAAGGAATTGGTTGGTTGCAACCTTGTCGATTTGATCAGAGATGTTAATCCGGTTGGGTTTGGTTTTTTTCACAAACTCTTTAACAAGCCCATTGATCCAGCCATAGCGGCGGTCTGCAATGATGGTGTCAACATCATCCCCAAAAATTTCCGTGAGATGATCCAGACTGGTTTTAGCAAATGACATCAATTTTTCGCCATCAGGAACGCGAGAAAGTTTCTCGTAGATATCTTCGTCCTGCTCCAATATTTTGATGGCTAACCAACGTGCAGGATATTTCTGTGCAATCGCAGGGTATTGATCAATTTGCATCTGGAGTCTGACAATTTCTTCTTCAATTTCTCTTCCATAATCAACAGCAAATCCCTGGCGGCGCGTATAAGCAAGGTCATGTTGGGACATATTTATAAATTCCTGGCCAAATTAATGGCCGTGTCTAAAAGATCCGTAATACCCTGTGCGGAACTGGCAGTCGTTTTCACAACGGGTGATTGGAGAGCCTTACTGAGTGAATCCGTATCAATTTTTAAACCTTTGGACTCGGCGACATCCGTCATATTTAATACCAACACAAGGGGCACACCTAATTCAAGGATTTGCACTGTGAGGTACAAATTTCGTTCAAGGTTACAAGAATCCACCACTGCAATAATTACATCAGGGTGATTATCAAGAATGAAATCTCTTGAAATAACTTCTTCCATTGAAAAAGCTGTAAGGCTATATGTGCCGGGCAAATCAACAATCTCCAGGTCAACACCTTTATGTTGGGCATAGCCCTCTTTCTTCTCTACAGTTTTTCCAGGCCAATTCCCCACATGCTGGTGCATTCCCGTGATTTGATTAAAAATAGTGGTCTTCCCGCAATTCGGGTTACCCATTAAAGCAAAACAGTATTTTTCTGTCATAATTTCAGATTCAGACATGATTCCTAAACAATATCTTCAACCATAATTTTGTTTGCCATTCCAATTCCCAGCGCCAATCTGGAATCTTTAACCGCAAGGATCATAGGACCCCCACCATTTTTGCGCAAAACCGTAATTGTCATCCCAACATTTAACCCCAAATCAGCAAGCCGTTTTTTGATTCTTGCACCACCAGTTATTGAGACAAGCTTTACTTCTTTATTTAGTCCTACCATACTAAGCGGCATCATATATTCTCCAGAGTTTGCCCCTCAAGAAGGGTTAGAATCGGTGATTGGATCAATGTAGATCAACTCGGTCAATTTTTGCGCCAGACTAACCATGTGGGATCCTGCCTCAACCAGCATATCTCCATCCTCACCCTTGGCCAAAATGTTTATCTCTTTCCCAACAGTCAGGCCTTCATGGGAAAGAAAAGCTTTAACAGATGAATCAGCTTTGATCTCTAAAATCTTCACAGCCTGGTGGATGTGCGCCCCAGATAACGGAAATAGATTGCGATCAAAATGTTTTTGCTTTACAGAAGGGATGGCATTCCCTTGAGAATCTGTCCGGGGATTTCCCAAAAAATTGGACAGGCTATCTGAAATAGAAGCGGGGGTGATGTGCTCCAGGCGGCAGGCTAGCTCTTCTGCTTCTCTTACCGGCACTTTCAAGTGATTAACCAAAAATACTTCCCATAAGCGGCGATAACGAATAATGCGGATTGCTTTTTCTTTTCCGCTATCATTTAATTCCACACCACGATAGGGTACGTAATTCACCAACTGCTGCTCGGCTAATTTCCGGATCATTTGATTAGCCGACACAGACAAAATATCCATTTCATGGGCCAATTCAGAAAGAGGAATTGGAGAAGGGTTTCCATTCTCAATAAGCTTGGCGATGGTTACCAAGTACATTTCCTCACTCTCGCTGAGAGGCGCAGATTTAAGGCTTGACATATAATATCTCCTTCTATTGTTATGCCTTACCTTAAAATTTACCATTGATTTGTTAAATAGCAAGCCCTAATCTGTCACAATTTATGAGTGACAAAAATCATCCTTGTAAAAGGTCTGTCACAGGCTGGTGCGCAGGGGGATAAAAAAAACCGAATTGGCCAATTCGGTTAGAACTAAAGCTATAGATCAAAAAATACAAGGATTCAACGCTTCTTATTTTTTTTGATTTGATTTATATCCATCTCAACCCGTAAATGGCGGTCGTTTAACATCTTCAAGAAAACCTGTACCCGATCGCTATCCGATAAACGCAGATCAAAAATTGCCTCATACCCTTTGAAAGGTCCCTCATCAATTAAAAGCTGGTCTCCCTTTTTTAAATCTACAAAGATTTCTCCCCCGGCCTGCTCAATCTCCAGGGTCTTTTTCTTTAATGTCTGGATTAAATTCTCCGGAACAACAGCCGGCTCACCCCCAAAGGATACCAATCCTATTGCAAACGGAATATACTGTAATGTTGATACACCCACTTCTTCAAGATCAACATTCACAAAGAGATAACGTGGAAAATAAGGTCTGATCTTGCGCGATCGCGGATTGACCGGTTTTACTTTGATTCGTGGAAAAAAAACCTCTATAGAACGCAGCTGAAGCTGTCTCCATAAGGCGTTCTCTTTATTCGGTTGACTATATACAGCGTACCAGAATTTTCCCATAAGCTTATTAATAACCAGAATTAGCCTTGATAACCATGTACCATATGTCTACAGATAAAAAACGCTGAATAAAAGCCGCTGCCCATTTCTCAACTTGTTTGTACCAATTCGCGAATTCTAAAATAACCTTCCACCAAAATTCTTTCAATCTCATTGGCCGTTTTCACAAATTCTTCAAGTGGTTTCCCAATAGGATCATCAATATTCTTAACTTCGCCTATCATTTCGCTTAATAGAAATGTTCTTGAAGCAACAAGCGGGAACTCTATTTGGAGAGCTTCTTTATGCCCTGCCTCCATCGCCAGCACCAACCGGAACCGATTGACAGGAACGTGATTGATAGGACGACTGGAATGAGAACTGATATCAATTCCACGATCCGCCAATACATCAATTGCTTTCCGGGCTGCCGAATTTCCACGATTCGTCCAGGTTCCGGCGGACTCGATTTTCCATTTCTCCCAATTTTCGGTTCTTTCTTTGAGCAACTGTTTGAAAATACCTTCCGCCATTGGAGACCGGCAGATATTAGCAGTGCAAACAAATAAAACGGAAGGGCGATTACCAGGCAACTCTGTCAAAATATTTTATTCCTGAATTCTAAAAAATTAGTTCCTATAAAAAGCGTGTAAGAAAGCCAATCCATTGCTTTCATCAAGATATACCACCTCTGGAAATCCGATGGATTGCACCGTAGAGGGGATTCAACTTATCATACATTTTCAGGTAAATGTTTCGGTAATAATCATCATAAATTTTATGATTTTCCGGAATTGGCTCAAACCACTCGCCAACCCGTGTCATGTCAGCCACAGCGGCCTCAAAGGATGGATGAATGCCCATACCAACTGCCGCATCAATAGCTGCCCCAAGGCCCGAAGCTTCATAGATATGCGGCCTTGCAACCGGCAAATTAAAAATATCCGCTGTCAATTGAAGAGCGGCATTACTTTGGCTTCCGCCACCGGCAACACGAAGTTCCTGGATATTCACGCCAGAACGGCGGGTGGTTCGATCCGCTCCGTCTCGGAGGGCATAAGCAATGCCTTCCAATATTGCGCGATACAAGTGTGCCCGGGTGTGTACATCCGTGAAACCGATAATGGACCCTTTAGCCTCAGGCCCGGGCATTTTCAACCCCGGACTCCAATAAGGCTGAAGAATAAGCCCTTCCGAACCCGGTGGTACAGATTGCACAAGATTGTCAAACAAGTCTTCGGTTGGAATGCCGCGTTCATTTGCCAGCCGTTTTTCCTGCAGCCCAAATTCCCGCTTAAACCAGTCGACCATCCAATATCCCCGGTAAATTTGAATTTCAAGCGTATATCTGTTGGGAACAGCCGCCGGGTAAGGTGGAATTAATGGAATTACCTCAACATATTTTTTGTGAGTAGTGTTGATTGTTGCGGCCGTGCCATAACTTAAACCGCCGATGTGCGGCTCAAGGCACCCCGATCCAATCACTTCACAGGCTTTATCTGCTGCTGCAGCAATCAACGGCAAGCCGGCGGGAATGCCTGTTGCCTGAGATGCCTGCGAGGTAATTTCACCCAGCATGCTGCCAGGGGGGACAAGATCCAGAAGATATTCACGCGGCATGGGAACAGCTTTCCATTTCCAATCCCATTTTTTACCCCATGCCTGCCTTTTATAATCAAAGGGCATATAACCGACCTGACAGCCAATCGAATCGATAAATTTCTCAGTAAGAAGATAGGTGAGGTAACCGGATAGGAATACATATTTATACGTCTTTTCCCAGACAGCTTTCTCGTTTGTTCTTATCCAGTTGGCCTCAGCTTCAGCCTGCAAATAAGCAACAGTTTTAGACGCACCAGACACTTTAAACGCCAGACCCCATAATCCCCCAACCGGCTGCAATCCTTCAGCCCTGCGCTGATCCATCCACAAAATAGCCGGACGAAGCGGATTCCCTTCCTTATCAAGGTTGATCACTGTAGCACGCTGGGTGGTAAGCGCAACAGCCACAATGCTCTCTTTGGAAACAATCCCCTGGCTCCACAATCCCTGACAGGCCTCACAGACAGCATTCCAGAATACAACGGGGTCCTGTTCAATCCAGCCGGGTACCGGAGAAGAGTAGGGAGGGAGAAAAACCTGTTGTTTTGCTAATAAATTGCCACGTGGGTCAAAGACAATCGCCCTGACACTTTGAGTGCCATTGTCTATTGCCAGAATATTTTCAGCGTACATTGTTGTATATCTCCCAATCCATCAAAATTGCGTTTAACAGAACCATTATATAACAGATTATCCAAGCGGCTGAGGACTGTAGCTCCGATTCCAAACATTCTGATAGGTGTTCACTTCTAATTTCCATTTAGCATCGTTCCATCCCAATTCAGGCTGAACAACTCGCCGAATATCCTCCATAATGCCCAGACCGCCATTTGCAAGCAAAAGTCCCAATCGAACCCTGCGAAGAAGCAAATCCTCAAGATGAATGACAGCTTCAGATTGCGCTGCCCAACGGAGCTCCGCCCAAATACTGGGAAGGTTCGAAGTAACCGGGTCCAATTCCCCGGAATGCGAGATCTCAATTAAGTCCGTTAAATAGCTGCCATACCTGCCCAAAAGATAGTCTATGGAATGATTATCCAGAGCATCTCCCTGAATTCCTGCGGCCGGCGGATTGAACAGGCAGGCAGGAGATTTCAATTTTAGCTTTTGGGGGAAAAGCGGTTTTATTATTCGCAAAGCATTCTCTGCTACAACATGGAAAATGGTAAAACTGCCACCCATAAGAGTTAATAATCCTTCCTCGTTCAAGATTTGAAAATTCTGAGCAGATTTTACTGAATGAGTCTTATCGGAAATGGGGACAGAACAAAGGCCCGAAAAAGTAGAGAGGATATCCTCTTCTGAAAGATCCAAAGAGGGAAAAGCAAAGTGAAGTCCGTCCAAAAGGTAGTCAATTTCCCGTCTTGTGGCGCAGGGTTCATCCTGATAGATCTCCTCTTCACCTGGGGAGATGTGATTAGAGGGGCCGACCAGAGTAACTCCTTCCCAGGGAACAGCAAATATCATCCGGTGATCTACCGGATGGAAAAGCGTAACGGCGTGTTGAACAGGAAATTTTTCATGAGAAAAAATGATGTGAGCATTTTTATACTGGTGAAGCCTTTTTGTCCCGCCAACGTGTTTTCGAAGTTCGTCACTCCAGGTGCCGGTTGCATTGATCACAACTTTTGCTTCAACAGCATAGTCTGCACCCTTGGGAAACGACTTATCGCTGAAGATGGCTCCACAAACGCTGCCCGATTGAGTGCGCAAAAGTTTATTCACCGGTGCATAATTAATTGCCGTTCCCCCTAAATCCATGCCCTCCTGAAGCAGCCGCAACACTAATCGGGTATCATCCACTTGAGCATCAAAGTATTGATAGCCGCCCAACAAATCGATATTCTGCAAATAAGGAGTTTGTTGAATAAGTTCGCGAGCCGAAAGACTTTGATGTTTCCATTTCTTTCCTAAAAGGTCATAGGTGATCATCGCTTGATGAAATTGGCGCCTGGACCTATTCATGTTCTTATAATAGGGCATCGAAAATTCAAGTTCCGTAACAAGACCTGGCGCCTGTTTCAGCAGCCATTCCCTCTCACGCACAGAAACTCGAGTCGTACCGTATTGTTTATTCAACAAACTTTCAAGGTTACCGTGGACCAGTTTTTTTGTTCTTTCCGAAGCACCAAACGCAAAATCTTTTACTTCCAGCAATAAAACTTTCAGTCCCGCCTGAACTGCCCGGAGAAAGATTCCAGCACCCATCACTCCACCACCAATGATGAGCAGATCCCAGGTGTGTTGTTCTACGTCTGTCAGCACTTTATCACGCCAACCCGATTTCCACATGCTACTATTCTCCGAATCCAATCACGTTTTGATTGTTTTATTGGGGATGCTCCATATCCGATGGAGTATCGAATGGATATTAAATCTTTTTACAGAAATTTTGCATCCTTGATTTTATCAAAATTTTGAATTAACCTATCCATAATCCTTATGAAAATTTTATCAATGTGTTTATCACCGTTCTTAATAGTTATTTTTTTATCTTCCTGCACTTCTGTCAATATGCCAGAAGATTCCTCCATGGATACGTTTTCAGCACCAGGGACAACCGCTCCGGCAATAACCCAAACGGAATACCCCACACCTTCACCCTCTCCATCTGTCACAAGTACTGTAAGTCCCACCCCCGTACCTTCAGCAACACCAGCCATTCTAAGTGGTGCAGGCGATATTGCCATCTGCGGTCAAACAGGGGATGATCAAACTGCAGAAATCCTCAAAAAACTTCCGGGAATCCTATTTACAACCGGGGATAACAATAATGAATCCGGTACTTTATGGGAGTTTGAGAATTGTTTTGGGCCCTCCTGGGGACAATTTAAGGATCGCATCCGTCCCAGCACCGGTAATCATGAATACCTGGTCCCCGATGCTGCTGATTACTTTGCCTATTTCGGAGAAATTGCAGGTGAAATCTATAGGGGGTATTACAGCTATGATTATGGAAGCTGGCACATCATCGTCCTGAACAGCAATTGTGGTTGGGTAGGGGGGTGTGGCCCCAGTTCGCCACAAGTTGCCTGGTTGGAGGAGGATCTCGAAAAACATCCTGACCAGTGCTCTCTTGCCTATTGGCATGATCCCAGATGGAGTTCAGGATTAGGAGGAAGCTCATTTTGGCTGGATGCTTTCTGGCGCGTTCTTTATGAACATGGTGTAGAGCTTGTGATAAACGGAGATGATCATAACTACGAGCGTTTTGCCCCTCAGGACCCGGATGGAAATTTAGATCTCCAAAATGGTATCCGTCAGTTTGTGGTGGGTACCGGTGGCGCCGGCCAAAGGCCCTTTAACACCATCCTGGAAAACAGCGAGGTCCAGCATTCCGGAACATTTGGTGTGTTGAAATTGGAACTTTATGAAGACCATTATGAGTGGGAGTTTTTACCCATAGAAGGGGAGAGCTTTAAAGACAGCGGTAAAAATTTTTGCCATCCTTAATGAAACCTTCTTGAAAAACGGGGAATCTCGTTTTTCGAAATTGAGGTATAAACACGGTATTACAAAATAGGAGAATCCCATTATGATTTCTATTTTCTTGATTTTGGCATTGTTAATTGCAGTTGTAGCAGTCATTTTTGCACTTCAAAATACCACACAGGTCACAATTGCGTTCTTAATGTGGCAGTTTGATCAATCCCTTGCTCTGGTCCTGCTTTTAGCTCTGGCGATCGGCGTCATCATTGGGTTGTTGGCCATCTCACCAACGGTTGTCAAAAGTAAATTGGCACTCTCTAATCATAAGAAAAAGATTGATTCCCTAGAAAAGGAAATCAATCAATGTCAGCAGAAAATCGTTACACTTGAAGCGGCTCAACAACCTGCAGAGATCAAAGAACCTGAGAATAAAAATAGTTAACTCTTATGGAAGAACATTCCAAGGGTTGACATACGAGCCATTATAGCGCAGCTCAAAATGCAGATGCGGGCCAGATGAATTACCTGTATTTCCTAGACCTGCAATAATATCTCCCTGATAGACACTCTGGCCGCAGACCACATTCCAGGTGTCCAGGTGTGCATAAAGGGACTGCCAGCCTGTTCCATGGTCAATCACTACCATGTTCCCATAACCATGCTCATTCCAGCCGGCATACACAACAACACCGGCATCCACCGCGTAAATTGCGTTCCCAACGGAACCCGCAAAGTCAAGAGCGTTATGGTTGGTGGCGGGAGAGTAATCATATCCAGAAAGCACATGCATCACAGTAGGGTAGATAAAGATTCCATTCCCTATTGCGCCCCCAGTTATTGCACCACAAAAACCAGGACCGATATGACTGGCAACAGCAGGGTTCTCGCGAGTAATCTCAGGGGCTGTCCATGAGATCAACTCCCGTTCTCCACCCGGAACAAATAATTCCGTTCCGGGTTCAATTTTAGGATCCTCATAGAGCCCTACACTCTCTCTGGTCAAATGATTTCCCGGCCAATCTACGATATCATCCGGAGAAACGCCATAATATTTTGCCACACCATTCAACCCCTCACCTTCGCTCCAACGGTGCAAGACGCCATCTTCCGGCAAAATATTAATCTCCATTCCGGGTATGAGATTATGAACATTGTCTCCGAGAAGATAAAGATTTCCCCAGAAAACCGTTTCCGGCCTGAGACCAAATTTTTCGGCAATTCCAAAAATTGTATCGTTCTCTTCCACGGTATATTGAGTAACACCCTGTCGGGGTTGTGCCACCAGACTGGTTTGGATTGAAGCTTTACGGATCACGCCTTCATCTTCTGAATTAATGACTTTAGGCGAGTAATAGGGGAGGGGTATTTCTACGTTATTATCTGCAGCCGAAAGACCGCTTTGCTCCTCAACGACTGCTTCGGATAATGTCGCCGGTGGAGATAAAAAGCCGACCAAAATCCAAAACAGAAAAACAAAACACAATCCGGCCAAAATGAATTGGAAATATGAAAGAATGGAACGTTTAAACATAACTCCATAATACTACCGATAAAACACAAACCCTGTCAAGGAAAATAAGACAAAAACAATGGTAATATTTGCATAGATTAATGTTTTCTTACTAAATACAACTCCGTTTGAGGCGGGCCCAGATACACCGCACCGTTTTCAGTCACCAATACATCCTCTTCCAATCCCAGACATCCATAACCAGGTATAACAATATGCGGTTCAATGGTATAAACTTGCCCGATTTCTATAGGGCGGAGGGGGAGATCACCATAACGGTCCCACAATGGGCCCAGTATACCACCGCCATCATGTGCTAACCGTCCTAATTGATGTCCGGTCGCATGCATAAATTCCGGATAACCCTCATCGACTACAACTGTCCTGGCAGCCGCATCCACTTCCTGTCCTGTCGCCCCGGGCTGTAAGGCTTCAAAAGCTGCCTGGATGGATGCGCGGATGATTTCAAATCCATGACGAACTAATGCGGGTGCCTCAGTTTCACCTTCCCGCAACATATAGGCCACTCTTTGAATATCTGAACAATAACCATCCTTGCGAACCCCAAAGTCAAAATGAACAATATGTCCTTGTTGAACAATCAGGTCCGTAGGCTCAGCATGGCCCATCGGGGAATCGGGCCCCGTATTTACTGCCGGGCAGCTCGAAGGCGTCCAGGCATGGGATAAACCGGCCTTTTCGAGCTCTTGATGCATGTGAGCAGCAACCATCCGCTCGGTAAGACCGGGGCGCAGAAAAGAGAAGATATTTTGATAAATTTTTTCCGTTTCGTAAATTGCCGATTTTATTTGTTCAACCTCTAACGGCGTCTTACGTCCACGCAATGCAGAGATAATCTTTTCTGCGGAAATTATCCGGTCCGCAAAAGGCGTGCCAACCAGCAATTCTTCAACCAGAATTTGATACATGCCATGCGTTAACCCATCTGCCAGCACATCATTTTTGGAAGTGTTAATGGCTATGGATTGCGGGTTCAACTCTTCTAAAACAGCTATCAAGCCGGGCAAAATCGATTGATCATAGGGTAATACTCTATCAAAAGCACCGGTGCCGCGGGCCGCTTCCTCTTCAAAACGCCCCACAATGGCTACCTTCTGCCCATTGCGACCAATCAACAAAGCACTTAACCAGGTAAGGGACGAGTCGCCATAAATCAACGGTAAAACAGGATCTCCGCCGGCAAAAGTCTCCCGTACAAAAGTTAACCAGAGATCGACGTTTTCTTCCTGGAGGATCTGCACTGCCTGGGAAGTTTTTTCCACCACTAAATTGTTCATCTAATTCTCCACCGTTACCAATTCCGAATCGGTCTTTCTGAAAACGATCGAGATCAACGGAATCGCAAAGAAATTCAAACAGGATAGTACTACAAATGTCCACCGAAAACCAATACCATCCGCCAGTACACCCGAAATTGCCATCCCGGCACCCTGAGCAATATTCGTTGCGGCCATCAAAATTGAAAACATAGAGGCGGCAATACGCTGGTCTGTGTAATTCATCGCCAGCGCAAAATAGACGGTCTGATAAGTGCCATAAGCAATACCAAAAAGAGCAACCATACCCCATGCCATGAAAATATCAGGGGTGATTGCCAGAAGGAATACTCCTGCAAAGGCGATCGCGATAGAAAATTGCACGGCCTTTCGTTTCCCAATATGATCGATCAAACGTCCACCCGTCACACCACCCAGAACAACACCAATGCCCCAGATCGTCGTGACAAAGCCGGCCGTACTCAGACTTATCCCAAATTGAGAATCCAGAAATGGGTTGACCAACTGATTTGCTCCGGCAATGATTATAAAGAAAACAAAACCTAATACCGCTAATCCGATGACCGGAGGTTGGCGGAATGCAGCAAAAGCGGCCCAGTCAAATGTCCTTTCAACAGGACGAGCTGCTTCCCTCATCATCAGGACCAGAGGGATGGGCAAAAGTGTTATGGCTGCAAGCAACCAGAAAACGGCTTGCCAGGAAACATTCTGAGCGAGGAGACCCACTACTGAAGCCGTTACAACCACACCCAATGCACGCCCACCCACCATGATTCCCTGGATGGTTCCCTGCTCATCGCTCGGGGTAGTATCCAGCGCCAGACCATCCGTACAGGTATCATAAAGCGCCATTCCCATTTGGAGCACAAACGCCAGAGCAACAAAGCCAAAGTAATAACGGGCAGGATCAATAAATGGAGCTGCAACCAGACAGGTTACCTGAATCATTAATCCAAGCAAAATATACGGCTTGCGATGTCCCAGACCAAAGAGATTTACCCGGTCGCTTAACATGCCAAGAAATATTTTGATGACAAAAGGAATCAGCGCAATGGTGGCAAAAATCCCTACATCCGTCATTGAAAGCCCCCTTGACAAAAAATAAAGGGCATTTAAGGCCGTAAAATAACTGAGGATTGTGCCCTGAGAAAAGTACAGCAATCCGAACATAATGTAACGAACTATTTTCTTCTTCGGCATCCGGATAACTCCATGATTGATGTGTCGTTTTTGACCAGCTCTAATTTTACAAGAAAACCAGTGAGATTGTAAAACTGACAGAATAAATAAAAGCTGACCGGAGTTACTGTCAGCTTTTAACAAGAATTACAGGTATAAAAAACTGTTACAGTGATTCTGCCCGTTTTTTTATGGATTCCAGGTTCTTTTGAAGGCTTTGGAGTTCCGTTTTTGCGTCGAGCAAACGGTTATTCTCTGAACGAATAAATCGGGTATAAGGGGAAATAGCAGTACGAATATGCCCCAGGCTGCGTTCAATTTCCCGTTTAAAATGACCGGTCAGTGAGTTAATCAATTGATCTCGCATCAGACTAATCTTTTGATTCATTTCCTGATTAGCCTTACGCCGTTTAGCCGGGATTACAAAAAGCCCTAATACTGCCACCAAACTGGCCAGCAGAACGCCGGTAACATCAGCTGCCATTGTAGTAGCAATAGCGGTGATTGCAGCCCCCAAACCAATGGCTCCCACTTCCATGGCTGCCGTGGCTGCAACTGCTGCCTGTGCGCCGGAAGCAATTAATTGCGCTTCCCGGGTTTTATCATATCCTTTCACCACCCGACCGGCTTCTTTGCCAACCGCCTCAATCAATCGCTCGCGGTCGTAGTTAAAGCTGGCGGTGCCGGGATCGCCAATAATTTGTTTCTGATGGTGGCGACGGCGCTCCGCAAGATGGTTCGTCACAGCTTCCCATTGCTGGAAGTCGCGTTCTACCATCCAATCAATCAATTCATTTACTTTACGATCAAGTTGTTGCGGAACATCTTTGATTACCCGGTGCTCAAAATCACTCTGAATTTTATCTTTGTTCAACAAATCCAGAATACGAGCCACTCTCAGCGTCTCTTCAAAGTAGGCCTGACCGCGCTGTTCCATTTCAAAAAGGACGTTTTTAATATCGGACATTCGGAACTCAAAATCACTCAGCATGTCAGATTTATATTGTTCCAGTTGACGATCCACATTGTCCAACATAACAATATCTTCTGCCAAAAGGTTTATGCGTTCAGCAATAATGTTTAAATATTGATCGGTTAAGTGCAACGCAACACCAATTGGATTCAGAAATTTGAGCTGCACGCGTCCTTTCTCATCCAATGTGCTGTGAATGAAGTTTTCCAACACCTCAAATCTGCTTTGTTCCCATAACTCCGGTTGGCCCTGCTTGGCAAGCAATGCTTTTCGTGAGCTTACCGGGAAAATTTCCGGTGTAATCCCCAATAAGCCCCGAGTGTTATCCTGAATGAACAACTTGATTTGTTCGATCTCATCCGTTGATTGAAGAATATCAATTTTATTGAGCACGATGACCAGTTTTTTGCCCCAATCCCGAATCCGTTCCAAAAAAGCCCGCTCACTCTCGGTAAAAGGGCGGTCAGAAGAAGTCACAAACAGCACCAGATCGGATTGAGGGATGAAATGCGATGTAATTTCTTCATGCTTGCGGATAATTGCATTGGTCCCGGGAGTATCAACAATGCTGATTTCTTTCAACAGATCCAAAGGAGCCGTAATCAAATAGGAGGAAGCGTTGGAAGCCTCATCCTGCGGTATCTCGGCGTAACGGAGCGTATTTATTTCCGCCGTGGTGGGGGTCACTCCTTCTTTCAGGAGTTTACTCCCTACCAAAGCATTGATAAAAGAAGATTTACCAGAATTAAACTCTCCTACGACAACCAGCATGAAAAGATCATCTATCTGGCGAATAGATTGATTCATTGTCTCCTGGTCATCCAGAGAAACACCAAACCGGATCAGCGCTTGCTGAAGATCAGCAAGCGCGCTCCGCTCATCTTTCAGCAATATTTCCTGTTCTTCGTTTAGAATCCGCATATCTCAGGTGCCTCTCGTCTGAAAAATTATTCTTCCGACCGGTCGATTTCTTGCCGGATATCGTCCGGATTAACCACCTCACGCAGTTGATTACGGAGGTCCATGATTTGATCGGTAATTTCACGAATCCGATCGTAAAGAGCTTTGTTTGCTTTGATTCCTTCATTGATCAAAAATGCAGCGCTTTCCGATCGACTTTTAGTGACTTCCGTCTCAACCAGCATATCCAGATGGCGTAAAGCCTCATCATTGACCCGTACCATGACAACATTCCCGCGTCCCTGCAAAGCAGAGCCCAGGGCCTGTCCAAATGTTTCAACTTGTTTCCAGGCTTCTTTCAGATCCGGCTTAGTCGATTTCGGTTTTTGAACAGCTTCTTCTTCAAGAATTTCTTCCTCATTATTCTCGTCATCCGAAAATGGAAGAGGTTCGGATATTTCATCCAGTAAGTCCTCTGTCCGATTAATTTCTGTGTTTATTTCAAACCTCCAAAGTACGTAACAGAATTTCTTGTAATTAAATTACATGTAATTATTATAATAACAGGATATAAAATGTCAAGGTTAAAAATGTTCTGCCTGTGAAAAGGCAGAACATTTTTACAAACAAATGAAAAAAACGGGGGATATTAAATTTCGCCCTCCAGATAAGCACGAGTCAGTTCTTCACGCGGGTGATTGAAAAATTGTTCCGCAGGACCTTGCTCAACCAGTTTTCCCAAATACATAAAAACCACATAATCGGCAAGACGCCTAGCCTGACGCAAAATATGGGTGACTAATATAATGGTGTACTGTGATTTCAAACTTTGAAGGCATTTCTCGATATGCCGCGCAGAAATAGGGTCCAACGCAGAGGTTGGCTCATCTCCAAGAATAATTTCCGGTTCAACCGAAAGACCTCTGGCCAAGCACAATCTCTGCTGCTGGCCTATGGAAAGTCCGGAAGCCGGCTCGTGAAGACGGTCTTTAATCTCCTCCCATAAACCGGCCAGTTCCAAATAGTGTTGAACCAGGTCATCCAGTTTGGCGTTACGGTCTTTTCCGTGAATCCGCAGACCAAACGCTACATTGTCATAAATCGACATAGGGAGAGGGTAGGGGCGCTGCGCCAGCAGTCCCACTTTATTCCGTACCCGGGTCACATCCACATCCGCCTGATAAATATCCATTCCGTCGACATAAACATTGCCTTCAATGGCAGTCCCCTCTGTTAACTCCAAAAACCGGTTCATGCTTTTCAACAGGGTTGATTTTCCACATCCTGAGGGGCCCAAAATAACCGTAATTTGATTGCGAGGAATTTCAAGTTCAATGTTTTGGAGAGCCTGCGTCCCGTTATAACGCACACTTAAATTTTCAATTTTTACATGGGTTTGCGCTAGCATTTGTTTTTTTAACTCCGTTACCATCGTTACCATTCAGAAAAAAGAGATTTGCAAATTACTTGACAACATTCCGGCTCAACCGTTTGGAGAAAACACGAGCCAGCAAGCTGGTTGCCAGAATTATCACGGTTAATATAAATGCCGCAGCATAACCCCGCTGCTGAACAGCAGCATAGGGCATGTTGAGCTGGAAAAAAACCGCCAGGGGCAGAGAGGCAACCGGATCTAAAAGCGAACCGGGAATACGGTCCGTATAACCGGCTGTAAATAAAACTGAAGCGGCGTCCCCAATCCCTCTGCCAAAAGCGAGCAGGAGCGCAGTAGCAAAAGCCGGTCGAGCCTGGCGCAATACGACAGCCAGCGAAGTTTCCCACTTTGTCGCGCCCAGAGCAAAAGCCGATTCCATCAATTCAAACGGCATCATCCGAATATATTCATCCAGTGTACGAACAAGAATAGGCAGTTCCAGCAGTGCCAGAATAAGAATGCCCGCTAGAAGCGAGGACCGCATTCCAAGAGCCATCATAACGGTAAAACCAAATGCTCCATAAACAATCGAGGGGACTCCCCACATCACATCCAGGGATAATCGGGTTATTTTAGCGAGCGTTGATTTCCGAGCATACACATTTAAACCCAATACAATTGGAATACTGAGGAAAAAAGAAATTAAAGTTCCACCACAGGCCAGATACAGTGATCCAACGATGGCATTCAGAATTCCGCCTCCTTCCCCAAGATAATACCCACCCTCAGGAACCTGAGTGACCATTTCCAGACTCAACGCCGGAGCCCCTTTTTGAATTACCGTGAACAAAATTGCAAATAGACTCCCTGCAATCAGCAAAAAGGAAAGGACCATCAAATTTTTAAGAATTCTTTCTTTTAAAAGACGTTTATTCCATTTTAATTTCATGATTCGCCCTTCGTAATTCGGTTCAGATAGAAGGCTGAGGATAGATTAAAAACCATTACCAGGAGCATCAAAACCAGTGCAGCACCCATCAACGCAGCATCGTACATTGGGATCGACATCATCTCGCCGTAATTGTTTGCAATCAATGCAGTAAGGGGATAAGCCGCGTCAAATATAGACCTGGGCATCTGCACCACATTGCCTACTACCATTAATACTGCCATCGTTTCACCAAAGGCTCGTGAAAAGCCTAAAACAATTCCTGCCAGAATCCCGGGCCTTGATTTTGGCAAAACAACATGCCAGATGGTCTCCCACTGGGTAGCGCCTAACGCCAGAGAAGCCTGACGAAGTTCTACAGGCAGCGCCTGAAAGACCTCCCAGGTGACAGATATAATAATGGGGGCAACCATGATGGCCAACACCAGAGCGCCGGCCATCACACTGAACCCCGTATAGTTATCCGTTTGAAACAACGGAATGGTTGTAAAAATGCTTCGCAGCAGGGGGGAAGCCGTATTCTGCACCCAGGGAACTACTGCAATTACGCCCCAAACCCCATAAATTACCGAGGGAATCCCTGCAAGCAAATCCAGCAGCGGCTTCATAAATGCCTTCGTAGCTCGTCGGGCATATTCCGAGAGATAAATGGCCGTCAGCAAACAAGGAGGAACGGCAATCACCATGGCTCCAAAGGTAACCCAGAAAGTTCCTGAAATAAAAGGAAGCAATCCAAATTTACCTTTCATCGGATGCCAATCCTGGCCAGCGATGAACTGGAACGCGGACCCGGTTGACAAAATCGGCCTGGCTCTCAGGAATAACATCAAGATCATTATCAAAAGCATCAGAAGCGGAAAAAGCACCGAAAGCAGGGTGAATCGACCCACGAGCTTATCTTTCCCCTTGCGAGAGAACAGAGGGGGCCTGCTGCCGATTTGGGTCGGTTTTAGCGAAAGTTGTAGTGCTTTTGGAAGTACAAAAGATTGTTTCATATTCGTATAGTTTATCGAATTATTTTATCTTGCCCGTCTCTTCAATCAACTGATCCTCGGTCAGAGGGATATATCCATTTTCTATAAGCAAACTCTGTCCATCACCCAATATCCAATCAATAAAATCCATTACAACTCCATCCGGTTTTCCTTTTGTGACCAGGTTAAGCAGCCGGCTGGGAGGGGAGGGGTAATCTCCATTTTTGACTGCTTCAATAGCTTTTGCACGGTCGGCAAGATATTCAGAATCATCCACAATCCCATTTCCATTGACATCAATCGGGATGATTGCTGCACCTGAAACGGGCAGACCCGTTGCAGGATCAAATGCATAATTCAGATTGTTGTAACCAATACCAAGCGGGTCTTTCATCACAGCTTCCATCAACCCAGGATCACCGGAAACACCAATACCTAACAAATCTTCCTGGGCCCCGCCCAGATATTTTCCCCAGATATCCGCAGCGCCACAGGAATCTGAACGAGTGTACACATGGATTGAATCTTCAATATCAGCTTCTCCAACAACCTGACCCCAGGTTGTAATATCTCCTCCGATAAATATCCCGGCGAAAAGCTCCTGTGAGACTCCTTTGGCAAGCAATTCATCCAGCACCGGGTTTTGAGCGCTGATCGTCGGAAAAACAGCATCCTTTGTGACGGCAACCCAAAAAGCACCCTGTTCAATTTCTTCGGGCTTGATATCCCGCGATACCATTCCGATGTCCACCATGCCGCTTAAAGCATCTGCCATCCCTTTACCGGCGCCACCTGCGGAAATATCAAACTGAATCTCAGGGTGAAGCTTCTGATATTCTTCTGACCAGCGAACCATCATGGGATACAGCGCAAAAGCGCCGGAAATCGTAATAGTTTGTGTAGCAGAATCTCCAACAGCACCGTTCTCTTCAGGTTTTGCCGCACACCCCGAAACCGCTCCGGAAACCATCAGGGCAATCAGCAGACATAAAATCCATTTTTTTGTGGGTGTCATAAAACTCTCCTTTTTAAAAAATCTTTATTTAGTATATATAGTCTATGTATTTACTATACTTTATAGCTAAAAAAATTACCTCTACTCGGTATCCAAGGTAAGTTCATTTAAAGATTTTGCTGCATTAACACGCTGCTTTACATCCTCCAGGGTGGTATTCTCCAGAATATCAGCAATAGCATTGCGCACATCCAGCATCACCATTCTGAGGCCACAGGTTGTTTCATCGGGGCAATCACAATGCTCATAAGCCATTTGACTGACACAACGAACGGGGGCCAGGGGGCCGTCCAGTATACGGACAATCTGGCCTAAATCAATCTCAGAAGCGTCTCTTGCCAGATAGTAACCTCCGCCAACGCCGGAGCGACTCTGTAACAAGCCTGCATTCTTCAGAGTCAGCAAGATTTGCTCCAGAAATTTAATCGGGATCTTTTCAGTCTTGGCGATCTCTTTGATCTGAACCAGACCATTCTCTGTATCCGCATTAGCAAGATGGATCATGGCACGCAGGCCGTATTCGCCTCTTTTTGATAGTCTCATCTTCTTGAAAGTTAAGTAATCCTATAGAGTATTAAGAAGATAATACATCCAAATTCCGGATCTGTCAACGGGGGAGGAAGAATTTATTTTTAAAGAAACACCTAAACTCAAAAACTGAGATCTCCTATTATCTCCTAAAAATCCAGAATCCCAATATCTTCCACATTTTTGGAATCAGGGAATAGGGGAGGCTTTGAAAACAATTAATAATTTTATGTTAGTGATAAGATTTATTATACATAACATAATGAAACCGTGTTTAAAGGTCCCCTAAAGCCTTTTTACAGGGATATAATAAGAAAATGAGCCGCGACTTGAGAGAATTCGAAAAACAAACCAACAGACAGTTGATTATTGGAGGTCTGATCCTCCTCTTTATCGTTGGCGATGGATTAATTTATTTAATCTACGGAGCCAATGCCGCTCTGTTTGGGTTATTGTGCATAGGCGCAGGTTTATTACCCATATTGGCAATTTGGCTCGTTCTATTCCTGATGGACCGATTTGTTAAATCCAAAAACTCCACAGATCACCAAAATTAGAGCTCCCAGATCTTTTTTCCATCCATTTTTCAGCCTCGACTGCTTGCTTATTTGCTTAAAAAGGTTTTAAAAAACCTCAGCTATACGCAATTTTTGACGTTTTTCTTGCGATTTCCCCTGTTTTTTCTAAAAACCAACCCTGATTTACCCCCAAACCTTCCCTCCGCTGAGCTCAGTTCATTACTGACAGGAATAAAATAAATGCGTGGAACAAATCATTGATGATTCGCGTCTTAAGTAAGCATCAAATAGCAACACCTGGTTTTCAATCAGCGAAAGGAGAACCAATATGTTTAATAATTTGTCGAACAAAGATATTTTACTTGCCGGATTGATATTCCTCGGCGTCCTTATTCTTGGAGGCCTTGTAAGTGGTTTCTTATTGTTACCTTATTTAACAAGCGGTAATACCACCCAAAGTAGTATTTCCCAAACACTAACCGCTCGAGCAACACAGAGCGTTTTCGAGACGGTTGTTGCCCAGGCCACCCAATTAGCCCAGGACAATACCACTGCTATTGTTCCTGTTACCGGAGATGACTCCCCTACTCCTACCTCCACGACGATTCCGTCTACAGAAACCGTGGTCCCGCCTACACCCACCCAAACGAACATCCCAATCCCATGCAATGCAGCTCAATTCATCAAAGATGTAACCGTTCGAGATGGCTCTACTTTTAAGGCCGGTGAGCGATTCACCAAAACCTGGCGAATTAAGAATATTGGAACCTGCACCTGGAACAAAGATTATGATCTTGTTTTCTCCAGCGGCAACGCAATGGACGGCCCTGTATCTCAATCGTTAGGCAAAAGCGTCTCACCGGGTCAAACCATTGATATTTCTGTTGATTTACGCGCGCCATTTTCCCCCGGAAAATATAAAGGGTATTGGATGTTAAGAGATTCCTCCAACCGCGTTTTTGGCGTAGGAAATAATGCAGACAGCGCTTTTTGGGTCTCTATAGAAGTCGTCCCTTTTAAAAGCGACGATATTCCTGAAAGTGTTTATCCTTTCGATTTCACAGCACTCATCTGCGACGCAGATTGGAAAAGCGGGGCCAGTAAAGTCGCGTTTCCCTGTGATGAGACTTCAAACGAGTATGATGCCTGGGCATCAGTGCTGATGCATCCCCAATTTGAAACCGGAAGAATTGAGAACGAATCTACCATATGGGTACATCCGGACAGTAAAGGCGGCTGGATTGAAGGCAGATATCCATCCTACACCGTCAAGAACGGTGATCGTTTTAAAGCCTGGATCGGTTGTCTGGAGGGAAACGAGAATTGCGATTTGATCTTCAGCCTGGACTACAGAAAAGATGGAAAAACTTATAATCTGGGTTCCTGGCGAGAGATTTATGATAACAAAATCCGTAAATTGGATATTGATCTCAGCGCACTCAAAGGAGAGACGGTACGTTTTATTCTCCGTGTCGAGCGAAATGACACGGAGACCTCTGACGCCAATGGTTTTTGGTTCGTTCCAGGAATAGAACATGCTGCAACGAAGCCAACTGCGACACCCACGTTAACAGCTACCCCAACACCTACCGCTACCTCCACACCCACGGACACACCAACACCTACGGCCACTCCTACACTATCACCCAGCCCAACCGCTACACCCGATCCAACGGCGGCAATTACAGGAGCAAAAATAACTCTCGGGCAGGCATTAAACGTTCCGCCCTCGAATTTTCAACTGGGAAGTGTAAGCCATACAAATTGGAACGACTCCTGTCTTGAATTACCCAATGAGAATGAAGTGTGTTCGCCTGTTATCACACCCGGTTTTAATATCACTTTATCGCTCGATACAACAACCTATGAAGTCCACACCACCGAGGACGGATTTCAGGTACGCTGGAAAGAAGTTACCTAACCAAATAACGACCGTACGTCGGTTAAATAAACGACCAAGCCATCAGTTTTGTTGTCTTTTCAAGCAATCTGATGGCTATTTTTACCCCCCTGCCCCACTTTTCCAAACACTGACTTGACACCTTTTATTAATATTATTATTATAATATTAATATATTATTTTGATTTAGAAAGCAAATTCATGCCAAAATCTAACAACCCTACAATTTCTCAGGCCGTAGACGCATATCTGGAAACCGTTTTATTGGCAAGAAGCAAGCGTACTTTCAGCACCTACCGGAACGGACTGCGCAGTTTTCAGGAAACCCTTGCTCAACATAAGCTGGATCCTTCGAAAACTTTTGCCCGGGATCTTCCCGAGGAAGCAATTGCCTGGTTTGCGAAGGACCTCAAAGTTTTATCCCCGGCCACGGAACGACTTTATCTGACCAGCGCCAGCAATCTATACGAATATCTGGCTGCGGAAAACTGGAGCAAACCCAATCTCCCCCGAATCCGCCAGCTCATCAAACAGCGCGCACGACGGCCGGGGATACGGTTACCTCAATTTCCAAATGACGCAATCGAGAATTTGCTCACTCAAGTTGATGAATTGACCCTCCTATCCTCGGAAAACCACGCGGCCCGTCTGCGAAATTTGAGAGACCGTGCATTTCTCTTCACTCTGGCCGATACCGGCCTTCGCGTACACGAAGCATGTGGGCTGCGGCGCGGCGATCTGGATTGGCAAGAATATCGTGCAATTATTGTGGGAAAAGGAAACCGTGAGGCGGTAATCCGGTTTTCCGACCGCTCTATAAAGGCCCTCAAAGATTATCTGAATATCCGTTCCAAATTGGACGGCGCTTCCGGCCACCCACTGGCATCTTTGCCTCTTTTTGCCCGCCACGATCGCGGCGCCGGCAAGAAAGTTCTTCCAATTCAAACCAACACGGGGCGAAACATTGTTGCGGATCGGGTTGCTGAATTTCTGGGCCAGGAAGCAGTCGGAACAATTACCCCCCATTCTTTCAGACATTACTTTGTTACACGGGTCTTACAGGCAACAGGCAATCTAAAAATGGCTCAAATGCTTGCCAGACATCAAAATATTGCCATAACGCAGCGTTACAGCCATTTATCCGACAGTGAACTAGACAAGGGGTATTGGGAAGCAATAGAACAGCAAGAATAGTATTATGAGGCCATAAGAAAAAGGTTCTTTGCTATCCTTTTTCTTATCTATCACTGCCAAACTCTAAAAGAAATTTGCGGAGTGATCTCATTCTTTTTTTGGTCATTCCAATCTGTTTGAGACTTTCAACATCCTCATTAACCAATTTTTTACCCAATCCGGAATACCGCCACATCTTGAGATCTTCTTCCAATGGAGAACCTATCCTGTCTTCTCGGGTAATCCTCCCATCCTGCATAACAATAATCCGGTTCGTTTGTTTGGACACGGTCAGATCATGGGTAACAACCAGAAACGTTGTGCCCTGAGTATGATTAATTTCACGCACCAAAGCCATCAACTCCTGTCCACTGGTTGAATCAAGAGAACCTGTGGGTTCATCTGCAAGAATAAGCCGCGGATTGTTTGCCAACGCTCTTGCAACAGCCACTCGCTGCCGCTGCCCACCGGAAAGCTGGCCTGGTAAATGTTTCATCCGATCCCCCAATCCAACCAATTCCAAAAGTTCTTTTGAACGCCTCGCTTTTTCTTTAGCCGAGGCATATCCGGCCATCGGCACCTCCACATTCTCGCGTGCAGTTAAGGTTGGCAACAAGTTGTGAAGTTGAAAAACAAAACCTACCGTTTTGGCGCGGAAAACATCCTTATCTTTAAGGTCAGACAGGTCCTGTCCATTAATCAAAACCTGCCCGGTGGTGGGGACATCCAAGGCGCCAATCACATTTAACAAAGTGCTTTTCCCGCTGCCACTGGGGCCCATTACAGCCACCAATTCTCCAGGGGCAATCCTTAAATTAACATCATCTAAAGCTCGAATCTGATCCCCATCACCATAGATTCGGGTTAAATTTTTGGTCTCAATGACCCAATCCTGCTTATCTGACATTCAGAAACCTCCAAGCGTATCCACAACGGATCACTCATGCACTTCAATATCTACAAAAGCTGTCATTCCCCAGCGCAAGCCGGCTGGAATATGATCCAGTTCCACCAGGACTTTATAATTTACTCCTGCACCCTCATCCGACTTTGGAGCAATTTTTGTCACAGTTCCCTGAACAAGAAGTTCGGGAAAAGCGTCGAATGAAATTTCCGCTTTGTCGCCAATTTTTATGCGCGCCACATCAATTTCGCTCAAATCGGTTGTCTCCACCTGCAAACGCTCTAAATTTGCCAGCATCAAAACGGGTTGGCCGGCCACGACCCATTCATCGGATCGCATGTAAACCTCGCTTACAGTTCCCGAGAACGGCGCTTTAAGCGATTGCTGCATTAATATCTCATTTGCCGAATTCAATTGAGCTTTGCCATTTTTAACCCGTGCCTCAGCAACCTCTAATTGTTTAGGATCGGGGCCGCTTTCCCATTTATGATATTCACTTTCCGCATCATTGAGTCGAGCCTGGGCAAGCAGCACAAGGGCATCTGCCTTTGCTACTTCATCCGCATCTGGTTTCCCGAGCGCGTAATTTAAGTTATAGAGAGCACGATCCCGGTTTTTTTGAGCATTGGATAACGCACTTAATGCCTGCGCCCTTTCAGGGTCATCTTCTGCCCGGTCTGCAAAAGCCTCAAAATATTCTTCGGCATCTTCCAATGCATCTTCAGCAAGGATATAATCGGCCCGAATTCCGTCCAGCGTCGCATCGTTTACCCTGCGATAATCTTTTTTGTCCCGTTCCTCAATTTCATCTTCGAGGTCAATTCGCGCCTGAGCCAAATTAACTTCAGCCTGCGCTTTGGCCGTTTCAACATTATCGTAAATATCCACTAATGCCTTTTCGGCAGAGATAAGTTCTAATTCCGCTGCAGTAACTGCCGCTTGCATTTGGCCGCTTCCGGCGAGGATCATTAGTTCCTGATCGGTTTTAACAATATCGCCTTCCGCAATCAAAATCTCCTGAATGACCCCTGAATTAAGGAAACTCAATTTTCCCCACTCAAAAGGAACAACCTTTCCGGTTGCGCTTACTATAGGCGTGAAATCATCCAAAACACCGCTTTCTGCTGTTGGAGTCACTTCAGCAACATCTTTTGAACATCCCGTAAAGAAAACGGTGAAAATGATTATTGATAAAACCAATCCGGACCATTTTCGAAATTTCATTTCAGTACCTTACCTCTCCCTTTTTCAATCAAAAGCAATTCATTTTACTCATAGCGTAAAGCTTCAATAGGCCGCAAGTTTGTTGCCCTGATTGCAGGATATAACCCTCCAAACATTCCCAAAGCCACTGAAACCATAATTGCCCTGATAAATATCACCAAAGACCATTTTTCTTTCACCATTCCACCCACCACAGGAGCATTTTTCAG
>JAHDQE010000127.1 GCA_018433975.1 Ornatilinea sp. | reverse complement strand
TGCGGGCTCGGGGACGCTTTTCCTGCGGCATAATGTCAACGCGACCGAAGCCATGCAGGACACGATAGAAAAAGTTGTCAATGCCGCAGCCAGGCTTTCGGCACGCCAGCATGGTGCATTGATTGTTTTACAACGAAACGATAACCTGAATGATTATGTAGCAACCGGAGTCCCGCTGAATGCGGTTGTTACGGTGGAACTGCTGCTGCAAATTTTTTATCCCAATACGCCGCTGCATGATGGGGCGGTCATTATTGACCATAACCGGATTGTGGCCGCTGCCTGTGTAATGCCGCTTTCTGCAAGCGGTACTTTATCGCGCTCTCCAGACCACAAAATGGGGCTTCGCCATCGTGCCGCGTTGGGGATTTCAGAGGCGGGGGACGCGATCACCGTGATCGTTTCGGAGGAAACCGGGGCGATTTCCATCACACATAATGGGCGCATGATCCGAAGGCTGGATACAAAGCGTCTGGAAAATATTCTGCTGGCGTTCTATCGTCCCATCGATAGTTCGTCCAGTCGGTTTAGTTTTAAGCGGTTGTTTCAAAAAGATGAAACTCCTCGCCAGCAGGAGGATCGATGATTGAAAAGCTAAGGGAACTCAGTAAAAATATTCCCATTCTGCTGCTGGCATTTGCTTTAGCGGTTGCGGTATGGATTTCGGCGGTGACATCCACCGACCCCACCCAACAACGAATTTATCCCCGGGCCGTAAATGTTGAAATTGTGGGACAGGATCCGGGGCTCGTGGTTACCAGTGAAATCCCAACGACAGTAAATGTGACCCTTCGTGCGCCGGAATCGATCTGGAACCGGCTGATCAATGAAGCTATTCCGGTGAAAGCGGTTCTGGATTTGTCCGGTTTAGATGCAGGTGAGTATGATCTCAATATCCAGATCCAGGTTGGAATACGCCCGGTAGAGATTGTCTCCTGTAATTCCTGTAAAGTGGTTCTGTCCATGGAAAAATTGGTCAGCCAGGAAATGCCAATCCGTCTGGTGGAGACGGGTGAACTGGCCGTGGGGTATCAGGCTGAAGACCCGGTGTGGGAACAAAAGACAACGATTGTTTCCGGTTCGGAATCGGCTATGCAAGAAGTGAAAGAAGTTCGGGCGGAACTCGATTTGAGCAATGCTGATGAGACGATTTCCCGCGCTGTTTCGCTTACGGCGTTGAATGCCGAAGGCCTGGAAGTTTCTGGTATCACTTTAACCCCCAACCGGATTGATGTGTCCATGACAATTACCCAGCGTGGTGGGTATCGCAATGTGGTGGTCAAGGTATCTCCTTCCGGACAGGTTGCTAGTGGATTTCGGGTGACGAATATCTCCGTTTTCCCGCCCACGGTAACCGTGTTTTCGGAAGACCCTAAGCTGGTAGACGATCTACCGGGGTATGTAGAGACGGAGGCACTGGATTTAACCCTTGCGAAAGATGATCTTGATTTAAGACTCCAGTTAGATCTCCCGCCGGGCGTTTCCATTGTGGGGGAACAAACGGTTGCCGTTCAGGTGGGCATCGCAGCCATCGAGGGGAGTATTACTCTCAGTGATATGAAAGTTGAAGTGGAAGGACTTTCGGATTCTTTGCAGGCTGCTATTTCTCCGGAAGTTGTGGATGTGATCATTTCAGGTCCGCTGCCACTTTTGGATACGCTGACGGCGACCAGTTTTAAAGTGGTGGTTGACTTGACCGGGGAAGAAGCAGGTACTTATCAACGCGTGCCGACTGTGGAGTTTGACATTTCCGACCTGCGAGTTGAATCGATCCTCCCCGAATCGATAGAGATCATTCTGACTAACGTGATCAGTCCCTGAACCTGATTCCGGTTTTCTGCTTTTTTCATTATGCGTTTATAATTTAGTGTCAGGACACGCATGATCTCGTTGTGTTCTGATATGAATTTGAAATTTAATGTGGTCGTGAGGATGATTTTTTTTATCCCCGGACTCTCAATTTTTATGTTGTAAAGAAGCATCACTGATCCGGATGGTTTTAGGTCCTGAAAGTAATGCTAAGGATGAATGGATGACGAAACCAATTGTTGTTTTGGTAGGACGCCCAAATGTGGGCAAAAGCACATTGTTCAACCGGCTGGCAGGAGAAAAGCTGGCCATTGTGGACGATGTGCCCGGTACGACCCGCGACCGGTTGCTGGCCGAGTCGAACTGGAATGGGGTTGATTTCGATGTTGTGGATACGGGAGGAATTGATCCCTCCACAGGTGGCGGCAAAGATCCTCTCTCGGTTGGATCGGCCGACTTCATTCAAGAGATTCGCGATCAGGCGCAGGTAGCCATTCAAGAAGCAGATGCCGTGCTGTTTCTGGTGGACGCGACTGCGGGGGTGACCCTGGCGGATCAGGAAGTAGCGGAAATTCTGCGGCGAAATCAAAAAAGGCGTGAGAACAAGCCCTGGCCTCCAATCTTTCTGGTGGTCAATAAAGCGGATAATCAAAAGACCCGCGGATTGGCTTATCAATTTTTCGAATTGGGGCTGGGGGACCCTTACCCGGTCTCTGCGGTGCATGGAACGGGAACCGGCGATTTGTTGGATGATGTGGTGGCGGCATTTCCGAAGCAGCAGGAAGAGGAAGAAGACGACAATGTCCACATCGCGATTGTCGGCAAACCCAATGTTGGAAAGTCCAGCCTGTTAAACCGGATTTTGGGGGAAGACCGCGCAATTGTCAGCCCCATTGCCGGGACAACCCGCGACGCCGTAGATACCTATCTGGAATATGAAGGTATCCCACTCACGTTGATCGACACGGCCGGAATTCGTCGACGGGGAAAGGTAACTCCCGGGGTGGAAAAATACAGCGTGATCCGTTCCATCCGCGCGATTGAACGGGCGGATGTTGCTCTGTTGTTGATTGATGCCGTGGAAGGGATTACCGCTCAGGATACCCACATCGCCGGATACATTCTGGAAGCGATGAAAAGCGTGGTCGTTGTGGTGAATAAATGGGATGCAATTGAAAAAGATACCTATACCATGCAGGAATACACCAAAAAGGTCCAGCAGGAATTGAATTTTATGAGCTATGTCCCCATTCTGTTCATTTCGGCAAAGACCGGCCAACGGGTTAACCAAGTGCTGCCTCTGGCGTTAAAGGTGCAGGAAGAACGTCTGGTACGTTTGAACACCGGACAGGTCAACAAAGTGATTCATGCTGCTCAGGATGCGCATGCGGCGACCTCCAAGTCAGGACATTCCTTACGGATTTATTATGGCACTCAGGTGCGCAGCGATCCTCCAACCTTTATCCTGCATGTGAATGATCCCAAACTGGCTCATTTCAGCTACATCCGCTATTTGGAAAATCAGCTCCGGAAACATTACCCGTTTACCGGAACGCCTATCAAAATTGTGTTGAAACCCCGCAAGCAAACATAAGCTCTGAGTATCATTCTGTGCAATGTAAAACGCTCAATTCTTTGAAAAAGGTTGGGCGTTTTTTGTTGTGCCCGGCGGAGCGTTTATTTTGATAACGGTTGGTCTGGAGATTTCCGCATTGGGTGTGTTGTTAAGTTTGATGAACTTATTTTGTCTGTGCCTTCTGCATCATTCCTTATAACCTGACGTTTTTGTAAATTGCACACTCTCTACTGCCCCTTGCACCTCGATATAACCCGTCTTATAATTCCAGCAGGTCCTTATTGACCTATGGAGGTAATTTTGGATAATACGCAGTTTGATTCAGTGTCAGAACCGGAAATCGTGCCCGGCGGAATGGGTGGAAATGAGCCAACTCCGCCAGAACCTGCCAAAGGCAGTGCTTTCCGGTGGATCCTGGAACTGGTACAAACCCTGCTTATGGCAGTGATATTATATTTTTTAATTGATACAGTGGTTGCACGGGTGCGTGTGGAGAATATCAGCATGCTTCCAACTTTACGGGAGGGCGAATTTTTATTGGTGAATAAAATGGCCTACCGTTTTGGGGAGGTAGACCACGGGGATATTGTTGTTTTTCATAACCCCTCCAACCCGCAGGAAGATTACATCAAGCGGGTGATCGGTGTGCCCGGCGATAAAGTTGAAGTTCATGACTATCAAGTTTTTCTGAATGGGTATCCGGTGACGGAAGACTATATTTCAGAACCCCCGAGTTATGTAGGTGAATGGGAAGTCCCTGAAGGCCAGTTGTTTGTTCTGGGGGACAATCGTAATCGATCGGATGATTCTCATAAATGGGGGTTTGTGCCTTTTGAAAACGTTGTGGGAAAGGCGCTGGTGATTTATTGGCCGCCTTCCAAAATGACCCTGTTGAATGAGCCGTTTATTGTCAACGCTGCTGCCGATTGAGAGCGCGTGAATGGATAAGGATGAAAAGCCTGATCAAAATCAGGCTTTTTTATATTTTGATGTGGCACCGGCCTTATAAATTTGTTAGAATAGCTTGTAGCAATTTATCTTTGGAGTCATTAAACAATTTAGTTTCATTACACTGGACAGCAAGTATGCCGGGATTGGCGATACAGTGCCGGTTAACCGGGAAAGTAATGGGAACCGGCAGGTGGTGAATAACCCCGAGGGTTGTGTAAACCCTGTGATTGTAGGGATTGTGGATTCTGTTTTTATTGAGAAACCACATTAAATTAACATTACATTTTGTATACAGTTTTTTTGTTTCTGAATTTATAGATGGTATAATCTGCTCAGACGAAGATTTGCATGTTGGACGGCCAGACTGCGTCCTGATGTCGCTTTGGACTCAATAGAAATCAAGAAAGCGATTTTACAAAATGAATAATGAAGAACATGCATCGGGTAACCATTGCTTTGAATGTCAGGTCGGGTATATGGTTCAAAAGCAGGTAACGCATGCAATCTGGGTAGATGATGCGTTGATTATGGTTCCCGATTTTCCGGCGTGGGTATGTGATGTCTGTGGCCGTCTGGAGTTTGACTCGCAGGCCATTAACCGCCTTGATCTGGTACTTAATTCCTCAGCGAATTCGGAAATGGATAATCGCCCCTATTCGATGCCCCAGGATGCGGCCGCTAAACCTTCGCGCCCGGGGTGGACCGGGTAAAGGTTCTTTACTTTTTTACGGGTGGAAAATTTTCAGGCGTATCTCTTTCGAAAAGGGATACGCCTGATGGTTTAAGGCTGCCAGGCCGGCTGGATATCTTCCGCCGGGTTGGCAGTCAGGTTGGTCTGCAACAGGCCGGTTCCCGTCATGATGTAAATTTCCGGGTTCCCATCCCGCTCGGAGGTAAATAAAATCCATTGAGAATCGGATGCCCAGGCGGGCTGATAATTCGCCGTGGTATCTGCTGTCAACAGGGTATTTTTTTCTCCACGGGTTTGAAACTCCATGGCGTAAATTTGTTTGATATAGCCATCCACACGGGTGTAAGCGATCTGGTTCCCATTGGGAGAAAGTTTAAAATCCAGAATCTCTCCCTGACGACCGAAGAAGGCCTGGCGGTCAAAAGGCTTTGAAGTGGGTAATGGGGTCGGATAGGGGGCTTCTTCCCAATCCCTGATATGGAAATAACGGTGGCCGCTGGCATAGATGATATTCATCATCCACTGCATATCCGGAGTCCATTCCGGGTTGGTTTCAAAATAATCGCCACTGATGCGGTTTTTCTCGGTTCCGTCTGCTTTCATAGTGTAGATTTGAAGTACATCCGTATACGGGTTTTTATTGACAAAAGCGATCATGCTGCCACCCGGAGACCAGATGGGGTCCGAATCATCCCCTTTCTGCCGGGAAATGTTGACGGGTTGAGAGCCATCTTGTGAAAGGTCGAGAATCCAGATTTCGTCTCCCATCTCTCCGGCGTTATCCGCATCCGATCCTTTGGATACGTATAGCAGGCGGGTTCCATCGGGCGACCAGGCGGGTTGGAATTTACTGCCGGCGGAGGTCGTCCGCTGCTGGACGTTGCTGGCGACCAGCCCCCCTGTGTCCTGCAGAATGACTTTCATGGTGTAAATCTGGAAAGTTTCCGGATCTGCCCGGTTACTGACAAAGGCAACCTGCTTTCCGTTAACCAGGAAGTTAGGCTCGGGAGTGGCGCTTGGCATTGGGGTCCCGGTCGGTAACGGGACCGTGGGTGCAACGGTAGGTGGGGGCTGCGGTGTATCCGTCGGGATCTCCGCGGCAGCAGATTCGACTGTGTTCTCGGGAACCAGGACAGCCGGCGGTGAGGTTGGGGTGGCCTGTGCCCTTCTTTGAGAAAACAGGAAGGCTGTTCCAGCGAGGATTGCAACAAAAACCAGAACCATCCCAATGCCCAGGGTAATCCAGATCCAGCGCTTTGAGGATTTGGAAGCGGAAACAGGTTGGGATTCAATGGGCGGAAAATTGGATTCGTGTGAAGGAGCGGGGACTGTTGGCTGGAAAGAGGGGTCCAATAGAGCACGGATAAACTCGGAAATTTCCGGGAAGCGATCCTGCGGGCGCACCGACATGGCACGTTCAATGGCGCGCTGCACATGTGAAGGAATCTCCGGATTGAGAAGATTCATCGGGGTGAGGACGGCCTGATCTAACGCCCGCTGGACGCTGTCTACCGGGCACTGGTCCGTCAGCAGCGCGTACAGGGTAGCCGCCAGTGAGTATTGGTCCGAGTAGGGGCCTGTCCGGGAATGTCCGTATTGTTCAGGTGGGGCATAGCCCGGTGTGTATCCCAGTGCGCCCGTGGCTGTGGCTTGAGCAGCTTCGGCGGCTTTGGCAATCCCAAAATCCACCAAAATGGCTTCTCCTTCCGCGGACAGTTTAATGTTTCCGGGTTTAACGTCCCGGTGAATGACCGGAGGATTCTGCCGGTGAAGATAATTCAGTGCTCCCCCTAATTCCTCTGCCCATTTCAGGACCAATTCTACGGGCTGCAAGCCGTTTTTTTCGAGAATCTTTCCCAGGTCTTCGCCGGGAATGTAATCCATCACCAGATATTGGGTCTTTTCCAGAATGAAGTAATCGATAACCCGCGGCAGGTTTGGATGGCGGAGGTTGGCTAACAGGCGTGCTTCCTGTAAGAACTGGTCTGTGCTTTCCTGGCTGGGGTTATAGTTACTTTTTACGGCAACGTTTTGCTCCAGTGAAAGATCGTATGCGAGGTAAACGGCCCCCATCCCACCTTTCCCCAACAGGCTGCTGATGCGGTAACGGTTATTCAAAAGCATATTCGGGGCAAGGTCCATGGAGGCTTCTCCTTAAAGAGTTTTCGAGATATCCAATATTATAGCGAAAAGCAATTTGAACCGGGGAAGCTGTTTCGCCGGAGAATAAAACTTGCGGCCAGGGATTGTTCCGGACAGGAACGAAATGGTTCGAATCCGGTTCAAATCCGGTTCGAATCCTTCCGAAGGGATTATGGTTTTGAGGTCTTGTCTGTTGTCTCAAGCTGTTCAATTAACAACCGGGCGGCATCGGATACAAGCACCGAGCAGGGTGTATGCCCCGGTTCTGGACCGTACTTTTCTTCCCGCAGATCACCACAGCGGGAAGAACCAAACTTTTGAATAAAAGCTTCCCGGTATTCTTTTGTGAGTTGGAGGCAGGTTTCGTCGTTTTCATTCTGATTGGTGCGTCCATACAGCAGGCCGATCACCATTGCGCCGCCAACGAGGGCACCACATGCTTCTTGATGAGTACTGGCAATTCCACCGGCAAACGGATTGGCGATCTTTACCCACCTATCGTCTACATCATCAAAGTAGTATTTTCCAAGGCTGATGATCATGGCTTCCGAACAGTGGTATCCGTCCTGGACAAGCTGTCCGGCATTTTGAATGGTTTCTTTTTTAGTTGAATCCGTCATTGGTCCCTCCATTTTTTGTCTACTGATCCGTGACAAGAATATTGACATAAAAACTTTGCTGGGCCCCCACACCGATGCCAAATGTTTCTCCGGATGAATTTTTTAACATCCAGTGTCCGGTATATTCTCCAGGCTGATCGGGAGCAGTGAGATTCACATAGATATCGATGGAATCGTCGGGGGAAACCTGGATGGGCAGAGGCTGCTCAAGGGGGCCACCCATCTGAGAACCGCTGAGATACACCAGCCGGTAATCCGTATCCCAGGTGGTTGTGCCGCTGTTACGCAGCCGCCAGCCTTTGCTGAATGTTTCTCCGGGCGAAAAAGGCGAACCGTCCAGTACGGTCAGATCCGCGATAAATGTAGCTGCATCGTAAAGGGTCTCTTCTGTGGGAGAAAAATCAGATTCATTGGGATAGGTTAGCCAGGTAAGCGTTATGCCGTTGTCGGTATCCCAATCTTTCAGGTAAAGAATACCGTAACGGGAATCGCTGGTACGGTAGCAAATGTAATTTTCAACCGGGTTTCCAACGACCGGGGTCGAGAGGTATCCCTGGAGCTCTTTGCACTGCTCTATTGAAGGCGGTTCCTGGAAAAGGGTATCGAACGCGAAGGCGGATGAGGTCAGCGGATTGAGTTGGAGGTAAATTCGTCCGGCTTCATTTTCCGCGGGTTGAGCGGAAAAATCACATGCAGATTGGCTTTCGGCATTGATTTTCCCGAAATCCAGATCAATGCAGGATTGGTAAGGTAGAAAAACATCGCTCCCCGCGTTGAACAGAATGGGGCCCACATCTACGGTTTGTGAAGCAGGCTCAGTCGGCCGGGTCGTCGGATTGGATGGCGGAAGCGTGGGGGGGATATCCGTGGAGACAGGGGAATCGGTTGACTTGCCGGGACCACAGCTTACAAGGCTGATGCTGATGGCGAGGCAAAACAAGTAGAAAAGAATTTCTCTGATTTTGCGCATAGATTTCCTTTCTGTTGGGGTCTATTCGGACAGGTTCATCAAATGGAGCCCAACAAAAATAATTACCATACCGATCACGATGGTGAGGGTGATCTGCTCATCCAGCAACAAAGCACCCAGGCAGGTGGATACTACAGGGGCCACGTAATTGTTCTGGGCAGAGTAGGTTGCTCCAAAGCGCTGGATGATCAGCAGATCAAGCATGAATGCCAGTAAAGTTCCTACAATACTCAAGTAGAGCAGGGCCAGGAAGCCAGATAACCTGACGTTCTCCAGATGAATGCCGCCCTCTTGCAGGAATACAAAGGGCATCAGAACGACTGCGGCCGTGATCATGCGAATTCCGGTAGCCTGCAGGGTGTTGTCATGCTTCAAGTAACGCCTCGCAAACACTGCACTCCAGGATGACATCAGGATCCCGACTCCGGTCAGCGCATAACCGCGCCAATCCGGCCGAACAAGTCCTGCGATTCCGTTCTCTCCCTTGAGCAGGATCAACCCTGCACCAATAAAAGCAATACCCGCGCCGGCGATCTTGGCTTTGGTGATTTTTTCATCTCCTATTTGTTGATAAGTCAAAATCATGGTTACGACCGGTATCAGGGTCAGCAGCAGGGAGGTTACCCCGCTGGATTGATACGTTAACGCGGCCAAGAAGCAACTCATTGGGATGGCCGATCCGATAATTCCCCAAAAGCCTGCCCGGAGCCAGAATTTGATGTCTTTGGGAAAATCAAATTTGGGAGAGATCAGGAAGATGAGCAGAAACACAAACCCTGCTATGACAAATCGATAGGCCGCCAAAGCGCTTGAGGAGAATTGCCCCATCGAGAATCGCGAAATGGTAAGGTTTGTACCCAGTGCTGTACCCAGTAATAGAACGAAAGGCAGGGCTTTGAAGTTTTTCATGACAGTATTTTTTTATCCGCGGGGCAGTGAATTCTCTTGGGGAGTCGCCATTGAAAGCTATCATATCATATTTGCGGGGTGTTTTCTTTAAAAAATCTGCCCTTTGTTTTCCGGAACAAAGGGCAGAGTCCAACTGAAAAATCGATCCTAAAGATTTAAAGGAAGGGGAGTGCAGCCTGAATCAGTTCCCAGTTCTGCCAGAAATCATAGACCCCAACGCCGATCAGTAATATTCCACTGACAATATTTACCAGCCGACTGTGTTGGGCAAATAATCGGGTGATTTTTCGTTGGGTTGCGCCGGCCAGGAAAGACAGAAGAAGAAGGGGCATGCCAAAACCCAAGCCGAACATGAGAAAAATGATCAATTTCGAGGCAGCTTCTTCCACTGTGAAGGATAATGCAAAAATGCTGACCACCAACGGCCCTGAACAGGGCAGTGCGATGGGACCGTAGAGCAACCCGTATAAGAAGGCATTAGCAAAAGGGTGGGAAAGGGCTGGAATTTGAATTTGAGGCAGGCTTTTGAAGAAATTAATGTCGAACAACAGCAGAATGCCCAGAGAGATGATGAGAAAATCCGTAATAGGGATGATGTAGGTTAACGCTCTGCCGATTGAAATGGATAAAAGCGCGATGACTGCGCCGAGAACCAGCATCATGGTAAGGACACCGGCCAGTACGAAAAAGCCCAGTACATAATGTCCTTTTCTTCCATTCAATTGGTCCCGGCTTCCACTCAGGTAAGCCAGAAATCCGGGATAGAGAGGGAATACACAGGGACTGGTCGTCGCCAGCAGGCCTACAAAAAATGAAGTGAGAAGTTCATTGGTCATATCGGTGTTCTCCGTGATTGAAGGTTTTATGTAGTAGTTCCCCGGACCATGGGGAAAGGTTGGCCCGGGGAACGGTGAAAAAGGTTACATGGGTTCATCCAGATAAGGCTGCAATGCTTCCTGAAGGGTTTCTGCGCTCTTGATCCCGAAGGGGAGGAGGTGTGCCTCTCCGCTGCGGTCAATGATTAACATGGGGGTTGAAGGCGGGTTAAGGTATTGACTTCCGTACAGGTCGCTGAATTCGCGGGACAGATCGGCTCCGGCGACCACATACGGCCAGTTAAACCCATTTTTTTCTATATAGTTTTTCAGACCATCCGCTTCTTCATTGGGGTCAATATCCAAGCCAAGGCTTACAAAATCTTCACGCATTCCAAGCATTTCATGCAATGAGAGGACCTCTTTTTGCTGTTTCAGACAATTGGAGCACCATATTGCCATTGTTTCAACCAGGACGACTTTCCCGTGCAATTCATTGATGGTGAAGGTCTCGCCATTCTGCACATTGGTCAGTTCAGCGTCAAACCAATCCGGTGCAGACATCTCCATTGAACTTCCGGAATCCATTTCGCTGTCCTCTGCCATTTCCGCTTCGCCATCCATTTCTTCCATCATCATGTCCGCAGAGTGGTCCTCTGATTCCGGGCTTTGCATGTCTTCATCCGCGGCGGGGCCGGAAGTGGGTTTCATTTGTGCTTCCTGATTGTTAACAGAAGCCGGGGCAGCACCGGCACATGAACCGAGTGCCAGGGAAAGAATTAATACCGTAAGAATAAAAATTTTTTGGGAACGCATATTTTCCTCCGTTGTTTTCTATCCGTTGCTTATGATTGATAAATCTATCTTCTCAAATTTTTCTTACAAAGACTTTGCGAGAAGATTATGGTTTTCTGAACAACGAGGGTAATCCGTAAGACTTTGTTAAGATTTCTTTCGTAAGTTTGTAAGAAGCTGGGTTTATGATATTGATATCGCCACTGGAAGGAAATTCCAGTGCAAAGGGATGAATAAATGCTCCGGATGATGTACTATTTTTAATAAAGCGTATTCTGCAAACAGATCGATCGGGGAACATGGTGAGTGAAAATCAAATTTTTGTCATTGAAGATGAACCCAGCGTGGCGGAGGTCGTCAGCCTCTATTTAAGGCGCTCCGGCTTTTCGGTAAGCGTTTTTCATGACGGCAAAAAGGCTCTGGAAGCACTTCAGGACCTGATGCCTGCTCTGGTGATCCTTGACCTGATGCTGCCGGGCGTGGACGGCTGGGAAATCACACGCTGGCTGAGGGCAAGGGGGGATGTGCCGATCATCATGCTGACAGCGCGCCGTGAGGAAATGAACCGCATCGCGGGGTTGGAAATGGGGGCCGATGATTATGTGGTCAAACCGTTCAGCCCGCAAGAATTGGTGAGCCGGGTCCGGGCCGTGCTGCGGCGGACCAGCAGCACAGTGGAAGAGCCGATAGAAAAGCCGTTGATGATTGGAGATTTGCAGCTCGACCCTCAGACCCGATTGGTGACTCTGGCGGGCCAGGAGATCGGGTTGACGGTCAAAGAATTTGAATTGTTATGGTTTTTAATGCGGTATCCCCGGCAGGTCTTTACCCGTGACCAGCTGCTGGAAAAACTATGGGGGCTATCGGATTATATCGACCCCGGAACGGTTACGGTGCATATCCGCCGCCTGCGCGAGAAAATTGAGAAAAATTCATCTGAACCGGAGCACCTGCTGACGGTGTGGGGTGTGGGGTATAAATTTGAACCATGAGTGAACCGAAAGAAATCCTTACCAAACCGCATAAGTTTACTTTCCTGAGGTTTATCCTCAGTGTACTGCTTCCATTCGGTATCGCATTAGGGCTGTTTTATCTGATCATGCATCCCCCGATCAGTGATTTAAAATTTATGATCAACCTGATGCTTCTTACGACACTGATTTCAATTATTGTGGCTTATCTGGCTTACCGCATGGGTTGGATCAACCGTTTCCCACACATCCGCTGGACGCTTTTGAGCGGTTATGCGTTATCCGGGCTGCTGGTTTTCTTAAACGTCTGGATCATTGCGCGGATGATGTTTGCCAGCCAGCACGATTTGCTGCTGGCAACCGTGCTGCTGGTATTTGCAACCGGTATCGCCATGGCTGCCGGGTATTTCCTCTCGGAGGCGATCACGGAGCGGATTGTAAAGTTAAGCGAGGCCTCCAGAAAGGTTTCGGAAGGGAATCTGGCGGTGCGGGTCCCGGTGGAAGGAAACGATGAAATGGCCCGCCTTACAAAGAGTTTTAATGAGATGGTGGTGAGGCTGGAAGCTGCAGAGCAGAAGCAGCACGAAATGGAAACCCTGCGGCGCGACCTGATTGCATGGGTGGGCCATGATCTGAGGACTCCCCTGACGTCGATCCGGGCAATTCTGGAAGCTCTGGCGGATGGTGTAGTGGAGGAACCGAAAACCGTTCAAAGATATCTGAACACCGCACAAAAGGATATTCGGGATCTTTCTTTGCTGATTGATGATCTGTTTGAAATGTCCCAAATGGAAGCAGGGGGACTGCATCTGGATTGCCAGAAAAATTCCATTTCGGATTTGATTTCAGATACGATCGAAAGTTTTTCGGAATTATCCCAACGGCAGGGCATTGAACTGCTGGGGAGCGTTGAGCCGGGGGTCAATTTGGTCCAGATGGACAGCCAGCAAATTGGGCGGGTGCTGGCCAATCTGGTGAGTAACGCGCTGCGGCATACACCGACCGGTGGAAGGATCCTGATCACGGCAAGCCATTGCCCGGATGGCGGCTGTGAAGTGACTGTGGAAGACAGTGGAGAAGGAATCCAGGCGGAAGATTTACCGTATGTGTTCGATCAATTTTACCGGGGAGAGAAATCACGAAACCGATCCACAGGAGGGGCGGGTCTGGGGCTGGCGATTGCGAAGGGAATTGTAGAAGCTCACGGAGGCAGCATCCGGGTAGAAAGCGCGGCCGGGAGGGGGGCAAAGTTTTCTTTCACGCTTCCGGGGCCCAAACTTAAGAATTTATAGAAGCTAAAAATCTTTCTGCTTTCACGATATTTTTATCGAAAAACGAAGCAAACAAACCAAGTCAATTTATATGGGGAGAATATTCTCTTGAGTAGAAAATTTTAGATTGCATGAAGTTAATTTGCAAATCGACATTCATACTTGGCCCGCTAGCCTGATGGGAGTGCTAGGGCCAGATTGGCGATGCTCAGTGCCAGTGTATTGTTAAAGGCATGGATGGCAATCGACAGCCACAGGGATTTGCTTTTTTCATAAGCGATGGCGTTGACAATTCCCAGGATGAAACTTGCGGCCACTACAGCAGGAGAGTCAAAATGTGCCATCCCGAAAATTGCAGAACTCAACAATATCCGCGGCCAGTAGCTCATTCTGGACTGAAACCAGTTGTGAATTAATCCCCGAAAGTAGAATTCTTCGGACATGGGCACCAGAATTCCACCGCCGATGATAATGACTGCAAAATTGAGCCAGGTGAACTGTTGTCCGGCCGTCAGCGCATTCGACCGGGCAATGATGGTATCAAATCCTCCCTCAAACAGCAAGCTGACCAGCAATCCTAACAATCCGCGGATGGGTAGGAACACCAGAGTCAATCCGATGACCAGGAAAATCCATTTGTTGTTCCAGATGGGCGGGAAAAGGCCAAGGGATTTCCAACTGATCCGCCCGCGCCGCACACCCAGGGCATAGGCCGTACCGCCCAGACAAAACACATTTAACAGGAACTGGGCCGCGATATTGAGCAGGGGAGAAGCCGGAAGAACCAGTGAAAGGCCGATGCTGAATATCATGAAACTTCCAAAACCGATGAGGATGTAAAGCGCCAGTTCAGGCCCGGTAGGTTTTAATAAAACAGGATCTGCTGCTTCCTGTAATTCAAGTGTGGTTGGTTGATTTTCCATAAGTTTGGTTTCTTTGAACGCAGAAATGCTGTTGACAATGATGTGATTATAGCAAGAAGCGGAAAGAAAAGGGGAAAAGGAGTCATTGTTTTTTGAGCCCCAATTATTATAATGAATATAAGTTGTTAGTGGGGTTGGTAGTGGTTCCAATGTGGGAGGGTGAGCATGGTCCTGAAAAATGATCTATTCAGAAAGTTTGTGTTGCTGTTTTTGGTTTTATTTCTATCCTTTGGATGCGCCAGTTCAGGGGTTGTCGGGAATGGCGGAAGCGAAAATATCCCAACTGAGGCCGCAGAAATCGAGGTTGAACCGACTGCCGGAGCGGCATCAATTGATTTGATCGATGTGGACTATGTGTACACCTCGGAAATGATCACCGCGATTTACCACCTTTATGGTGAGAAACTGGATGATTTCGCGATTGTGACCCTCACCAACCGGAATGAAGTACCGGTAAAAGTGGAGGTCGAGACGGAAATTGTCGGCTATACTTTTGTCTCAAAAGATACGGTAGAGATTGGGCCTTCAGAGTTGGTTGAGGTGCGCCAGAATCCGCAACTGAACCTGGAAGCTGTAGATCAACTCAACGCCCAGCATCCGGCAGATTTTCACATCCATGTTGTTTATCTGGAAAGCGGGCAGCCCCGAGAGCTCCTGGATGAGACCGCCGAGACATTGGTTTATTCCAGAAAAGAATTCCCCTGGGCACTGGAGGGGTTTGAATATGATGAGATTCTATCCCTGCTGGCGGCAATGGTCACACCACATGACCCGGCTGTGGAAGAGCTGATCCGTGTGGCGGCGGATTATCATCCCAGCGGGATTATGACCGCCGCATATAAAGCCGAAAACGATGAGGGAGGGAGTGTGTGGAACCGGCTGGAAGCCATCTGGAAAGCAGAGGACGAATATTACGACCTGACCTATATCAACACCTGGGTTTCTTTTGCCCCCGGTTCAGTACAACGCATTCGAATGCCAGCCGATGTCCTTAAAGAGAAAAGTGGAAACTGCATTGAACTGGCTTTGCTGTACGCATCTGCTGCGGAAGCGTTGGATCTGGAACCGGCGATCATCCTGGTGCCCGGTCATGCTTATGTGGGTGTGCGGACGGACGATATTAACGCCAATTACTATTTCATTGAGACGACATTGATTGGATATTCTGATTTCGAAGGTGCAGTGGATGCAGGTCTGGAGAACTTCGAAGAAGCCTCTCCTCATATCGACGCGCATGAAATCCCTTACGGTTGGATCACCATTGCCAATGCGCGGGAAGAGGGTATCTTGCCGATCCCGTGGCATTAACCGGATCCGGTCGAGGAACCCCTACACAGAAATTCGTCAGGGGGCAGCCTTTGCAGGGCTGCCTCTTTAAAGTTAACCCTGTAGAACCGCATCGTTTTTTTTGCTGGACATTTTTGCGCCGGTGCTCTAAAATGGTTCAAATTCAATCTTTCAATGAGGCGCATGATGGCTGACAAGAAAAAGCATTCGGGTCGAACACTCTTTGCTCTTGGTTTAGGGTATTTGATTGACCAGGGCGAGGCTCAGGCGATGGGGGTTTTGTCGCCAATCATACAAAGCATCTGGGGGGTCAGTTTTGGAATGTTGGGGTTGATGACGACCCTGCGTAACATCACTCAAACCATCAGCGCTCCTTTCTGGGGGTATGCAGCCGACAAATATTCGCGGAAGAAAGTGCTGATTTTTGGCACCGGAATTTGGGGCATCTGGACGATTGTGGTGGGGATGATGCCGAATTTCAATGCGGTGCTGGTAGTCCGGGCTATTTCCGGGTTGGGGCTGGGGTGTCTGATGCCGGCAACATTTTCCTTGCTGGGAGATCATTACCCCCAGGAGAAGCGCGGGTTTGCTCTGGGCGTGATCGGGTTTGTAGGGTTAATGGGTACCGTTTTGGGCGTTGCCGCTCTGGGGTTTGTCGCTACGCCGGAACTGTGGAGATGGGGCTTTGTAGGGTTAGGCGTTTTCAGTATCTTATCCGGGGTAGTGATCCGGTTGTTTGTAGAAGAACCTCCCCGCGGTGCGGCTGAGCCTGAACTGGCCGGTTTGATTTCACATGAGGATGAGCAGCGGTATGTGATTAATTGGAAAGATGTCTTCAGCACGCTCCGAATACCCACGCTCTGGGCGGCTATCCTGCAAGGGATCACCGGAACGATGCCCTGGGTGGTAATGGGTTTTTATTTCATCAATTGGATGGTGCGGGAACTGGGCTATTCCAACTCCATCACTTTCAATGATCCAAAGGGCAGCGCACCACTGGTCTTTGCGATTGTGGTTGTGGGGGCCGCAATCAGCAGTTTTATTGGCGGACTAATCGGCGATTATGCCGAGAAAGTTAACCCCAAATATGGCCGGACGGTGATTGGACAGTTCTCGGTTCTATCCGGCGTACCGCTGATGTATATCCTGCTGACCCGGGCGCACACCTTTTCTTTTACTGGATTGTTGGGCTTCACATTTTTCACCGCGCTGATGATTGGGTGGCCGGGACGGGGAGCCAAAGAGCCGATGATGCAGGCTGTGGTCCCGCCGGAAATGCGGTCCAGCGCTTATTCCGTGGTTAATTTTATTGAGGGCGGACTCTCCGCTTTTGCGGGCGTCATTGCAGGGGCTCTGGCGGACAGAATCGGTCTGACACAGGCTCTGGTCTGGACAATCCCTTTCCCCTGGCTGATCTGCGGTATCGCTTTCTCCCTGTTCTATTTCACTTATCCGAAGGATGCCGCCAAGGTGGGTGTTTTGATGCAGGAGCGCCGTGAAGAGCTGTTGAAAGTGCACAAGGAAGCTTCACCGGTTGAATAAATCCGGATGAAGACAGTACAACAAAATGTGGAGCCGCCAGAGTATGTTCCTGGCGGTTCTTTTTTGGGTCATTACAAGCGCAATTCAAAATAATGCTACAATACACATAATATTTCCCCCTATTCGTCTCTATTCTATACGGCACACATCGCAGCTTTTCAGGTGGCTAAGCTCAGCAATAGTGATTTCTATTCGTTTTCCGTTTATTGTTAAGGAGGATGGTGTGAAAAATCGAGACCAAAAAGTTTCACGACGTGATTTTATCAAGATGCTTTCCGCTGTAGGCACAGGCGCTCTGTTGGCCTCGTGTGGCGGGAAAAAAATTCTTTCCACCCCGCAGGCCGCTCCAATTATTCCCACGGCCACCCGAATGCCGACTGCTGCGGCACAAGGGCAAGCTGTGGAAAACGAATTACAGGAAGCAGTTGGTGAGCCAACTTCACCGCCCACCGGCGGGCAAGCATATCTCTCGGTGGCACGGGGTACGGATCCGGCCGCGTTGACCATGGCCGCGCTGGCTGCGTTGGGGGGAATTGAGCGCTTTGTGAAGCGTGGCTATAATGTGATCATCAAACCCAATATCTGTACGGATTACTATTCTTATGAATACGGTGCGACGACCAACCCCACAGTGATCGCGACCCTGGTCCAGCTTTGTCAGGGGGCCGGAGCGGGGAGAGTACGGGTAATGGATATGCCTTTTGGGGGCTCACCTCAAAGCGCATATGCTAAGAGCGGGATCGCGGACGCAGTAGAAAGTGTGGGGGGAGAAATGGAGATCATGAACCGTCATAAGTTTGTGGAAGCTGAAATTCCGGATGGATTGGATATTAAAAAATGGGACTTTTACAAAGAAATCCTGGATGCAGACCTGGTGATTGATGTGCCGATCGCTAAAGATCACGGTACGACCCGGCTGAGCCTGGGCGCCAAGAACATGTTGGGTGTGATCACCAACCCTGGCGGGATTCATGCCAACATCCACCAGCGAATCGCAGATCTCACCAGCCTGGTTCGGCCAAAGCTGACTGTGGTGGATGCTATCCGCACCTTGATGTCCAATGGGCCCACAGGCGGCAATCTGGATGACGTGCGCATGACCAATACCATTATTGCCAGCCATGATATTGTGGCGGCGGATGCTTACGCGACGACCCTGTTTGGAATGCAGCCGCAGGATATTGGTTTTATCCAGGCCTGTGCCGCGATGGGATTGGGAACGATGGATTTAAATGCGATCCAGATTGAGGAGGTTAACGTTTGAGCCGCAGTAGAAAATCCGTGGTTATCCGGCGTTTACGGCAGGGCGTGCAAGTAGTCTCGTTATTGCTGTTTTTGTATCTGTTCTGGCGTGCATTTTCACCCGGGCTAAACTTCCGGGGGAGCGATCTGTTTTACCGGTTGGATCCGCTGACAGCCATTACGGCGATGCTGGCGGGCAGAGTGTGGATTCCTGGGCTGGCCCTGGCTGGTTTGACGCTGGCTTTTACGCTGGTATTTGGCCGGGTGTGGTGCGGGTGGGTGTGCCCGATGGGAACGCTGCTGGAATGGTTTTCGCCGAGGCGAAAAAGGGGACGACAGCTTCGGCCCGGCAGAAAAGCGCCTTCCGAGCGCTGGCGGGTGGTGAAATATGTGTTGTTGATTGTCATTTTGCTGGGTGCGGTGTTTGGCAACCAGACTCTGATGTTTCTGGATCCGCTGACAATTCTAACCCGCACACTGACCGCGGCGGTGTGGCCGGCGCTGCGCTCCGCAGTGAATGAACTGGAGGGTTTTCTCTACCAGTTTGAATTCCTGTGGGGACCATTAGACGTAATTCACGATAGCATGGTGTACCCGCTGTTCCAGGATGTTGAGGCGTTTTTCGTTGCCGCGGTTCCGGTGTTTCTTTTCTTTCTGGCAATTGTGGCGTTGAACTGGTGGGTGGAACGCTTCTGGTGCCGCTATCTGTGCCCTCTGGGCGGGCTGCTGGGATTGCTTTCCAAGCTTTCTCTGGTGCGGAGGGAGGTGGGGAATGCGTGTGCCTCCTGCGCGCTGTGCGGTCCGGAATGCCCAACTGGTACGATTGACCCCAAAAACGGGATGCGCAGTGATCCGGCGGAATGTGTGGTGTGTTACGACTGTATGGTGCGCTGTACACGGGATGGGACCGCTTTTCGGCTTCAACTCCCTGAATGGAAACCGGCAGCATGGAAAGATTATGACCCCGGGCGCCGTGAAGCGCTGACGGGTCTGGCGCTGGCGGCTACAGGCGCGGCGCTGGCCGGAGTAGAACCTATCCGTAAACGACAGCCCGCGGATTTGATCCGCCCACCCGGCGCTCGACTGACAGATTTTGAAGCACTGTGCATTCGCTGCGGGGAATGTGTAAGGGTGTGCCCTACACAAGGGCTGCAACCCAGTTTGCTGGAAGGTGGCTGGCAGAACCTGATGACGCCGCGATTGATGCCGCGATTGGGTTACTGCAGCTATAACTGCAACGCTTGTATTGAAGTGTGCCCCACCGGGGCCATACCACCGCTGAGCCTGATGGAGAAACAGAGCACCCCGATTGGCCTGGCGAGGGTGGATCAGAACCGATGTTTACCATGGGCATATAACATTATCTGCACCGTGTGCGAAGAAGCCTGTCCACTGCCTGAGAAAGCTATCTGGTTGGAGGCAGCAGAAGTTACCAATGCGCAGGGTGAAACGTTGATCCTGCAGCGCCCTTATGTAGTGCAGGAATTGTGCATTGGATGTGGAATCTGCGAACACCAGTGCCCAATGGGTGGGGAATCTGCGATTCGTGTCTTTTCACCTACCGATACCGGATTGTTCCTGGGAGGTGTGTGATGAACGCGCGAATACTGGTTGTGGATGCTGCCCGGCGTCGTTGGAGCCTGCGAACGGTGCGCAGTGAGGATATTACAGATGACCCGCGACGGGATTATCTGCTGCTGGGTGGAGAAGCGCTGTGCCAGCGGTTGCTTTACGAAGACCGCTCGGCGCTGGTGATCGCGCGTGGTCCTCTGGCATTTCTTCCGGGGAACAAAACGACTGTGGGGTATCTCTCCCCGCTGACCGGCCTGCCGCATTACAGCTTTGTGGGCGGGCGGGCGCATGCCGAACTGCTCAACCTGGGATTGGACGCGGTGATGCTGGTGGGGGAAGATGTACCCCGGGCGGATGCAGTTTATCTGACTATTTGTGGTAGTGCGCCATCTTTGAAAGTGGCATGGGTGGATGCCGGGGATCTGCCGAAAGGCCAGCGCAGCAGCTTTTACCGGCTGGCAGAAAGGGAGCTGGTTGGTGATCCGGAACGAGGCAGTATTTTTACGGTGGGGGAAGGCGCGCTGTACGGTTATCCGATTGCCAACCTGGCGGTGGATGGCATTTATCACGCCGGCCGGGGCGGCGCAGGCCGGGTCTTTGCACGCTTTATACGGGCGCTGGTGTTGCAGGGAGACCCGGTTGACCCGGCAGGCTGGCTGGTCGGGCGGATGGATGCTGTGTTTGATATACGGGACCGGGAGGTGCGACCGCGTCTGGAGGTGTATGGCGACCGCCTTTCCAAGCGGGATGGCGGGACCGTCACAAAGTTGTATGTCACCGGCAGCGGGAAGCACCCCACCCTTCCGGCGCGCAACGCGCAGCGTCTGGGATATGCACTTTCCGATCTGGGAGCGCGTAAGGTGCTTTCAGCACAACGGGTTGGGCAAACCGGGTGCCGCTGGTGCCAGGTGAACTGCCGGCACTGGCATTGGGTGGATGTGGATTATACCCCGCAGGGCCGTGACCGGTATCTGGATGATTTTGAGCCAACCTACGCGATCTATGCCATTTTGGATCTGATGCCCACAGGAGAATCCTTGCGGGACCGGCTGGCGCTGATCGACGCGGTGGAAAAGCAGGTTGTTGTACCGATTGAGCAGTTGGGCGTGGATGTGATAGATACCGGTGTAGGTATGGCAGCTCTGTTTGAAGGGTTGGAGCGGGGCAGGATTCCGTTGGCAGATGTGCCGGAAGAACTGCGGGCCGGTCCCTATCTGGGAAGTGTGGAAAAGGCGGCCGTGGTGGTGGAAGGCATGCGTGAAGGGAGCGACGCGCCAGCACTTCGCGCGCTGGGCGCAGGGCCGCAGGGATTGGCGGCGTATTACCCCATTCTGCAAGATTCGGTATTCACCTGCGGTACCGGTACACTGGGTAATCCCGGTCATGCCAACGCGCTGTGGACCTTCCTGATGCCATTTTCAAGATTTTTTGGGCATTATTCCGGGCAGATTTATAAAATTCCCGGTGAGTTGAAGCCGCAAATGAGTTCTGAAGAACTACGGGCATTGTTTGAAGCTGTTGTTCACGACATGCTGCGACGGGAGTTTTTTGGCATCCTGGGCAACACACTTTCGGCGTGTGCGTTCACTTTTGTGGTCTTCAGCCAGGAGGGGGAGGGCGAAGTGTTGGATGACAGCGATCTGCTGGCGCGCACCTTAGGAGCTTATGGAATCACTGCAAACCGGATGGAACTGGAATGGTTCGCGGAAGCTTTTTGGGCGCAGTCGATTGCATTTAAATTGGAATGTGGCTGGCGGCCACCAGATGTGGCGGACTTCCCGCTGCGGGTGTTTGAGACCCTTTCTCGGGTGCTAAACCGCCCGGTGGAGGAAATCTGGAGGTTGATGGATCTGTTGATCCAGGAATGGAAACGGCAGGCGGAAGATGTGCTGGCAAAGTTTGGATATGATTTTCCTAAAGAAGGGGAAAGCACATCTCGGGTTTAGATGCATTTTTGTTTGGAAGGAGATTACAAAACAGCACCGGTGGAAATATTCCGTCCCGGTGCTGTGACATGTGAGGTGATCAAATTCTATTGAAAAAACATCGATTCGACGAACTTTTCCGTGAATTTCAGATACGTTGTTAATTCGATGTACTCGGCTTTTTCGGCAAGGAGCCGGGCCTGTTCGCGTTTGTGGGTGGAGAGCAGCATTTGCCTGGCGCCCACGCCCGCGGCATTGCCTACCTGGACGAAACGCTCCAGCGGAACCCTAGGCAGCATCCCGATCCGAATGGCGCTTTCCAGACGGAGATAGGTGCCAAATGCCCCGGCGATGATCCAGTCCTGCACGTCTTCCGTTCCGATCCCGGCTTCTTCCAGCAGGACTTCGATGCCGGCTCGAATTGCGCCTTTGGCGAGCTGGATTTCATGGACGTCTTTGCGGGTGATGAGTATTTCCCGGTTGTTGTTCGCGGCCCCCTGGGCCGATACAACAAAGGCGGGAACATTGTTTTCCATTTTTATCCAGGGCGAACCGCTTACCAAACGGCCCTGATCGTTGATAGTACCTGTATCCAGCAGTGCGGATATGGCGTTGAGGATTCCCGTTCCACAAATTCCTACAGGGGGACGGTCATCAATGGTAGAGATCTCCCATTTGCCATCCGAGAAAATCACGTCATCCACGGCACCGGGAGCGGCCCGCATCCCATCGCGGATGTGCGCGCCTTCGAATGCCGGGCCGGAGGCGGTGGAACAGGAAAAAATTTTCCCGTGAACCATCAGGCTGATTTCGGTGTTGGTGCCGATATCGACCAGAACGGCGGTTCGATCGTCTTCAAAGAATCCCCCGGCTAACAGCGCGGCAGTATGGTCGGCTCCCACGTATCCGGCAATGTTGGCGGGCAGGTAAGCCCGCGCCCCCGGGCTGAAATCCAAACCGATTTCCTGAGCACGGATGGAAAGCGGTTCGGAGACGGCAGGAATATAGGGAGCTGTTCCCAACTGCCTGACCGGCAGTCCGCAAAACAGGTGGTGCATAACCGTGTTTCCGACGAAGACGGAATCTACAATCCAGTCCGGGTTCACATTGACTTCTTTGCAAAGCTTTGCCGCCACCTGGTTGACAGTCTCGATCAGCCGGGTTTGAAGTTTCTTCTTACTTTCTACGCCCTGGTTGGCAAAGGCGATCCGGCTGACGACATCCTCACCGTATGCGATCTGGGGATTCATTCGCCCGGTCTGGGTCAGGATGGCTCCGTTTTCAAGATTAACCAGATAAAAGGCGAGTTTGGTGGAACCGAGGTCGGCAGCCAGCCCCAACAGCGGTTGAGAAAAAGGCAGTATACCGACCAGCTCAGAGGTCTCCCGTCCGGGGATGATGGCGATCCGCGCAGTCCAATTCCAATCCCGGAGACGATTGGAGAGCATTGCCAGCATCTCCACACCGGCAGATAGGGGCGGGTACCCCAATCCATCCAGGCGTTGGCTGACACGGGTCAAATCGGCGCGCAAATCGGTGAGTTCAGGCGGTGAGAGTTGTATGTCAACAGGGATCACTGCCGGAGCCAGGTCAAAAGTGGATTCGATCCCTTCCAGTTGAAGTTTTTGGGTCAGATTCAGAGATTCCGGGGGAATTTCGATGCGGACATCCGTGAGAGGGTGCGCTTTACAGGCCAGGCGGAACCCTTCCGCAAGCAGATTAGAACCCAGTGCTTTTCTTTCCGCGCCGGTTAGCGGAGAAAGCCGGCCTTCTATCAAACGAACGCGGCAGGCTCCGCAAACGCCAATCCCACCGCAAATGGCAACCAGATCGATCCCGGCCAGCTGTGCAGCCTTGAGGATTGAATCGCCCTGCGGTACGGTTACGCGGCGTCCAAGGGGCTCAAAATCGATGCGGATCGATTTTGGGCCCCTTGATGGTTGTGTGTCAAAAGTCATTATCTCACTCAGCAGGATGCGGTACGGTTATGCTTTTGCAGCCCGGGCAATTGCCTGCAGATGTTCAGGAGAATTTCCACAGCAGCCGCCCACAACCTGAGCGCCGTTTTCAAGCCAATCTGCAACATGACTTCCCATGATATCCGGGGTGATCTCATAGGTGGGATTCCCGTCCGCATCGAGCTTTGGCAATCCGGCATTCGGCTTGAACCAGATCGGCAGGGTGGTGGCTTCGCGTAGCTGCTTCAGCGCTTCCAGATTCTCATCCAGTGCGCGCCCGCAGTTGATTCCCAGCGCGACCACACCCGCAGTGGAGAACTGCTGGGCGACCTGCGAGGGACGCACACCCATCATGGTGCGGGTGCCGCGGTCGTAGCTGAAAGAGAGGACAATGGGAAGGGGAGAAACGGAACGGGCGCCTTTGAGGGCGGCTGCTGCTTCTGCAAGATCAAACTGGGTTTCGATGACCAGAAAGTCCACACCGGCCTGAGTGAGAAAACGAGCCTGATTGGCATAGGCGTTCACTGCATCCTGTTCTTCCAATGGTCCCAGAGGTTTCAGCATTTGTCCGGTTGGGCCTATGGACCCGGCGACAAAGACATCCGTTCCCTGAGCTGCCTGCCTCGCCAGTTCAACGGCGCGGGTGTTGATTTCTTCCGCCCGGTCTGCCAGATCGCTGTGGGCCAGCCGGATTTCGGTCCCTCCAAAAGTGCAGGTCAGGATAATATCCGATCCGGCTTTAATGAAATCTTTGTGGAGTTTGACGATTTGCTCGGGATTATCCAGCACCCAGTTTTCTGCGGACATGCCCTTTGCCAGTCCGCGGGCCTGGAGGTTGGTTCCGGTCGCGCCGTCGGAGACCATAATGGTTCCCGCCTGGAGTTTTTCTAAAAAAGTAGGTTTTGTCATTGGATGGATTCCTCTCGATATTTTCGATATGAGGATTATACCTTTTGATCTGTTGGATGAGGACTAAAAACGAAATTTAAAGAACTTTTCATTGAAAACAGGTTATATTTTATGCTTTGAAAAGCTCTGATGGAAGTTTTTTGTGTCATAATTTACGTAAACAAAATCGTTTTGGGAGGCAGCGTTTCAATGAAACGGATCTGTGTTTATTGTGGTTCAAACGGCGGAGGAAATTCAGCGTATCTTCAGATGGCCGAAGAGTTCGGCTCGCTGCTGGCGGAGCAAGGGGTCGGGGTGGTATACGGCGGTGGATCGGTTGGAATGATGGGAGCCGTGGCGGATGGGGCTCTTTCCCGGGGTGGCGAGGTGATCGGGATCACGCCGAACATGTTTGTGGAAATGGGGGTCATTCATCAGGGATTAACCACCCTGAAGGTTGTCAACACCATGCATGAACGGAAAGCACTGATGGCGGAACTTTCCGATGGCTTTGTCGCACTGCCCGGCGGCCTGGGGACATTTGAGGAATTGTTTGAGGTGCTTACCTGGGCCCAGATCGGTCTTCATCAAAAGCCCTGCGGCATTTTGAATGTGGCAGGATATTTTGACCGGTTGGTGGAGTTTCTGGACCATGCCGTCCAGGAGAGATTCATCAAGGAATCCCACCGCAAAATGATCATGGTGGAGGAATCTCCTCAGAAACTTTTTGAGAGGCTTCTGAGTTATACGGCACCGCAAGAGAGCAAACTGTTTTAGAAGCAGAACCGGAGGATAAAAAGTTTACTTACTCAAGCCGCCAGATTTTCTCGGCATGCAGGGCAGGCTCCTCGCGGTTAGGATCCTGCTCCATCACTCCTTCAATCAGGAGGGGCGCGGAGCCGGCCAGTTCTGCACGGAAAAGCTGGTAGATTTTAGGGAATACGATCACGTTTAAGACCCCTTCGAGATCTTCCAGCGTGAGAAAAGCCATCATCTGCCCTTTGGATGTGCGGTTGTGGCGGCCGGTCTGGCGGATGCCTGCTACACGGACGCGCTCTCCGATCCGGAGGAGGGCGTCCAAAGAGGTGATGACGTCTTCCGCAGCGAGTCTTCCGGCGAACCGTTCCAGAGGATGCGCATCCACACCGATTCCTAAAATGCGTTCCTGAGCTTCAACCCGCTCACTAAGGGACCAATCGGGCTGCTGGTTGTACTCCGGGCTGGTTTCAAACAGGGATAACTGTCCGGGGTAACGGCGGGTATGTTCAAATTTTCGCAGCAGGCCGGGAATTGTCCCCAGACCATCCAGCGCGCCCACCTGAATCAGGTTTTCCAATTCTTTTTGGCGGGGATTCACTCCCGAAAGAAATTCCTCCAGCGAGTGAAAAGGCCGCAGGTGAATTGCGCGCTGCTGAGTGCGGCGCGTGAGGTCACGCACTTGATCCAATCCCATATACAGCACGGCCTCCCCTTTTGGGTAAACCACTCTGAACTCGTGTGTAGAATGGTTGATGTGGGGCGGCTTTACGGTTAGCCCTATTCGACGCGCTTCGTTGAGGTAAACCCGCTGGCTGTAATATCCGCCCCAATTGGCCAACACTGCGGCCATGAACTCCGCCGGAAAATGGGCCTTGCACCAGGCAGCCCGCCAGGCGATTAAACCATAAGAGGCCGCGTGCGCTTTGGGAAATCCGTACCCGGCAAAAGCTGCCATCATTTCCCAGATTTGTTCCGAGATCTCCGGGGGAATTCGGTTCTTTTTTTCGGCACCTTCCATGAAGTGCTGCTGCAGGGTTTTCATCTTTTCACCCGGGTCAAAATGGCTCATGGCACGGCGCAGCAGTTCCGCCTCGGGCAAAGAGAGCCCGGCAATTTCATTGGCAATGCGGAGGACCTGTTCCTGATATAAGATCACCCCGTAAGTCTCATCGAGAACAGGTTTCAGGGCCGGGTGAATGTGGGCGACGGGCTCTTGCCCAAGGTGTCGCCGGATATAAGCATCGTGAAGCCCGCCTTTGAGCGGCCCCGGACGGTACAGTGCCAGCGCACGGATGATGTCCTCTACGGAATGCGCGTGGATGCTGCGCAGCGTGCCGCGCATGCCCGGACTTTCGATTTGAAAGCAGCCGATAGTACGGGCGGATTCGACAATTTCAGCCGTTTCAGGGTCTTCTTCGGGGATTGCTTCCAGGACATCCAGCGCGTAGGCGAAGTCTTTCTGCCGCCAGGAGTGGATGGCCCTAGCTACTTCTCCCAGGACGGACAACCCGCGAATTCCTAACAGGTCTATTTTGACCAGCCCCATTTGCTCTACCGAGTTCAGGTCAAACTGGGTGATGATAATTTCCTTGGTCCCGGAGCGCTGTACAGGTACCAGATCCGTCATGGGGCCGGGGGAGACCACCAGACCTCCGGCATGAACGGAGAGATGGCGCGGAATACCGATCAGATTTTGGGCCTGGCTAAAGATGGCGCGGTACATCGGGTTGAGATATTGCTGAACCAGTTTGTCGAATGGATTCTGATTGGGATCAGAACGCCGGGCCAGCAGATGATAATAGTGGTGCGGCAGCAAACGGGTCAGTTTTTTGACGTCCGCCGGTGACAGGCCGTGTGCTTTAGCGGCTTCTCCCAGAGCCGAACGCGGCTGGAAACGGTTGATTGTGCCCACCATCGCCACGTGATCTTCACCATAGGTATCGAAAACGTGCCGGATCACGGCATCGCGGCCCTGTGAATCGATATCGGTATCAATATCCGGCGGGGTGGAACGGGCAGGGTTAAGGAAGCGTTCAAAATATAAATTATGGTAAAGCGGGTCCGGTGTGGTAATGCCGAGACAATGAGCAACCAGCGAAGAAGCGGCCGATCCTCTCGACGAGGTCGGCACACCACTCCGGCGGGCGTAATCCATTACATCCTCTACAATCAGGAAAATGGTTTCGTAACCCCGCTCTCCGATGATCTTCAGTTCGTGTTTTAATCGGGCGGTGATTTCAGGGGTAACCTTCCCATAACGGCGGACAGCGCCGGCAAAAGCTTTTTGGCGAAGCAGTTCCAGGGCCGTGATTCCCTGAGGTAAAGGCACCCGCGGAAAGTGTGGTTTGAGCAGCGGGAAATCTAAATTGCAGCGCTCGACAATTTCGGAGATGTTTGCCAGTGCTTCCGGATGGCTTTTGAACTGAACGGCAAGGTCCTCCGGGGAGATAAAATGCGCACCGGGGAGCGCTGCTGCGTCCACCGGTATTTCGTTAATGCGGGTATTAAGGCGGATCGCGGTCAGGGTACGCTGCAGAGCGGCTTCCCCGGGTTCGAGGTAAGCGATGCTGTGTGTGGCAACCACCGGGAGGAGGTGCTCGCGGGCCATCTCTTCCAGTTTGATGAGGAGCCGTTCATCTTCAGGGGCCGCTTTTTGGAGTTCCACATACAGTCTATTTGGAAAAAATTCTTTTAGCCGGACCAGCAGCGAGGCAGCCTCCCTTGTCTGGCCTTTCTTGAGAAGCTGGTGCGGCAACCCTTTGACTCCTCCGGTCAAGCAAAGGAGGTTTTCCGTATGCTGAGCCAGCCGTTCAACAGGACAGAGGTGAAGCGTTTTGGAGCCGGTATCGGTGAGCAGCGCACTGCTTAACCGTGAGAGATTTGTCCAACCTTCCAGGTTTGTCGCGAGCAGCACCAGCCGTCCATTTTGAACCGATCCATTATCGATGGCATAGCTTGAGGGCATTTGCAAGTCGATCTCGAGTCCGAGGAGCGGTTTTATCCCTGCTTTCTGGCAGGCGAGATAGAATTCAACCGCACCGGAGAGGCACAGGTGATCCGTCAGCGCGAGAGCGGGCATGTTGTATTGGGCCGCGGTGTTAACCAGCGCAGCAGGGGAAGCCAGCCCTTCCAGAAGAGAGAAATAAGAATGGGCGTGAAGGTGGACCGTCATGCAGCAATGATAACCCATTGTGATGAAGATGGATAATTCGTATCGAGGTTTATGGTAAGAAACTTAAAGCACTCCCGGAGTTGTACAGGCTCCGGAAGTGCTTTTTTAGGTACTCAATAAGATGATAATTTTAGATCTATTCCGTCACCACCAAGGTTTGCGGCAGCGATTCGCTGGTCTGTGAGGGGTTATAGTAATCGTAAGCGGTGCTGGCCGGGGTCTGCGCCCTGAGGGGGAACTCGGCCCGCAGGCGGTAGCTGAATTCCAGCGGGGCCTGATCGCTCAGGTTGCTGACATAGAGGATAATCTGGCGACCGGTCAGTTCAAAGCGCTCGATGGTCGGGAATTCGTAATCTTCCGGGTAGTCCTGATAGCGGGAGATCAACGCGGAAAGATCCGCGGTCTCGGGGGTGAATCCGGGCGGAACCCCGAGGTCGATGATGGCCGATTCGGCGTTGCCCGGCTGATTGAGCACTGCGCTGACCGAGACTGTCACAGTATCATTCACTGCAAGTTCCATCCGGTCATAGTTCACTTGAATCGCGACCAGGTCTTCCCCCATCGATAGTTCAGGGTAGAGGGAAAGTTTTTCCCAGGGCAGATAGTAACTGCCGGTGATCTGGTACATCAGCTTGCCTTTTCCGGCCACGCGGATGGCAATATTGTTTTCCGCTCCAAGGGGAATGTCTTCAAAAGTGATCACCTGAACCACGTCGAAATTCTCCGGTGCCAGGTTAAAGGTTTTGGTCTGCCCGTCATTGAGTGAAATAGTGACCGCGGCGTTAATATCGTCGGCGCTGACGCGAACGCTTTCCAGGAATGCTTTGAGTGCCATCACGGTGGCCTGTGTGGTCTCCCAGGTCCCAAAGGAATCTTTACTCTGGATCAGGTAAGTCAGAGCGGCGTTTGCCAGTTCAGGATGGGTACCGGAGCGCAGGAAAGCCAGGGCGGACAAGGCAGTGGTTTCCAGCGCGCCCGAGTTGCCGTAACTTCCCATAACGGTCTCGCCTGTGGTGACCCAATAGGCGCTGTTTTTATCCAGTTTGGCCATTTCTGCCAGCCGGTCAAGGACGGCCTGGGTGGCGGATGAGATATTGCCTTCGAGGGCTTTATCCTCCGCGACAAGCGCATTCGCGACCAGGGCAAGGGTGTAAGGGTCGGAAGCCTGACTCTGGACTTCACGCAGGTAGGCGGTTCCACGCTGAGCAGCATTATCTGCGGCGAATCCGGCGTCGGCAAGGCCCCACACCACGTAGGCGGTGACGGGCAGCTTTTCCACCTGTCCGGTCAGCCCACTTTCGTGGAAGCCTTCAACTCCCTGCCAGGAGCCATCGGCGTTTTGTTGATTGATCAGCCAGTCCGCGGCCCGCTCCATGATGGCCGGATCCACATCCAACACCCGGCTCATGTCATTGAATTCCTGCAAACCATAAGCGGTCAGCATGGGGTCTGCCGGGGCTTCTCCAAACAGGGAAAACCCTCCGCTGGAGCCAACTTCAAAGGTGACCAGACGCTGGTAGCCAAGGTTGATATATTCCTCCGCCTTGAACTGCACTTCCGGCGAGGCCTGATCGGTGGTTTTCAGGTAATCCAGAACCAGGATGTTCGGGTAGGTGGTTGAGGAAGTCTGTTCAAAACACCCGTAGGGCATGCGCAGCAGACTATCGAGCCCTTCGACAATCTGGCTAATCACTCCGGGGTAGATCTTCACAGACAGCTTTTGGGTTCCCGCGATGGCTTCGGAGGGAATAGAGGCGGTTTGAAGCACAGGATTTTCCGCGTCAATGCGGTCCGAACTGGAGAAGTTGATTTGCTTGCCATCCGGGTAGACGCGCACTTCCTTCCGGATCGCATCGGACATTTTCGAGCCCCAGGCAGTGACCTTGACCGGTTGGGTGCCAAAGTCTTTGGCTTTGATCCGGAAATAAACCACGGTGATGTCATTGGATGCGATAGAAATCTCTTTCACGCTTTCATCCAGCAGTTCAAACCAATCCGCTTCCTCGATTTCCAGGCGGACGGTTTGTTCTTCGGCTAGATAGTTGTAAACTCCAACGGGGATGGAAATCTCGTCCCCAACCGTCAGCGAAACCGGCAGGTCCAGGTCGACGAAGAAATCCTGGAAGACGCGCAGGGGGGCGGTGGCACTGCCGAGCTGGCCGTCCTGGCTGGAGGCCAGTGCGGTCATGCGCCAGGTGGTGATGCTGTCGGCAACCGGGAACTCAACGGTCAGGTTTCCGGTTGAATCGGTTACAGCGTCCGGGAGCCATAACATGGTCTCGGGGAAGTACTGGCGCAGACGGGGCGGCTCACTGCCGGCAGAAGTGACGGAAGACCCTGCCCCTGCGACGGTGTTGGTCTCACCGGCAGCTTTTCCCATGTCCATTGCCGGAGCCTCCATAGGCAGGGCTTCATCAAATGCCATTTCTTCCATCACCATCCTATCTCCGCCCCGCAATGCCTGATTGGCTACCGGCGAACGGTATGAAACCAATGCGACAGCCGGAACGGTTCCCATCAGAATGAAAAACCCGGCAAGTAGAGCGGCGGTTGCTGTTCCACCGCGCCGTTCCCAGGCAAATCCGGCCGCCCGGAGGAAATATGCTCCGGGTAACAGGATGAAAGCTATCATCCCGATGATCAGAAACAGCTCTTTGGGAGAAGACTGGCCGAGGTCCACGGCCAGCAAGGTCAGGATGATCAGTCCAATGTAAATGGGGGAGAGGAAAAGCAGCCACCCCAGGCGTCTATCCTTTTTCCGGGCGGCTACTACGATCAGTATAATGAAACTGATGAACCCGGCCAGAAACAGACTGATGACAAACCCTTCTCCACCGTATCCCAACCAGTCAAAGAATTCCCCGAGCTTATCGAGGGGTCCGCTGGCCCAGGGGTGCGGCCAGACGAGCAGGAGCAGATACAGGGCCAACAGTCCTGCGATCACAGCCAGGATGCTTCGCCCCAGATGGTTCTCCCGGCGAACGGCCGTACCGCTGATCAGGACACCTGCTAAAGGAATTCCCAGCAAGAAGGCGTAGAGGATTTTGGAAAGCAGACTGAAATATTCCGTCCGGATATTTTCCGCCCGGTTGATCGCGTCCTGGTGTGAATTGGCCTGAAGACTGAAGCCGGAAGATTGCGGCGCGGCAGCAGCCAAAGAAGCCTGTGCGGCTTCTTCAACAGCCGATACCAATTCAATATTGTTCACAGGGAGTCCCTGGACCAGATCCGGGACAGAAAAGCCGTGGAGTTCGTATTTGGGCTGCAAAAGCTCCTGCTCCAGCATGAAATACAACTTGGCAAATCCGGGGTCCTGCTCGGCCAGCGCGAAAACGGACTCGTCGACGATGGCAATTCCCAACGCAGCTTGCACCCCGTCTCCGCTGGGATCCGTTACGCCAATGTTCACACTGGCATCCTGCCCGGGCAGGTAGGTTTCCTGATTGGGTGTCAGGGTCAGAGAAAGACCGGCGGCATTATCTACAACTACCAACCGGGTGTCCCGTTCAATATCCCCGGAGCGCAGAATCTTATAGGCGTGCAGTTCCAAGGTGCCGAACAAATCCGGTGTGAGGTCTACGGCAATTTTTGCCTGTCCATTTTCGATGTCTACCGCCCGGGTGCTGATGGTCTGGCCTTCGCGGATGATATCCAGATAGGCTGTTCCGGTGGATTGTGAGGTTAGAATGGTCAGGTTCATGGTATCCCCGACCCGATAGATCGGGCTGTCCGGTCGAAGGAGGACGGTCTCTTCGGACCAGCGTCCTTCAAAATAAAACTGGCGGGAACCGGCCGCTCCGGTGTGATCCCGGGCGGAAACCTGGAATTCCTGATAGGAGTCCTGGGGTGTATACCGGATCTCGGCGACGCCGAATTCCCCGGTTTGAACCTGAAGGGTCTGGCCTGATGAATAGAAATCAAGGGTCAGGTCGGTCTGGACAGGGCTTCCATCGGGATAGGAAGTGAGGACGTAGAGGAGGTTCTCAACCCCTGCGCGGAACTCCCCGCCTTCCGGAATCGCTTCGATGATAATGGGAGTCTCCGAAACCGGCAGAGAGAGGTTGGCAACCTCATTGTGTTCTGTAAGGTCGGTAACGGTGGCCTGCAAATAAAACTGTCCCAGGCCGCCCTCCAGATCCGTACCGGCAATATACTGCGGCAGCTCAAAATCAAATTGGAAATACCCATCCTGATCGGTTGTGCCCTCGATGTTGAATACGGGGACGCGCTCCACATCAAAGGTGTAACCTTCGATCAGAACTTTCCCTCCGGCAACGGGCTTACCAAATAAATAATTGACGTTCAGCTCTCCGGAAGCGGACGTACCGGGCTGGTAGAAAGTCCGGTCGGTACTTAAAGAAACTTTGAATTTGGGCAGAACGTAGTGCTCTACCGTGACGGTCTTCTCGGATGAAGTGGTATCCAGTGTCGCGGTGATCTTGTAAGGTCCGGCGTTGACCTCACCGGCGAGCTGGAAATCGGTGAACGCTACCCCGTATTCGGAAGTGGTGAGTTTTTTGCGCAGTACTTTGTTGCCTTTTCCGTCGGCAATTTCAAACTCGAGTTTTTGCCCGGAAGCCGGGGACAGGTCGAATGTGCTGAGCGCCAACGCCCGGATATGGATGGTCTGACCGGGTTGGTAAATGGGTTTGTCTGTGGTGACCAGAAGGCGATAATCCCGTTTGAGGGTGATCTCGCGTTCAATTTCATCCGAGCCCAGCGCAGAGGTGGTCCGGATAATAAGCGTCTGGTCGGGGTCGACATCTTCAGGGACGGCGAAGCGGATATCGGCGGTCCCTTTTTCGTCCGTTTCCCCGGAGAATACCTCCATGGCGTTTTCGCCATCCGCCGGTTTCAGCAGGGCTTTGATCGCGGCATTGGATAAAGGACTGGCATCCTTTGAGTCGCGGACGACAACCCGGAAGGCGGCCTGGCTGCCGGGAACGAGCTGGTTTTGTCCGAGAACGATCGTTTCGTGTTGTGAAATCCGGTTGGGCAGGTCGCCATAATAAATCGTGGCGGTGACCAGTCCTGCCAACAGTACCAGCACCAGAGCGATTAACAAAATTCGGCTGCGTTTTGGGGGGTTCATGGGTTTCTCTCCTTATTTTTTCCTCCACAATGTAATCTCATGACGCCAGTCCTATCCATAAAGTTCCAAAAAATTGCCTTATCCAGTCTATTCGTTTGAGAAGAGCTTATTCGGAAGAACTTTTGGGGATTCCAACGTGTTAAAATAGATTCGTTTCCCGGATTTTACGGATTTTTTTGGATAAAGCCTGTTAAAGGTACGAAAAATGGATCAATGCGGATGAAAGAATCTGATGATGGAATTGTTCCGGAAGAAGGGGAAGAAGAACTCCTGACGGAGTCCGTATTTGTTGTCAGGCTGCGGGCTTTGTTCCTGCTTCTGATATTCATTTTGCCGATCCTTCTCACGGTTATTGAATTACTGACGGGGCCGCTCAAGCAGACACCCGGCCCGCCGGTCACACCTACGCCAACATTGTTTGGGTTAAGACATTTTTAAAATAAAAAAAGAACGGATCCTATACCGTTCTTTTTTCAAATATACCTTCAAAACAATCCAATAAACCTAGACGGTCTGTGGCGCGGCCCCCGAATCTTCTTCGTCGCAGCGGCAGCAAGGGCCGTGCTGTTCCGGCTGTCTCATCAGGGAAAAGTAGATCAGGACGACCGTTCCCACCATGATTGCGCCGCCAACGATACCCAATGACCAGGAACCAACGGAATCCAGCAGCAGCCCGCCGAGCCCCGGCATGATGACTCGTGCGATGGTCTGGAGAGAAGCGGAGAGCCCAAGCGTGCCGCCCACATCTTCTTTATATACCGATTTTGTCAATTGGCTGTTCAGGACGACACTGAAAACACCTGCCGAGAGTGAGAGTGGTGCCAAAACGACCAGCAGGTAGGGTACATTGGGTGAAAAGCCCCAGGCAATTAAAGCTGCGGTCATGACAATTGCACCGGTCAGGATTAACGTCCGTTCTTTGAAGCGATCTGTTAAAAAGCCTATGGCGAAGCCCTGTACGAGCACGGAAAGCAAGCCAACGTATGTCAGAACAAAACTGGTGTTCTGAGCGGAAAGGTTGAGCCGCAGCTTGGTGAATAAGGCGAAGTTTGCCTCAAAAAGCGTGAACGCTAAACTGTAGAACAGACCGATATACAACAAATTACCAACACAGGGTCGGCTCAATTCTTCTCTTAGTTTCTTCAACGTGGGCCGGGTATGTGGGCTGTTCCGCATTTTTTGCCGGATGTCCTCAGGTAAAGATTCCGGTAAAAGAATAATCACCAGAATCAGGTTAAGCAAAGATAATCCGGCCGCCACAAAAGCAGGGATGTTTAAACCAAACTGGCTCAGAAAGCCGCCCATTGCGGGTCCGATGATGAACCCCATCCCAAATGCCGCACCAATCATTCCCAATCCACGGGAACGGGTTTTCTCGTCTGTGACATCGGTAATATAGGCTCTTGCCAGAGCGATATTCCCACCCAGCAAACCGTCCATGATCCGGCTGATAAACAACATGGTCAGCGATTTGGCGAATCCCAGCAGTAAAAAACTGAAGACCGTTCCGGCAATGGAAAAGATGAGAAGCGGACGTCTTCCATAACGATCTGAAAGCCGACCGATGACGGGCGCGGCGATGAGTTGTGCCAGGGCATTGGAGGTCCCTAAAAGGCCTACCAATGTGATGGATGCGCCGAAAGTGTCTGCATAATACGGCAGGAGGGGGAGTATCAGGCTGTATCCCAACAGGTCCACAAAAACATATCCGAAGACCAGTGCCAGTTTTTTCTTTAAATCGTTGTTCATCCGTTTTCCCTGTTGATGTTCCGCAGATGTTCTTTATTTGTTTTTGTAATTGCGTATGTAAAGGATTATAAATCTGCCGATATTGGATTGTATATGTGTTGTATCTGGTTTTGAGAAGAGACTAAAGGGAGGAATTTGTGTTTTTTCGGTTCCTGAATGGAACAGCATCCGAAATTTAAATCCGCCTTGTGAATATTCACAGGGCGGATTCGAATGCGTTTTATCTATGCCGGGTTACTTGAAATTTCTAGTTTGGCATATTTTCGAGTGTAACGGTGACACTGGCTGTTTCCCCATTCCGGAGGAGGGATAGTTCAATTTCATCTCCGGCCTTTAAGGGTGCCAGAGCAGCTTTCAGAGCAGCCATATCCTCTACACTTTCTCCGTTCAGGGCGGTGATGATATCACCACCCACCATAATCTCCTGGCCGTTGATGGTTGCAGATTTGTACGAGCCGTTCAACTTGGCTTTATCAGCCGGGCTGCCCTGTACTACCTGTTGGACCAAAACGCCCGTCTGGGTTTGCTCCAGACCCATTGCTTCGGCGATGTCGGCATTCATTGAGGCACCCAGTATTCCTAACCATGCTGTGCTGGCCTGGTCAACTTGCGGAGGTTCTGCGGTAGGTGTTGCCTGTTCGCGAGCCGCAAGCGTTACGTCCAGAGTCTTTTCACTGCCATCACGCAGCACAGTAAGCTGGATTGTCTGGCCGACTTCGGTATAGCGTGCGAGGTATGCAACGATGTCCTCAAAGTCGTTGACCGGTTGGTCGCCAATACGAGTAATCACATCTCCGCCCACACGAAATTCAACGTCATCAATTGTTACCTGGCGATCACTGCCCTGCAGGCCGGCTTCTTCAGCGGGGCTGCCCGGGGTGATATCAATGACCAGGGCACCGTGTTGGTCGGAACTGAGATCCATGGCCTGAGCCAGTTGAGAGGTCAGGGTTGTTCCGCTGAAACCAATTCGAGGATGCTGGTAGACGCCGTCTTTAATCAGTACGGGCACCACATTCTGGACGATCACAGAGGGGATAACAAAGCCGATCCCGGCGTTTGATCCTGCGGTGGATTGGATTGCCGCAGTTACACCAATCAGAGAACCGTCTTTATTGACCAACACACCGCCTGAATTACCGGGGTTGATAGCCGCATCGGTCTGAATTACATCCGGGATGGTGTAGGTGCTGCCGTCGGTACTGCTTGTTGCGGTATCCAGACTTCTGCCCAACGCACTGACGATACCGGTGGTCATGGTGCCTGCCAACCCAAAGGGGTTCCCGATTGCAATGGCGACGTCACCTACACTCACCTGGGTAGAATCGGCTACCTGGATCGGTTGGAGCTTTTCGCTGGGAACGTCAACTTTAATAACAGCCAGGTCACTGTCCGGGTCGGTTCCCACGACTTCTGCTTTAGTGCTTGAGCCATCATAGAAAGTCACTGTGATGCTGTCCGCGCCTTCAACAACATGGTTGTTGGTGACAATATGACCTTCGGTATCCCAGATAAAACCGGAGCCAAGCGCAGCACTTTTGCGTTCTTGAGGCTGTTCTTGCTGGCCAAAAGGTTGGCTGGGCAGGAAGGGGAGATCCGGAATTTGGAAGGTTGGCTCGGAAACGGTCAGTACAACATTTACATTCACCACGGAGGGGATAACAGTATTGTAGATTTCTCCGTAAGCGTTTTCCAGAGATGAAAGGATATCAGAAGACGCCGGGGTGACAGGAGCCGGGCTTTCCTGAGTGGCTTCTTGTGGTGCAGCGGTATTTTCAATAGGTTCAATAGGTTGGGTGGGGACACTCTGGCTTTCCTCACTGGTCGCGGCTGGCGCAACAGCAGTGGGAGCGAGTGCGCTGCAGCTGCTCAATAAAAGCGCAGCCAGCATAAAAATAGAAATAAATTGTAGTTTTCGGTTCATAGGTACC